>CP167917.1:1323135-1984702 GCA_041504365.1 Dryocola sp. LX212 | reverse complement strand
GGAAAAGAGCCAGGATAAATATATCAGCGCGCTGAAGCTCGATGGTCGGGAATTTAAGCCCAATCCGGGCGGGAAATATCAGCTCACCGTCCGCTTTGAGGCGGCCAAAAATGAGAAAATCTACGGCATGGGGCAATACCAGCAACCGTGGCTGGATCTGAAAGGCTGCACGCTGGAGCTGGCGCAGCGTAACTCCCAGGCCAGCGTGCCCTTCATGCAGTCCAGCCTGGGCTACGGCATGCTGTGGAATAACCCGGCGATTGGCGAAGCGAGTTTTGCCAAGAACGGCACCCAGTGGAAGGCGCTGGTCTGCGAAGAGATGGACTACTGGATCACCGCAGGGGATAGCCCACTCGAGATAACCCGCCAGTACGCCGAGGCCACGGGAAAAGCGCCGCCAATGCCGAAGTTTGCGACGGGTTTCTGGCAGTGCAAGCTGCGTTATCGCACCCAGCAAGAGGTGCTGGATGTCGCCCGCGAGTACCAGCGCCGCAACCTGCCGCTGTCGGTTATCGTTATCGACTTTTTCCACTGGCCGAATCAGGGCACCTGGTGCTTCGACCCTATCGACTGGCCCGATCCGCAGGCAATGGTCAGCGAGCTTCGCGAAATGGGGATCGAAACGATGGTCTCCGTCTGGCCAACGGTAGACAGCCGCACCGAAAACTACAAGGAGATGAAATCCAAAGGCTATCTGGTGACCACCGAGCGCGGCGTATCGGTCAATCTGGACTTTATGGGTAACTGCACATTTTTCGATGCCACCAACCCTGCCGCGCGCCAGTATGTGTGGAATAAGGTTAAAGAGAACTATTACGATGCGGGCATCCGCCTTTTCTGGCTGGACGAAGCGGAGCCGGAATACCGCGCCTATGATTTCGATAACTATCGCTATCACACCGGGCCGGTGCTGGAGGTCGGCAACAGCTACCCGCGCGATTTCGCCCAGGGCTTTTATGAAGGTTTGCAGGCGCAGGGCGAAAAAGAGATCGTTAACCTGGTGCGCTGCGCCTGGGCGGGCAGCCAGCGCTACGGCGTGCTGGCCTGGTCCGGCGACGTCCATTCGTCATTCCATGCGCTGCGCAACCAGCTTGCCGCCGGGCTGAATATGGGGATGGCGGGTATCCCATGGTGGACCACAGATATTGGCGGCTTCCAGGGCGGCAATATCCACGATCCGGCCTTCCACGAGCTGCTGATCCGCTGGTTCCAGTGGGGCGCATTCTGCCCTGTCTTCCGCCTGCACGGTTACCGAGACCCGCAGGTTCAGCCCCCGGAAGCCTTCCGCAACGGCATCCCGCAGTGCAACAGCGGTTCCCCGAACGAAGTCTGGAGCTACGGGGAAGAGAACTGCCAGATAATGTCCCACTGGCTGCAGGTTCGCGAAAGCATTCGCCCCTATATCGACGGCGTGATGGCGCAGGCAAGCGAACACGGCGATCCAGTTATGCGGCCGCTCTTCTACCACTATCCGCAGCAGAGCAACAGCTGGGAGATTGAGGATCAGTACCTGCTGGGCGAAGATCTGCTGGTTGCGCCGGTCATGCAGGCGGGCCAGCGCCAGCGCGATGTATGGCTTCCGGAAGGAGAATGCTGGATTTCCCTGCGCGGGGAGAACTATCAGGGCGGCCAGCTAATAGCCGTTGAGGCACCGCTCGAGTCTATTCCGGTGTTTATCCGCGCTGGAAGCGACGTGGAGAAGCTCTTGTTGAAATAAAACGCTGCCGGATAAGACCAACGCTTATCCGGCAATATTAGCCGTTAGATCTGGAAAGGATAGACCGATCCCAAATCCAGAATTCGCGTCAGCTCGTCCAGCGCTTCCCGCCCCTCGCGCAGCAGCTGCGGGTCGGCCAAATCAGCCTGGGTCAGACGGTCGCGATACCAGCGGTCCACCCAGCCGTTCAGCGTGACGAACAGCTTATCGTTCATCATCACCGCCGGGTTGACCGCCCGCTGCTCTTCCGCGGTAAGCACGACGCGCAGGCGCAGGCAGGCAGGGCCGCCGCCGTTCGCCATGCTTTCACGCAGGTCGAAAACCTTCAGCTCGCCGATGGGGTTATCGGCGGCCAGCAGCTCGTTCAGGTAGCCCCACACGCCCTCATGCTGGCGCGCCTCTTCAGGTAGCACCAGCAGCATGCTGCCATCGTCGCGGCTCAGCAGCTGGCTGTTAAACAGATAAGTTGACACGGCATCCGCCACCGATACCCGGCTGGCCGGGACCTCCAGCGCCGTAAAGCCGGGGATTTTCTGGCGCAGCGTGCCGTACAGCTCCTGCTGGTGCAGGAACGCCTGCTCGTGGCAGAACAGCACCTGGCGGTTCGATACCGCAATCACGTCATTATGAAATACGCCCTGGTCGATAACCGCCGGGTTTTGCTGGGCATAAACCACCAGTTCAGGCTCCACCTGGTTCAGGCGGGCTACGGCCTGGCTTGCCTCCAGCGTTTGCCTGGCCGGATAGCGCGCCGGTATTAGCCCGGCCTTCGCCTCTTCCCGCCCGTAAACAAACAGCTGGACGGACGGATCGCCGTATCCCCCACCGAGGCGGTTATGGTTCGCCGCCCCCTCGTCGCCGAACATGCCTACCTGCGGCAGCGCGCCGTGGACGGCAAAGTGGTGTTCATCGCGGAAAATGGCGTGCAGCAGGCTTTCAGTGGTTGGCGCTTCGCTCGCCCGGTGAAATTTGTTGTTCAGATTCGCGACCGTCAGATGCACTTTACCGTCCAGGCTGTCGGCGGACGGCGAGACGGTGGCGGCGTTTGCCACCCACATCGACGAGGCTGAGCTGGCGGCAGAAAGCAGCTGCGGAGCCTGTTTCGCCACCTTCTCAACAATCTGCACATCCGTGCCGGTAAAACCGAGCTGGCGCAGCACGGGAACGTTCGGTCGTTCCTGCGGGGGAATAACACCCTGCGGGAATCCGGCATCCGCCAGCGCTTTCATCTTCAGCAGCCCCTGCTTCGCCGCCAGCTTTGGGCTGGAAACACGGAACTGGTGTTTCGTCGAGGCCTCGTTCCCGAACGACAGCCCGGCGTAGTGGTGGGTCAGCCCCACCAGGCCGTCAAAGTTGGCTTCGCGGGCCTTCATGGCTGCTCCTTACGGCTGAAATCCAGCCCGGGACTTAATGTTTCAGGCAGTGGGAACGCCGGGCTCTCCAGCGTCGCCATCGGCCACGCGCAGTAATCAGCAGCATACCAGGCGCTGGCGCGATGGTTGCCCGAGGCCCCCACGCCGCCAAACGGGGCGGTACTGGCCGCACCGGTCAGCGGTTTGTTCCAGTTAACAATTCCCGCACGCGCCTCCAGCAGCAGCTGGTCAAACTGTTCGCGGCTCGGTGAAATAAGCCCGCTTGCCAGCCCGAAGCGGGTATTGTTCGCCATGCGGATAGCGTCGTCGAAGCTGTCATAGCGATAAACTGCCAGCAGCGGCCCGAAGACCTCCTCGTCCGGCACGTCCCGCAGGTCGGATAATTCAACAATGCCCGGCGTCAGCAGTGAGCCCCCCGCCTTCACCAGCTTCGGCTCCAGCAGCGGTTTGCCGCCGCGCGCCAGATGTTCCTGCCAGGCGCTCAGCACGCGCTCAGCCGCCTGGGCCGAAATCAAACCGCCGATAAACGGCTGCGGCGTCGCATCCCAGGCGCCTGGCCGTATACGCGCGGCCACTTCCACCAGCCGCTCGATAAATCTGTCGCCCTGCTCGCCCTTCTTCACCAGCAGGCGGCGAGCGCAGGTGCAGCGCTGCCCGGCAGTAATAAACGCTGACTGGATTGCCACATGGACCGCGCCGTCGAGATCTTCCGGGTTTTCAACGATCAGTGGGTTATTTCCCCCCATCTCAAGGGCGAGGATTTTTTCGGGCTGGTCCGCATACTGACGATGAAGCTGGTAGCCGGTATTGGCGCTCCCGGTAAACAGTAGCCCGTCGAGGTCGCCCTGCTGCGCAAGCGCCTGTCCGGTTTCACGTCCGCCCTGCACCATGTTCAGCACGCCTTCCGGCAGGCCAGCCTGTTGCCACAGTTTCATGACCTGCTCGCCAGTACGCGGCGTCAGTTCGCTGGGCTTAAAGATTAAAGTATTGCCCGCCAGCAGCCCCGGCACGATATGCCCGTTAGGCAAATGCCCCGGCAGGTTATACGGCCCGAATACCGCCAGCACGCCGTGTGGACGATGGCGCAACGTAGCCGCACCGTCCGCCATCGGCGTATGGGTTTCGCCGGTCCGCGTGTGGTACGCCTTAATCGAGATGGCAATTTTATTGATCATCGCCGTCGCTTCCGTTGCCGCTTCCCAGCGCGGCTTCCCTGTTTCCTGCGCGATGGTCGTGGTCAGCTCGTTTTTGTTTTCTTCCAACAGGCGGGCGAATTGCTCAACTATTGCCTGACGTTCGGCAAAGGATTTTTTAGCCCACGCAGGGAATGCCGCACGCGCCGCTTCGCAGGCTTGTACAACCTGTTCGGCGCTGGCGGAGACGCCTTCCCAGAGCAGCTCGCCGTTAACCGGATTATGCTTTTGCATCGCCTCGCCGAGGCCAGCCGTCCATTGTCCATTGATCCACTGGGTCATACTTTTTTCTCCTCAGGGCACAGGCGAACCAGGCGAACCTTGTCGCCGGTAGAGCAGTTCAGGGCTTCCGCCGTGGTGGCGTCGATGATCAGTCGGTCACCTTTCGGATTGGCTTTAATCAGCATCGCGCGGAAGTTGTGATAGTTTTCGTTGGCCACCAGGCAGACAGGCAGATCGTCCGTGGCGGGCTGGCCGATGACCACCTCCGTCATGCGGCTCTTGCGGATGGCCCGCACGCGGTCAATGTCGCACTCCAGCGTCGGGCCGCCGTCGAAGATGTCGACATAATTACGGTAGCGGAAGCCTTCGGCCTCCAGCACGGCGCGGGCGGGAGCGGTCTGCGGATGCACCTCGCCAATCACCGCCTGCGCTTCAGGTGAGAGGAAATCCGTATAGATAGGGTGCTTTGGCATCAGTTCGGCAATAAATGCTTTTTGCCCGGTGCCGCACAGATAGTCCGCGCGGCTGAACTCCATCGAGAAAAAGCGGTTGCCCAGGCTTTCCCAGAAAGGCGAATGACCGTGTTCGTCAATGACGCCGCGCATCTCCGCCACGACCTTGTCGTTGAAGCGTTCGCGGAAGGCCGCCATAAACAGAAAGCGGGATTTTGACAGCAGGTAACCGTTGCCCTCTTTACGCCAGTCGGCATCGAGGAAAAGCGTGCACAGCTCGCTGCTGCCGGTGTGGTCGTTGCTCAGGAACAGCGTCGGCAGCGCGTTATAGATATTCAGCTCTTTTGAGGCGTGTACCAGCGTGCCGAAGCGGTAGTTATACCAGGGGTCGTTCAACCCCACCGCAACTTCGATGGCGCAGATGCCTACCACTTTGCGGCTCGCCGTCTCCTCGAGGACAAAAACGTAGCCCTGGTCGCCCTTCGGCAGGCCGCCCTGCCAGGTATTAATGGAGCGTTCGATGCGCTCTGACAGCGTTTTTTCATCGACGGGCAGCGAGGTCAACCCACCCCCCGTTTTCCCCGCCAGCGCCATCAGCCCGGACAGATCGCCGCGCTCAACAGGACGGATGACCATCATGATGTCTCTCCCGCAGTGAAACGTTCGCAGGCGCGCTCAAAGCGGTCGAGTCCTTTGCGCACGTCCGCCTCGCTGATAATCAGCGACGGGGCGAAGCGCACCACGTTGGCACCCGCGATCAGGATCATCAGCCCTTCCTGAACGGCGGCCTGCAGAATAAGTTTAGCCTTGCCCGCGTGTTCCTGTTGCAGCACGCAGCCAATTAACAGCCCCAGCCCGCGGACTTCGCTGAACAGCTGATGTTTCTGATTGATCTTGTTAAGGCGCTCGACAAACCACTCGTGGCGCTGCTTCACGCCGTTCAGCACCTCCGGCGTATTAATCAGCTCCATGACGCGCCCGGCGACCGCGCCCGCCAGCGGGTTGCCGCCATAGGTCGTCCCGTGTGTGCCGACTACCATCACCTGCGAGAACTTATCGGTGGTCAGCATCGCGCCAATCGGGAAGCCGCCGCCCAGCGCTTTTGCGGTTGATAGCACGTCCGGCGTAATGCCGTAGTGCATATAGGCATACAGGGAGCCGGTGCGCCCGACGCCGGTCTGCACCTCATCGAAAATCAGCACCGCGTTATGGCGGTCGCAAAGTTCGCGCAGGCCCTGAAGGAACGTTGGATCCGCTGGCACCACGCCGCCCTCGCCCTGCATTGGCTCAACGATCACCGCGCAGGTGTTTTCATCGATAAGCTCGCTGGCGGACTGCAGGTCGTTATAGACGGCATGGCTGATATCCGCCGGCAACGGCGCAAAGTCTTTTGAATAGGCAGGCTGCCCGCCTGCGGAGACGGTAAACAGCGTGCGCCCATGGAAGGCGTTTTTGAAGGCGACGATGCCGCTTTTTTGCGGACCATAATTATCGTGAGCGTATTTACGGGCCAGCTTCAGGGCCGCTTCGTTGGCCTCCGCCCCGGAGTTACAGAAGAATACTTTGTCGGCAAATGTCGCGTCGATAAGCTGCTTTGCCAGACGCAAAATCGGCTCGTTGGTATAGCCGTTGCCGGTATGCCAGAACTTTTCGGCCTGGCCAACGAGCGCCGCGCGCAGGTCCGTGTTGGCGTGCCCCAGCGCGTTAACCGCAATCCCGCCCGCAAAATCGATGTAATCCTTACCCTGCTGATCCCACAGGGTGGATCCTTCACCGCGCACCGGAATAAAAGCCGCAGGGGCGTAAACGGGCATCATCCAATCGTCGAAGTTCTGGCGTGTAATTGATTGCGGCATAGTGACCTCTTCCGGTAAATAATAAGTAACTTAAATGTTAAATAACTGAGTGTTTGCACTGTGAATGTAGATTGCACGCTTCGTGCCAGCCAGCGATAAAAGTGCATAGCGAAGAGGTCAGAAAGGAAAATCAAGGAGTTACAAAATTAACCTATGCAATAAAAGTGAATATTAAGTGCATAGTTTTACCTGCGGGGCGGGTTGACCGGAGGAAAACAAGAAATATTATGCAACCGTAAAATATAATGCTGGAATTGTGATCGCTCGCGGGATTTGACCGCCATTTATGCACCAGTTCGGGGCGAATCGGGTCATTCTGGTGCAGATTTTGCCCGGTGGATGACGCTGCGCTTATCCCCTATCGCTTGTAGGTCGGATAAGCGTTAGCGCCATCCGACAATATGCTGGTACGCGGCGCAGCATTCACAGCGATTTTCTGCTACCATCCTGCAACCTTAACCTGCTATCCAGGCTGCGACTTATGAAATTTGTCTCTTTTAATATCAACGGCCTGCGTGCCCGTCCCCATCAGCTACAGGCTATCGTCGAACAGCACCAGCCGGACGTCATCGGCCTGCAGGAAACCAAAGTTCACGACGATATGTTTCCGCTTGAGGACGTGGCGAAGCTGGGCTACAACGTCTTTTATCACGGCCAGAAAGGCCATTACGGCGTGGCGCTGTTGACCAAAGAGACGCCCGTTGCCGTGCGCCGTGGCTTCCCAGGCGATGATGAAGATTCTCAGCGCCGCATTATCATGGCCGAAATTCCTTCCCCGCTCGGCAACCTGACGGTGATCAACGGCTACTTCCCGCAGGGCGAAAGCCGCGACCATCCAACCAAATTCCCGGCTAAGGCGAAGTTCTACCAGGATCTGCAGGACTACCTCAACAACGAGCTGAATAAAGACAACCCGGTGCTGATTATGGGCGACGTCAATATCAGCCCGACGGATCTGGATATCGGCATCGGCGAAGATAGCCGCAAGCGCTGGCTGCGCACCGGCAAATGCTCCTTCCTGCCGGAAGAGCGCGAGTGGATGGATCGCCTGATTAGCTGGGGTCTGGTGGATACCTTCCGCCACGCCAATCCGGAAACTCAGGATAAATTCTCGTGGTTCGACTACCGTTCGAAGGGCTTTGACGACAACCGCGGCCTGCGTATCGACCTGCTGCTGGCAAGCCAGCCGCTGGCGGAGCGCTGCGTGGCGACGGGTATCGACTACGCTATCCGCAGCATGGAGAAGCCGTCGGACCACGCCCCGGTCTGGGCGCAGTTCAAGCTGTAATTTGCCACAATAAGGAGCCGTTCGAGAATGCGTAAGCTGCTGTTCGTTGCGCTGCTGGTTATCGTTACGCTGCTCCTTCTACTTCTGCCGCCTGGCACCATTAGCCTGGCGACGCTTCAGCACTACCAGTCTAAGCTCTTACTCTGGCACGCCCTGCATCCATGGCTTGCCGCGCTGGCGTTTTTTGCCAGCTACGTTCTGGTCGCCACCCTCTCCATCCCCGGCGCGACGCTGTTGACGCTGCTGGGCGGCGCGCTATTCGGGCTGGTGCAGGGCACTCTGCTCGTGGCGCTGGGAGCCACCTGCGGCGCGACGCTTGCCATGCTGCTCAGCCGTTACCTGCTGCGCGACTGGGTGCAAAAGCGCTTCTCGAAAATGATGGCAAAGGTGAATAAAGGCATGGCGCAGGACGGCACGCGCTATTTGTTCGCACTGCGCCTGGCCCCCGTTTTCCCCTTCTTCCTGGTTAACCTGCTGATGGGGCTGACGCCGGTTTCCGCTGGCCGCTACTTTGCCGTCAGCTTCGTGGGCATGCTGCCCGCCATCGTTGTTTATCTGAACGCCGGTAAGGAATTGAGCCAGCTGCGCTCGGCTGCGGATATACTCTCTCCGGGTATGATCCTGACCTTCGCGCTGATCGGCTTTCTGCCGCTGGTCTCCCGTTGGGTTATCCGGAATACCGTTTCCCGTAGGGTGGATAAGCGATAGCGCCATCCACCAATTTAACGTTGAGGATCTCTTCGTGCGTTTACGCTCCCTGTTTTTGTTGCTCATTGCCCTGAGCTTTTCCGCCCTCGCCCAGCCTACCGCCTGGAACGATCTGCGCCAGCAGGCCAGCGGTCAGACGGTCTGGTTCAACGCCTGGGGCGGCGACCCGGCGGTAAACAGCTATCTGGACTGGACAAGCGCACAGGTGAAGGAACGTTACGGCATAACCCTTAAGGTTGTGCATCTGGCGGACGCCGCTGAAGCAGTGAAACGCATCCAGAGCGAGGACGCGGCGGGGAGAAAAACTAACGGTTCCGTCGACCTGCTGTGGGTGAACGGCGAAAACTTCCGCACCCTGAAAACCGCCGGATTGCTTAGCGAAGGCTGGGCGGAAACCCTGCCGGACTGGCAATATGTTGACGTTCAGAAGCCCGTGCGGGAAGACTTCTCCCAGCCGGTTGACGGCGCGGAGGCCCCCTGGGGAAGCGCCCAATTGATGCTGATCGGCGACGGCCAGCGCACGCCTGAACTCCCACGCAGCGCCGAAGCTTTGCTGACGTTTGCCAGAGCTAACCCGGGTAAGGTGAGCTACCCTCGCCCGCCGGACTTTACCGGTACGGCCTTGATCGAACAGCTGCTGATTGTGCTGACCGATGACCCGCATGCGTTACGCCAGGCGCCGGATCCGTCATCCTTTGAGAAAGTCACGGCCCCGCTGTGGCGCTATCTTGACAAGCTTCACCCTTATCTCTGGCGCAAGGGCAAAAGCTTCCCGGCAACGCCCGCCCGCATGGACCGCATGCTGGCGGACAGCGAGCTGCTGCTTTCCATCACCTTTAACCCCGCGCACGTGGACAACCTGATTGCCCGCAAGCAGCTGCCCGCCTCGGCACGCGCCTTTGGGTTTGAGAAGGGCATGCTCGGTAACGTTCACTTTGTGGCTATCCCCGCCAATGCAAAATCTAAAGCGGCAGCCATGGTGGTGGCCAACTTCCTGATGTCGCCGGAAGCGCAGATCCGCAAGGCAGACCCCGCCGTCTGGGGCGACCCGACTATTCTGGACAGCAAGCTGCTTCCCGCGCCGCTCGGTACGCGGCTGGCGGCGCACGTTCCGGCCAGCCTTGAGCCGGTGCCGTTCCTGGCAGAGCCTCACGCCGCATGGGTTGCCGCCCTCGAAAAAGCCTGGCTTGCCCGCTACGGTGCCCGATGAACCAAAAGATTACCCTCGCCGGGGTTCTGGCAGCGCTTGCGGTGGGCGTCGTTTTTTTACCGCTGCTGCCGGGCATGGCGCTCATAGCCTCACCGTTGCGCGAAGGTGAAATCTGGCTAAAGGTTTTGCAGGACGGTCAGTTTCCTCTCGCACTTCAGTCGACCGTGGTCTCAGCGTTAATCAGCGTTTGCGGCGCGCTGGCCCTAACGGTACTGATTATCTGCGGGCTGTGGCCCGGGCCGCGCTGGCAGAGCTACGTCCGCCGCCTGCCGCTGCTGCTGGCCTTTCCCCACGTGGCCTTTGCCAGCGGCCTGCTGTTTATGTTCAGCGCCAACGGCTGGCTCTCTCGCCTGCTTCACGTTGCCTTCCCCGTCGACGGCGCCAGCCTCGGGCTGGGCTTGATGCTGGCCTTCAAGGAAGCCTGGTTTTTATTGTGGTTTGCCAGCACGCAGCTAAGCCGGAGCGAGCTGGAGCAGCAGCTTATCGTGTCGCGCTCGATGGGCTACGGCCCGCTCCATAGCCGCCTGCTGGTTATCATCCCCCAGCTTCTGCCGCGCCTGGGCTGGGCGCTGGTAGCGGTGATGACGTACAGCCTGTCAGTAGTGGATGTGGCGATAATCCTCGGGCCGGATAATCCTCCGACGCTGGCGGTGCTGGCCTGGCAGTGGATGAACGACGGCGACCCTCAGCGGCAGGCAATGGGCATGGCGCTCTCTGCGCTGCTGGTCGTTTTACTGGCCGGATCCGGCACCGGCGGCTGGCTGCTGTGGCAAGGTTTACGCCGTCGGCTGGGGATGTTCTCAGGGCGGCGCAGGCAGACTGACGCCCGGCTGTTTTCGTCCGCGCTTGCATCAGGATTAACCGTTATCGTCATGGCCGCAGGCGCTATTCTGCTCTGTTGGTCGCTGGCGGAAAGCTGGTTTTATCCGTCGCTGCTACCGGAGGCCTTCAGCTTTTCCGGCTGGGAGCTTGCCCGTTACGACAGGCTGTTAACGACGCTTTGGCTGGCGCTGGCGAGCGGGCCTATCGCCGCGCTATCCGTTCTGCTGTGGCTGGAGGGCATCCCGCGCCGCTTCGACGTTCTGCTGCTGCTGCCGCTGTTCCTTCCTGCCCTGCCGTTGGCCGCCGGGCAGTATCAGGTGCTGCTGCGCCTGGCCCAGGAAGGCACCTGGCCTGCGGTAGTCTGGAGCCATCTGCTGTGGGTCATCCCTTATGCTTTACTGGTTCTGCGGCCCGCGTGGCAGCAGCTCGATCCCCGCCACGCCATTGCGGCGCGGACGCTGGGCCGGTCGGGCTGGCAGGTTCTGTGGACGATCAAAACGCCGCTGCTGCTGCGTCCGCTGCTCGGGGCGCTGGCGGTTGGCTTTTCCGTGAGCGTTGCGCAATATCTCCCCACGCTTTACGCCGGGGCCGGACGCTTCGCCACCGTGACCACCGAGGCCGTGGCGCTCAGCAGCGGGGGCGATCCTCAGCAGATGGCGATCCAGGCGCTGCTGCAGGTTATGCTGCCCGCCGGGATGTTTATCTTTACGCTGCAGGCTGCCCGCCTGGCCGGTCACTATCGACAAGGATTACGCTAATGCTGAGCGTTCGTAACTGTTCCCTTTCCCACGGCCCGCGCCCGCTGCTGCGCAACATCAGCTTTGATGCGCCAGCCGGTGAAATCATCACCCTGATGGGGCCATCGGGCGCCGGAAAATCCAGCTTTCTGAACTGGGCGGTCGGCGCGCTTCCAGCCGCGTTTACCGCAGAGGGTGAACTGTGGCTGAACGGGGAGCGCCGCGACACGCTGCCCATTGAACGGCGCCGCATCGGCATTTTGTTTCAGGACGCGCTTCTGTTCCCGCATCTTAACGTTTTGCAAAATTTGCTGATGGCGATCCCGGCGGAGCTTAAGGGAGCCGCTCTTCGACGGGAACTGGCTGAACAGGCGCTTGCGGGCGCAGGGCTTAAAGGTTTTGCCAGCCGCGACCCTGCTACGCTTTCCGGCGGCGAACGCGCGCGTATTAGCGTGCTGCGCGCCCTGCTCGCTAAGCCCGAAGCGCTTCTGCTCGATGAGCCGTTCTCCCGTCTCGATTTACCTCTTCGCGCTCAGTTTCGCGAATTCGTATGGGAGGCCTGCAGGCAGCAGTCGCTGCCCGTTGTGCTGGTGACTCACGATCCGCAGGATATTCCTCCGGGCGGCAAAATCGTCACTCTATGAGGTAACGCAAAGAACTCTGCGCCTCTCACGCGCACAATTGCGCCTCTTTGATTATCCTTCAGGTTATTAGATGAAACGTGTTTCTCAGCTAACCACCGCCCTGCTGCTTGCCGGGCTGTCATTCTCCACCCTTGCCGCGGCCCAGCCCATGAATTTTGCCCAGCTTCAGGCGCAAAAAGGAACGTTAATTGATACCCGTCCGAGCGCGTTTTATAACGGCTGGCCGCAAACCCTGAACGGTGCTGGCGGCCACGAGCCCGCCGCGCTGAATCTGTCCGCCTCCTGGCTGGACCTGATGAGCGACGAGCAGATAAGCCAGTGGGCGAAACAGCACCAGCTTACCGACTCCGGCCCGATCGCGCTTTACGGCGATAAAGAGGAAACGCAGGCGGTTAAATCTCGCCTGGAAAAACTCGGTTTCAGCCATATCGCCCTGCTGTCGGACGGCCTGCAAAACGCCGCCCGGCTGCAAAAAACGCCCCATTTCGAACAGTTAGTGTATCCGCAGTGGATCCACGACCTTCAGCAGAAGAAGCCTGTCACCGCCGCCCCTGCCGGGGAGTGGAAGGTCATTGAAGCTGGCTGGGGCGCGCCGAAAAAATACCTGCTGAGCCATATTCCTGACGCAGGCTATATCGACACCAACGAGGTGGAAAGCGAGCCGCTGTGGAACAAGGTTTCCGACGAGCAGCTTAAGGCGATGCTGGCAAAACACGGTATTCGCCACGACACCACCGTGGTGCTCTACGGTCGCGACGTTTATGCCGCCGCACGCGTGGCGCAGATCATCCTCTACGCCGGAGTGAAAGACGTCCGCATTCTGGACGGCGGCTGGCAAACCTGGAGCGATTCAGGCCTGCCCGTTGAGCGAGGATTACCTGCCAAAGTTCAGCCTGCCCCTGACTTCGGCGCGCCCATTCCGGGGCAGCCGCAGCTGATGCTGAACACGGAGCAGGCCCGCGGGCTTCTGCACCGCAAAGATGCGTCGCTGGTGAGCATTCGTTCCTGGCCTGAGTTTATCGGCACCACCAGCGGCTACAGCTACATTAAGCCAAAAGGCGAGATCGCCGGCGCCCGCTGGGGCCACGCCGGTTCAGACTCCACACACATGGAAGATTTCCATAACCCGGACGGCACCATGCGCGCCGCCGATGACATTGCCGCAATGTGGAAAAGCTGGAATATCACCCCGGATCAGCAGGTCGCGTTTTACTGCGGCACCGGCTGGCGCGCATCGGAAACGTTTATGTATGCCCGAGCGATGGGCTGGAAAAACGTGGGCGTTTACGACGGCGGCTGGTACGAATGGAGCGCGGATCCTAAAAACCCGGTAGAAAGCGGGGATCGCAAGCCGGAGTAAGCTGGCGTCATGGTGATGAGCCCTTATCGAAAGCAAAAAAATACCCGGCCTTAGCCGGGTATTAGATTGCTGACAAAGAAGGAAAAAGCGTGGTTTTTCCTTCTTTGTGGTAAGCAGGCGAAAATCAATGAATTGATTTTCCTTGTTATTTATTCGGTGTGATCTTTGCGGAATTCATTCGCTTTAGGTTTGTCGTCAGTCTGATACCCGGCCTTAGCCGGGTATTTGCTTTTCGGGACGAAGATCAGCGGCGGGCGCGAACGACCTGATACTTGCGGGTCAGGTACTCGACCGGTGCGCTCCAGACGTGCACCAGACGGGTGAACGGGAACAGCAGGAACAGGGTCATGCCCAGCACCAGGTGCACGCGGAAGATAAACGCCACGCCGTCCAGATGCTCAGATGCGCCGCCGTGGAAGGTCACCACGGATTGCGCCCAGCCCACCAGCTTCATCATTTCGCTGCCGTCCATATGCTGCGCCGAGAACGGAATGGTCAGCAGACCCAGCGCGCACTGAACCACCAGCAGCGTGAGGATCAGGATATCTGCTGCGGTAGACGTAGCGCGAACGCGTGGGTTGAACAGACGACGTTTAAGCAGCAGGAAACCGCCAACCAGCGTCATCACACCGCAGGCACCACCGGCGAGCATCGCCATTTTCTGCTTCACTTCAATCGGCAGGAAAGACTCATACATCCAGTGCGGCGTCAGCATGCCCAGGAAGTGCCCGGCAAAAATACCCAGAATACCGATGTGGAACAGGTTCGACGCCAGGTTCATGCCTTTTCTGTCCAGCATCTGGCTCGATCCCGCTTTCCAGGAGTACTGGCCATAGTCGTAACGCAGCCAGCTCCCGACCAGGAATACCGTACCGCAAAGGTATGGATAGATGTCAAAGAAGAATACATTCAGAAAATGCATTATCACTGTCCCCCAATATTCAGATACTGCGGAGCCACAGCCCCGGCAAAACGACGCTGGTGGCTGCTGATTTCAGATTCGCCGCAGCCCTGGTCGGCAATAAATTTCACCTGCTCTTCTTCCCACACCGCATCCAGAGCCTGAGGCGTATCGTCACGGGCTTCATCGGCGATCTGCTGGCTGACGCTTTCCACCGCCACGTTGCTTTGGGAAAGGCCAATCATCACCTCGAACAGCACCGCATACTTGCTTTCGCGCTGCTTAAGGCGTGCGCCCAGCAGGGCCAGAATCGGCGCGATGTCCTGCAGGCCGCCGCGAGCTTCCTCAGCAGAGCGCTGGGAGAGGTATTCCAGATAGAGCGGCAGGTGGTCCGGCAGCTCGCGGCTGTCGATTTCCATGCCGGCCTGTTCATACTGGCCCATCAGGTTCACCATCGCCTGACCGCGGTCCCGGGACTCACCGTGAACGTGTTCAAACAGCAGCAGCGAGGTTGCGCGGCCGCGGTCGAACAGTTCGCTGTAGCTCGCCTGGGCGTCCAGCAAATCGCCGCCGCAAAGCGTGGCGATAAACTCGTTCAGCTGCGCGGCCTGTTGCAGATCCAGAGCAACGCCATCGGCTAACGCATCGCGAAGCTCCTGCTGATGCTGCCACAGGGCAGCATCCGGGTATTCGAGCAGGCGTGAAATTACCAGAAGTTCAATCATGCTTGCGGCTCCGTTTTGCTGGAAACATCAATGGCGTCGATGCGTCGGCTGTTGAACAGGTTGAACTTAGAGTCCGACCCGTGGCAGCCGTCGCCGAAGCTGAAGCCGCACCCTTTGCTTTCCGGGAAGGCTTCTGCTGCCAGCTCGCGGTGGCTGGAAGGCACGACGAAACGGTCTTCGTAGTTGGCAATCGCCAGGTAGCGATACATTTCCTGCGCCTGGGCTTCGGTCAGGCCGACCTCTTCCAGCGCGCGGGTATCGGTAACCCCGTCAACGGTTTCGGCACGCTTATAATGGCGCATCGCCATCATACGTTTCAGGGCGCGTAGCACCGGCGCGGTATCCCCTGCGGTCAGCAGGTTCGCCAGATATTCAACCGGGATACGCAGGCTTTCCACGTCAGGCAGAATGCCGGTATGCGGCAGCTCACCCGCGTCCGCCGCAGACTGAATCGGCGACAGCGGCGGCACGTACCAGACCATCGGCAGAGTGCGGTATTCCGGGTGCAGCGGCAGCGCCAGCTTCCAGTCCATCGCCATTTTATAGACCGGCGACTGCTGGGCGGCGGTGATGACGCTGTGCGGAATACCGTCTTTCAGAGCCTGCTCGATAATTTTCGGGTCGTTAGGGTCAAGGAAGATCCCCAGCTGACGCTCGTACAGGTCTTGCTCGCTCTCGGTGCTTGCTGCCTGCTCGATGGCATCCGCATCGTAAAGCAGCACGCCGAGGTAGCGGATACGGCCTACGCAGGTTTCGGAGCAGACGGTCGGCTGACCGGCTTCGATACGCGGGTAGCAGAAGATGCACTTCTCTGACTTGCCGCTCTTCCAGTTAAAGTAGATTTTCTTGTACGGGCAGCCGGTGATGCACATGCGCCAGCCGCGGCACCTGTCCTGGTCGATCAGCACGATGCCGTCTTCTTCACGCTTGTAGATGGCGCCGCTCGGGCAGGTCGCCACGCACGCTGGGTTCAGGCAGTGCTCGCACAGACGCGGCAGATAGGCCATGAATGTATTTTCGAACTGGCCGTACATCGCCTTCTGCATGTTTTCGAAGTTCTGATCTTTGGCGCGCTTTTCAAATTCGCCGCCGAGGATCTCTTCCCAGTTCGGGCCCGCTTCGATTTTGTTCATACGCTGGCCGGTGATCAGCGAGCGCGGACGGGCGATCGGCTGATGCTTGCCTTCCGGCGCGTTGTGCAGGTGCTGGTAGTCGTAGTCAAACGGCTCGTAGTAATCGTCGATGCCCGGCAGGTGCGGGTTGGCGAAGATTTTACCCAGCAGCAGAGCACGGTTACCCATGCGCGGCTGCAGCTTACCGTTGATTTTACGGATCCAGCCGCCTTTCCACTTCTCCTGGTTTTCCCAGTCGTTCGGGTAGCCAATGCCCGGCTTGGTTTCCACGTTGTTAAACCACGCGTACTCCATGCCTTCACGGCTGGTCCAGACGTTTTTACAGGTCACAGAACAGGTGTGACAGCCGATGCATTTATCAAGATTCAGCACCATGCCGACTTGTGAACGAATTTTCATTTTACGCTCTCCTGTTTCTGGTCGTTGCCTTCACCGTCTAACCAGTTAATGTCTTTCATCTTGCGGACCACCACGAACTCATCACGGTTGGAGCCCACGGTGCCGTAGTAGTTGAAGCCGTACGCCAGCTGCGCGTAGCCACCAATCATATGGGTTGGTTTCGGGCTGATGCGGGTCACCGAGTTATGGATACCGCCGCGCTGGCCGGTAATTTCAGAACCCGGCAGGTTCACAATACGTTCCTGGGCGTGGTACATCATCGTCATGCCTTCCGGCACGCGCTGGCTGACGACCGCACGCGCCGTCAGCGCGCCGTTTGTGTTGAACACTTCGATCCAGTCGTTGTCTTCAATACCCAGATCTTTGGCATCGATTTCGCTCATCCAGACGATCGGGCCGCCGCGTGACAGGGTCAGCATCAGCAGGTTGTCGCTGTAGGTAGAGTGAATGCCCCATTTCTGGTGCGGCGTCAGGAAGTTCAGCGCCTTCTCAGGGTTACCGTTGGATTTTTTACCCATCACGCCTTTTACCGAGCGGGTATCAATCGGCGGACGGTAAACCAGCAGGCTTTCGCCAAAATCACGCATCCACTGGTGATCCTGATACAGCTGCTGGCGACCGGACAGGGTGCGCCATGGGATCAGCTCGTGGACGTTGGTGTAACCTGCGTTATAGGAAACGTGCTCATCTTCAAGGCCGGACCAGGTCGGGCTGGAGATGATTTTGCGCGGCTGCGCCTGGATATCGCGGAAGCGGATTTTCTCCTCTTCTTTGTTGGTCGCCAGGTGCGTGTGGTCGCGGCCGGTGAACTCGCTGAGCGCGGCCCAGGCTTTCACCGCGACGTGGCCGTTGGTTTCCGGTGCCAGGGTCAGGATCATCTCTGCGGCGTCGATGGCCGTATTGATCATCGGCTGGCCTTTCGCCGGGCCGTCTGCCTTGGTGTAGTTGAGCTTGCGCAGCAGATCCATTTCGGTCTGCGTGTTCCAGGCAATGCCCTTCCCGCCGTTGCCGATGGTTTCCATCAGCGGGCCGATGGAGGTAAAGCGCTCGTAGGTCGCCGGGTAGTCACGTTCAACCGTCACCAGGTGCGGAGCCGTCTTGCCCGGGATCAGGTCGCATTCGCCTTTTTTCCAGTCCATTACGCCGAACGGCTGAGCCAGCTCTGCGGCGGAGTCGTGCTGGATTGGCAGCGTCACCACATCGGTTTCTTTCCCTAAATGGCCGACGCACACTTCAGAGAATTTCTTCGCGATATCCTTGTAGATATCCCAGTCGCTCTTCGAGTCCCATGCCGGGTCAACGGCGGCGGAAAGCGGGTGAATAAACGGATGCATATCCGAAGTATTCATGTCGTCTTTCTCATACCAGGTCGCCGTTGGCAGCACGATATCGGAGTACAGGCAGGTGCTCGACAGGCGGAAGTCCAGCGTCACCACCAGATCCAGCTTGCCGTCGAGGCCGTTATCTACCCACTCAACTTCTTCCGGCATCACGCCGCCTTCTTTGCCCAGATCCTTGCCCTGAATACCGTTTTCGGTACCGAGCAGGTACTTAAGCATGTACTCGTGGCCCTTACCGGAGGAACCCAGCAGGTTAGAACGCCAGACAAACAGGTTGCGCGGATGGTTGTTGCCCGCATCCGGCTGCTCCGCCGCAAAGCGAATGTCGCCGCTTTTCAGCTGCTGAGCGGTGAAGTCAGCCGCGCTCATGCCCGCGGCCTTCGCCTGCGCCGCGATGTTCAGCGGGTTGGTGTTCAGCTGCGGTGAGGATGGCAGCCAGCCCATGCGTTCAGCGCGGACGTTAAAGTCAATCAGGTGGCCGCTATAGCGGGATTTATCCGCCAGCGGGGAGAGCAGTTCTTCCGCAGTCAGCGACTCGTAGCGCCACTGGCTGGAGTGGTTATAGAAGAACGAGGTGCTGTTCATGTGGCGCGGCGGGCGCTGCCAGTCAAGTGCAAACGCCAGCGGCGTCCAGCCGGTTTGCGGACGCAGCTTTTCCTGGCCCACGTAGTGCGCCCAGCCGCCGCCGCTCTGGCCGACGCAGCCGCAGAAGATCAGCATGTTGATCAGGCCGCGGTAGTTCATGTCCATGTGGAACCAGTGGTTCATCCCGGCACCGACGATGATCATCGAGCGACCGTGCGTTTTATCGGCGTTGTCCGCAAACTCACGGGCGATGCGCACGATGTTCTGACGGGAAACGCCGGTGATCTGCTCGGCCCACGCTGGGGTATAAGCTTTGACTTCGTCGTAGCTGGAAGCGCAGTTTTCATCGTTCAGACCGCGATCCAGGCCGTAGTTCGCCAGGGTCAGATCGTAAACGGTGGTTACCAGCGCGCTGCTGCCGTCTGCCAGCTGGATACGCTTAACCGGCAGCTTGTGCATCAGCACGCTGTCGAGCTTGACGTTGCTGAAGTGCTCGGAGCTTTCGCCGCCGAAGTAAGGGAAGCCCACTTCGGCCACTTCGTCGTGGCTGCCCAGCAGGCTCAGGCGCAGCTCGGCCTCTTCGCCGCTGGTGCCGTCGCGCTGCTCAAGGTTCCACTTGCCCTTCTCGCCCCAGCGATAGCCGATGGAGCCATTCGGTGCCAGCAGCTCGCCGTTCTGGTTATCCAGAGCAACGGTTTTCCACTGCGGATTGTTTTCCTGGCCCAGGTCGTCAACCAGGTCGGATGCACGTAGCATGCGGCCCGCGGCATAGAACCCGTCGCGCTTTTCGAGCATCACCA
Source organism: Dryocola sp. LX212 (assembly GCA_041504365.1). NCBI lineage: Bacteria > Pseudomonadati > Pseudomonadota > Gammaproteobacteria > Enterobacterales > Enterobacteriaceae > Dryocola > Dryocola sp. LX212. The sequence continues at coordinate 1,965,237 of CP167917.1, read as the reverse complement.
GCATCGGCATGTCGGTGTAGCGACGCACGTAGTCGGTGAAGTACTGGCTTGGGTTATCCAGGTGGAACTCACGCAGCATGACGTGGCCCATCGCCAGCGCCATGGCGGCATCGGTACCCTGCTTAGGTGCCAGCCACTGATCGCAAAGCTTAGCGATTTCCGCGTAGTCCGGCGTTACGGCTACTGTTTTAGTCCCTTTGTAACGCACTTCGGTAAAGAAGTGGGCGTCCGGGGTACGGGTCTGCGGCACGTTGGATCCCCAGGCCATGATATAGCTGGAGTTGTACCAGTCGGCGGACTCAGGCACGTCGGTCTGTTCGCCCCAGGTCATCGGTGACGCAGGCGGCAGGTCGCAGTACCAGTCGTAGAAGCTCAGGCAGGTCCCGCCAATCAGGGAGATATAGCGAGCGCCAGCGGCGTAGGAAACCATCGACATCGCCGGGATTGGCGAGAAGCCCGCGATACGGTCAGGACCGTAAGTTTTCGCGGTAAAGACGTTAGACGCCGCAATCAGTTCGTTCACTTCCTGCCAGCTTGAGCGGACAAAACCACCGCGACCACGGGCCTGCTTATAGCTTTTTGCTTTTTCCGGATCGTTGATGATGGATGCCCACGCGTCGACCGGGTCGGCGTGTACGGTTTTGGCTTCGCGCCACAGTTTGATCAGGCGCTTACGCATCAGAGGGTATTTCAGGCGGTTCGCGCTGTAGAGATACCAGGAATAGCTGGCGCCGCGAGGGCAGCCGCGTGGCTCATGGTTTGGCATGTCCGGGCGGGTTCGCGGGTAGTCGGTCTGCTGGGTCTCCCAGGTAACGAGGCCGCTTTTGACGTAAATCTTCCAGCTGCATGAGCCTGTGCAGTTTACACCGTGGGTGGAGCGCACAACTTTGTCGTGCTGCCAGCGCTGGCGGTAGCCTTCTTCCCAGTCACGGTTGGTATCGAGCAGCTGGCCATGTCCGTCGGCAAAGGTGTCGCCCTTCTGTTTGAAGTAACGAAACCGGTCAAGAAACTTACTCATCGGGATTCTCCTGATGTGGAGCCTGGAGGCTCTTCTGTGAAATCAACATTGCAGATTTGCCTGGCACGGTAGCGCGCGGTAATGACGTGAGAATTGATAACGATCAACACCGATGGCGCTGGCTGACGACAAAAAAAAATCAAATACCACCAAAGTGGCATAATAAAAAACTTCACATGATATTGTTTCATATAATGTATTTTCTAAAATTCGGTTCTGACAGGTAGGATAACGTAGCCTGGAGGTATTAAGGGGTAGGTACTACCAGATCCGCACTTCGGAGGAGCCAGTATCAGGCCAAATCAAAAAAAATATGTTGTAACTAATAACCAGAGAATATAAAAAACGCGGCCGAAGCCGCGCAAAAAATAACCAAAATGGCCATTCGGTTAAAATTTTTATTTGGCTGATTTACGCCCATAAACTGCCCAGGTGATCGCCACACAGACAATGTAAAACACCAGGAAGATTTTCATTGCCCCTGCCGGAGAACCGGTCAGTGCAAGCGAAGTTCCGAAAGCTTTAGGAATGAAGAATCCGCCTACGGCACCAATCGCTGAGATAAAGCCAAGTGCCGCCGCCGTGTCGGTTGCCGCTTCGCGCAGAGCATGTTCTTCCGTACCGCCCGCCGCTTTGACACGATCCATAGTCAGCTTACGGAAGATAACGGAGATCATCTGGAAGGTCGAACCACTCCCCAGCCCGGCAGTCAGGAACAGCATCAGGAACACGCCGAAGAAGGCGATAAAGTTGCCGCCCACGCCGTTATGCGGAAGCGTGGTGAACAGCAGCGCGCTGAATACGGCCATGAAAATGAAGTTAATCAGCGACACTTTTATCCCGCCAAAACGGTCAGAAATCGCGCCGCCCGCAGAGCGAGCCAGCGCGCCAAATAGCGGGCCGAAGAACGCAAAGTGCAGGATGTTAATGTCAGGGAACTGGGTTTTTGCCAACATCGCGAAACCAGCGGAGAAGCCGATGAACGAGCCGAACGTTGCCAGGTACAGCACGCCCATGATCCACAGATGCGTACGTTTCAGTACCGGCAGCTGCTCACGCAGCGAGGCTTTAGAGGCGGACAGGTCGTTCATGCCAAACCAGGCAGCGAGGGTGAAGATAGCCAGGAACGGCACCCAAATCCACGCGGCATTTTCGAGGAACAGCACGGTGCCGTCGGCCTGCTCAACGCCGGTACCGCCAAAAAAGGCAAACATGGACAGAGAGATAACCAGCGGCGCTACCAGCTGCATCACGCTCACGCCCAGGTTGCCCAGGCCGCCGTTGATACCCAGCGCCCCGCCCTGTTTGGCTTTCGGGAAGAAGAAGCTGATGTTGGCCATGCTCGAGGCGAAGTTGGCACCCGCGAAGCCGCAAAGCAGCGCGATGATGATAAAGACGCTGAACGGCGTGGTGGTATCCTGCACCGCAAAACCAAGCCAGACGCAGGGCACGATCAGAATGCCGGTACTAAAGGCCGTCCAGCGGCGTCCGCCGAAGATAGGCACCATAAAAGAGTACGGCACGCGCAGCAGCGCACCCGACACCGAAGGCAGCGCGGTGAGCATAAACAGCTGGTCGGTCGTGAAGCTGAAACCAACCTTGTTCAGGTTAACTGCTACCGCACTGAACAGCATCCAGACGCAGAAGGCGAGCAGCAGGCTCGGTACGGAGATCCACAGGTTTCGGCTCGCAATGCGATGCCCTTTTGTTTGCCAGAACTCTGCTTCTTCCGGACGCCAGTCCGTAATCAGCCCCGCGGATTTCTGCCCATTGGTCGACGACGCAGACATAAACACCTCAAATGTGTAAGAGTAATTGCCGCCACATTAGGGAGTATTGGTGAATCTAAATTGATGCATATCAAGGGATAATCGGACAGAATAGCGCTTATATTTTGACCATGACTCTTTGTGAGTAAGCCACAACTTCAAAAAAACTGTGGATTTTCACTGTTCTGGAAGGGTTTCAACAGGGTTGCAACCACCGCCATGTCATTCATGGCAATTAAGGGGTAATCATTAGGGGGTATGGGTATACTCCGGGGGATGACTGAAAATGTGCCCACTCAAGCATGGAGGATACCCGATAAATGTTGAAACGCCTGCTTTCCCCTCTCACTCTGGTTAACCAGTTAGCGCTGATTGTGCTGCTGCTGGCAACGCTCGGCGTGGCGGGAATGAGCCTTGCCAGCTGGCTCGCGCAGGGAATTCAGGGCAACGCCCACGCGATTAACAAAGCCGGGTCGCTGCGGATGCAGAGCTACCGCCTGCTGACGGCCATTCCGCTTACCGAAAAAGACGCCCCGCTGCTGGACGAAATGGCGCAAACTGCCTGGAGCAGTGACCTGCAGGAGGCCGCCCGCCGGGACGGGCAGCAGGTACAGCTGACCCAGCTGCAGAACTACTGGCGCGGCACGCTGGAACCCGCCATTAACCGTGCTAAATACGCCAGTCAGGTCACTCCCCACGTAGCGCAGTTTGTCGGCCGTATCGATCAGCTTGTCAGCTCGTTCGATAAAACCACCGAGCAGCGACTGAAGCGCATCGTTCAGTTACAAAGAGGCATGGCGGGGCTGATGGGGCTGCTGCTGATCTTCACCGTCGTCTGGCTGCGTAAACGCCTGCTGCGTCCGTGGCGGCAGCTGCTGGCGATGGCCTCGGCTATTGGGCAGCGTGACTTTACCCACCGGGTTAACGTGTCGGGCCGTAACGAAATGGCATCGTTGGGGAGTGCGCTTAACAGCATGTCCGCCGAACTGGCGGCAAGTTACGCCGTGCTGGAGCAGCGCGTACGGGAAAAAACAGCCGGGCTGGAGCAGAAAAATCGCATCCTCTCCTTTTTATATCAGGCAAACCGCCGCCTGCACTCCCAGGCTCCGCTCTGCCAGCGGCTCTCACCGGTACTAAGCGAGCTGCAGCACCTGACGCCGCTGCGCAACATCGAGCTTCGCGTGTACGAATACGAAGACGAAGAGAACTACGACGAATACACCTACCAGCCGGATAACAGCTGTGAGGCACAGGGCTGCCATCTTTGCCCGCGAGCCCCAGCGGCGGAGCCTGCCGAAACAAGCGCCGTGAAGTGGCGGCTCACGGATAACCATATTCAGTACGGCCTGGTGCTCGCCCAGCTTCCGCATGGCAGCAGCCTGACCGCCGATCAGCAGCAGCTGATAGAAACGCTCATCGAACAGCTTACCGCTACGCTTGCGGTTGAAAGGCAGCATGAGCACCAGCAGCAGCTGGTGGTGATGGAAGAGCGCGCGACGATTGCCCGCGAGCTGCACGACTCCATCGCACAGTCGCTCTCCTGCCTGAAAATGCAGGTGAGCTGCCTGCAGATGCAGGGTTCGGCGCTGCCGGAGGAGATGCGTGAACTGCTCGCTCAGATGCGCAACGAGCTAAACACCTCATGGCGCCAGCTGCGAGAACTGCTAACCACATTCCGCCTGCAGCTGGTTGAACCGGGCCTGCGCCCCGCCCTCGAAACGAGCTGCCAGGAGTTCAGCGTGAGGCTCGGCTTTGCCGTTGAGCTGGACTACCAGCTGCCGCCTCGCCTGGTGCCGTCGTATCAGGCCATTCACCTGGTGCAGATCGCCCGTGAAGCGCTGAACAACAGCTTTAAGCACGCCCAGGCCACCGCCTGCGGCGTGATCGTCGAACATCTCGACAAGCAGGTCAAACTAACCGTATGGGACAACGGCTGCGGAATACCCGATAACGGCGAGCGCAGAAACCATTACGGACTTATTATTATGCGAGACCGTGCGCAGAGCCTGAAGGGCGACTGCCAGATACGGACTCGCGCTGGTGGCGGCACCGAAGTGGTCGTCAGTTTTATGCCCGAATCACATTTGTCTTCTGCCACAGGAGTAAGCGATGAGTAACCCGGAAGCAGCAACTATTTTGCTGATTGATGATCACCCGATGCTAAGGACCGGCGTCAAACAGCTAATCAGCATGGCGCCCGAGCTGGCCGTCGTCGGCGAAGCGGGGAACGGGGCTCAGGGCGTTGAACTCGCGGAAGCGCTCGATCCCGACCTGATCCTGCTGGATCTGAATATGCCCGGCATGAACGGTCTGGAAACCCTGGACTGCCTGCGTGAAAAACCGCTGTCGGGACGTATTGTCGTGTTCAGCGTCTCTAACCACGAAGAAGACGTTGTTACCGCGCTGAAGCGCGGTGCGGACGGCTATCTGCTGAAAGATATGGAGCCAGAAGAGTTGCTTAAAGCTCTGCAGCAGGCGGCGGCAGGTGAGATGGTGTTAAGCGAAGCGTTAACCCCGGTGCTGGCGGCAAGCCTGCGCGCTAACCGCGCAACGTCCGACCGCGATGTGAATCAACTGACCCCACGCGAGCGCGATATCCTGAAGCTCATCGCCCAGGGGCTGCCAAACAAGATGATTGCCCGCCGCCTCGATATCACCGAGAGCACCGTCAAGGTTCACGTAAAGCACCTGCTGAAAAAGATGAAGCTGAAATCCCGCGTCGAAGCGGCGGTCTGGGTGCATCAGGAGCGTATTTTTTAGGGCACTATCCCCCTATTCCGGCAACTGTCTTTTATACAGATCTTGTAAACAGTTACTGGCGAGATTGAGAAGGTTCCGTTCACTCTGCGTCAGGTGGCATATGTTGCTGCCAAACTGGTGAACGTCCATAGGGTGTTCGCCGTTCGCAACGGTAGCAGAGATAGCCAGACGGACGGGTGAACGGAATACCAGAGGTTAACAGATCCCACCCTGACGTATGACCGGGATGAATTATGACTGGGTCAGTTTGGATATTGAAAATTATTGTACGTTAAGGTTTTTTTTTACCACTAAGGTGTGAGAAAACCGCTCTCTGAGCGGATTCTCGTATCTTGATGGGCGATGCTGAGAGCACCGCTTAAACGATCTTAAAAAGACCCTTCTGAATCTTTGATCTTAATAGTATATGTTTTATCAAATTCCCCACCTGTCGCTACATTAGTGCCAAACAATCCGCCTGATACTCGTACGGTGACGATCCCCGGCTTTACTGGTACTCCCTGAACCCTGACGCAATTGTGAGCTGGAGAATCATTACAATACCTTAAAGTTAATCCTGTATCGGATGGAGTTATTTCACCTACGAATCTTTCTTTTCCTCTAGAATCTAAAGATGATACAGCACCACCATTTATATTTATTTCACTGGCATACGGTGTTCCTACTATAGCATAGTTAAGTGAATTACCATCAGGAGTAACATCAGCATGTAAAGTACATGCTGATACTGCAAATGAAACAAAAATAACAGAAAATATCCTCATTGCTACTTTAATGGCTTGAAAACCACTCCCCCGAAAAATCTATTGATAAAAAATTGCAAATCTTTTTCCTGTTTAACCCAGTTAGTTGATTGCCCCCAGGAAAATAATTTTAAATTAACATACCCATTATTATCCTGTGTTACAGAACCATCCCATACAATCCAGTGCGTAGGTAATGTCGTGTTGTTTGTACTACCTTCAAGCAGTCCATCATTTATTAATGTCACAACTTTATAACCTTGCTCTACATATTTATTTAAATCTCTGATTCCCTGGACACCTGCCTGAGTGATTCCTACATTACTGAACACCTTTTCATAACCGGCCTTTTCAAACCATTCAGTCAGTGTTTGCCACATTGTGATACCAGCCACTGGCGAATCAAGAGCATCAAAGCTCAGCATGGTATTTTCTGAATCCCTGAGCCCAGCCAGTGTCATCCAGTCAAGCCCTAAGATCCTTGGCTGACCTCCACCTGTATAAAACATACCTGAAGGGTGCTTACACCCTTCGCCAGGGGAGATGGTCAGTGCACCTATTTTAGTCTTTCCATACCGCCATAATTCCCTGGCAGCTTGTGCATATACATCAGGACGGTCCATTTGAACACAGTAAAAAAATGCAGCAGGTCCACATACACTTGCCCTATCCTGATAAGGGTAAGAATAATGATAAAATCTGTCGTTTATTTCAGAATCAATTTTGTTTTTTTCAAACGGATCCTGCGGCGTTCCGATAGTATATTCTTTCGCTATAAATGGACGTTCAGGAATGGTGATTTTTATCTTCTTTGTTTCGCCCCCCTGACTTTCAGGTTTCATTGTCCCTTTTGATTCAAAATAACAGGGGTTCTCCCGCTTCACCGGAGACCAGGCTTTGCCTGACGCAAATTCTTCCAGCGTGTACATCTTAGTGAACGGAACAGGCGTTACACAGTGCGTATGCAACATGGTTTTTCGGTAAAGTTTCATTTCCATAATATAAATAGTCGAGAGTGACTCATTTATATTTCCGGTCATGTGGCTCTGTGTTTCATAACTCCCCTGAAACGGCTGTTGTTTCACATCTACCAGGGGGTGTTTATTCCTGCTGGAGTCCATGCGATAAATACACAGGTCATACAGCAAAGAATGAGCTGGGGCGTTAGAGTTAACACGGGTACTGAGGTGGTAAACAGCCATAATTAATCCATTAATATATGCAGGTTAATATTTTCAGCGGATTCAGCATTATGCCACGCTGTCATCCCCTGGCTATCCGTATTCCCCGTTTCCGTGTGGCCATCCGGGAACATCAGAACATATCGGCAATCCACCATCAGTCTGCCATCATCATCTGCACACTGAAAACGAAGGGTATTACGTGAAGAAGGTTGCCGGGCAGACCGGCTCTGTGCGCTGGCAATTTTTGCCGTTGACGGATTTCCTGCTGCAATAACGAAGTTCGTGCCGGTCGCACACCCGCAGCGTACTGGTGAACCATCGACGGCTACTGCCCTCCCTTGTGGATTGGTCTGCCGGAGATCGCCGGAAGCAATCACTCCAGGTTGTCCGCATTTCGGGCAGGGTGACGTTTTATCACCCACGTAGAGCTTTCGCCTTCCGTTCACTGACCAGCCCTGGCTTCCTGCATAACAGACTGCCCCTGTTGATGTTTTATCCCCATCAAGCCCGGAGTTTTTACCGTGCACACCACTCCATTTGTTGTCTGACATACAAGTTTTCCTCAGTCCGTAAGAATATGCAGGTTGATATCGTCTGCCGATTCGGCATAGTGCCACCCCGTAGCCCCGTGCTCATCGGTAACGCCAGCTTCAGAACGTCCGTCCGGGAGCATCAGGGTGTAGCGACAGCCAGCCATAAGCTGGCCATCGTCACCGGAGCATTGAAAGCGAATACAGTTCCGGGCGCTGGGATCCTGTGCCTACTGCGCCGGTACAGGAGACTGGCTGGTATTACGGGAGGTCAGAGAGCCAGTACCTGTGCTGGTAGACTGCGTGGCTGAACCGTAAACATAGTGATCGGGGCAACGGCACAGCACTCTGTCACCTGTGGCAGCATACGCTTTGCCTTCTTCTGCCCAGTCCTGTGCGGAGGCAAGGATTTCAAAATACCCGGTGCATTTGCTGCATGATGCCTTGTCGCCGGTTCGGGCTATTGCTTTACTTCCTTCGAACCAGGACGCAGTCGCTGAAATAATTTCTCCATAACTCGTTTTATCGCCCAGGCAGGCTAGTGCTCTTGCCATTATTAATCCCTCAATATATAAGCGGTTATACTCACCGGCAGCATACAGCAATCACGACTTAATCAAAATCACTCGGCAGATCCTTTAGCTGTCGGAAAGAGAATCATTGCTGGTGTTACCAGAGGATGAGTTAACGCTGACCCAAATGGCGTATTTCAGTTAGCATGATCTGGCGCTTATCAGTGCTCACCGTAAACCCACCAGCCGTTTTGGTTTTGCCGTTCTTCTCTGTTACCTGAAAAATGCAGGCTTTGCCCCAGATAAAAAAAACACCCCCAGATGCGTTGCTGAAGCATATCGCCAGCAGGCTGAAGATTAGCAGGGATCTCTGGCCTGCTTACCTTTACGGCGGGGATACAACTCGACGTGAGTATTTAACCGAACTGTATCTCTATCTTGGCGTAAAGTCGTTCACCGGCAGAAGGTTGTAGCGCGGATCTTCTGCCGGAGTCACCACCAGCGGCTCAGCCTGCTTAAGCGTAATCCAGTTCGACGTCACCTTCTGCCCCTTGTCATCCTCAAGCGTCACGGAGAGGTGGTATTCCCCCGATTCGCCATTCTGCACCGCAGGCATAATCACGCTCCAGCCGTCAGTGCTGCGGTTGTTGGCCGGAGGCGTCAGGCTTAGCACCCGGGTATCTCCCTGCCAGGTGATATTGCGGATGGCGTGGTTCGCCCGCACCTGCAGCTTGAGCTCGACGGTTTCACCCGGGTGCAGCTCCCACGGCGGCGTCGCCAAAAACACCGACAGGGTTTTACGCTGGCGATATTCCATCACCGGTAAATCATTTCTGTCGACGCTGTCGTAGCGGCTACCACGAAGCGAGCTGGTCGCCGCCACCTCCGCAGAAGAAATCTGTTTGGCAAAGGGCACGCCAAGGCGATAGTTCAGCTTCAGACCAAGGTTATTCTGCCCGACGCCGTTTTCCCCCTGCTTATGCTGGGCGGTAAAGGTCACCAGCGGCACCGGCGTATAGCTCAGGCCCATGGTCACCGCAACCGGGTTACGGTATCCCGTGCCGCTGTCGAACAGATCCACGCTGTCGCCAAAATACTGCTCGAGGCTCAGGTTTGTATTAATATGCCGGTAGAACGGCAGCCACGCCTTCGCCGTAATGTCATACCCCCGCGCCAGGCGCTGCTCCTGCGTGTCGGTATCGTCCTGCCAGCCCTTCATCGGATGGTAGTAGTTGGCGGACAGGCGCAGGAATTCACCCCACGCCTCAGCGCCCAGCCCGGCGCGCTGAAGATGCTTCGACAGCTGGGTATCGTAGAAAGTGTTGTAGCCCAGCAGCCAGCTGCCCGCTACCCAGCGCTGCCCGACGCCGAGGTTGCCGACCGTGCCCTCTTCCTGCTGGGTGAAGCCAATCTGACTCCAGGTAAGATAGCGCTCGTTATCCTGCCACGGCGAAAACAGCGAACCGCTGCTGCCGTTCCAGCTGCCGTGCTGATCCACCAGCAGGTTAAAGCTGGCTTTACCCCACGGGGAGAGCAGCGATTCAGCCTCGTCCACGACCCTGTCGGCCAGCGCGTCCCGCAGGCTGGTGAATGCCATAAGCCGTGCCTGGTCTCCGGCGTCCAGCCCGTTGTCGATCATGCTTGCCTCGCCGAATTTTTTAGCCATTTCAGCAATGTGCTTAGCGGCGGCGTCGGTTTCCGGGGCCATGCCTAAGTCGGGAAGTTCTGGCGGAGCAGGAGACAAAAGCGTATCACCCTGTTCGACGAAAGGCTGACGGGTAGCGGCGGCTCCTCCGGTGCTCAGGAGTGTGAAGTTCAGGATTAACAGCGGGACAGCTTTTTTAAACATCTGGAAATTATAACATCATGCGTGTTCTGAACACGCTTAAAGTCCCTGCCCGCACGCCAACTTATTCCTAAATTCGCGCTACGCTTATAGTTCCAGCCCTTTGAGCAACCCACTATGAAAACCTCGCTACGCTGTTTGTCCGCCCTGCTTTTGTGCGGCTGTTTTACCGCTCAGGCTGAAGGCTTGTTTATGCTGCAGTCCCCGGCGTTTGCCGATAACGCGATGCTGGATAAGCAGTACGCGGGCAACGCGAAGAATAACCCGAACTGTACCGGTCAGAATCTTTCCCCCCCGGTAGTCTGGAGCAATCCTCCTGCCACTACGCAGAGCTTTGCGCTGATAGTGCACGATCCGGAAGGGGCAAAAGGCCTGGGCGTGACGCATCTGGTGGCCTATAACATCCCGGCCAGCGCGACTGGTTTTACCGCTAACCAGCTGCGGGACGGTAAAGGTTTCACCGGAGGTAAAAATACCCCCGGCAGCCAGGCCTGGCACGGGCCGTGTCCTCCGCCAGGAAGCGGTGCGCACCACTACACCTGGACGCTGATCGCCACGGATTTGCGCGCCAATGCTCTTCCCGCTGGCCTGACCCGCGAAGAGCTTTTCGCTAAGCTCAAGGGGCACGCCCTGGCGGCGGCGGGGCTAATCAGCCGCTTTGGGCAGTAACGCCTTCAGCTCCGGGATGCAGGAGCCGCAGTTGGTGCCGCACCGCAGCTTCTCGCCCAGCATCGCGACGGTGTGACAGCCCGACGCGATGGCGCCCAGAATTGTCATCTCGCCCACGCTAAAGCAGCTGCAAACCGTTCTGCCCGGGGCCGCTGCTCCTCCGGGCGCCCGGCCCGCCAGCAACGAATGCCGCCCATGCGGCGCATTTTCAAACGCCGCCAGCACGGCCTGCCGGTCAATGTCCGGCCAGGCTTTTGCGGCATAGAAGGCCAGCCTTAACCTGCCGTCGTGCCACGCCAGCAGATGATACAGCTCCCCGTCGCAGCTGGCGTACTGCAGCTGCCAGCCTCGACCGGCTGTCAGCGTTGCCGCCCAGGCCCGCGGATCGCTGTCCGCCGCGCAAAGAAAATGCGCCGCGCCCGGCGACGCCTGCCGCCACCACTGAATATCCTCCGCAAAGACAATTTCACCGACTGTGAAGATCTCGCCGTACCACGCAGGCTGCCAGCGCTGAAGGCGGACTGCCGTCTGTTTGCTCTCCGGCTGGCCGGAATCGACATCGCATACTTTCGCCACCAGGCTGTTTATCTGCCCCTTACGGGCAAACTGCTGGCTCCAGTGCATCGGAGAAAAAAGGCTTCCCGGCTGCTGGTGTTCGCTCAGCTGCGCTCGGGCGATCATGCCGCCCAGCGGGGATGCAATGCGTACCAGCCCTGCATCCGTTATGCCATAGCGTTGTGCGTCCAGCGGATTAATCTCCAGGTACGGCATAACGGTATGCTGCATCAGGCCCGGCACGTACCCGGTTCGCGTCATGGTGTGCCACTGATCGCGAATTCGCCCGGTGTTAAGCAGTAACGGATAATTACGGTCGGTCAGGGCCGCTGGCAGCCGGGGATCACCCCCCGCCATCTGAAACCTGCCGCTTTTGCGCCAGCTTTTCACCGGGCCGTGGGGGGCTGCGGCAACGGGCCAGCGCACCGGCTCAAGCTCGTCGTACTGCTGGCGGGTCAGCGCTGCCAGCCCGCTGATATCAAAGGCGCGTGAGCCGTTATTCTCATAGCCCGACAGCGCCGCATGTTCGCAAAAAATTTCCTGTGGATGCTGCCAGGCGAACATTTTTTCATAGCCGAGCCGCCGGGCAATCTGCGACAAAATCCACCAGTCGGCGCGGGCTTCCCCCGGCGGCGACAGAAAGTCGCGCTGCCGCGAAATCCTGCGCTCTGAGTTAGTGACCGTGCCGTTTTTTTCTCCCCAGGCCAGCGCCGGAAAGCGCACGTGGGCGTAGCGTCCGGTGTCCGTTTTATCCACCACGTCGGAGACAATGACCAGCGGGCATTTCGCCAGCGCCCGCTCCACGCCGGAGGCATCCGGCAGCGAAACCGCCGGATTGGTGCCCATGATCCACACGGCTTTTATCTCTCCCCGCCCTATGGCATCAAATAGCTCCACCGCCATCAGGCCCGGCGTTTCGGCGATTCGCTCGCTGCCCCAAAAGCGCCCGAGCCGGGCGATGTCGGCAGGTTCAAAATTAAGGTGGCAGGCCAGCTGGTTTGCCAGCCCCCCGACCTCCCTGCCGCCCATGGCGTTTGGCTGTCCGGTCAGCGAAAACGGCCCGCAGCCCGCGCGCCCAAGCTTACCGCTGGCCAGATGCACGTTGATGATGGCGCTGCACTTGTCGCTGCCGCTTGAGGACTGGTTGATGCCCATGGTGTAGAGCGTCATGGCGCGCGGGCTGTCGGCAAACCACTGCCAGAAGGTGCCGATAGCCCCCGCATCCAACCTGCAAAAGTCGGCGCATTTCTCCAGCGGCCACCCGGCAGCCAGCGCCAGCGCTTCGGCCTCGCCGTCGAACGTCTGGCCCGGCGGCCTGTGCCGCGTCAGATAATGAAGCAGGCCGACAAACAGCCCGGCGTCGCTGCCGGGCCGCAGCGCCAGGTGCAGATCGGCGATATCGCAGGTCGGGGTGCGGCGCGGATCTATCACCACGACTTTCATCTCCGGGCGCTGCCGTTTGGCCTCCGCCAGCCGCTGATAGAGCACCGGGTGCGTCCAGGCCGCGTTTGAGCCTGCCAGCACCACCAGATCCGTCTGCTCAAGATCTTCATAGCTGCACGGCACGAAATCCGCGCCGAACGCACGTTTGTAGCCAACCACCGCCGAAGCCATGCAGAGCCGCGAATTAGTGTCGATATTCGCCGCGCCGATGAACCCCTTCATCAGCTTATTGGCAACATAGTAATCCTCGGTGAGCAGCTGGCCGGAAGCATAGAACGCCACCGCCTTTGGACCGAACTCCCGAATGATGTCCTGCAATTTTTGCGCGGTATGGTCCAGCGCCGCCTCCCAGGCAACGCGCTCGCCGTTAACCTCCGGGAACAGCAGACGCTCTTCCAGACCGAGCGTTTCGCCAAGCGAAGCTCCCTTTACGCACAGCCGCCCGAAATTGGCCGGATGCTGTTCGTCCCCGGCTATTTTCATGCCGCCGTTCTCATCGGTCCGGGCCGTTACGCCGCAACCTACCCCGCAATAGGGGCAGGTTGAACGCACCGGGGCGCTCATGATGCCTCCGCGCGCGTAATCAGCGCCTGGCTCCCAACCCAGACCAAGCCCTGCTCTACCTTCACCGGCCAGGCGCGAACCGCCAGCTCGCCGTCCGGGCTTCGGCCGTCGCGCAGGCGGAACCTGTGTTTATAAAGCGGAGAGATAACCACCGGTTCGCCTGCTACATCACCTACGATCCCACGCGAGAGCACGTTCGCCACGCTGCCCGGCTCGTGGTTATCAAGGGCGTAAATCGCCTCGCCGAAGCGGAACAGCGCAATTTGCAGATCCCCCAACCGGGCGCCAATGCCTGCCTGCGCCGGTATCGCGCTGATATCGCAGACGGCCTGCCACGGTTTCACCGGCGGTACAATCTGTTGCCGCGGCTCAGCATCCGCTGGCTGCAGCTGTCCACGCAGCATCTGCCGCTGCACGGCTTCGTCCGGTTTGTCGCTGTTAACGGTAGAGCGGAACAGCGCGAGGCGGTCCGGGCTGTTCAGCGTGGTCTGCCACTCGCACTGATAAGTAGCCACCACGCCCGCCATCTCTTTCTCCAGCTCTTCGCCCAGGCCCAGGCTGTCGTTGAGCACCACGTCGCGCAGGTATTCCAGCCCACCTTCGAGGTTATCCATCCAGGTGCTGGTCCGCTGGAGCCGGTCGGCGGTGCGGATGTAGAACATCAGCAGGCGGTCGACGGTGCGGATCAGAGTTTCGCGGTCAAGATCGCTGGCGAACAGATCCGCGTGGCGCGGCTTCATGCCGCCGTTGCCGCAGACATAGAGGTTCCAGCCCTTCTCAGTGGCGATGACGCCGATGTCTTTGCTTTGCGCCTCCGCGCATTCGCGGGTGCAGCCCGAAACGGCCATTTTGATTTTGTGCGGCGAGCGTAGCCCCTTGTAGCGGTTCTCCAGCTCAATCGCCAGCCCGGTGGAGTCCTGCACCCCGTAGCGGCACCAGGTCGATCCCACGCAGGATTTCACCGTGCGCAGCGACTTGCCGTAGGCGTGGCCGGTCTCAAAACCAGCCGCCACCAGCTCCTCCCAGATCGCAGGTAGCTCTTCGAGACGCGCGCCAAAAAGGTCGATGCGCTGTCCGCCGGTGATTTTGCTGTAGAGCCGATAGCGCTTCGCTACCTGCCCGATGGCGATCAGCCCGTCCGGCGTGATCTCCCCGGCGGGCACGCGCGGCACGATGGAATAGGTGCCGTCTTTCTGAATGTTGGCGAAATAGCGATCGTTGGTATCCTGCAGCGGCAAATGGGCCGGCTTGAGCAGGTATTCATTCCAGCAGGATGCCAGCACCGACGCCGCCAGCGGCTTACAGATTTCACAGCCGTGTCCCTGCCCGTAGCGGCTGATGAGCTGGTCAAAAGTATGCAGATGGTTGACCCGCACCAGGTGGTAGATCTCCTGGCGGGAGTAAGCGAAGTGTTCGCAGATGTCTTTTTTGACCTCTACGCCCTGCTGCTGGAGCTGGTACTCCATTACCTGCTTCACCAGCGCGGAGCAGCCCCCGCAGCCCGTCGCGGCTTTGGTGCAGGCTTTTATCGCCGCCATATCCCCCGCGCCGCCGTTTACCGCCGCGCAGACAGCCGCCTTGCTGACGTTGTGGCAGGAACAGAGCTGCGCCGTATCAGGCAAAGCGCCGACGCCAGGCGTTTTTGATGTCGCCCCCGGCGAGGCGGGCAGGATCAGCGTTTCGGGCTGCGCGGGCAGCGCCATGCCGTTGAGCATCATCTGCAGCAGCTGGCTGTATTCGCCGCTGTCGCCCACCAGCACGCCGCCAAGCAGGGTTTTGCCGTCCGCCGAAACGACGATTTTCTTGTAGATCTGCCGTGGGCCGTTGGTCCACCGATAGCTCTGGCTACCCGGCGTGCGCCCGTGAGCGTCGCCGAAGGAGGCGACCTCCACGCCGAGCAGTTTCAGTTTGGTGCTCATGTCGGCGCCGCGAAACGCCGTGCTTTCCCCGGCAAGGTTCGCCGCAGCCACCCGCGCCATCTGGTAGCCCGGCGCGACCAGGCCAAAGATTTTGCCCTCCCACAGCGCGCATTCGCCGATGGCGTAGATTGCGTCGTCGCTGGTCTGGCAGCTGTCGTTAATGACAATGCCGCCTCGCTCACCCAGCGCCAGCCCGCAGCCGCCCGCCAGCTTGTCCTGCGGGCGAATACCTGCGGAGAAAACGATCAGATCGGTATCCAGACTCTCTCCGTCGGCAAAACTGAGCCGCAGGCCTTCGGCTTCGGTGATCACCGTCGTCGCCTTGCCGGTCAGCACCCTGACGCCGAGGTCGGAAATTTTCGCGCGCAGCATGGCGGCCCCGTCGTTATCGAGCTGGACGGCCATCAGGTTTGGCGCAAACTCCACGACGTATGTCTCCAGACCGAGCTGTTTGAGGGCGTTAGCGGCTTCCAGTCCCAGCAGCCCTCCGCCGATGACCACGCCACGCGAGGCGCCGCGCGCGCGCTCCGCAATGGCATCCAGATCGTCGAGCGTGCGGTAGACAAAGCAGCCGGGTAAATCATTGCCGGGTACCGGCGGCACAAATGGCCAGGAGCCGGTTGCCAGCACCAGCTTGTCCCACCACGTTTCATGCCCTTCGCTATCCCGTACCAGACGCTGCTGGCGATCGATCTCCACGATGCCGGTGTGGCTGCGCAGTTCAATACCGTGTTCGGCAAAGAAATCTCCCTGCACCATAGACAGCGACTCCGCGCTGCGCCCGGAGAAGTATTCGGAAAGATGCACGCGGTCGTAGGCCGGATGGCGTTCTTCCCCGAACACCACGATATGGTGCGTTTTATGTAAATTCAGCGCGACGCACTGTTCGAGGAAGTGATGCCCGACCATGCCGTGCCCAATCACTACCAGCGTTGATTTTTTCATGTCGCCATCTCCGGCAGCCCGCGGCTGCATCTGGTGGGTAAAGTCGTCAAACAGGACGCCCGGAGTAACGGGAGCCGCGTTCAGAAGCACGTCTGTCAGGGCGCTGGCGGACTGAATGTCACCCATCAGCAGCGCGCCGGTGAGCCTGTCATCGCGCAGATGCAGGCAGCGGTAGTGTCGGGAAAGAGGATCGAACGCCGTCAGAATCCGGGTGCCGGGCCGCTCGCTTAAGTCGCCCGCTGAAAATAATGGAATGCCGCTGACCTTGAGCCGCGTGCCGCGATCCTGATAGCTGAAATCAGCGACAGGCAATCCCGCCAGCCTTGCGGCGAGCACGTCGGCCTGCTGCAGACAGGGAGCCACCAGCCCCCAGGTTTGCCCGTCAATCTCACAGCATTCCCCCAGCGCGCTGACGTGTGGGATCTGGCTGCGCAGCTGGGCGTCAACGCGAATCCCCCGTTCACAGGGCACGCCGCTTTTCTGCGCAAGGGAGATATTCGGCCTGACGCCGGTGGCGATAACGACCCGTCCGGCAGCCAGCTCGCGGCCATTGCTGAGCAGTACGCGGTCATTGCCGATGCTTTCAATGCCGCAGTTCAATTCGCTCACAATGCCGCGGGCCGTTAAAGACTCTTCCAGCAGCAGTCCCGCCTGCTGGTTAAGCTGAAGATCCATCAGCCAGGGCTGGCGGTGGATAAGCGTGACGGGGATACCCCGCGCGTTTAAGGCCGCGGCAGCTTCTACCCCAAGCAGGCCTCCGCCCAACACCGCCACGTTCCCCGCCCCGCGCAATATCGCCTCGACGTCCGCCAGGGTGCGGAAACAGTGGACGTGAGGCTGAGCATGGCCGGGGATCGGCGGGATAAAGGGCAGCGAGCCCGTGGCAAATACCAGCTCGTCGTACTCCATGCTGCGTCGGGAAGTACGAACAGTTTTGTCGGCGGTAGAAACTGAAAGAACGGCCTCACCGAACAACAAATTAATGCCCCGCTCCTGATACCAGGCCTGGTCGTGCAACTGCGTCGCGGCGGCAGGCCTCTCTCCTGCCAGAACCGGCGACAGCAGGATGCGGTTGTAGCTCAGCGTTGGCTCCTCACCAAATACCGTGATCTCCAGCCGGTCGGCCGCCAGCGAGGTGAGCTGTTCCACCAGGCGGACAGCCGCCATGCCGTTGCCGATAACAAGCAGGCGTTGCTTCATGGTCGGCTCCTCAGGCGGCCTTAGGCTGCTTTTCATAGAGGAATCGCAGCACCTGCTGGCGCAGAAGGTGGTAGCGTCCGTCCTCCGCAAGGGCAACCCGGTTGCGTGGTCGAGGCAAGTCAACGTGCAGCGTCTCGCCAACCGTAGCCGCCGGGCCGTTGGTCATCATCAGCACGCGGTCAGAGAGCAGCACGGCTTCGTCCACGTCGTGCGTTATCAGTACGATGGTCGTTTGCAGCTCCTGCTGGATGTGCATCACCGTATCCTGGAGATGCGCCCGGGTCAGCGCGTCCAGCGCGCCGAAAGGCTCATCCATCAGCAGAACCTTCGGCTTCATGGCCAGCGCCCGCGCGATGCCCACCCGCTGCTTCATGCCGCCGGAAATCTCCCCGGGATGTTTGTTTATCGCGTGGCCCATCTGCACGCGTTCCAGGTTGTGCACGATCCACTCCCGGCGTTCGACACGGCTCATGGTGCGGCTGAAAACCTTGTCCACCGCCAGCTCAACGTTCTCAAAACAGGTCATCCACGGCAGCAGAGAGTGGTTCTGAAAGACCACTGCGCGATCCGGGCCCGGGCCTGCTATCTCCCGGTTGTCGCACAGCAGCCCGCCTTCGGAAGGCAGCGTAATGCCCGCAATCAGATTAAGCAGCGTGGACTTGCCGCACCCGGAGTGGCCGATAAGGCTGATGGTTTCCCCCTCATGGATATCGAAACTGACGTTGCTTAAGGCCAGAAACTCACCGCTGGCGGTGGAGAAACGCTGGCTGACGTTCTGCAGCTGAATGATTTTTTTCATGGTTATCCCCTTATTTTTCCTGCCAGCTGAAGCGGCGGGCGAGCCACATCAGCCCCTGCTCAAGCAGCAGCCCCACCACGCCGATGATGACAATCGCAATCAGGATGTTTTCGACGTTGAGGTTGTTCCACTCGTTCCAGATCCAGAAGCCGATCCCCAGCCCGCCTGTGAGCATTTCCGCCGCCACGATCACCAGCCAGGCGATGCCGATGGAGAGCCGGACGCCGGTCAGCACGGCGGGCAGGACCGCAGGGAATAAGATGCGGCGCATCACCGTCCACTCGGAAAGCTGCAGCACGCGCGCCACGTTGTGATAATCCTCCGGGATGCGCTTTACCCCTTCGGCGGTGTTGATGATCATCGGCCAGATCGAACAGATAAAAATGGTCCAGCCCGAGGCCGGCTCGGCCTTCTGGAACAGCAGCAGGCCGATAGGCAGCCAGGCCAGCGGGCTGACCGGCCGCAGCAGGGCGATGACCGGGTTGAACATTCTGCCCATAAAGGTGAAACGGCCAATCAGAAAGCCTGCCGGGATCCCGACCAGCGCAGCCAGGCCAAAGCCCACCGCCACGCGCTGCAACGAGGCGAGCACGTTCCAGCCGATGCCCATATCGTTAGGCCCGGCGTCATAAAACGGATCGGCAAACAGGGTAATGGCCGAGTCCAGCGTGCTCAGAGGCGTGGGGAAACCTTTGCTGGTGACGGCGGCAATTTGCCAGCCGACCAGCAGCAGCACCATGCCCAGCCCTGCCGGGATCAGCCGTTCCAGCAGGCTCTGGCTGGTCTGCCGCCATCGCGGTTTACGTCGGCGAACCGTTACCGGCGGCAGGATAATCACTTCCGCCACCGGCGGCGCTGCGTCTTGCTCTGCTGTTTTTTGGGCCTGTGGATTCATCATATTTCCCCTCAACGTTTTATGGCGAAGCTTGCTGCGTAGGCGGCAGGGTTGCTGCCGTCCCATTGGCTGCCGTCCATCAGCGTGCTGGCGCGCATCGTGCTGGCAGGCACGGCTACGTTGCCTGCGGCCGCGGCGGCCTGCCGGTAAATATCAAGACGATTGATGCGCGTGGCGACGGCTAAATAATCAGGATCGCTATCCAGCAGCCCCCAGCGGCGGTGCTGGGTCAGGAACCACATGCCATCCGAGAGCCACGGATAGTTCACCTCGCCGTCACGGAAAAACTGCATGCCGTGGTCGTCGTGCCATTTTTTACCCAGCCCATTGTCGTATTCGCCGAGCATGCGCGGGGTGAGGTAGCCGACTTTAGTATTCAGGTAAGCTCGCCCGGCAAGCACGCTGGCGGTTTCGCGGCGGTTTGCCTCACTGGCATCTATCCAGCGGGAAGCCTCAAGCACGGATGCCACCAGCGCGCGGGCGGTATTGGGATTCTGGTCAGCCCATGCGCTGCGCGTGCCCAGAATCTTTTCGGGATGATCGGCCCAGATGGACTGGGAGGTTGCCGCCGTAAAGCCGATGCCGTCGTTGATGGCCCGCTGGTTCCAGGGTTCACCCACGCAGTAGCCGCTCATATTGCCGATACGCATGTTCATCACCATCTGCGGCGGCGGGACGACCACGGTGCGAACGTCGTTGAACGGATGGATCCCGGCGGCGGCCAGCCAGTAATAGAGCCACATGGCGTGGGTCCCCGACGGGAACGTGTGAGCGAAGGTGAAAGTACCGGGCGCGTTGGCGGCAATCAGCTTTTTCAGGCTCGCGGCATCGGAGACGCCTTGCTTCGTCAGCTCCATGGCAAGCGTAATGGCCTGGCCGTTGTTATTGAGCGTCATCAGGTTCGCCATCGCCTGCTGTTTGCCCGCGATGCCCAGCTCAAGGCCGTAAATCAGGCCGTACAGAACGTGGGCCGCATCCAGCTCGCCGGAGACCAGCTTGTCGCGCACCGCCGCCCAGCTCGCCTCTTTGCTCGGTACAATCGTTATGCCGTGTTTTTTATCGAAGCCCTTAACCGAGGCCATCACGATGGAGGCGCAGTCTGTTAGCGGGATAAAACCAACCTTCACCGTTTCCTGCTCCGGCCCGTCGCTGCCCGCTGCCCATGCGGCATTCATCAGGCCAGGCAGTAAATAAGCCCCGCCCAGCGCGGCGCCTGCCTGTAAGAATCGTCGGCGGGAAAGCGTTGTTGCGTTAACACCCATCTGCCTGCTCCTGAAAAAAAGTAAAAAAAAAGCGCCCGTCAGTGTGGGAATACACTGAAGGACGCCTTTGTCCGGCCAGGCCCGCCCCGCCGTTGGGGAAGCCTGAGAAAACCATATTGTTAAAGGAGTAATGCAACCCGCGTGCCAGCTTATAAACGCGATAATTCGGCATTATGATGCTTCACGCGAGTCAAAACGCACCAGGAAAATGCATCAAATGCCCACTCTCTGTGCAGCTACTCCTTTGGGGGTAATGTCCAGATGTCTGCCACGGCTACCATCGCGCCAGCCACTTCAACCATGCGCTTATTCTGATTCATCGCCATTTTACGTAGCGCCTGCCAGGCCTGCTCTTCGCTGTAGCCCTGATGGCGGATCAGCAGCCCTTTCGCCTTTTCGATAACCTTGCGTTCAGCGAGCGTCGTCTCCAGCGAGGCGAGCCTGCGGGCCATAGACTCAAGCTGCTGCGCCTGCTGGCGGACAAGCACCAGCAGATGGCGGTCGAGATAATGCTCGCCTGGCCGGAACTCTTTCACTCCCGCGATGAAATTCGCCATCACGTCGTCGCTGATATCCGGCTCTTTAAGCGCCTGCCCCAGCGCGCGCTGTGCCTGAGCCAGAACGTTGTGGATTAGCATTTCTTCTATGTCCCTCAGCGCATCAATGCGGGCTGTCAGCAGCGTGAACCAGCGTGAAACAAGCGCTGACGCATCCTCTGCGCGGTTAAGCCTCGTGCAGGCCTGTCGCCTGAGCTGCTCCATTTCCCGGCAGGGTTCGGCGCAGCGACGATACCGTTCGCGCAGCGGCTCGTCCGCCATGCTGTAGAAGGTGTCAAAACAGTGCTGCTGGCCGTCGATTCTGTCCACCAGCTGCTGGCGCAGCGATTCGTCAAATTCGCCCCGGATGAGGCCGAGCGCGCCAATTGCCCTCTCCTGCCCTGCAAGCTCCTTGCCCTGCATAAAGCTGAATAAGGTGGCCAGCGCCTGCGCCACGCCCGGTTCGTCCACCACGTTGCTGGTTTGCGGGACGATGCACAGTAAATGCCTCAGCGTGGTGTTGAACTGCTCCATGGCGTCGAAAGGGTCAATTTGCCGGCTGGCGATTCGCTCGCGCAGCGCCGCAAGCTGCTCAAGCGAGTACAGCGCGCAGGCGAGGCTGGCGACCAGCCCGCTGCCGGGAAGATATTCCGGCTGCAGCAGGCTCTGCTGAAAGCAGGCAATTTGCTGGTCAACTTCCCGCGCATAAACGAGACGTACTTCGCCAAACTGACGTCCCCCAGAACACAGCCAGATATTGGAGGCTCCGCGTTCACGCTGTAGCATATGGACCAGCTTCGCGATCCGCCCGGTAAGCTGCCCTATTTGCAGCAGATCCTGGAGCTGTGCGCGCTCCCGTGCCTTAGCAACAAGCAGAAAGTCGTGGGCAGTGGGATTCATAAACGCTCCTGAAGGATCTTTGCCGCTGATATCCTTTAGCGAAGCAAAAGTCGTGCCTTAAGGAGAAAAGGAGAGAGAAATGCAGAAAATTGTGATTATCGCCAACGGGGCCGCCTACGGCAGCGAGTCTTTGTTCAACAGCCTGCGGCTGGCTATTGCCCTGTGCGACCAGCCGCAGGCACCCGAGCTTAAGTTGTTTTTAATGTCCGATGCCGTCACCGCCGGCCTGCGGGGCCAGAGGCCCGCCGAGGGGTATAACATCCAGCAGATGCTGGAGATCCTTACCGCGCAGAACGTGCCGGTGAAATTGTGTAAAACCTGCGCCGACGGGCGGGGCATCACCAGCCTCCCGCTGGCGGACGGCGTGGCTATCGGCACGCTGGTGGAGCTGGCCGATTGGACGCTGCAGGCCGATAAAGTTTTGACCTTTTAACTCAGGTGGCGGCAAATCCCGACTCAAAGCTGCCGCCTTCCTGCTCCGGTTTCCGGAGCCAGTCGCGAACCTGATTGACCAGTTCATCCATGCAGTCGTCGTGCATGCCGCGATTTTTAAGCTCCTGTTCAAGGGAGAAAAGATACTGGGCGTTGGTGCCCAGCGGGCCGCTGGCGGCGGCGATAAGCGGGGCGATGATTTGGGCGCGGGTATCGGCTTCATACAGCGGGTGACGGGGATCCATAATAAATACCAGCGCGTTGACGGTGCGGCCATCGTCCAGCACCAGCCGGCACCAGGTCGGCAGATAGCAGCCGGTGATCATTTCACGTTTCCAGACCAGCGTCAGCTCTTCTTCCAGAATCGCTTCCGGTAGACGATACGCCAGGCCGGTGGTTCGGCCCCCCTCTTTCAGCGCCAGCATTCTACCCGGCTGGCAGACGGTGCCTCGCCCGACCGTCAGGCGCAGGCAGAAGGCGCGATGCCAGCCGACCAGCGTGCCGGGCGCTGACTCTTCGAATTCGAACGCCGGGTTCCACATTAAGGAGCCGTAGCCAAAAATCCATACCGGGCTCTGGTCTGGACGACAGGCAAGCGTTGCGGCAAGGGATGCCAAGCGCTGCTCCGGGGTCCACAGCAGCGATTCCTCTATGGAACCGAAAGCCGTTTTACAATCCGCTTTCATTAAGAAATCACGCGTTAACACCCTACACCTCCACCACCGCATACTTCCCTGTGACTACGTCAGATACGCCTTCCCGGCTTTATTTACTGCTCACTTATAAAGCAGTATTTTATTGACGATATGCAATTAGCGAGTCGCTGGCAAGTTTGATGACGATCACAAAATAATAAAAATGTCATCAAAACCTGCCAGGCTGTGGGAGGGGGTGGGGAAAGTGAAGCAAAAACATTCAATTATGCAGCGCTACTTTTTCCTGTGCCATTTCTCGTCGTCGCCCTTTTCATACTGATACTTCACGGCGGCCCAGGCGACTTTGTGGGCCGTCTCTTCGCGGCTGGCGTCACCCTTACGGTCTTCTTTATCTTTGTATTCGTCCCAGGCGCTGTTAAACGCCTCTTTATAAATAGCCTGCGCATGGGCAGGCAGCACGTTTTGCACGCTGTCCGGAAGGTCACTTTTGCTTTTGTATGGCATAGGTTCGTCTCCTGTTTGGGTAATACTTAAGTCTGAAACAGACGAGACCAGGACGCCAGCTTTTGGAGAATTTCTGTAAGTGACAACTTTTATCATCATGTTTTAAAATGGTTATTATTAAATAAGTATTACTTATACCCAATTCAGATGATTAACATGCTAAACCCGTAAAACTAGGTAAACTTTTCCGAATTGTTGCGGTTTTTTGCTATGGTTATACCGTCAAAAACTATGACTATAATGAAGAAATTGCATAACACCTGCGTAAATGGAGTAGCAGAATGACTAAAACAGCACACGAGGCGGTTAAAACCCGCCATAAGGAGAGTTCTCTCATTTTCCCGATTCTGGCGCTGGCCGTACTGGCAGTGTGGGGGTCCGGCCAGTCGTTGCCAGTGGTGATAGGCATCAATATTCTTGCGCTGGTAGGTATTTTAAGCAGCGCCTTTAGCGTCGTCCGCCATGCCGATGTGCTGGCCCACCGCCTGGGAGAACCTTACGGCTCCTTAATTCTTAGCCTTTCCGTCGTTATCCTTGAAGTCAGCTTAATTTCCGCCTTAATGGCAACGGGCGATGCCGCACCGACGCTGATGCGCGACACGCTCTACTCCATCATTATGATTGTTACCGGTGGCCTGGTGGGTTTCTCCCTGCTGCTGGGCGGTCGAAAATTCGCAACCCAGTACATGAATCTCTTCGGCATCAAACAATACCTGATAGCGCTGTTCCCGTTGGCGGTGATTGTGCTGGTGTTCCCGACAGCCCTGCCGGAAGGCAATTTCAGTACCGGACAAGCGCTGATGGTGGCGGCTATCTCTGCGGCCATGTACGGCGTGTTTCTGCTTATCCAGACCAAAACGCACCAGAGCCTGTTTGTCTACGAGCATGAAGATGAGGCCGACGACGATGACCCGCAACACGGCAAACCGTCGGCGCACAGCAGCACCTGGCATTCCTCCTGGCTGATTGTGCATCTGGTTGCGGTTATCGCCGTCACCAAGATGAACGCAGGCCCGCTGGAATCGCTGTTGGGTACGCTCAATGCTCCGGCGCAGTTCACCGGCTTCCTGGTCGCGCTGCTGATCCTCTCCCCGGAAGGTCTGGGCGCCCTGCGGGCGGTCCTGAACAATCAGGTACAACGCGCAATGAATCTGTTCTTCGGCTCGGTGCTGGCCACGATTTCCCTGACGGTGCCGGCGGTAACGCTGATCGCAATGCTGACGGGGAACGACCTGATCTTTGGTCTCGGCAAACCGGAAGTCGTGGTGATGCTGACCTCGCTGGTGCTGTGCCAGATCTCGTTTTCGACGGGGCGCACCAACGTCCTCAACGGTACGGCTCATCTTGCGCTGTTCGCTGCTTATCTGATGACGATATTTGCCTGATTTTGCCCCGGACATAAAAAAGCCCTTATCGCGAGATAAGGGCTTTTTTACTTTGGCATTGTCGGATGACGCTCCGCTTATCAGACCTACGAAAGTCTGTAGGGTGGATAAGCGTCAGCGTCATCCACCAACGAAAGCAATTTAGTGGCTGGTATCCAGCGGCTCGAAGCCTTTCACCAGATCGTCAATCGCTTTGATCTGCTTGAGGAACGGCTCGAGCTTCGCCAGTGGCAGCGCGGATGGGCCGTCGCAGCGGGCGTTGTCCGGGTCCGGATGCGCTTCGATGAACAAACCTGCCAGGCCCGTTGCCATACCCGCGCGCGCCAGCTCGGTAACCTGAGCTCGACGACCGCTGGACGCCGCGCCAAACGGGTCACGGCACTGCAGCGCGTGGGTAACGTCGAAGATAACCGGGGAACCTTTAGAAACCTGCTTCATTACGCTGAAGCCCAGCATGTCGACGACCAGGTTGTCGTAACCGAAGTTAGCGCCACGATCGCAGAGAATAATCTGGTCGTTGCCGCCCTCCTCGAATTTATCGACGATGTTGCCCATCTGGCCCGGGCTTACGAACTGCGGTTTCTTCACGTTAATGACCGCGCCGGTTTTCGCCATGGCTTCGACCAGGTCAGTCTGGCGAGCCAGGAACGCCGGCAGCTGGATAACGTCTACCACGTCAGCCACAGGCTGCGCCTGACTTGCTTCGTGCACGTCAGTAATGATTTTAACGCCGAAGGTTTGCTTCAGCTCCTGGAAAATCTTCATTCCCTCTTCCAGGCCCGGGCCACGGTAAGAGTGAATGGATGAACGGTTTGCTTTATCGAACGAGGCTTTGAACACGTAAGGGATACCCAGTTTCTGGGTCACGGTCACGTAGTGCTCGCAGATGCGCATCGCAAGATCCCGCGACTCCAGCACGTTCATGCCGCCGAACAGCACAAATGGCAGGTCGTTTGCGACCTTGATATCGCCAATCTTAACCACTTTTTGTTCCATCTTTATCTCGCCTTGTTGGGAAACATGTAAAAACTTAGCATCAGTGCAGGGTAATCTGCTTATGCGAAATCGAGTTAATTTGTGCCTTGATCATTTCGCTGACCGGGTCTTCAGGGCACTGCTCAACGAAATAGCTGAGATCGCTGAGCGCCACATGTTCGCAGTCGAGCTGCGCGTAAATCAGGCCGCGATCCCGGATTTCGTACGGATCTTCCGGGTTGAACTGCAGCAGGGCTTCACTTGCACGAAGCGCCAGCTCCATCTGCCGCTCTTCCATCAGGGCGGATTTCAGCGTGTCTAGCAGCTTTCGGATCACCTCGGCATTGTCGGACTCATCGAGGTCTTCTTCAAACAGCTCCGCGCCCGGGCTGATGTTGCCCTTCAGCCATACTTCCAGCGTATGCTCGTCCAGGGTATCGCCGTTGAACGGGTTGATCAGCCACATTTCGCCGTCCAGCCAGTCGCCGCGCAGAATCAGCTGCGTCGGGAAGATAACCGGCATCAACGGGATATCCAGGCTTTCGGCGATCCACAGCAGAATGGCTCCCAGCGAAACCGCGCTGCCGCGACGGTTCTTTAAGACCTGATCGAGCCACAGCACGTCTGAAAGACGGTAAACGCCGCCCGCATCTTTGAAACCCCATTCGCCATAAAACAGCTCCAGCAGCTTCTCCAGCTGGAGGTCCGCATCATCTGCCTCACAGATATCTTCACGGGCCTGGCGGACCAGCTGATCCAGCTGCGCACGCACTTCCGCAACGGGAAAATCATCACGAATTACCTGCGAAACTAAAATCATACCTTCACATAACGGCGCCTGATTGAATTCAAAATCGGCTAACGGACTCATACAAACCCCAATAACGGTATTTTTGTGGTGGCGAGTTTAACGATGATGTAGAGCACCACCAGGGCCAGCAGGAAGGCAATCCACCGTAACTGCTGGCTGCGCGGGCGTCGGCCCAGCACGATAAAACCCAAAGCGATGTAAATGATAACGCCAAACAGTTTCTCAGTCAGCCACGCCCCCTGTGGGGTGAACGGATAAAAGTGCGTCACCATCACCAGTGCGATACCGCTGCCCAACAATAGAGTGTCGTTGATATGCGGCACGATGCGCACCCAGCGCCTGCCGGACATCGGGCTTTCGCGGTACTGCCACCAGTAGCGTAGTACAAACAGGCTCACCGAAATGATGACCGTTAAAATATGCAAATGCTTGAGCGCAAAGTAAGTTGCCATCAAAAGCGTTCCTTATCTTAAAAATAGCGTCCCAGTGTCAGGCGGTCGTTGCCGCCGTAGTCCTGACAGGTCTCAACCTCAGCGAAACCCGCGGCATGGAACAGTTGCCGTACCTGCTGCGCCTGCTGCCAGCCATGCTCCAGCAGCAGCCAGCCACCGGGTTCAAGATGCTGTCGGGACGACGTAATCAGCGTGTGTAAATCCGCTAGCCCGTGATTATCGGCAACCAGCGCGCTGAGCGGCTCAAAACGCACATCGCCCTGCGCAAGATGCGGATCTTCGCGGTCGATATAGGGCGGATTGCTGACAATAATCGAAAAACGCTGGCCATTGAGCACACTAAACCAGTCGCTTTGCAAGACCCTGATATTGGTAATGCCAAGACGATCGGCATTCTCGCGAGCAAGCTCAACGGCTTCGGGAATGAGATCCATTGCGGTAACGGAACAGTCAGGGCGTTCGCTGGCGAGAGCAAGGGCAATCGCCCCCGTCCCCGTACCGAGATCGAGCACGGCACAAGGCTCAACGGGCATGCGGGCCAGGGCCTGCTCAACCAGACATTCGGTATCCGGGCGGGGAATAAGCGTGACGGGGGAAACTCGCAGGGGCAGCGACCAGAACTCTCGCTCCCCTACCAGATGCGCGACAGGCTCGCCTCGTACACGACGTGACAGCAGTTCATCGAGCTGCTGTTCCTGCGCTGTCGTAAGCACCGTCTCACCAAAGGCCAGAATGAACGTGCGGGCTTTTCCAGTGATGAATCCCAGCAAAATCTCCGCGTCGCGGCGCGGACTTTCACTTTCAGTAAGCTGGGCTATAGCCTGGTTAAGCCAGTGCTGAAAATCCATTAATCCTGCTCGGAGAGCGCCGCCAGCTGGTCGGCCTGGTATTCCTGCACGATAGGCTCAATCAGCCCGTCGATTTTCCCTTCCATCACTTCGTCCAGGCGGTAGAGCGTAACGTTGATGCGGTGATCGGTCACGCGGCCCTGCGGGAAGTTGTAGGTGCGGTTGCGGTCGGAACGGTCGCCGCTGCCCAGCAGGTTACGGCGCGTGGACGCCTCTTCCTGCTGACGTTTGGCCATTTCCGCCGCGCGGATACGCGAGCCGAGCACGGAGAGCGCCTTCGCTTTGTTTTTATGCTGGGAACGTTCGTCCTGGCATTCAACCACGATGCCGGTCGGCAGGTGGGTAATACGGATAGCGGAGTCGGTGGTGTTAACGTGCTGACCGCCCGCGCCCGAAGAGCGGAAGGTATCGATTCGCAGATCGCCCGGGTTGATATCCGGCAGCTCTGCTTCCGGGATTTCCGGCATCACGGCAACGGTACAGGCGGAGGTATGAATACGCCCCTGCGATTCCGTGGCCGGAACGCGCTGTACGCGATGGCCGCCGGACTCAAACTTCAGGCGGCCGTAAACGCCCTCGCCGCTGATCTTAGCGATCACTTCTTTATAGCCGCCGTGCTCACCTTCGTTGGCGCTCATGATTTCCACCTTCCAGCGGCGGGATTCCGCGTAGCGGCTGTACATGCGGAATAAATCACCGGCGAACAGCGCGGCTTCGTCACCGCCGGTCCCGGCGCGAACTTCCACGAACGCGTTACGTTCGTCATCCGGATCTTTTGGCAGCAGCAGGACCTGCAACTGCTGCTCTAACTCTTCGCTGGCACTTTTCGCCTCGTTGAGCTCTTCCTGCGCCATTTCGCGCATTTCCGGGTCGTCGAGCATGCTCTGTGCGGTTTCAATATCTTCCTGCACCTGGCGCCATTGCAGGAAACAACGCGAGACATCGCTCAGCTGAGCGTATTCACGGGAAAGCGCGCGAAAGCGGTCCTGATCGGCGATGGTGGTTGCGTCTCCGAGCAGGGCCTGAACTTCTTCATGGCGCTCCTGCAAGGCTTCCAGTTTGGCAACAATAGAAGGCTTCATGGGCGGTGTATCACCTTGTAATAAGAGTTGTTGTGCTAATCCAGCCCGAGGCTGTTACGAAGGATCTGCAGGCGTTCGTCATCCCCGTCACGGGCAGCCTGCGCAAGTGATTTGGTTGGTGCGTGGATCAGGCGATTGGTTAACTTCCATGCCAGATCCTGAAGTACGGCTTCGGCGTCGGCACCCTGAGAGAGCGCGGCAAGCGCCTTGCCGGCCAGATCGTCGCGAATCAGCTCCGCCTGGCTGCGGTAATCGCGGATGGTCTCGGTTGCGCTCTGTGCGCGCAGCCAGGCCATAAATTCACTGCATTCCTGCTCGACGATAGTTTCCGCTTCCACCGCCGCGGCTTTGCGCTGGGCAAGGTTGCTCTGAATAATCGCCTGCAGGTCGTCAACGCTGTACAGATAGGCGTTGGCAAGCTTGCCTACCTCCGGCTCCACGTCGCGCGGCACAGCGATATCCACCAGCAGCATCGGCTGGTTACGCCGCGCTTTCAGGGCGCGTTCAACCATGCCTTTACCGATGATCGGCAGCGGGCTGGCGGTGGAACTGATGATGATGTCGGCGTCGCGCAGGCGTTCGTCGATATCGCTCAGGCTGATGACTTCTGCCCCCACTTCATCGGCAAGCAGCTGTGCCCGCTCACGGGTACGGTTAGCGATAACCATCTTCTTCACGTTGTGCTCGCGCAGATGCCGGGCAACCAGCTCAATAGTTTCGCCCGCGCCGACCAGCAGCACGGTAACCGTTGAGAGCGATTCGAAGATTTGGCGGGCCAGCGTACAGGCTGCAAACGCTACGGATACGGCGCTGGCACCGATTTCGGTTTCGGTACGCACGCGTTTAGCAACGGAAAAGGATTTCTGGAACATACGTTCCAGCTCGCTGGAGAGCGAGTGGCCTTTTTGTGAATCGGCAAACGCCTTTTTCACCTGGCCTAAGATTTGCGGCTCGCCTAGCACCAGCGAATCCAGCCCGCTGGCCACGCGCATCAGATGGCTGACGGCGTGATTATCGTGGTGCCAGTACAAGCTTTTACGCACTTCCTCTTCGTTGAGGCTGTGGTAATCACAAAGCCAGCGCACCAGCTGTTCGTGGAGGTTATCCTGCTCTTCAACGCTCAGGTAAAGCTCGGTCCGGTTACAGGTAGACAGCACGACGCCGCCCTGTACGCTCGGCTGTTCAAGCAGGCTACCTAATGCCTGGTCGAGCGTGTCCGGCGAAAACGTGACGCGTTCTCGCAGCGATACGGGAGCAGTTTTGTGGTTGATGCCTAGCGCTAACAGGGTCATTGAGCGGTCTGAGTAATACCGATGTTGATAAGGATTTCTGCGCGCATCATACAGGATGCGCCCCCTCAATAAAAGAGAGCCATCCCTTGCGGCTAGCAGGCCATTTTTTGATTTAGGATAACATGACCATAGACGCCCCGGCTGTGCGCCGCTAGCATGAACGGTTAACTACAATAACGATTTATAAGGATTCATTGCGCTATGTTAATGCCAAAAGCCCGTCTGATGCGCCTTCTGCCCCTCGCAAGCCTGGTTCTGGCGGGGTGCGCGCTCAACCAACCTACCGGTCCTGGCAAAAGCCCGGATTCGCCGCAGTGGTTACAACACCAGCAACAAGTGCAAAAAATCACCCAGTATCAGACCCGCGGCGCTTTCGCCTATCTTTCTGATAGCCAAAAAGTTTACGCGCGCTTTAACTGGCAGCAAGCCGCGGCGGACAGATACCGCCTGCTGCTGACCAACCCATTAGGCAGCACCGAGCTTGAGCTGAATGCCAAACCGGGCGAGGTACAGTTAACCGACCGCAACGGCAAGCATTACGTTGCCGACGACGCCGAAGAGATGATTGGCAAGCTGACCGGGATGCCAATCCCGCTTAACAGCCTGCGCCAGTGGATGCTTGGCCTGCCGGGCGAAGCGACAGACTATAAGCTGGACAGCCAGTATCGCCTGAGCGAAGTCAACTACACTCAGGACGGCAAAACCTGGAAAGTGGTTTATAAAGACTACGACGATAAAGTACAGCCGTCCCTGCCGTCGAATATGGAACTGCGCGAAGGCGACCAGCGCATCAAGCTGAAAATGGATAACTGGACCGTTAAATAATGCAGACCCGCTGGCCGTCCCCGGCAAAACTGAATCTTTTCCTGTATATCACCGGCTGTCGTGAAGACGGCTACCATAATTTGCAGACGCTGTTTCAGTTTCTTGATTATGGCGACACCATTCTCATCGAGCCGCGTAGCGACGGGGTAATAAACCTGCTGACGCAGATAGAAGGCGTTCCGGACAAAGAGAATCTGATCGTCCGCGCAGCCCGTCTGTTACAAAAGGAAGCCTTTCGTCTGGGCGCGCTGCCCGACGGGGCCGGCGCTGATTTAGGTGTTGTAAAACGCCTGCCGATGGGCGGAGGACTGGGTGGAGGGTCTTCCAATGCGGCGACGGTTCTGGTGGCGCTTAACTATTTGTGGCAAACCGGTTTGAGCGAAGACCAGCTTGCTGAGCTGGGCATCTCGCTTGGGGCGGACGTCCCGGTGTTTGTGCGGGGTCACGCAGCCTTTGCTGAGGGCGTCGGGGAGAAGCTGACCCCCGTTAATCCCGAAGAAAAATGGTATCTGGTGGCCCACCCCGGCGTAAGCATTCCGACCCCCGTTATCTTTAAAGATCCTGAGCTGCCGAGAAACACCCCGAGACGCTCCGTCGAAACGTTACTAAAATGTGAATTTAGTAATGATTGTGAGCTTATCGCAAGAAAACGATTTCGTAAGGTTGATGAGCTGCTTTCCTGGCTGTTAGAATACGCGCCGTCGCGCCTGACTGGCACCGGCGCTTGTGTGTTTGCTGAATTTAACACCGAGTCCGCAGCCCGCCAGGTGCTTGAGCAAGCCCCGGAATGGCTGCACGGGTTTGTTGCGCGAGGCGTCAATCTCTCCCCGCTGCACCAGGCCATATCCGGGCAAGCTGAGTATTGGTGACAACGTCACCTCGTTTCAGACGTTGCATCAAGCTCTTTATACACCGCCTGGATGG
Source organism: Dryocola sp. LX212 (assembly GCA_041504365.1). NCBI lineage: Bacteria > Pseudomonadati > Pseudomonadota > Gammaproteobacteria > Enterobacterales > Enterobacteriaceae > Dryocola > Dryocola sp. LX212. The sequence goes on along the minus strand of CP167917.1, from coordinate 1,933,002 downwards.
GTGTTGCCCCACCCTTACCTGCCGCATCGTTGCGGTAGCATCCATCCGCCACTGGACGCATGCCTGAGGTTTTCTCGTGCCTGATATGAAGCTTTTTGCTGGTAACGCCACCCCGGAACTAGCACAACGTATTGCCAACCGCCTGTACACCTCTCTTGGTGACGCCGCCGTCGGTCGTTTTAGCGACGGTGAAGTAAGCGTACAAATCAACGAAAATGTACGCGGTGGTGATATTTTCATCATCCAGTCCACCTGTGCTCCCACCAATGACAACCTGATGGAACTCGTTGTTATGGTCGACGCCCTGCGCCGCGCCTCTGCAGGTCGTATCACCGCTGTTATCCCTTACTTTGGTTACGCTCGTCAGGACCGCCGCGTGCGTTCTGCTCGTGTGCCAATCACGGCAAAGGTAGTAGCTGACTTCCTTTCAAGTGTTGGGGTTGACCGTGTTCTTACCGTGGACCTGCACGCAGAACAGATTCAGGGCTTCTTCGATGTGCCGGTAGACAACGTCTTCGGTAGCCCAATCCTGCTGGAAGATATGCTGCAGATTGGCCTGGAAAACCCAATCGTGGTTTCTCCGGACATCGGTGGCGTAGTGCGTGCCCGCGCGATCGCTAAGCTACTGAACGATACCGACATGGCTATCATCGACAAACGTCGTCCACGCGCTAACGTCTCTCAGGTTATGCACATCATCGGTGATGTGAGCGGCCGTGACTGCGTGCTGGTTGACGATATGATCGATACCGGCGGTACCCTGTGCAAAGCAGCGGAAGCACTGAAAGAGCGTGGTGCGAAACGCGTATTCGCTTATGCCACTCACCCAATCTTCTCCGGCAACGCGGTTCACAACCTGCGTAACTCAGTCATTGATGAAGTGATTGTCTGCGATACCATCCCGCTGTCTGATGAAATCAAAGCGTTGCCTAACGTCCGCACCCTGACCCTGTCCGGTATGCTGGCCGAAGCTATCCGCCGTATCAGTAACGAAGAATCAATCTCTGCGATGTTCGAACACTAATCGGACCCGCTAAAAAAACCCGCTCCGGCGGGTTTTTTCGTTTTACCGGCCCCTATTGTTAAGCACAGCCTCCTTCACCTGCCTTTATGACAGATGATGCGCTCACGGATGAATTAAGTGAAAAACGTATCTTCTCGAGTTTTGCCTTTCCGCGCCCTGATTGACGCCTGCTGGCGCGACAAATATACCCTTTCCCGTTTTACCCGCGACGCCATCGCCGGTATCACCGTTGGGATCATCGCTATCCCGTTAGCCATGGCGCTCGCTATCGGCAGCGGCGTGGCCCCGCAGTATGGCCTCTACACGGCAGCCGTCGCCGGGATTGTCATTGCGCTCAGCGGTGGCTCCCGCTTCAGCGTCTCAGGCCCAACCGCCGCCTTTGTGGTTATCCTCTATCCCGTCGCCCAGCAGTTCGGTTTAGCGGGCCTACTTGTTGCCACGCTAATGTCCGGGGTTTTCCTGATCCTCTTCGGGCTGGCACGGTTTGGCCGCCTGATAGAATACATTCCGCTGCCGGTGACCCTCGGCTTCACGTCGGGGATTGGCATCACCATTGCCACGATGCAGATCAAGGATTTCTTCGGGCTGCAGCTTGAGCACGTGCCGGAACACTACCTGAATAAAGTCGCCGCGCTGGCGATGGCTATGCCAACCCTGAATGTTGCCGACGCCGCGATTGGCATCGTGACACTTGCCGTTTTGATCCTCTGGCCGCGCCTGGGCATTCGCCTGCCGGGCCACCTGCCCGCGCTGCTGGCGGGCTGCACCGTGATGGGCGTTATGCATCTTGCTGGATGGGACGTGGCGACTATCGGCTCCCGCTTCCATTACCTGCTGGCAGACGGCACCCAGGGCAACGGCATTCCGCAGCTGCTGCCGCAGCTGATGCTGCCGTGGAATATTCCGCACTCCAGCTTTACGCTGAGCTGGGATTCACTGACCGCCCTGCTTCCCGCCGCCTTTTCAATGGCGATGCTCGGGGCCATTGAGTCCCTGCTGTGCGCCGTCGTGCTGGACGGGATGACGGATACCAGGCATAACGCTAACGGCGAGCTTATCGGCCAGGGGCTGGGTAACCTGATCGCACCGTTCTTTGGTGGGATCACCGCTACTGCTGCTATTGCGCGTTCTGCGGCTAACGTCCGCGCGGGCGCGACGTCTCCCATTGCCGCCATCATCCATTCGCTGCTGGTGATCATGGCGCTGCTGGTGCTCGCCCCCTTGCTGTCATGGCTGCCGCTGTCGGCTATGGCCGCGCTGCTGCTGATCGTAGCGTGGAACATGAGCGAAGCGCACAAGGTTGTGGATTTGCTCAGGCGCGCACCGAAAGATGACATCATCGTCATGCTAATGTGCCTGTCGCTGACCGTACTGTTTGATATGGTTGTCGCTATCAGCGTTGGGATTGTTCTGGCTTCGCTGCTATTTATGCGCCGTATTGCCCGTTTGACCAGGCTGGCTCCGCTGAATATCACCGCGCCGCAAGGCGTGCTGGCGCTGAGGGTTACCGGACCGCTGTTCTTTGCCGCCGCAGAAGGGCTGTTCAGCCAGCTGGCCCAGCGGGTTGAGCAAAACCATCTTATTATTCTGCAGTGGGATGCCGTGCCGGTACTGGATGCGGGCGGGCTGGATGCTTTTATGCGCTTTGTGACAAAGCTGCCGGAGGGCTGCGAACTACGGGTAACGAATCTTGAATTCCAGCCGCTGAAAACGCTGGCTCGCGCGGGGGTAAAACCAATCCCCGGCAGGTTAACCTTCTTCCCTGACGTACAGGCCGCGCTGGAGGAATGACACAAAAAAGCTCAGCAATTTAGCTGAGCTTTTTTTAATTCCGCTTAATACTTAACTGTGGCGATGCTGCTCGTCGCGGCGGCAGCGTTTGTCATAATGGCGTATCCACCAGTAGCGGTCGCAGACCTGTTCACGTCCGCCCGCTCGCGCGCCGGCAAGCCAGAGCACCGCGCCGACAAAGATGCTAAGCACTGCTCCGTGGGCGAATATCTGTGGTAAATTAAACTGAGGCAGCTGGTTCAGAATGGAGTAACCAACGCCACCCACCATGACGAACAACCCCAACCCCATGAGAATATTACCGAGTAACGAAGCGTTTCTGCGTTTCATGTGTCACCTCCGGATGGTTCCTGGGTCGGCGGGGAATATCCCCTCTCCTTGTGTGTAAAGTATAGACAACACTGCCGCTTGCTATATGCGATGGCGATCGCAATTACGAATGAAATTATGACAAAAGTTTACAAATAAGCTGCTGAATTGCATGAGATTCTAATTGTTCAGTCGTTGAACTATTCATTAATTGAGCCAGCTGCGCATTGCGCTTTGTCATCGCGGCGGCGGCGCAGTAAACTACGCGGCTTGAGTCTGCTTTCAGGAAAGAAAACGTGAGTATTAAATTGATTGTCGGCCTGGCCAATCCGGGTGCGGAATACGCGGCAACCCGCCACAACGCCGGGGCCTGGTATGTTGATCTGCTGGCCGAACGCCACAACCAGTCGCTGAAAGAAGAAGCGAAGTTTTTTGGCTATACCGCGCGCATTAACCTGGCCGGTGAGGACGTTCGCCTGCTGGTGCCGACCACGTTTATGAACCTGAGCGGCAAAGCGGTCAGCGCGATGGCAACTTTCTTCCGCATCGCGCCGGACGAAATTCTCGTTGCCCACGACGAACTGGATCTGCCGCCTGGCGTGGCAAAATTTAAGCTCGGTGGCGGCCACGGCGGCCATAACGGCCTGAAAGACATCATTAACAAACTGGGCAATAACCCGAACTTTCACCGCTTACGGGTGGGAATTGGCCATCCGGGCGATAAAAACAAAGTTGTCGGCTTTGTACTGGGCAAGCCGCCGGCCAGCGAGCAGAAGCTTATTGATGACGCGGTAGACGAAGCGGCACGCTGCACGGAAGTCTGGCTGAAAGAAGGCCTGACGAAGGCGACCAACCGCCTGCACGCTTTTAAAGCTCAGTAAGGCCGCGCGCCCCGGGCCGCGCCATTTCCACGCACCTTTAAAACAGTTTAGGTGTATAATAGGCAAAGTTATTTCCATTTTTTCATTGAGTTAACATTAACTCATTGATATCAAAGCTATTAAGGTGATTTAAACCATGGGATTCAAATGCGGTATCGTCGGCTTGCCGAACGTCGGTAAATCCACCCTGTTCAACGCGCTCACCAAGGCGGGAATTGAAGCAGCAAACTTCCCGTTCTGTACCATTGAGCCGAACACCGGCGTGGTGCCGATGCCGGACCCTCGCCTGGACAAGCTGGCCGAAATCGTAAAACCTCAGCGTATCCTGCCTACCACCATGGAATTCGTTGATATCGCCGGCCTGGTGAAAGGCGCGTCTAAAGGTGAAGGCCTGGGCAACCAGTTCCTGACCAACATCCGTGAAACCGAAGCTATCGGCCACGTGGTGCGCTGCTTTGAGAATGACAACATTATTCACGTGAACAACAAGGTTGACCCTGCTGACGACATCGAGGTTATCAACACCGAGCTGGCCCTGTCCGACCTGGATACCTGTGAACGCGCTATGCACCGCATTCAGAAGAAAGCTAAGGGCGGCGATAAAGACGCGAAAGCCGAACTGGCCGCGCTGGAAAAATGCCTGCCGCAGCTGGAAAACGCCGGTATGCTGCGCGCGCTGAACCTGAGCGAAGAAGACAAAGCGGCAATCAAATACCTGAGCTTCCTGACGCTGAAGCCAACCATGTACATCGCCAACGTCAATGAAGACGGCTACGAGAACAACCCGTACCTGGACAAAGTGCGTGAAATCGCGGCAGCCGAAGGCTCCGTGGTTGTGGCGGTTTGCGCCGCGGTTGAGTCTGATATCGCCGAGCTGGACGACGCCGACCGTGACGAGTTCATGGCCGAAATGGGCCTGGAAGAGCCGGGCCTCAACCGCGTTATCCGCGCCGGTTACGAACTGCTGAACCTGCAAACCTATTTCACCGCTGGCGTAAAAGAAGTTCGCGCATGGACAATTCCTGTTGGGGCTACCGCGCCGCAGGCAGCAGGTAAGATCCATACCGACTTCGAAAAAGGGTTTATCCGCGCACAAACCATCGCCTACGAAGACTTTATCACCTACAAAGGTGAGCAAGGCGCGAAGGAAGCAGGCAAGATGCGAGCGGAAGGCAAAGACTACATCGTGAAAGATGGCGACGTGATGAACTTCCTGTTCAACGTTTAATCATCTTTCTCGTCATGAAAAATCCACGCTCAGGCGTGGATTTTTTTATGGCTGAAAAGCTAATTTCGCCAGAAGCACCGGAATGGCATAAACTGATCTGCCTGAGTAAACTCCAACGACAAAAGGCAGGCCAACAGCATGTCCGAAAATAACTATCAGCCACCGAAAGTGTGGACCTGGAACAAATCCGAAGCCGGGCAGTTTTCCAATATCAACCGTCCGGTCGCCGGGCCAACGCATGAAAAAACGCTGCCGATCGGCAAACATCCGCTGCAGCTCTATTCCCTGGGTACGCCAAACGGTCAGAAGGTCACTATTCTGCTTGAAGAGCTGCTGGCGCTCGGCGTCAGCGGAGCGGAATATGACGCGCACTTAATTCGTATTGGCGAAGGCGATCAGTTTTCCAGCGGATTTGTGGAAGTGAACCCTAACTCGAAAATTCCGGCGCTGGTTGATAACTCGGCCACCCCGCCGGTTCGCGTCTTCGAGTCCGGTTCGATTCTGTTCTATCTGGCCGAGAAGTTCGGACACTTCCTCCCAAAAGACGCTGCCGCCCGCGCCGAGACGCTGAACTGGCTGTTCTGGCTGCAGGGCTCCGCGCCTTATCTGGGCGGCGGTTTCGGCCACTTCTTCCACTACGCGCCGGTGAAAATCGAATACGCCATCAACCGCTTTGCGATGGAAACTAAGCGCCAATTAGACGTGCTGGATCGCCAGCTGGCCGACCACCGCTTTATTGCGGGCGATGAGTATTCCATTGCGGATATGGCAATCTGGCCGTGGTACGGCGCGCTGGCGAAAGGTGGCCTGTATGATTCAGCGGAATTCCTCGACGTCGCCTCTTATAATCACTTCCAGCGCTGGGCAGACGAAGTGGCAAACCGCCCTGCGGTGAAGCGTGGATGCATTGTAAACCGGACATGGGGCGAACCTTCAGAACAGCTGCATGAACGCCACGACGCCTCGGATTTTGAACTGCGTACTCAGGACAAGCTTGCATGATTTAAAAGGGCCTCCTGGCAGAGGCCCTTCATGGGTGGGTGGTGCTTGCACTTATCCCCCTACAAACCCCAAAATCAGCAGGTCGGAAAAGCCGGCGTCATCCGACAAAACAACGGCGCATGGCGTTGAAGCTACTTATTCATTCTCTGCAGCTGGATCTGGTCGGCCTGCTTCGCCTGCTCCGCCAGCGCTTTAAACTGCGGCGGCGTATAAAAGCCGTCCGGCACTTTCAGCCCTTTCATATTGCTGCCTTTGTGGATTTGTAATTCCCCGAGGCTGCTCAATGTCATGCCAGCCACCGTAGCGGGCATCACAAGCCGGTAGCGTTCCCTCTGCTCAAACGGGACTTCCGTCGGCAGGCGGTTTTCGCTCAGATCGTAATTACGGTTCAGCACCAGGAATTTATCCGGCACCCGGCGTTTGCTGTTCCACCAACCGCCGTCCACGTCGCGGAACTCTTTTTGGGTCTCTTCTTTGCTGACGGCCCCTAACTGTATCAGCGCAGCGTGCAGAGCTTTATCCATTGCGCGATCGTAGGCTTCAATGGAACCGGCCTGGCCCTGCAAGATTACATTGATTGCCAGACGCGCGCCGAGCAGGTTGGAGTAGAGATCTTCCGGTGAGAAAGCGGAAATCTCTTCAGAGAAACCCGGGACGGACTGAAAGCCGTACCACTGAGCAACTTCATGCCACTGGGCCATCTGAAATGCCAGATGGCCTGCCAGCCACGCGGCCAGGCTGTAGCGCTCCGCCATCGCGGCAGGTGGGGTAAAAGCATGCAGCTGGATACGTCGCAGGCCAAGTTCTTCGCTGAAGAATATCCGCCGCTCGTGGCCCAGTCGCGCATGGATTTGCGAGAAGAGATAGAGCGTGTTGTCGGCGGTATCACGAACGTGGGCAATATCAATGAAACCGCCGCGGTGAGTGTAGATCAGGCCGCTTTTCTCGTCGCTTAAGCCGACGATATTTTTAACAGCCCCGAACGCGCTGTCGTTGTAATGATGGTGCCCGAGGGTCGATACCGTCAGGACGTTACCAATCTGGTAGATTGGAATAGGTATGCCCATTGCCCGAACGTGCAGGTCATAGCCGAACGCACAGCAAGGGCGCAAGGACTCCGGCGGGGTAATGTTTTCCACTACGGGCCAGGCGCGCCTCGCCTGTTCAATGGGTAAAATATTCGCGACGGGTGGTTGAGCGCCGTAGCTAAAGGTTGCTATGCCAAGCAGCAGTGTGAAAAGCCATACCTGCATTAAAATGCCTCCGCGACCTGGAAGTAAAATCCAGCGCTCTCTTTCCCAAATCCTAAATCAAGACGAATGTTCATGTCCGGTTTCACCTCGAAGCGATAGCCGACGCCCGTTGTCGGCAGCGGCGCGTTATCCAGCAGATCGCCCATGCTGCCTCCCAGCGCGCCCATTCCCAGCCAGAGCACGTAGCCATTTCGCCAGTCGAGTTTTTTGCGGTATTCCAGCTGGGTGCTGACCACGTCTTTATCGCGATAGCGCCCCTGATAGTAGCCCCGCATCCGCTTGTCGTCCCCGAGTTCAGACAGGCGATCCCACGGCACATCGCCACGGGAAAAACGTCCCCAGAGGTCGAACGCCAGTACGTCCTCCTCGTTCAGGGGATGGTAATAATTATATTGCAGCTGCAGAACGGTAAAGTGAGTATCCGAGCCAAACGAAGGATCGAAGTTGCTGTATTCGGCGCTGAAAAATTGCCCACGCCGTGGCCGGGTGATGACATCACGCGAATCATAATTAAGCGTTGCCGTTATGCCCGAGCTTTTGGAGTCTTTAACCGCGCCGTAACGGGTGAAGTTATCGCCCGGATGCGTATCTTCCAGCTCAGTTGCATGCATGGTGGAATAGTCCCAGCCCACGCCTGCGTAGAGGTTATCAACGATCTGGCGCATGATCTGCGGATGCACGCTGACGGACTGGTCCGTGTATTTTTGTTCGTTCCCCTGCGCCGCGTCGTAACCGATACCCCAGAATCCCGTTGGGATATTCGCCAGCGAGCCGTCGATAAACATGCGCCATTTGTCGCCGCTGAAGAAAGTGTAAGACTTCATACCCACGCCAAGCGCACCGCTGCTGCTGACAAAGCCTGTGAATGAAATCGATGAGTTTTGCGTGGTTTTATCATTTGGATCGACGCGGTAAACCCCGGCAATCGCCGCGCCGAGGCCAAGTTTTAACTCGGGGGTATAGAACGGGCCGGGCAGCACGCTCCAGTTGATACCTTTGCTGGCATCATATTGATTGTCCGCGCCCAGCTTGCCGAGAAAACCGTCAATCTCCTCGCGGCTAACGCCCCGGGCGCTTTGCGAAATGGACAGCAGGCTCAGCACAGCAAGGAACAACGTTCCATATCTGTTCATCAGAATCGATATTCGCCCGCCACGAAGAAGCTGTTGCGCTCGTTAAAGCCAATTTCGGTCAGTACGTTAAAGTTTTGCGTAATTTCATACTGTGCGCCCAACAGCGTGTTCCACGGCGACGTGAGGTGCTGCTTAACGTCGAAACGGCCCTGATCGTCCTTGTTCACTGTGTTGATCAGCGGCTGAAGCTGCGCGGGCATGTGCAAATCAGACAGGCTGCCTTTGAATTCCTGCTGCACGTCCTGGTACATCGCCCCTACCCAAAGGCTCAGATGCGATGGCCCGGAGATGCCCTGAAGCTCAAAACGATAGCCAACGCGCGGCGAGACGGTCAGCGCTGAGATTTTACCGTCCAGAATATCAAAGTCTGTCCGGGTGTAGTTGGTATCTACCAGGCCGAACCAGTTTTGATAGCCTCCGGCGAGAGTAAAACCGGCCCCGTAGGTCTGGCCTTTGAAATCCAGCTGGAAGTCGATATCTTTCAGGTCGCCGCTTCGATTCAGGTTATGCACGGAGGAAGCGATAATGCGATCGATACCCGTATACAAAGACGGATCGGCATCTACTGAAACGTTAGAAACGGATGAGCCCTTGGTGTAGCCAACCAGGCCGTAGACGTTGAGGAAGGGAAAAACCCACATGTCCAGACGCAGATTCTCCGTTTTGCTGCGCTCGCGGGTGCTGCCGACGTCAATATTGAACATATCGGTCGGGATCGCGTGCGTACCAAGCTTCAGGCCGGAAAAAGTAATGCTGTCAACGTCAACGTTCTGACGCATATTCATGTAGCTAAAATTTACCCCAAACGGCAGTGGTATAGAGTAGCCGCGCGCGCGGGCCTCATCTCCCCAGATTGGAAATGTACTGCTGTCTGAGGTTGATTCTGTGTCAGCCGCCGCCAGCGCATGCCCGGATAACAGCAGCAGCGGCAGTGCAAGCATCCGGTACTGCTGTTTACCCTTAAAAATCGTCTTCATCCGAACCCTCTCAAAACTGCGCCCATGCGGAGGAACAGCCATGCTTTTATATATATGTTAGCGTTATCGTCTGGGGCAATAAATTCCTTTTACAGGCCCGCGCCAACGTTGAAATATACCGCCTGCTCGCTGTCGCTGAAAGCGACGTCTATCCCCGTGCGCAGGCCGAATTTGCGGGCCACCAGGTAGCGAAAACCGCCGCCCCATGCTACTTCCGTCTGGTGATAAAGCTCATCCGCCTCTTTGCTGGCGCTTCCGGCACCGACAAATCCCTGCAGCGTCCAGCGCGGCGTCATCTGCCATTCCAGCTGCGTTTGCACTGTGCTGACGTAATCCCCCTGGTAGCGGTAGCGCGAGATGCCCCGCAGATTAATATAGGGCCGAGCCATCGGCGGCAGATGCCCATCGTGGTTCGACAATGACTGATAGTCCCCCGCCAGCACCAGCGTCAAATCATGACCAAGGGGCTGAAAATATTTGCCGTCGATGGACAGTTGGTTGTAGCGATAGTCCCCGCCCAGGAAGCTGGAATAAAACTGGTACTGGCCCGTTACCGATAGGCCGCGCTGGGGATAAAAAAAGTTATCCGTCGTGTCGTACTGCACCATCAGCCCTAACGCGGAAGTCGTACTGTTTTCGCCCAGCACACGCTGCAGCGCCCGGTTAATAACCCTGTTGTCCGCAGAAATATCCATATTGGCGTAAAACTGCGATGCACCAACGAAGAATGGCGTATCGCTGACCCGAAACAGCAGCCTTTGCATACCGCCATAGCCTTTAGTCTGGGTGCTGACGCCCTTCCCCCCACCAAACCCCAGCGTATCGCCGGAATAAATGTCGAGATTGACGTCCGCATAGCCCAGCGCCACGAGGTAGCGGATGCTGTCATTATTCCACGTGTGGCGGTGTCCCCCGCCAACAAACCATGTCCCGTTCTGGGTCCCCCCCCCGCCGAACGCCGTCATGGCCGGGGGGATCATTTTGCCGCTCTGCCTGGCTTTTGAGTTTTCGCTGTCCGCCGTGTCGTGAAGGAACAGGCCAAACAGCCCTCCGCCGTAGCCCACCGCCGGTTCGGTGATCACTAGCGGAATGGGCAGAAAACCGTAACGGTTATCCGTCAGGTAATCACTCATATCAAGCATGCCATCCGTATCGTCTATAAAACCGCTGGCACAGGCGGCCACGGGCAGCCCAAGCCCAACGCTCAGAAGGTACAACAGCATCCTGTTCATAAGCAGTATCCGGAAAAAGGGTGATTTTGTTTTAATTTTCAAACACACACAATGATCTTTGGTGCTATATCACTGAATTGAGCATAGACCAGCATGAAACTTATACAAGAACGTCGCCCCACTGGAGCCGGGCGGTCATCAGCGTTCAGGATTACATGTTTTTGCCGTCAGGCCTCGCGGTTATTTATTTGTAGACAAAACTCGCCGCGATCCCCGGTTTAAAGCCTGCTGCTCTGGCCACACCGGGCAGATTGCCCCGAACAGCAGCTTCGCTTAAGAAATGATTAATGATTAAAGGAGTGAAATAAGATTTGCCAGCATGGCGAGGCTAAACGAAATTCTCGCTGCGAATAAATAAGGGCGGATGACGCTAAGCTTATCCGCCCTACGTGAAAGCTACTCGTAGAGCGGATAAGCCACTATTAAAGAGCTCTACGCCGCCATGATCTGCTGCGCCGTTTTCTCAACCAGCGCCAGCAGGATTTTAATGTCCTCCAGCGTCACCGTTGGGTTCAGTAGCGTCAGCTTCAGGCAGGTCACCCCGCCATGCACAGTGACCCCGACGTTGGCCCGTCCGCTTTCCAACAACGCGTCCCCCGTTTTCTGGTTCAGCAGAGCCACATCGGCGCTCTTCTCCAGCGGCCATTCAGCCGGGCGATAGCGGAACAGCACGCTCGCCAGCTGGGGCTGCATCACGAGTTCAAGCGCTGGCTGCTCGTGAACGTAATGAGCCACGTCCTGCGCCAGGCTCACGCCGTGGTCAATAATAGCCGCGTACTGCTTCTGGCCCAACGCCTCCAGCCCCATCCACAGCTTCAGCGCGTCGAAACGGCGCGTGGTCTGTAAGGATTTCGACACGAGGTTCGGCACGCCCTGCTCTTCGTCAAACTCGGAGTTGAGGTAGGCAGCCTGATAGCGCATCAGCTCGTAGTGGCGGGCTTCTTTTAGCAGGAAGGCGCCGCAGCTGATGGTCTGGAAGAACTGCTTGTGGAAGTCGAGCGTAATGGAATCTACCAGCTCGATGCCGTCCAGATAGTGGCGATACCGCTCTGAAAGCAGCAGCGCACCGCCCCATGCCGCATCCACATGCACCCAGATAGCGTTTTCGGCGGCCAGGCGTGCAATATCGCGCAGGGGATCGATCGCTCCGGCATCCGTGGTACCCGCCGTCGCCACAATAGCCATGACGTGCTCACCGTTGGCCTTCGCCAGCTCCAGCTTGTGGGCAAGGTCGCTTATGTCCATGCGCGCGAAGCAGTCGGTTTTGACCAGCGTTACCGACTGGTAGCCCAGCCCCAGCAGCGCCATATTTTTCTGTACGGAGAAGTGGGCGTGCTCAGAACAGAAAACTTTCATCTTGCTGAGATTGCCCACCAACCCGTCCTGCTGAACGGAATGCCCCTGACGCGCGAAGAAAGCGTCGCGTGCCAGCATCAGCCCCATCAGGTTGCTTTGGGTGCCGCCGCTGGTGAAGACGCCCGCGTCGCCCGCCCGGTAGCCCACAAGGTTACGCAGCCACTCGACCAGCTTCATTTCGATGAGGGTGGCCGACGGGCTCTGGTCCCAGGAGTCCATGCTCTGGTTGGTGGCGTTGATCAGCACTTCCGCCGCCTGGCTAACCACCAGGCTCGGGCAATGCAGATGGGCAACGCACTGCGGGTGATGCACCGACAGGCTGTCCTTTAAAAAGTATTCAACAGCACGTTCGATGGCGGCCTGGTTGCCCAGGCCCTGCGGGTTGAAGTCAAGCATGATGCGCTCGCGCAGCTGAGCAACGCTCTTACCCTGATACATTTCAGGCTGCTTAAGCCACTGCACAACGGCCTCGCTGCTCTGGGCGATGGCCTGCTGATAGGCCTCAATACTTTGCAGTGAAGAGGAAAGAATTGGGTTTTGCTCGGACATTACGCTTGTTCTCCGCCAACGGGCTTCAGGCCTGCGCCCAGCATTGCCTGCTCGAATTTGTCGAGGAACATACCCAGCTCTTCATTAGTAATGAGCAGAGAAGGCAGCAGGCGCAGCACGCTGCCGTGACGGCCGCCGCGCTCGAGGATCAGCCCTGACTCAAAGCATTTCTTCTGCAGCAGCGCCGACAGCTCGCCGTCCGCCGGGTAGCTGCCCATGTGGTCCTGCGCTTCGGACGGCTTGACAATCTCGATGCCGATCATCAGGCCCAGGCCGCGTACATGGCCGATAACCGGATAACGTTTTTGCAGCTCGCCCAGCTTCCCCTTCAACCATTCACCCTGCGCCGCCACTTTGTCGGCCACATTGTTATCTTTCAGCAGCTGTAATGTCTTAAGCCCGGTTGCCATCGCCAGCTGGTTGCCGCGGAAGGTGCCTGTGTGGTGGCCTGGCTCCCAGGCATCGAATGCTTTTTTGATGCCGAGCACTGCCAGCGGCAGGCCACCGCCCACGGCTTTGGACATCACGATAATGTCAGGTTCAATGCCCGCGTGTTCAAAGGCGAAGAATTTACCCGTACGCGCGAAGCCAGCCTGAACCTCGTCAATAATCAGCAGAATGCCGTGCTGCTGGGTCACCTTACGGATGCGCTGCAGCCACTCGACCGGGGCCGGATTCACGCCACCCTCGCCCTGAACGGCTTCCAGAATAACCGCCGCAGGTTTGCGCACGCCGCTTTCCACGTCGCCTATCAGATTTTCGAAATAGTAGGTCAGGGCTTTAACGCCGGCCTCACCGCCAATGCCCAGCGGGCAGCGGTACTGGTGCGGGTAAGGCATAAACTGCACTTCCGGCATCATGCCGTTGACGGCTTCTTTGGGTGAAAGGTTGCCGGTGACGGACAGCGCGCCGTGCGTCATGCCATGGTAGGCCCCGGAGAAACTGATGATACCGCTTCTGCCGGTGACTTTTTTAGCAAGCTTCAGCGCCGCTTCTACCGCGTCCGCACCGCTTGGGCCGGTAAACTGCAGGCAGTACTCTTTCCCCTGGCTGGGTAATAAAGAGAGCAAATACGCGGAAAACTGGTCTTTCAGGGGGGTGGTCAGGTCCAGTGTATGTAACGGCAAGCCGCTGGTAAGGACATTTTGGATGCTTTGCAGTACGTCAGGGTGGTTATGACCCAGCGCCAGCGTTCCCGCGCCGGCCAGACAGTCAAGATAGTGATTATTCTCAACATCGGTTATCCAGACGCCTTCGGCTTTGGCTATAGCCAGCGGCAGCTTACGGGGATAACTCCTGACATTCGATTCATATTCAGCCTGTCTTGCTAAATACGCTTCGTTGTTACCATTTAATGAATTTGCACCTAAAGTATCAATACGGACTTTATCCGTCATCATATCACTCCTACAACTGGGGGCATTCGTAACGCCACAGTTGAATAATTGAAAAATAAAAGTAACGAGCGTGAGAAAAGCGCGGCCAATATAGAGCCTTTTCCCCTGCGGCTCAATCATTAATTTCAATCCGAAATAATTAATTTAATTGTTATGTATCAATAGTTTATAAACAATATGGCCTTTCATGCTGCGTTAAGTGCGTTACACGGCTATTAATATGGAATGTAAAAAAATGTCACAAAAGCATTCTGCCTGCGGCCTGCCAATATTTTTGCTTACCGGCAATAGCGCTATCTTCTCCCTACTATTGCCGATCGCAATGTGTGCGGCGTGACTTTCCTGCTCTTTTATTAGGGACGTTATTTAGCACAGCAATTAAATAACGCTGGCCTTTTAATTCCGAGGATTCTGGCTAGCGGTAAAGGAATAAAAAATTGATTTAAGATTATCCTCAGGTTCACTTTTCCAACCGACAAAATGCGCTTTTTGAAGGGCAGGCTCCGTGAGACTTATCTACAATTTACTGTCTATTATTCAGCAAGATAGTATAAAAACCGAGTTTTTGCGCTGATTTTTCACGCTGACGGAGCGGTGGGAAGCAGGAGAATTATTATTGTCTGTTTTTCCCGCGATTTGTTAGCCGTCTCATTTAATGTTCTGGCGATGTTATCTCGCCATTGAATTGTTAATCAGGCTATGTAAAATCACGACTACTATGCTTAACCCATACGCTTAATTTTCTATCCCGGGCCAGGACTTCCCTGCCCACACGATAAAATTTTCAGGGAAAGTCACGATGAAATTGCGAAATCTGTTAGCCCTCCTTGTCGTCACAAGCGTCGTTGGCTGCAAAGCGCCGCCTCCGACCATGACAGATGACACCATTGTGACCAGCGTGGTGAACGGCGTTACGCTCACCCACCGCTATGCCGTATCCCCTCCTGCGGAATTCACGGCGATTGATGCGGACTACCGGGCGCTCTATCCGGGATCTATTTTGAGCAAGCCAGACTTCGGGGGCAAAGTTATCGGTCAGCTGGAAAACGGCCAGACCTATCGCGTGCTGGGCCAGGTTGAACATTCGTGGCTTGCCATCGCGGAAAAAGACAAGCAGCAGCTGACAGGCTACGTGCCGATGCGCGCGCTGGTTAAAAGTGAGCTGTACGCTCAGACGCTGAAAAAAGATCGCCCACGCCCCCGCAAAGCGGCTAAGAAAACAACCTGTGTTGCGGTGGACAACGCCAGTAAAGCCTGCCAGAACGCCAACAACGGCACCTGGATCATCGATTAGTCGTCCTGGCTGGTAGAAAGAAAGATTTAAAACAAACAGTTACCATGAGAATATAGGGGCGCATCCGGCATTTCTGCCCGGCTGCCGCGCCCCACTCATCATTCACTTTGGCTCAAGGATTATTATGAAACTCTGGCTGTCAGGCGTTGCGTTGCTGCTGGCATCAACAACCGTATGGGCAGGGAATTATCGTATTGTGCAGTCTCCCTCCCAGAAGCTGGACGTCTGGATCGACAACATCAAAAATAATTCGCCGCAGAGCTGGTGCGACACCGAGCTTCCCCTGCGCATTGTTGCCAACGGTGAGAAAACACCGTCAATTCTCAACAGCTTTATGCCCCGTCTGGGCGCGCTGCTGGAAAGCCAGTGCGAAAAAATCGAGCTGGTTAACTGGCGAATGGAAGACGATAAGGGTGACACCCTTGCCTTCGGCACGGCCACGAAAAACAGCGACTGGGCGGTGACCGTCGCGCCGGTCATAACGGAAAACACCTCTTCTGCCGAGCAGGCAAAAGAGATGTCGCCCCAGGCTGACCGCACGCCGTGGCAGGAGTTTACCCTGCAGGACGGCTGCCATCTGCGCACTTTCTGGCGTGGGGATGAAAACGCCTCCGCGCTCTTTATTCCCGATGGCAAATGCGAAAAAGGCGGCTGGCTGAACGGCCGCAGCGAAGTCATCCAGAGCGGGAAAAACGGCGAAAAACGCCTCGAAATGACCTTTGTTCACGGCTTCCCGGTCAGCGGCTTAAGCAACAATGCCAACGCGGATACGCTGCTTATCACCAGCCTGAACAACGAGCGTATGGTGGTCAGCAACGAACACGCCCCGCTTAGCTGGATGATCCTGCCCTACAAACCCGAGCTCAACGGCTGGCAAACCACCGGCACCATTGCCGTCGAAGTTCCCCGCGAAATGGCCCTTGATGAGTCCCGCCTGCAAACCCGGCTGAATGAGATCCGCAAGGTGTGGTCGGCCTGGCTGGAGCCCGACACAACCATTACGCTGTTGTTGATTGACTCCCTGCATCCGCAACTCCGGGACCCGGCGGTCGGCGCATGGCGCGCCCAGAAATAGTCCGAAAACTTTTTAATTTTGAGCAGAGAAGGCATCATGATAGTTAACGACTACACGCCAGGTGTCCCCGACGCGCTGCCGCCCGGTTATCGCTTTGACGAGTTTGAAATTCAGGAAGTCATCGACTCCACCAACACGGGCATTGTCTACCGTGCCTGGGACCATCAGCTTGAAAGGCCAATAGCAATTCGGGAGTTTATGCCCCGCGCACTAACCGTTCGCAGCGACGATATGCGCCTGGTCCTGCGCAGCAAGCAGGACAGCACGGAGTTCACTACCGGCCTGAACCGCTTTATTCAGGAAGCGCGTCAGCTTGCCCACTTCAACCATCCGAACCTGCTTCAGGTGCTGCGCTTCTGGACGCTTAACGAAACGGCCTATACCGCCACCCTGTTCTACAGCGGCATCAGCCTTGCGGAGCTGCAACAGCAACAGCCTGAAATCATCGATGAAGCCTGGCTGCGCCGCATGCTGCCAATGCTCTGCGGTGCCCTCGCGGCGCTGCACAGCGGCGGGTATATTCACCGCGATCTGTCGCTAAAAAGCGTTCAGATCCAGGACAGCGGCATTCCGCTACTACTGAATTTTGCCGCCTCACGCCGCAATGTCAGCGGGATGAGCGACGAGAGTAAAACTCTGCTGCACCCTGGTTTCGCGCCGCTGGAGCAGTACACCGAAGATCTTGAAAACCAGCTTGGACCGTGGACCGATATTTATGCCCTTGGCGCCATCCTCCATACGCTGATCGCCGGTAATACGCCGCAGGCAAGCGTGGCGCGCAGTATTCAGGATACGTGCGCGCCGCTGGTGCAAAGCCAGATTGAAGGCTATTCCACCAGCCTGCTGCAGGCTATCGACAAAGCCCTCTCGCTAAAGCCCGAGGATCGCCCGCAGTCCATCGAAGAATTTGCCACGCTGGCCGACATCCCGTTGGGTGAGGCTGGCGACGTGCCGGGGACAAAACAGCCTGGGACGATGCTGGTCGCGGTGGAAGAAGAAGAGGATGTTGCTGCAATCGCCGGATGGAAGCGCTATAAATCCCCGCTACAAATTGCCGCAGGCGTTGTCGTCGGCGTAATTGCCGGCGCGCTGATTTTTGGCCGCTCGTCGCCGGATGTGTCGGCAAAAGCTGTGAAAAGCCCAGCTGAACCCGCCGCATCTGCGCCTGCAGCTAAAACTGCCCCTGCTGGAGCGAGCCTGCTTGCCCGTGTTTACATTCATCTGAACGATGGCGACCAGATGGAGGTCAACGGCAAGCCACAGAAAAACGTTCCCACTACAAACGGCTATGGCATTCTTCAGCTCCCGGCGGGGAAATACGACATCACCCTGCGCAATCAGAGCCAAACCCGCACGGCCTCATTGTCCGTCGACAAACCCGGCACCTGGCTGTTAAACCCGCCGGAATAGCAAGCCGCGAGGAGGGTAATTTGTCTGCTTTCCTCACTTTTGCTACCTGACGACACGCAGCGGCTGTGAAATTCGTCTAAGGTTTTCATATGGTTGATCGCAGTAAACTTTCGCTGCGGTCCTGCAAAGGAGAACAATAGATGATAAATCCTGGTTTGCGCCGTCCGCGTACGTTACTGCTTGCTGTTCAGATGGCGCTGGGATGCGCCTTCGTCACCTTTACCCTTCCGGCTTCCGCCGATGAGACACCTCAGCTGCGGACGCAGCCCCAGCCGCCTGACGCGCTGCTTGGGCCGCTGTTCACCGATGTGCAGACTGCAAAGCTGTTTCCCGATCAGAAAACCTTCGCCGATGCGGTTCCCAACAGCGACCCGCTGATGATCCTTGCGGACTACCGCATGCAGCGGAATCAGTCCGGCTTTGACCTGAAGCATTTTGTGCAGGTTAACTTCATTCTGCCTAAGGAAGGCGAAAAGTACGTGCCACCGAAAGGGCAAACCCTGCGCGAGCATATCGACGGGCTGTGGCCGGTGCTGACCCGGACTACCGACAGCGCAGGTAAGTGGGATTCCCTGCTGCCGCTGCCGAAGCCGTACGTCGTGCCGGGCGGACGTTTCCGCGAAGTTTATTACTGGGACAGCTATTTCACCATGCTGGGGCTGGCGGAGAGCGGGCACTGGGATAAAGTGCAGGATATGACCGATAACTTTGCAAGTGAAATAGACACCTGGGGCCATATCCCTAACGGTAACCGCAGCTATTACCTGAGCCGCTCCCAGCCGCCGTTCTTCGCGTTTATGGTTGAGCTGCTCGCCAGCCACAGCGGCGACGAGGTTTACAGCAAGTACCTGCCGCAGCTCAAACAGGAATACGCATACTGGATGGAAGGCAGCGATGCGCTGACCGCAGGCCAGGCGAACAAGCGGGTAGTCAAACTTAAAGACGGGGCAATCCTCAACCGCTACTGGGATGACCGGGATACGCCGCGTACCGAATCTTACCTCGACGATGTCACCACGGCGAAGAACAACCCCAACCGCCCCGCCACTGAAATCTATCGCGATCTGCGCGCGGGCGCGGCATCCGGCTGGGACTTCAGCTCGCGCTGGATGGACAACCCTGAGCAGCTCGGCTCGATCCGCACCACAACCATCGCGCCGGTGGATCTGAATGCTTTGATGTATCAGCTCGAGAAAACGCTGGCCCACGCCAGCCAGGTGGCGAAGGAAGATGTCGCAGCGGCGAAATACCAGAAGCTGGCGGACGACCGCCAGAAGGCTATCGAAGCTAATATGTGGAACGCGAGAGAGGGCTGGTATGCGGATTACGATCTTAAACGTAACGCCGTACGCAGCCAGCTGACTGCCGCCGCGCTGTTCCCGCTCTACGTGCACGTAGCCTCGAAAGAGCGCGCCGATAAAATGGCGACGGCAACGCGCGCTCAGCTCCTCAAAGCAGGCGGTCTTGCCACCACCAACGTGAAGTCTGGTCAGCAGTGGGATGCGCCAAACGGCTGGGCGCCGCTGCAGTGGGTGGCAACCGAAGGGCTGCAAAATTATGGTCATAAAGATCTGGCCATGGAGGTCACTTGGCGATTCCTGACCAACGTGCAGCACACCTATAACCGCGAGCAAAAACTGGTGGAGAAATACGATGTATCAACCACCGGGACCGGCGGCGGTGGCGGTGAATATCCGCTTCAGGACGGCTTCGGCTGGACTAACGGCGTAACGCTGAAAATGCTGGATATGCTGTGCGGTAAAGAAAAACCGTGTGATTCGACGCCGGATAAGCTGCCCTCTGCAACACCGGGGCCGGTGACGAATGCCGAACCTGTGAAAGCAGTCCAATAACCTCACAGGGTGGGAGAGCCTGCTCATCCGACATTTTAGTCAGGCTTAACCACCCTTTTCAGCGTCTGGTAGCCACTCCATATGCGGGTCAACGTCGTCATCCAGCACAGCGCGCCAAACCCCCATGCCAGCCAGACAAAGGCCTCCGGCAGTAGGCACGCCAGCACAAACAGCGCGAGGGTTTCTGTGCCTTCGGTCAGGCCTCCCAGATAGTAAAACGACTTGTGCGCATAGCCGGGGTTCTCCAGGCTGTGCTTTTGCGCGACCGCTGCAAAGGCCAGGAAGCTGCTGCCGGTCCCGATAAACGCAAACAGCAGCCAGCCGCCCGCCACGGCGTTGTGTACCGGGTCCGCAAGGATAAAGCCGAACGGCACCAGCGCGTAGAACAGAAAATCTAGCGCGATATCAAGAAAGCCCCCCGCATCCGTCAGCCCTCGTCTTCTGGCCAGCGCTCCATCCAGACCGTCAAATAAGCGATTAAGCAGAATGACCGCCAGCGCTGCGCCATACCACTGTAGTGCCAGAAACGGCAGCGCCAGCACGCCAACGGCGAAGCCGAACAGCGTTAAGCCATCAGGGGTAACGGAGGGTTTATCCAGGACGCTCACCATCTGGTTAAGCGCGGGCTTAATGCGTGGATGCAGGTAACTGTCAAACATTGCGCTTTTCCCCGCCGTTCGGCACGCAAAGGCCCTGAGCGGGAATATCCAGCGCCGCGTTAAACCGAGCGGAGAGATTCTGAAAAGCGATCAGGGCGGTCAGTTCGGTAATCGCCTTGTCATCGAAATGGGTTTTAAGCGTGGCTTTCAGTTCATCACCGATCGCGGGCGGCGTAGCGGTCATAGCGTCCGCATAGGCCAGCACGGCGCGTTCACGCTCGCTGAACAGCGTCTCCTGCGGCCAGTTCGCCACCGCCAGCACTTTGTCCATCGACCCGCTGCGCTCTGCGAGCCGCAGGCTGTTGGCATCAATGCAGAACGCACAGCAGCACCGCTGGGACACGCGGGTCATCACCAGCGAGCGGGTGACAGCGTCGATCTTCGCGCGGCGACGCTCAAGGAAGCCGACAAACAGCGCGATCAGCCAGAAGAGGTACGGGGAACGCCCCCACCAGCGGGTGGGGTTCAGCACCGCGCCAAAATGCTTTTCCTGCATGGTCACAATCGGGCGCAGGCTCGCGGACAGCTTGTTAAGCGGCGCCACCCACGGGGATTTATTTGTCATGATTCAGCACGGCTCTCAGGGTTTTACGCGACGCCAGACCAGCGGGTTGGTACTCAGCGTTTTATCATCCCGCTGGCACTGCAGCAGGACACCGCCCTCGGCTTTTACCACCGCACCTTCGGAATAGTTTTTATCTTCATAGATACAGCACTGGCTACACGGCTGCGCGCGCTGAGTCTGGTTGGTGAAAACCTCCGGCGGGACGTTGATGTCAAGCTGTGAATCAAGACGCTGCGCCATCCCCGGCAGGCTCACCATCAGCGCCGCGACGCCGACGAGCAGGCTTTTTGTTCGCATCCTCACTTCCCTCTTTTTTTGCCCAGCTTTTGCGGGATTTTTTATTGTCTTCCGGTGCTTTTATACCTTTGAAGGCATGACGGACCGGGGTCGTTCTGGCCTGGTGAATCAGCTCATAAAGCGTATTCACCAGCGGCTGCATAAAGTCCTGATAGCGGCACTGCTTTTCACTGATTTGCGTTAGCGTTGATTCCCAGTGCGCAGTCATATCTGGTCTTGCGGCCAGCTCGGGCAGGGAGTGAATCAGTGCTCGTCCCGGAGGGGTGGAGATAATATAGCGCCCTTTTTTCACCAGGAAGGAGCGCTTGAACAGCAGTTCTATAATCCCCGCGCGCGTAGCTTCCGTACCCAGGCCATCCGTTGCGCGCAGGATCTTCTTCAGATCTTTATCCTGCACAAAACGGGCAATGCCGGTCATGGCCGAAAGCAGCGTGGCGTCTGTGAAATGGCGCGGCGGCTGGGTTTGTCGTTCCACCACCTCCCCCTTCTCGCACAGCAGCTCGTCCCCTTTAGCGACGACCGGCAGCGGGGTGCCGTCGTTTTCCTCGTCGCGCTCTTTGTTGCCCAGCAGCGTGCGCCAGCCAGCCTCGGCCAGGAATCTCGCTTTGGCGTTGAACTTGCCGCCCGCGATGTCCAGATCGATGGTGCATTTGCGGAACACCGCATCGGCGCAGAACTGCATTAAGTATTGTCGGGCAACCAGGTTATAAACTTTAGCTTCATTTTCCGTCAGCGAGACGCGGGAGCTGCGCGCCGTCGGGATAATCGCATGGTGGGCATCAACTTTTTTGTCATCCCAGCAGCGGTTGCGAATATCGGTGTCCACCGCAGGCTGCGGCAGCAAATCTGGCTGATGCACGCTGATGGCGTTCAGCACCGAATGCCGCCCGGCGTAATGCTCTTCCGGCAGATAACGGCAGTCGGAGCGCGGGTAAGTGATCAGCTTGTGGGTTTCGTACAGCTTCTGGCAGACGTCGAGCACGTTTTGCGCGCTGAGGCCGAAGCGCTTCGCCGCTTCGATTTGCAGGCTGGAGAGGGAAAACGGCAGCGGTGCCACTTCGGATTCCCGTTTATCGTTATAGGCGGTGACAATGGCGGGCTGCCCGCCAATGCGGTTAACGACGTGCTCGGCAAGCGGACGGTGTAATAAACGCCCCTCTTCATCCTGGTAGGGCTCGCAGGATTCGCTGGGGATCCAGGTCGCCACAAAACGTTCGTCTGCCGGGGTGACGATATGGGCTTTTACTTCGAAGAAGTCTTTCGCAACAAAGTTTTCAATCTCTTCGTCGCGCCGCACCACCAGGCCCAGCACCGGCGTCTGCACGCGCCCAACGGACAGCACGCCCTGGTAGCCCGCGTTGCGCCCAAGAATGGTGTAAGCGCGGGTCATATTGATACCGTAAAGCCAGTCCGCCCGGGCGCGCGCCAGGGCAGAGACACAAAGCGGGATGAATTCGCTGTTGGAACGCAGGCGGGAAATGGCGCGCTCTACGGCCTGCGGGTTGAGGTCGTTAATCAGGCAGCGCTGCACCTGCTGGCGCTTTTCAGGCGGAAGCTGGAGATAATCCAGCACTTCATCCACCAGCAGCTGCCCTTCGCGATCCGGGTCACCTGCGTGAACCACTTCGGTAGCCTGATCCAGCAGCCTGCGGATGGCATTGAGCTGTTTGGTGACCGAAGGACGAGGCTGCAGCTGCCACTTTTCCGGCACGATGGGCAGGTCGGCAAGATTCCAGCGCGCATAGCGCCCGTCGTAGGCGTCCGGCTGCGCCTGCTCCAGCAGGTGGCCGATACACCAGGTGACCACCTGCCCGTTGCCGCACTCGATAAAGCCATCACCTCGACGGTGGGGCTTAGGCAGCACGTCCGCTATCGCACGCGCCAGGCTCGGTTTTTCCGCAATAAACAGCCGCATGAGATTACAGGATCTCGATCATCGGTCGTCCCGCACGGGCGGTTTTCAGTTCGCCTATGGCGGTAAGTTTGATGCCATTTTTCTCTGCCACGGCGGCAACGGCCCGTTCGGCATCTTCACGAACGGCCAGCAGCAGCCCGCCGGAGGTCTGGGGGTCGCAAAGCAGATCGCGATGCGCATCGGACATCTCTCCCATCAGGTGGCCATAGCTGGCGAAGTTACGACCGGTGCCGCCCGGCACGCAGCCCTGGGCGATGTACGCTTCGACATCCGGCAGTTTTGGCACCTTATCGAACCACACCTCCGCCTGAACGCCCGCCCCCTGACACATTTCACTGAGGTGGCCCAGCAGCCCGAAGCCGGTCACGTCCGTCATCGCCGTAACGCCTTCGATGTCGGCAAACTCCGCGCCGGGCTTGTTGAGCTGGCACATCACTTCGGCGGCAAGGCCATAATGTTCGGGTTTGAGCAGGGATTTTTTCTCAGCGGTGGTCAGCACGCCAATGCCCAGCGGCTTGGTGAGATAGAGCTTGCAGCCCGCTTCCGCCGAGCTGTTTTTCTTCACGCGGTCTGTCGGCACAATGCCGGTAACAGCAAGGCCAAAAATCGGCTCCGGTGCGTCGATGGAATGCCCACCCGCCAGGGAAATCCCCGCCTGCTGGCAGACAAAACGTCCGCCTTCAATGACTTTACGGGCGATTTCCGGTGCGAGGGTATTCACAGGCCAGCCAAGAATAGCAATCGCCATAATCGGTTTGCCGCCCATGGCGTAGATATCGCTGATGGCGTTTGTCGCCGCGATGCGCCCGAAGTCAAACGGGTCATCCACGATTGGCATAAAGAAGTCAGTGGTGCTGATGACACAGGTACCGTTGCCCAGATCGTAAACCGCCGCGTCGTCGCTGGTTTCGTTCCCCACCAGCAGGTTCGGGTCGACAAACTTCGCCTGCTCCGACTGCAGAATAGTTTGCAGCACCTTCGGGGAAATTTTACAGCCGCATCCGGCACCGTGGCTGTACTGCGTTAAACGAACGGTTTGCTCACTCATGGACATCTCCTGTCATTGGCAATCGCTCTATGTTAGCGCTCAAATCAAGGAGTAGTAAGTGTGTGTGTCTGAATTGCGCTGCTTTCGCTCACAATCCAGACAGCTTTGCGTTAATTGCTCAGAAATGCCGCACGAATGGTGTGGTATCCGGCACGGAAATGGTAGTGGAGGCTTTCAGCTGCGGGGTGCCCAGATAGAGGAAGCCGACAACCTCGTCCTGCTCGCGGCAGTGAAGAGCTTCGCGAACCGCTTCGCTTTCGGTCCACAGCCCGGTGCGCCATATACCGTTAAAGCCCTGGGCCACCGCGGCCATCTGCATCGCCATGACGGCACAGCCCGCAGAGACAACCTGCTCCCAGACCGGAACTTTGTGCTCGTCATCGCAGTGGGCGACTACGGCCAGGATCAGTGGCGCACGGAACGGCGCGGTGCGCGCTTTCTCTATACCCTTCTCGTCCAACTCTTCGGCAACGGCGGCGGCTTCCAGCACTTTACTGAACCGTTCGCGGCCCTCGCCTTCAATCACGATGAAGCGCCACGGCTTTAATGTGCCGTGATCGGGCGCACGCATACCGGCGCGGAAAATGTTTTCCAGCGTTTCACCCGCCGGGGCTGGCTCGCTCAGTCGTGAGGCGCTGCGGCGATTTAGCAGTAGTTCGAGTGCATCCATTAGGTAACTCCTGTAGTGATTTTCATTCACAAAATTAACACGCCCGTGCTTTTTGTTACAGCGCCGGGCCGAATTCCTGCTGACTTTTGTCCGAGGGCTATTTAGGATAGCGGTCACTTTGGCTGTCATTCTGGACAGTCCTGGATTCAGACGGCGACGGAGAAGACATGCGTACCCTGGGGCGTTTTATTGCCGGTTTTTTCAAGTGGACATGGCGTCTGCTTAATTTCATCCGAGAATTCATTCTCAATATGTTCCTGATCCTGCTGGTGCTGGTTGGCGTCGGCATCTGGCTGCAGGTGAGCAGCACCTCTTCCGAGCCGTCCCGCGGCGCGCTACTGCTGGATATTACCGGCGTGGTGGTCGATAAGCCGTCGGTGAACAATAAGCTCGGCGTCATTGGCCGCCAGCTGCTCGGGGCCAGCTCCGACCGTCTGCAGGAAAATTCCCTGTTTGATATCGTGGATGCGATTCGCCAGGCGAAAGACGACCGCAATATCACCGGCATCGTGCTGGATCTGAAAGAATTCGCCGGGGCAGATCAGCCTTCGATGCAGTATATCGGCAAAGCACTGCGCGAGTTCCGCGACAGCGGTAAACCGGTCTACGCCACGGGCGACAGCTACAACCAGAGCCAGTATTACCTCGCCAGCTTCGCCAATAAAATCTGGTTGTCGCCGCAGGGTATGGTCGACCTGCACGGGTTTGCTACCAACTCGCTCTACTACAAATCCCTGCTGGATAAGCTGAAAGTCTCCACGCATATCTTCCGTGTGGGCACCTACAAATCAGCCGTTGAGCCTTATATTCGTGATGATATGTCCCCTGCCGCCCGCGAGGCGGACAGCCGCTGGATTGGCGAGCTGTGGCAGAATTATATCGGTACTATCGCCGCTAACCGCCAGATCACCCCTGAGCAGGCGTTCCCAGGGGCGCAGGGCCTGCTGGATAACCTGACTAAACTCGGTGGCGATACGGCGAAATACGCGCTGAACAGTAAACTGGTTGATGAGCTGGCGTCCGGCGCTACCGTCGACAAAGCGCTGATCAAGCAGTTCGGCTGGAGCAAAGAGAACAAAGACTTCAGCTACACCAGCATGTACGACTATCAGGTGAAGAAAGCGCCTGACCAGGGCGGCTCCATCGCGGTGATCTTCGCCAACGGCGCCATCATGGACGGCGAAGAAACGCCGGGCCAGGTCGGCGGCGACACCACTGCGATGCAAATTCGCGAAGCGCGCCTGGATCCAAAAGTGAAAGCCATTGTCCTTCGCGTTAACAGCCCTGGCGGTAGCGTATCCGCCTCAGAGGTTATCCGCGAAGAGCTAGCCGCAGCGCGTGAGGCGGGTAAACCTATCGTTGTTTCTATGGGCGGCATGGCGGCCTCAGGCGGCTACTGGATTTCAACGCCTGCGAACTACATCGTGGCTAACCCAAGCACTCTGACTGGTTCAATCGGGATCTTTGGCGTGATTAACACCGTGGAGAACTCCCTGGACAGCATTGGCGTGCATACCGACGGCGTGTCAACGTCGCCGCTGGCAGACGTTGCGGTCACCAAAGCGCTGCCGCCGGAAGTCGGGCAAATGATGCAGCTGACCATTGAAAACGGCTACAAACGCTTTATCGGCCTGGTCGCCGAGTCCCGTAAGAAAACCCCAGAGCAAATCGACCAGATAGCCCAGGGCCACGTCTGGACCGGTCAGGACGCGAAAGCTAACGGCCTGGTGGACAGCCTTGGCGACTTCGACGACGCCGTTGCCAAAGCGGCCGAGCTGGCGAAGCTGAAAAGCTGGCATCTGGACTTCTGGCAGGATGACCCGAGCTTCGTGGACATGGTGTTTAACAGCATGAACGGCTCAGTGCGCGCCATGCTGCCGGAGGCGATTCAGGCTTATCTGCCTGCCCCGTTGGCGAACGCAGCGCTGGCGGTGAAAGCGCAGAACGACAAGTTCGGCACCCTGAACGATCCGCAAAACCGCTACGCCTTCTGCCTCACCTGCGGAGATGTAAGGTAAGCATTAATTTCAGCCCGGCAATCGCCGGGCTGATTTTTTCCCACCAGCCCCTTATACTGCGCCCCATAATGTAAAAAGCCCTGAGTCCACTCATGCAAAAAAAATCCATCTACGTTGCCTATACCGGCGGTACCATCGGTATGCAGCGCTCCGAACACGGCTATATTCCGGTCTCCGGCCATCTCCAGCGCCAGCTGGCGCTGATGCCTGAATTTCATCGCCAGGAGATGCCCGACTTCACCATTCATGAATACCAGCCGCTGATGGACTCCTCGGACATGACGCCGGAAGACTGGCAGCATATCGCCGACGACATTAAAGCCCATTACGACGAGTACGACGGCTTCGTGATCCTGCACGGTACGGACACCATGGCGTTCACCGCCTCGGCCCTGTCGTTTATGCTGGAGAACCTCAGCAAGCCGGTTATCGTCACCGGATCGCAAATCCCGCTGGCGGAGCTGCGTTCCGACGGGCAGATCAATCTGTTGAACTCTCTGTACGTGGCGGCCAATTTCCCGATCAACGAAGTGACGCTGTTCTTCAATAACCGTCTCTATCGCGGGAACCGCACCACCAAAGCCCATGCCGACGGTTTTGACGCCTTCGCCTCCCCGAACCTCGCTCCGCTGCTGGAAGCAGGCATTCATATTCGCCGTCTTAATACCCCCGCTGCGCCGCACGGTGAGGGTGAGCTAATCGTTCACCCTATTACGCCGCAGCCGATTGGCGTGGTGACCATTTATCCTGGGATTTCCGCCGACGTGGTGGGTAACTTCCTGCGCCAGCCGGTCAAAGCTCTGATCCTTCGCTCCTACGGCGTGGGCAATGCGCCCCAGCACGGCGCGTTTCTGAAAGAGCTTCAGGAAGCTTGCTCGCGGGGCATTGTGGTGGTTAACCTGACCCAGTGCATGTCCGGAAAGGTGAATATGGGCGGTTACGCTACGGGCAACGCGCTGGCCCAGGCGGGAGTGATTAGCGGCTATGATATGACGGTGGAAGCCACGCTGACTAAACTGCACTATCTGCTTAGCCAGGGGCTGGACGTACAAGCCATCCGCGAAGCAATGTCCTGCAACCTGCGTGGCGAACTGACGCCGGACGAGTGAGGAGAGCCTATGAATAAGCGTGCATTGTTACTGGTCGATTTGCAGAATGATTTCTGCGCGGGCGGCGCGCTGGCCGTGCCGGAAGGCGACAGCACCATCGACGTGGCTAACGCGATGATCGATTACGCGAAAGCCCGTGGCGAACTGGTTATCGCCTCCCAGGACTGGCATCCGGCGAACCACGGCAGCTTTGCCAGCGTGCAGGCCACAGAGCCGTATACGCAGGGCGAACTGGACGGCTATCCCCAGACCTGGTGGCCGGATCACTGTATCCAGAACGGCGATGGCGCGGCCCTTCATCCGCTGTTGAACGCGGAAAGCATCGATGCAATC
Source organism: Dryocola sp. LX212 (assembly GCA_041504365.1). Lineage (NCBI taxonomy): Bacteria > Pseudomonadati > Pseudomonadota > Gammaproteobacteria > Enterobacterales > Enterobacteriaceae > Dryocola > Dryocola sp. LX212. Next base: position 1,904,624 of record CP167917.1, on the reverse strand, counting down.
TTTCACAAGGGTGAAAACCCTGCCATCGACAGCTACAGCGCATTTTTTGATAACGGTCGCCGTCAGAAAACGGGCCTCGATGCCTGGCTGCGCGAGCGCGGCGTTTCAGCGCTGGCTATACTTGGCCTCGCCACCGACTACTGTGTGAAATTCACGGTGCTGGACGCGCTCGATCTCGGATACGAGGTCACGGTCATTACCGATGGCTGCCGTGGCGTGAACATCTCCCCGCAGGACAGCCTGCTCGCCTTTCAGGATATGTCCGCCGCGGGCGCGGGGCTGATGACCCTCTCTGATTTCTTCTGCCAGTAAATTATGGGCGCAGCCGCGCCCGGTTACTTTTCGACGCCGCTCTCATTTTTAACTTTCTTTCCTCGCGCTTGAATGAGAGCGCTCTCATAATAATCTTGCTTATTTATTCAGCGCTTTAGCTGATTTTAACCTGCTCGTTGTGGATCCCCGATGTGAGCAGGTTTTCCTGTATTGCCCGTCAAAGAGGAACCGCTATGAAATTCACGCGCAAGCTGCTGCCGCTGCTGGCAGTCATGCAACTCGTCTGGGCCAGCGCGGCCCAGGCAGAAAACTATCTTTCCGTCGGCTACTTCAACGGCGGCGGCGACGTTACCGCCGGTCCCGGCGGCGATATCGACAAGCTTGACGTCCGTCAGATAACCCACCTTAATTACTCGTTTGGACTGATTTATAACAACGAGAAAGGCGAAACCAACGTCGCCCTGAAGGATGCCGCGAAGCTGCACCAGATCTTGCTGTCGCCAAAAGTGATGTCCGATCTGCAAAAAGTGCCGCAGCTGCGTAATCAGAACCCGCAGCTGAAGGTCCTGCTGTCGGTCGGAGGCTGGGGCGCCCGGGGCTTCTCCGGTGCGGCCGCCACGCCGGAAAGCCGGGCAGTGTTTATCAGGTCCGCACAGGACGTCATTAATCAATATGGCCTGGATGGCATCGATCTGGACTGGGAGTACCCGATTAATGGCGCTTGGGGGCTGGTGGACGCAACCAAAGCCGACCGCGACAACTTCACCGCCCTGCTCAACGAGCTGCGCCAGGCTTTAGGCAAACAAAAACTACTGACCATCGCCGTCGGGGCCAACGTACAGAGCCCTAAAGAGTGGGTCGACGTGAAGGCCATTGCGCCCGCGCTGGACTACATCAACCTGATGACCTACGACATGGCGTACGGCACGCAGTATTTCAACTCTAATCTGTTCGATTCGAAAGCCTGGCCGACCGTCGCCGCTGCGGATAAATACAGCGCTGATTTCGTGGTAAACAACTATCTGGCCGCTGGTCTGAAGCCTTCGCAGATGAATCTGGGGATTGGCTTCTATGGTCGCGTACCCAAACGCGCCACGGAGCCTGGCATTGACTGGGACAAGGCTGATGCCGCCAAACATCCGGTTACCCAGCCCTGGTTCGGCGCACCAGAAAGGGCTGTTTTCTCTGCATTCGGATTAGACCTCACCAAAGACAGCTACTTCAAGTACAACGACATCGTCAGCAAACTGCTCAACGATCCGCAGAAGCGCTTTACCGAGCGGTGGGATGACGACGCAAAAGTCCCTTACCTGACCATGAAGTCTGCCGACGGCAAAGATCTGTTTGCTATCTCATACGAGAATCCAAAATCGGTGGCAATTAAAGGCGAGTACATCAAGAGTAAAGGTTTAGGTGGTGCGATGTTCTGGGAGTATGGCGCGGACGATAATAATCAGCTGGCGAAGCAGCTTGCGGAAACGCTGGGGATTAAGACAAAACACTGACCGTTAAACTAAACCCTCTCCGCTTCGGGAGAGGGTTTAAACACTTGGGGGATTCATCCACCTATAAAACGCTACAGCTTTACCGTCACAATCGGCGCAGGCTCAATGCCGAATTCCGCCTTCAGCTGCTGCTTGCTCTTCATCACGATGTTGCCGTCGGTGCCGATGGTCATATGCTGCGGATCGCTGTTATGGCGTGTCTGCCACATCATCACCAGCTGCATGCTGTTCTCTTTCTGTTCCGGAGTCAGCACCACGCCGTCCGGCCATTTTCCCGTTTCAACGGCGGTCATCAGCCGCTGATACACTTCCGGGGTCATCGATGCCAACATTTCGTCCAGATTCATCATGATTTACGCTTCCTGTGGAATAATTTGCTGAATCGATTCTTCAACCTTCAGTCTGCTCGCCGTTTTCCTCGTCGGTGAAGCTCAGCGAGGCGGAGTTGACGCAGTAGCGCTCACCCGTAGGCTGCGGGCCGTCGGGGAAAACGTGTCCCAGGTGCGCTTCACAGTTTCCACAGCGAATTTCGACCCGCTCCATGCCGTGGGAAAAGTCTTTGATGTAGGTGATAGCCGTCTCGCTGACCGGCTCGTAGAAGCTGGGCCAGCCGCAGCCCGAGTCATATTTCGAGTCGGACATAAACAGCGGCGCGTCGCAGACCAGGCAGTGGTAAACGCCTTCCCGCTTGTTGTGCAGCAGCCGCCCGGAAAATGGCGGCTCGGTGCCATGTTTCTGGGTAACGTAAAACTGCATCTCATTGAGATTTTTCTTCGCTGAATCAGGAGGTAATTGGTTAGCCATGGGCGTAGCTCTCATGCGGTTGCAACTGTTACTGATAACAGTATGATTCTAACAAAAAATTAACAACACCGCGCGGCTTTTTGATCTAAACTTAGCCCTGAATTTCTGGCCCGGCATCATATGTGATCGCAGTCACATTTTTGTTTCTGATGCCCTTTAAAATGCTCAAAACTGCCCCCATGTGCTTAGAAGCTCAAAGGGAAACGTGAAGCGGTTTTATCGTACAATTGCTGCTCCGATGATTGATTTGTCGCAATGATTGACACGATTCCGCTTGACGCTGCGTAAGGTTTTTGTAATTTTACAGCCAACCTTTTATTCACTAACAAATAGCTGGTGGAATATATGACTATCAAAGTAGGTATCAACGGTTTTGGCCGTATCGGCCGTATTGTTTTCCGTGCTGCTCAGGAACGTTCTGACATCGAAATCGTTGCAATCAACGATCTGTTAGACGCAGACTACATGGCTTACATGCTGAAGTACGACTCCACTCACGGTCGTTTCAACGGTACTGTAGAAGTGAAAGACGGCCACCTGGTTGTTAACGGCAAAACTATCCGTGTTACCGCAGAACGTGACCCGGCTAACCTGAAGTGGAACGAAGTCAACGTTGACGTTGTTGCAGAAGCAACGGGTCTGTTCCTGACTGACGAAACTGCTCGTAAGCACATCACTGCTGGCGCTAAGAAAGTTGTTCTGACTGGTCCTTCTAAAGACAAAACGCCAATGTTCGTTAAAGGCGCTAACTTCGATAAGTACGAAGGTCAGGACATCGTTTCTAACGCATCTTGCACCACTAACTGCCTGGCTCCACTGGCTAAAGTTATCAACGACAACTTCGGTATCGTTGAAGGTCTGATGACTACCGTTCACGCAACCACCGCAACTCAGAAAACTGTTGATGGCCCGTCTCACAAAGACTGGCGCGGCGGCCGCGGCGCAGCTCAGAACATCATCCCTTCTTCTACCGGTGCTGCTAAAGCTGTAGGCGTTGTTCTGCCAGAGCTGAACGGCAAAATCACCGGTATGGCGTTCCGCGTTCCAACTCCAAACGTGTCTGTTGTTGACCTGACCGTTCGTCTGGAAAAAGCAGCGTCTTACGAAGAAATCAAGAAAGCAATCAAAGCGGCTTCTGAAGGCCCAATGAAAGGCGTTCTGGGTTACACCGAAGACGACGTTGTTTCTACTGACTTCAACGGCGAAATCTGCACTTCCGTGTTCGATGCTAAAGCTGGTATCGCACTGAACGACAACTTCGTGAAACTGGTTTCCTGGTACGACAACGAAACTGGCTACTCAAACAAAGTACTGGACCTGATTGCCCACATCTCTAAATAAGTTGAGATGAGCAGTTGATTCCATAAGGGCGACCATCACGGTCGCCTTTTTTTTTCGCTTTCGATATATAGGTTGAGTCAATGATTAGTAAAATTTTTGCCCTTCCGGTTATTGAACAGATCGCTCCGGTTCTCTCACTTCGCAAGCAGGATGAGCTGGACGTGATTGTTGTCGACCATCCACAGGTTCGCGCATCCGTGGCTTTACAGGGGGCGCATCTGCTCTCCTGGCAGCCAGCGGGTGAGGAAGAAGTACTGTGGCTGAGCGACATCACGCCGTTTAAACACGGCAAGGCCCTGCGCGGCGGCGTGCCGATTTGCTGGCCGTGGTTTGGCCCGGCAGAACAGAAAGATCTGCCAGCGCACGGTTTCGCCCGTAATCTGCCGTGGACGCTGAGCGCCCATAACGAAGATGAAAACGGCGTGTCGCTGACCTTTGAGCTGCAAAACAGCGAAGAGAGCCGCAAACTGTGGCCGCACGACTTTACGCTGTATGCGCGTTTCAGACTCGGTAAAACCTGCGAAATGGAGCTGGAAGCACACGGTGAGTTCGAAACAACCGCAGCCCTGCATACCTATTTCACCGTCGGTGATATCAGCGCGGTTAAGGTCAGCGGCCTCGGCAAGGCCTACATCGATAAAGTGCTGGACGGCGCGAAAGGCGAGCTGACCGACGGCGTGCAGACCTTCCCGGACCGAACCGACCGCCTCTACCTTGAGGCAGACGACTGCAGCGTGATCCACGACGCCAGCATGAAACGCACCATCGACGTTGTGCACCATCATCAGAGCAACGTTGTGGGCTGGAACCCGGGCCCTGCGCTGTCCGTTTCGATGGGCGATATGCCGGATGACGGCTACAAAACCTTTGTCTGCGTTGAAACCGCGTGCGTGACAACGTCACAAAAGGCCACCGCTGACAAACCTTCTCGCCTGGCGGCCACGCTGCGCATCGCGAAGAAGAGCTAGACCATATCTAACGGCGTTTTGCGGCCCGGCGCCGGGAACGCCTTTTCCATCACCGCCAGTTCATCTTTGCTTAGTTCAACCGCCAGCGCCGCGGCATTCTCCCGCACGTGTTCGGTGCTTCCCGCTTTGGGGATTGCCATCACGCCCTCGTGGCTGATTACCCAGGCTAGCAGAAGCTGCGCCATAGTAACGCCCTTCTCCGCCGCCAGTTCGTTGAGGCGGGAGTGATTAAACAACCCGTTACGCAGGCGGCCTGCCTGGGCCAGCGGGCAATAGGCCATGACCGGGATAGCGTGCTGCTGGCACCACGGCAGTAAATCATGCTCGATACCGCGTGAAGCCAGATGATAGAGCACCTGATTAGTCGCGCACTCACCCCCGCCCTCAATGCCCAGCAATTCCTGCATATCGTCGGCGTCCAGATTTGACACGCCCCAGCGGCGGATTTTGCCCTGCTGCTTTAGCTTTTCCATCGCGACGACGGTTTCTTCAAGCGGGATATCGCCGCGCCAGTGGAGAAGATAGAGGTCGAGATAGTCGGTCTTCAGGCGTTTGAGGCTAGCCTCGCAGGCCGCAGCTGCCCGTTGCCCGCCCGCGTTCCAGGGATACACTTTTGACACCAGAAAAACGTCGTCGCGGCGTCCGGCCATGGCCTCACCAACAACCAGCTCCGCGCCACCGTCGGCATACATTTCCGCCGTGTCGATCAGCCGCAGGCCCAGATCGATGCCCGTTTGCAGCGCACGGACTTCATCCGCCCGTTTCGACGGTTCAACACCCATATACCACGTTCCCTGGCCGATAGCCGGTAACGCCGGAGCATGAGGAAAGAGAATTTGTTTTGTCATGACGCCTCCTTATTCGGTTGCACCACCATAATGCAAACGGGGCGAAAGCGCCCCGTGATAATACACAGATGCACCATCAGAAACTGTAGGTAATCCCGGTGAGGAGCACCCCGGTCCACTGCTTCTCAATCATCGGGCTATCCGTGACCTCATCGGCCAGGCGGATATAGCGGCCCATGCCGAAGACGTTCCAGCTGTCCGTCAGCTTATAGTTCACGGAAAGCTCCACGTATGGCGACCAGCTGTCGTCCGGATCGTACGAACGCAATCCGCTGCGGCTGGACTCTTTCTTGCTTATGCCATAGTAGTATTCATTCTGATTTTCGCTGCTCCACTGCACGCCGATGCCCGGCGTCAGCGTCAGACGATCGGTGTTATAGCGGTACAGCCACGCCATATCCCAGTTGATACCGTTACTGTTACCCAGCATGTCGCCTGCCAGCACGGTGCGCAGGAAACCATAATCGGTGTTGTGGACGTAGGATAGCCCGCCCATCATCGTCGATTTACGGCTGTCGAGCGAACGCATGCTGCTGTAGTTGCTGTCTTTCGGTTTGAAGTGCAGTGAATCGTAGTAAACGATCGCTGCGAGCTTGTCGACCTTGTCATTCCACAGGTAATAGCCGGCGTTAAAGCCGCGCAGGAAGAAGTCTTCTCCTTCATAACCAATCATGGGTACCGGATAAACCCGGTCCTGATCGCCTTTATACGGATTCGGGGTCACCAGCACTGCGGCGCCTAACGACCACGGGCCTTCGGCATGGGCTGCCGTAAAAGATGAGGCAATCAAAGCCCCTAATGCCAGAATTTTGAATTTGCTCACAATCCATTAAGTCCTTTAATCAAATAATCAGCGCTGGCAGTTTAACCGCCTCCGCCGCGTATCCCAAATTTTTTACCGATCATTGTTAACATTCAAACCACATACCATCACGGATGAACATGACGACGGGCTGTCAGTTTTGTGACGCCTGTATGAAAGCGCTTAGCCTTTGCGCAGATATATTAGGATGAGTTATTGATAAGTCATTGAAATTGGACCGCGGCCGTATGCAAGTTTTGCAAATGCCATCTACGCTTTATTTTAAGAAGGTGAATTACTCTGACGACAGTCCCACAAGCACCATGACAGAGAAGTTGGCATAAGGGTTGCTGTACTCAGAATACGTCTTCCGGGAGCCCCCATTACTATTACCTTCGGCTCTCTAACCTGTGCTAAAAACGAAAGGACGGCATGCCATGAATATATTCGATCACTATCGCCAGCGTTATGAAGCTGCCAAGGACGAAGAGTTCACACTGCAGGAATTTCTTGCCATCTGTAAGCAAGATCGCAGTGCCTATGCCAACGCGGCAGAAAGGCTATTGATGGCCATCGGTGAGCCAGTGATGGTGGACACTGCCACGGAGCCACGTCTATCCCGTCTCTTTTCGAACCGGGTTATCTCCCGCTACCCGGCATTTGAAGAGTTCTATGGCATGGAAGAAGCCATTGAACAGATTGTTGCTTACCTGAAACACGCAGCCCAGGGCCTGGAAGAGAAGAAACAGATCCTGTATCTGCTGGGGCCGGTGGGTGGCGGTAAGTCTTCACTTGCCGAGCGTCTGAAAGCGCTGATGCAGCGGGTGCCTATTTATACCCTTAGCGCCAACGGCGAGCGCAGCCCGGTGAATGACCACCCGCTATGCCTGTTTAACCCTCAGGAAGATGCGTCGATTCTTGAAAAAGAATATGGCGTGCCTAACCGCTACCTCGGCACCATTATGTCGCCGTGGGCGGCAAAACGTTTGCAGGAGTTCGGCGGGGATATCACTAAATTCCGCGTCGTAAAAGTCTGGCCGTCAATTCTCGCGCAGATTGCCATTGCCAAAACCGAGCCGGGCGACGAGAACAACCAGGATATCTCAGCGCTGGTCGGTAAGGTGGACATTCGCAAGCTTGAAAACCATGCGCAGAATGACCCGGATGCCTACGGTTACTCAGGCGCGCTGTGCCGGGCAAACCAGGGCATCATGGAATTCGTCGAGATGTTCAAAGCGCCGATTAAAGTGCTCCATCCGCTGCTAACCGCAACCCAGGAGGGGAACTACAACGGCACCGAGGGGATCTCCGCCCTGCCGTTCAACGGCATTATCCTGGCACACTCCAACGAATCAGAATGGGTGACTTTCCGAAATAACAAAAACAATGAGGCGTTCCTTGACCGCGTGTACATCGTCAAAGTGCCTTATTGCCTGCGCATCTCCGAAGAGATCAAAATCTACGAGAAGCTGCTTAAACACAGCGAGCTGTCCCATGCGCCTTGCGCCCCGGGCACGCTGGAAACCCTGTCACGCTTCTCCATTCTGTCGCGTCTGAAAGAGCCGGAAAACTCCAGCATTTACTCCAAAATGCGGGTGTACGACGGTGAAAGCCTGAAGGACACCGATCCGAAAGCGAAATCCTACCAGGAGTATCGCGATTACGCCGGTGTGGATGAAGGTATGAATGGGCTGTCGACGCGCTTCGCGTTTAAGATCCTCTCTCGCGTGTTCAACTTTGACCATGTGGAAGTGGCGGCTAACCCGGTGCACCTGTTCTACGTTCTGGAACAGCAGATTGAGCGCGAGCAGTTCCCTCAGGATATCGCCGAGAAATATCTTGAACACCTGAAAGGCTATCTGATCCCTAAATACGCCGAATTTATCGGCAAAGAGATCCAGACGGCGTACCTGGAATCCTACTCAGAGTATGGGCAAAACATCTTCGACCGTTATGTGACCTATGCTGACTTCTGGATCCAGGATCAGGAGTACCGCGACCCGGATACCGGCCAGCTGTTTGACCGTGAATCCCTGAATGCGGAACTGGAAAAAATTGAAAAACCAGCCGGCATCAGCAACCCGAAAGATTTCCGTAATGAAATCGTTAACTTCGTGCTGCGCGCCCGCGCCCACAATAATGGTCGTAACCCTAACTGGACCAGCTACGAGAAGCTGCGCACGGTCATCGAGAAGAAAATGTTCTCGAATACCGAAGAGCTTCTGCCCGTTATCTCGTTCAACGCCAAAACCTCGACCGACGAGCAGAAGAAACACGATGACTTTGTCGATCGTATGATGGAGAAAGGCTACACCCGTAAACAGGTCCGTCTGCTGTGCGAATGGTATCTGCGGGTGCGCAAATCTTCATAAACGTCTTAAGTCACCACCGGGTGCCACAGCCGTGGCACCCCTGCGCAGTTGGCAAAGAAGTTTGGGGGAACTATGGCCTATTTTATTGACAGGCGACTGAACGGCAAAAACAAGAGCGCGGTTAACCGCCAGCGCTTCCTGCGCCGTTACAAAGCGCAAATCAAACAGTCGATTTCCGGGGCCATCAACAAGCGTTCGGTCACCGACGTCGACAGCGGCGAATCTGTATCCATCCCCAGTGAAGATATCAGCGAACCGATGTTTCACCAGGGACGAGGCGGACTGCGCCATCGCGTCCATCCCGGCAACGATCATTTTGTGCAAAACGACCGCATCGAACGCCCGCAGGGCGGCGGTGGTGGCGGTGGTGCCGGGCAGGGCCAGGCAAGTCAGGATGGTGAAGGGCAGGATGAGTTTGTATTTCAGATCTCAAAAGATGAGTACCTCGACCTGCTGTTTGAGGATCTCGCCCTGCCCAACCTGAAGAAAAATCAGCACCGGCAGCTCAACGAGTTCAAAACGCACCGTGCCGGGTACACGTCCAACGGCGTGCCGGCCAATATCGCCGTGGTGCGCTCGCTGCAAAACTCACTAGCGCGGCGTACGGCAATGACGGCTGGTAAGCGTCGGGCGCTGCATGAGCTTGAAGACAGCCTGGAGATCGTCAGCAAAAGCGAGCCCGCACGGCTGCTGGAGGAAGAACGGCTGCGCAACGAAATCGCCGAACTGCGCGAGAAAATCAAGCGCGTGCCGTTTATCGATACTTTCGATCTGCGTTATAAAAACTACGAAAAGCGTGCCGAACCGTCGAGCCAGGCCGTAATGTTCTGTCTGATGGACGTCTCCGGCTCCATGGACCAGGCGACGAAGGACATGGCAAAGCGTTTTTACATCCTGCTCTATCTGTTCCTGAGCCGGACCTATAAAAACGTCGAGGTGGTCTATATCCGCCACCACACCCAGGCAAAAGAGGTGGACGAGCACGAGTTCTTCTATTCACAGGAAACCGGCGGCACCATTGTGTCGAGCGCCCTGAAGCTGATGGATGAAGTCGTGAAAGAGAGGTATGACCCGGCGCAGTGGAACATCTATGCCGCGCAGGCTTCGGACGGCGATAACTGGGCCGATGACTCCCCGCTGTGCCATGAGATCCTGGCGAAGAAACTGCTGCCGGTGGTGCGTTATTACAGCTACATCGAAATCACCCGTCGCGCGCACCAGACGCTGTGGCGCGAGTACGAGAATTTACAGTCAACGTTCGATAACTTCGCCATGCAGCACATCCGTGACCAGGACGATATCTATCCTGTGTTCAGGGAGCTGTTCCAGAAGCAGACTTCAGAATCTCATAACTAACTAATCAAATCAGCCAGTTAAAATAAAACCCTGGCTGATTTCTTTCTTTATCAATAGCTTATTCATGTTCAGAAAAGTCGCTGTGGGTTTCTGCGCCCTTTAATAAGCCTTCTCTTCATGGCTGCGTATCACCGCAGTCGCGCAGTCGGTCAAAAACACCGATGTAAAGGTGCAGAAGCACCTTTATGGCATCCTGCATACTTCCTCTTTTCAGTTAAAGTTAATTTTTCAATAATCCCACGCTTGTGGAAGGAATAGAGATAACTCTTCATTCTGAAAATGTTGCAAATCAATCAACTTTGATAAAAATAAGGATAAATGTAATATTCGTGTCATTTAAAATTAAATAAAAACGCTCTGTTAATAAGATCTCATTTAGCTTATCAATATAGGGTGCTTTCTCCAGCAGGTGAGAAATGCATTTGGAACATCGCTGCCTGAAGTCGCTTACCTGCCATTTGATGCAGACTGAACAGCCAAGGCGGTCGGTGTTTCATCTTATGAGAAATATTGCGAACTATTTAGAATACAGTTTCACCTAAATAATTCAGATTTAAGATTAGGAGTAATACTATGAAAAAAATGATTTTAACGCTTGTCCTGACTACCGCTACGTTTTCTGCATTTGCCAACCATCCGATTGCACGAACTACCGCAGTGGCATCCGCCGATCATCCTGTAGCGGTCGCTGCGGCTACTGGTGAAGGAAACAATCCTGTGGCCCGAACCGCCGCAGTAGCATCAGCCGATCATCCTGTAGCGGTCGCTGCAGCTACCGGTGACGGGCATCATCCTGTTGCCCGCGCTACCGTTGTAGCAAACTCTGATCACCCTGTCGCAGCGGCAGCCGTCACCGGTAACTAAGGGTATTCCTTCCCGGCTTATAAGGTCGGGAAGTCTTCTCCTACATTAATAAAACGCTTCACTAAAACGTCACCATAATGATTGTTAAAACTTAAATTCTATACATTAGGATTTAGTGATGTGTTTCATGATATGCCATCAATGTTTCACTGCAAACCGTAGGCTGGGTGTTTCCTTATTTAGCTGATTAATTAACCCGTTAAACCCTTCCTCATTACCTGACGATAGTCAAGCTTAGATATTACTCCTATGCAATCGCAGCGAGAAGCAATCCACCATCAGTCTGTCCGAAATATCTTTGAATGGCACTTTAGACAGGTCCGAAGAACTCACATCCCTGACGTGTCGTTCAAGCTTGATTTCTCTAAGCGAATTGAATTTTCTGAATTTATGAAAAGATAACCATCATCAGCGCGCCCGCGCGTTGATGATGGTTATATTACTGAGGCTACTTAGGTACGCGAAGCACCTGGCCAGGATAGATTTTATCCGGACTTTTCAGCATCGGCTTATTGGCTTCAAAAATCTTGTTGTACTGATTCGCATCGCCGTAAACCTGCTTTGAGATAGCGCTTAGCGTATCGCCTGATTTCACGGTGTAGTACTGGCTTTCTTCTGCAGCATCTTGCACCGTAACGTTGTCTTCAACGCCGGCAATTCCCTCTACGTTGCCGACGGCAATCAGGATCTTCTCTTTTGCTTCCTGACTTAACCCATCCCCGGTGACCACCGCCTTTCCGTTTTCTACCTTAACGTCAACTTTATCGGCGTCCTGTAGCCCTGTTTTCTTCAGATGCTCTTTAAGAAGTTCATTTTGATCCGCGGCGTGCGCCGTGCCGGTGACCGCGTGGAGTATCTTTTCACCTGCTTCCTTCACGAAACTGATTAAACCCATACATCCTCCCGTTCTGGTTGAAATACAGAATAGCGAAAACTTACGGGGTTAAGTTTAGCAGAGGCCTGAGCGGGTCGAGGAGAATGCCCGTTTAAGAGCCGTTTCCACTCTGGAAAGGGTTGTTACCAGCGATAGCGATCGAGTAGCAATACCGATGCCACCAGCGTGGAGATCATCGCGATAAAAGCACCGGTAATGTAAAGCACCTCGTAAAACAGCGGATCGTTCATCTCACTCTCCCACGTCAGGCCTGATTTGTCGGGCCGCAGGAGCAAGTAATATCAGCTTTCTGTTGCATATTTATGATGTAGGCCGCCGTCCGAGCTGGGCATTCGGTCACTTGCACAAATAGACGCTGCGCGGTGAAAAAGCGAAGCGAAATTAAAGCGCGACAGGTAGAGTGTTTATCAACAATAAAAAAAACACCTTCCCTTTGTTTTGCAAGGAAATGCCATGATCTTCGACTCAACGTTACTTATTTTACTTGGCCTCGCGGCCCTCGGGTTCGCCAGCCATAATACTACCGTTGCGGTTTCCATACTGGTGCTGATCATCGTGCGGGTCACGCCGCTCAGCCAGTTCTTCCCGTGGATTGAAAAACAGGGTCTTACCGTCGGGATAATCATTCTCACCATCGGCGTGATGGCCCCCATCGCCAGCGGCACCCTCCCCGCCAGCACGCTGCTACACTCCTTTACCAACTGGAAGTCGGTCGTCGCCATTATCGTCGGCGTTGCCGTCTCCTGGCTCGGCGGCCGGGGCGTTACGCTGATGAGCAGCCAGCCGACGCTGGTAGCGGGCCTGCTGGTCGGCACCGTGCTGGGCGTGGCCCTGTTCCGGGGCGTGCCCGTTGGCCCGCTGATTGCCGCAGGACTGGTCTCGCTGGTTATTGGTAAGCAGTAGCCCGGTGAAGGTCATAATGGCCGCCGGGTAGATCGGAACCCGGCGGTTAACCTGTTCCGCGACCGTAGTCAGCACGGTCTAAGCGCTCAGCGACGCCAGGTATCGCCCCGGCGTCGTCCCCAGCGCGTTTCTGAACATGGTAATAAAGGCGTTGGTGGACTCATACCCCAGCGCCTGCGCCACCTTCTGCACCGTTTCGCCGTCAATCAGCAGCTGCAGGGCAATAATCACCTGCAGCTGCTGACGCCAGCGGCGGAAGTTCAGCCCCGTCTCCTTCACCACCAGCCGGGCGAGGTTTCGCTCGCTCATCGCCAGCACCGACGCCCACTGCGCCAGCGTACGTCGCTCGGCGGGGTACGCTGCCAGGCGCTCGGCTATCTGGCGGATTTTCGGATGGCGGGACATGGGCAAGCGTAGCTGCTCCACCGGCTGATGCGGCAGCTCGTCAAACAGCACCTGCACAAGGCGCTCCTGGGCTGGCGTGGCTTCATCATGGGGCTGCTGCGCAAGCCTCAGTATCAGCTCCCTGACGAGCGGTGATATTTTCAGCGTACAGCACTGGTCCGGCATGGCAATCGCCCCGGGTTCGATAAACAGAAAGCAGATGCGGGCATGGGTCGTGGCACGGTTGCTGTGCGGCATTGAGCCGGGGATCCATACGGCGTACTGCGTCGGCACCATCCACATCGCCTGCTCAACTTCGCAGGTGATGCCCCCGTGCAGGGCGAGGATCAGCTGGCCTTTGCGGTGCTGATGAAACGGGATCTCCTTTACGCTCTCTGCCACACGGATACGAAACGCCTGCGCGGCCCGGATGTTACTGTCCGGGTCAAACCCCTCTAAGGCTAAGCCTCGCTCCATCACAATGTCCGATTTTAGGGATAATCTGGCATTTTACGTTGATTAAAACCATCCCGGAAGCGTGTATCTTCGTGGCTCGATTTTAAGGGATAACAACAATGACGACTTCCTCTTCGGCGAGCATCAAAAAGCACGGCCTGCTGCTGCTCGGTATTCTGATGATTGCCACCACGCTGCGCGTGACGTTTACCGGGGCGGCACCGCTTCTGGATATGGTCCGTGACGCCTTCGGACTCACTACGGCGCAGACCGGCATCCTTACCACTCTGCCCCTGCTGGCCTTCGCTATCGTCTCCCCGATGGCGGCAGGCATTGCACGCCGCTTTGGTACGGAACGCAGCCTGTTCGGGGCCATGCTGTTTATTTGCGCCGGTATCGCCGCGCGTTCTGCAGGCAGCATCGCATTGCTTTATGTCGGGACGGCGATGATCGGCTGCGGCATCGCCATGGGTAACGTGCTGCTCCCGAGCCTGATTAAGCGCGATTTCCCCGGCCAGGTGGCCCGCCTGACGGGTGCCTACTCGCTGACCATGGGCGTCGCCGCCGCGCTCGGTTCGGTGATGGTTGTTCCCGTTGCGCTGCACGGCTACGGCTGGCAGGGCGCAATGCTTTCGCTGATGATCTTCCCGATTGTCGCCGCGCTGCTGTGGCTTCCGCAGCTGAAAAATCATGCGCCCGCCAGCCTCAGCACCAACGCTGCGCTGCACAATCGCGGCATCTGGTCTTCGCCGCTGGCCTGGCAGGTCACGATGTATCTGGGCATAAATTCGTTTATTTACTATGTGATTATCGGCTGGCTCCCCTCCATCCTTATCAGCCACGGCTACAGCGAAGCGCAGGCGGGCTCTCTGCACGGCCTGCTGCAGCTGGCCACCGCCATTCCCGGCCTGTTTGTCGGCATGATCCTCAGCCGCCTGAAAGACCAGCGAGGCATCGCGCTACTGATGGCAGCGCTGTGGTGTGTCAGCGCTCTGGGGCTGTGGCTGCTGCCGGACTATGCCAGCGTGTGGGTCTGCGTGGGCGGCTTCGGCTCAGGCGCGGCGATGATCCTCGGCCTGTCATTCATCGGCCTGCGTACGGGGTCCGCCCACCAGGCGGCAGCGCTTTCCGGCATGGCGCAGTGCGTAGGCTATCTCCTCGCCGCGTTCGGCCCGCCGCTGATGGGGAAAATTCACGATATGTCCGACAGCTGGAGCATGCCGCTGCTGGGCCTCGCGGTATTGTCAGTTGTAATGGGGATCTTCGGCGCCAGGGCCGGGCGTAACGTGGAGATTGGTGCTACACCGGCCCGCTCCAACACTTAGAATTATTCCCTCGCCGCGCGAAGTAAAGCTTCCACCAGCGGGGCTGGCCGGTCTTTTAATACGTTTCTTTCGTGCTGAAAAAGCGTGCCCACGAAGAACGGGTGATCGGTCAGCTCAATCGCGCGGATGGCGCCCTGGTTATCCCAGCCGGTAGCTTTGAGCGGCTGCTGCTCCAGCGCTTCGATGAACAGGTCAGCAACACCGTAGCTACAGTGGTAGCCCTCTTCAATCTCAGTCCTGCCGTAGGCAGCCGCGATCTTTGATTCCGCTGCCAGCCTGATAACGTCCTTTTTTTCTACCAGCGAACAGGCAAGCGGGGCTATGACCAGGCGGCCCTCTACGTCGGTCTCTGCGTGGCCCGCATCGTCCCACCCCATTACGTTACGCGCGTATTCCACGATGGAATACTGGAACCCACCGCAGGTGCCCAGGAAAGGAATGCCGTTTTCACGGGCGTAGCGAATGGCCAGAAACGCGCCGTCGTCATTCTGGTAGGGGCTTGCCGGAACGCACCAGATGGCGTCATAACCCACCAGATCCTCCGGGCTGTTAACTTCGGGAGTGGGTAGCCAGTCATAGTCAGCCGTTACGCCGACGGCAAGCGCAGCGTTGTCTAAGGCCAGCGGTATAGCCTGATGGGCAATCACCGCCGGGTTAAAATCACCGACAAGAGCAATGCGCAGGGTTGATTTAAGGGTTGAGGCAGGCATTTTGTTGATTATCCTTATGAAAGCAGCACGGTACGACATAAGGAATCATAGGTTACCCGCATCTCTTTTGCGCGACAACGCCAAAAATTAGCAGGGTAGCCGCCGCATGCGCTCCTGTAGTAACGTAGCGATCCCCTTGCCTAAAACTTCGTGCTATGAAAGCAAAAATTCTGGTCAGCGCCTGCCTAATGGGTTTAAAAGTCCGCTATAACGGCTCTGAAAAAAGCCCGATGACGGAGCGGCTTGCCCGCTGGCAGCGGGAAGATCGTCTCGTCGTTCACTGTCCGGAGCTTGCTGCCGGGCTTGCCACGCCTCGCCTGCCCGCGGAACTTTACGGAGGTGACGGCTCTGCTGCTCTGCAGGGGACGGTACACATACTCGAAAGTGACGGCAGCGACGTCACGCAGCCCTATCTGTTTGCCGCATGGCTGGCGTTGCAAACGGCGCAGGAGAATGGCTGTCAGTTTGCCCTTTTAACCGACGGCAGCCAGAAGATTTATAACGGTCAGTTTCAGGGCAGTACGCTGCCGGGCCAGGGCGTCGCCGCAGCGCTGCTAAGGCAGCACGGGATTGAAGTGTTTGCCGACGGTCAGTCGGATGCGTTAGAACAGCGCATCGCGCAATTTGAAGGGAGTTCGGATGATTCGCTGTAAACGAGTTTATGATGAGGCTACGCAGGATGACGGTCATCGCGTCTTTGTTGACAGGCTCTGGCCTCGCGGCGTGAAGAAAACGGATTTGCAGTTCGACGAATGGGCCAAAATGCTGGCCCCGTCAAACGAGCTGCGCAAGGCGTTTCACGGCGAAGCCATCGACTTCAATGAGTTTTCCCGCTGCTATCGCGAAGAGCTGAACGCGCAGCGTGATGTGGCAGAGAAGCTGGCGCAGCGGGCAAAGGAGCAAACCGTCACCCTGCTCTACGGATCTAAAAATGCCGAACAAAACCATGCGCAGGTGCTGGCCGAGTATTTACGCCAGCTGGTGGATTAACGGACGGCCTGCTTCTGGGAGGTTTGCGAAACGGAGGGATTATCCAGCGGCATCAGATATTCAGCACGCACGAAAGCATACCCTTCACGACCATCGAACGACACCACGTCGCCCGTCACCAGCCACAGCGGATAGTTGGCCTCGAGGGGTAACTGCGTCACCACGCCGGTAACGGGGTTAACAAATCGTTCGCCCGGCAGGCACTGGCCAAACAGCTCAACGGCCTTGCCGATATTGACCCGGCCCCGGTCGGTACGGGAGCCGATAATTAACGCCTGCGCGCCAGGCTTAAACTGGTACATATCCCATCTCTTATTCTGTTTACTTGCTGCAAATATCAGAACATTCTTAAGCGAAAAAGTAAACAGCGGCAGGTTTTATATGTGTCGGATGGCGCTTCACTTATCCGACCTACGGCATGGGGAGGCGGGTTTTGTAGGGTGGATAAGCGTGAGCGTCATCCCCCATTGCCGCTGAATCGCGGAGGCTTAGCACAGCTGCAAACAGGAGCGGCAATGATGTAAAAACCCGCCGCAGCGGGTTTTGTGTTTAGTTCGGATTACGGGTCTGTACCCAGAACCCATGAATCAGGCCGGGGATATAGCCCAGCAGGGTCAGGATGATGTTCAGAATAAACGCCCAGCCAAACCCTTTACCGATGAGTACGCCAAGGGGTGGCAGCAAAATTGTAATAACGACACGCCAGAATCCCATAAACTCTCCTGTTTGAAATTCATCCAACTGCTTGTTAATAAAATCTATTTTCACTAATAGCATAGCCTGGAATGGGCCAAACGCCAGAGCATGGCCCGGCTTTTACCTTTCTTTAGACATGAAAAAACCCGCCGTGGCGGGTTTTAGTATTCGCTGAAAACTGCGGTCTTTTAAGACTTACAGAGCAACAACGTTCGCTGCTGCTGGGCCTTTAGCGCCGTTTTCGATAGTGAACTCAACTTTTTGACCTTCGTCCAGAGTTTTGAAATCGTTGCTCTGGATTGCAGAGAAGTGTACAAACACATCTTTGCTGCCGTCGTCAGGAGTAATGAAGCCGAAACCTTTCTCAGCGTTGAACCATTTTACTAAACCAGTCATTTTATTAGACATTGAGACTTCCTCGATAATTTTGGCCACTCTGTGTGGCGAACGTGGTCTGTATTCCAGATCGTTTCTTATTCAGGCGCTTAGGAGGAGACTCACGAAGAAGGGTATCTATGGTGAACTGCTTTACTAAAACTGCTTTCATAAGGTCTGTCTTGCAAACCGATGACGCATTTACGCATGCCCTCCGCTACTAAGCAAGAATTATTTTCATTTACGGCTTCGCTATCTCCTTGTTGCCGCTTCGTTTATTTTGCCCGCAGACCTAGTGCCAGTAAGGCCAGGCATAACCTCTTTCATCAGCTCAATAAATTTGCGCAGGCGGGCCGGATAATAGCTCGCGTACGGATATAACAGGTAAATAGGCAGCGGTGCAGCCTGCCACTCCGGTAAAATATGCTGCAGGATACCTGCTTTAAGATCCTCTTTTACCACCCATGATGACACCATACCCACCCCAAGCCCCTTTATTGCCGCTTTACGTACGGCATACAGGCTGTCCGTGCTCAGCCGTGGCGATATATCGAAGCGATAGAGTTCGCCGCTTGCGGAGTGATGTAGTGTCACGTCGTTACGATAAAAACTGCTCAGCGCAACCCAGGGTAAGCGTGCCAGATCTGCAGGCCTTTTCAGCGGCTCATAGCTAGCCAGTACCGATGGTGCCGCCACGACCAGTCGGGGCACCTCGGCCAGCAGCACAGCGACTACGGCAGGATCGGTAACCGGGCCAACGTGAATCGCACAGTCTATCCCTTCTGGAATAAAATCCGGCGAACGATCGTTGAGGATCCATTCAATACTGATTTGCGGATAGCGCTGCAGATAGTCGCCAAGCGCCCCGATGAGCTGATCCTGTCCGAAGGCATGAGGCGCACGTACCCTCAGCACCCCTGCCGGTTCGTCCCGCGCGCCGCTTACTTCATCTTCCAGCATTTGCCAGCTTTCAATGAGCCTGCGCGCATGCTGATAGCAGCGCTCACCGTCATCGGTCAGCTTCATGGTATGCGTCGTGCGCTGGATGAGCTTCACGCCCAGCATCTGCTCGAGCGTCTGTAGCCGTCGGCTGATCGTCGGCTGCGTCGTTTCCAGCTGCGCAGCCGCAGCGGTCAGGCTGCCGCTTTCCACTATACGCACGAAGGTCTGCATTATGGCTATACGATCCCCTGCGGGATTAAAGTTTTTATTCATACGCTTACTGTATAACAGTTGTACCCCCGCCGGGGCTACAGATGTGCGTCATTAGGGATAACAATAGCGGCACATTCACTGATTCAGGAGCGGCCCATGAGCCAGCTTTCCGCAGTCTCCACGCCCGCCGCTAACGCGCTGTCCGGCAAACTTGTTTTTTTGCTCGCCCTAGGGGCAGGGCTTAGCGTAGCGTCAATCTATTACAGCCAGCCGATGCTCGGCGTTATCGGCCGCGCATTTCATGCCAGCGTCAGCGATGTGGGACTGGTCCCTACCCTGACCCAGATTGGCTACGCGTTCGGTATCCTGCTGCTCGCACCGCTGGGCGATCGGTTTGACCGCCGCCGCATCATTCTTGTGAAAGGCACGCTGCTTGCGCTGACGATGCTGCTGTGCGGATTTGCCTCCTCGTGGCACGTTCTGCTGCTGAGCAGCCTGGCGATCGGCCTGGTCGCCACGGTGGCCCAGGATATCATTCCTGCCACCACGACGATGGCCTCTGACCATAGCCGGGGAAAAATTGTCGGAATGGTGATGACCGGGCTGCTGGCGGGGATCCTGCTCTCGCGCGTATTCAGCGGCGTAGTGGCAGAACTGCTGGGCTGGCGGGCGGTCTATGCGATCGCCGCGGTGGGCGTATGGCTGATCACCCTGACGCTCTGGTACGTTCTGCCCGCTTTCAAACCTGAAACAACGCTGCGCTACCCCGCTCTGCTGCGTTCGCTGGGCAAGCTGTGGACTGACTATGTCGCGCTGCGCCGTGCCGCACTGGCCCAGGGCCTGCTATCCATTGCCTTCAGCGCCTTCTGGTCAACGCTGGCCATCATGCTCGCCGAACGTTTCCATCTGGGCAGCGCGGTTGCCGGTGCCTTTGGCCTGGCCGGGGCCGCCGGGGCGCTCGCCGCACCGCTTGCGGGTTCGCTGGCTGACCGCAGAGGACCGAATTTTGTCACCAAAATTGCCTCCGCGCTGGTGGTAGCCTCCTTCGCACTGATGTTCGTCATGCCCCTGCTGCCGCTTCCGGCGCAGCTGGCGGTCATTGTCATCAGTGCGATTGGTTTCGACCTGGGGATTCAGGCCTCGCTGGTGGCGCATCAGACGATAATTTATGCCCTTAACCCGGCTGCCCGCAGCCGCCTGAACGCCATTATGTTTACCGTAGTATTCATCGGTATGGCGGCGGGGGCATCTCTGGGCAGCCTGGCGCTGGCTTCCTTTGGCTGGACAGGGATGGTGGCTCTGGCTACCGCTGCGGCAGCGGGCGGCCTGCTCATCCGCCTGACAACCCGTTAATTTACGTGCGGGGGGCCGCTGGCTCACCTAAATTCACTTGCCCTTTCGCTCACTATTTATTACTGTATATAAATACAGCTTTATTAAGGGTTTTTTGATGTTCGTTGAACTGGTATATGACAAGCGCAACGTGGCGGGGCTGCCCGGCGCAAATGAGAAGATCCTCGCAGAGTTAACCCGCAGGATGGCGTCCCTCTTCCCGGAGGCACTGGTAAAAGTGAAACCGATGCAGACCAACGCAGTACACAGCGACTGCACCAAAACCGAAAAAGAGCGGATCAACCGCCTGATAGAAGAGATGTTTGATGAAGCAGACTTCTGGCTCGTTCCCGACGAGTAAATGGTATTATCAGGCGCGTATCCCCTTTGACCATGGGACAACCGCAATGAGAAAAACCACAGTTGTGCTGATCGTCGTCGCCATCGTTGTCTGGCTGGCCAGCCAGCAGGGCTGGATTTAAGCCGCACCCTGTCGCCCTGTAACCTCCTCGTCGCCAGGGAGGTTCAGGTTGATAATCTGCCCTCTCCTTCAGAACCGCACCTTCCCCAGCCGGGACGGCGTCGCCCAGCGTTTTTATATTCCCACTGCGGTATCGGTACGCCAATGGAGATATTTTTTATTCAGGGAAGCGCACCGCTGACCGTTAATATAAAAAACGAGCCCAGACAGCATTGGTCCGAATAGGATGAGTTAACGCAAAATGTGGATCTAATGTTCGGGGGGAAACAGCCCGTACACGGTTTACACACGAAACCCAGGCGAAAAGCAGCCGAATTACAGGCAAAAAAAAGCCACTCTTAAGGTGGCTTTTTCTGAATGGTGGTGCCGACTACCGGAATCGAACTGGTGACCTACTGATTACAAGTCAGTTGCTCTACCTACTGAGCTAAGTCGGCGACGGGAGGCATACTACACAAAGCGACTCGTCGATGCAATTCCCTTACAAACCGTTTGCCGATTTATTAACCGCAAACAATTAAATAACGAAATCAGCAGTATGCCTTTCAACCCGTTTTAGAACTGATAGCTGTAGTTGACGCTGGCGAACCACATATACGGATGGCTGTAGCTGCCCTGTAACACTTCCGGCGAGGCCACTTTGCCTCCCTGCATGTGCAGGTACTCCATCGCGAAGCCCACGTTGCTGGCTGGAGTGAGCTGATATTGCGCCCCCGTGGCAAAACGCCACTCATCGCCCGTCGGCATCGAAACGGCGACGTCGCCCTGGCTGTGGTATGGCGTGCTGTCAAACGCCACGCCTGCGTTCAGACGCCACAGGTCTGTCGGGCGATACTGGACGCCCACGGCGGTATGCCAGGTATCTTTCAGGCGGCTGCTGTTATCCACCGGCTGGCCACTCACCGCGATCTGCGGCGCGCCGAACCGGCTCCAGTCCTGCCAGCCCAGATCCCCCATTACCGACCACTGAGCGTTGATATCATGAACCAGGCTCAGCATTAGCTGCTGGGGCTGGTAAACCTGAGCGGAGATCGGCAGGTTAAACTCGGTGCCAGGCAGGTTAGGCAGGCGCGCCTTGCCGTCGATGCTGAAATCGTATTTGGTTTCGCTGTTCCAGGTAATACCCGCGCGTGTCTGGTCGGTCAGCTGCATCAGCAGGCCGAGGCGGTAGCTCATCGCCCAATCATGATCTTTCTGCTTATGATCATCGCCGTCAACGGCACGCGTTAGCGACAGGAAACCGTAGTTGACGTTAGCGGAGGCGCCAACGGAAACTTTATCGCTGAGCTTATAGGCCAGAGATGGGCTGAAGGTCATCGCCAACAGGCTGCTTTTTTTAATCAACCTGTCTCCCGCCCAGTTACCATAATCAATACCGAGACCATAGTTGCCGTACATGCCAATGCCGGCGTAGAGATTGTCGGTAATTTTTTGGCTGTAGAAACCGCTGGCGTTCGGCATCACGTTCAGCACGTTGCCGGGGCTTTTAAGCGAAGGGTTGTCCAGCTGGTAGTCAATATTGCCGCCCAGTGCCTGGAGCCCACCGGTGATCATATGGTCCGGCAGCCGGGTCATCCCGGCGGGGTTGGTGACAATTGTGGACGCATCCTGAGCGCGAGCGGCTTGTCCCGCTCCGGCCAGCGCCGTGTCTTCCGTACCAATTTCATAGAAAAAGAGCGCACCCGCGTGGGTGACCGACGTGAATAACAACCCTGAACATACTATGGCTATTTTTTTCATTTACCAGCCGTCTCGTTATTTTCGATGCTCAGAGTATAGATGGATGCGAGATATGTGACAGTCTTGTCCGTTAAAATTCTCAGAAATAGCTTTGTATTCATTACTACTGATTAACTCCGCGATGATGATCTGCTAACACTTCTCATTTTCGAGAATATAGCGCAGAAAAAGTTTAAATATAAATATCACATGGGCGAAATACGACAATAATACCGACTTCAACCCGCAACAATCCAATTCCGGATCATCAATTTCATTTATTATTAAATTTAAATAGGTCCCAAAGGGTACTTTTTCAGAATAAATGATACAATCATCGCTTATTTTTATTGTAAATAGTTGATTAGCAAAATTCATTTCCATTATGTAATGGGAAGTTTCAAGGTTTTACTATACTGACTGTGGCCCTTTAATGACGGAGAGCCAACAGCACCGTTTTCTGGTGGGACTGTCGATTGACGGTCCACGGGAATTACATGACCGCTACCGCGTTATGCGCAGCGGCAAACCGACATTCGACAAAGTGATGAAGGGCGTCGAAGTGCTGAAAAAATACCAGGTTCCGTTCAACGCCCTCGTCACCGTCAACCGCACCAATGCACGCTTCCCGCTGGAAGTGTACCGTTTCATGACCCAAGCTCTTGGTGCCACTTACGTGCAGTTCAACCCCTGCGTCGAGCCTGTGGACTTCAAAAGTACAGCTCCGCAATTCTGGCGGGAAGACACCATTCCGGTAACGGGGACGCGCTGTGCAAAACCCGGCGACCTGGACTCCATCGTCACCGACTGGTCGGTTGAACCGGAAGACTGGGGCAAATTCCTGATTGCCGTCTTTGAAGAGTGGGTAAACAACGATTTAGGCCGCGTGCAGGTCAACTTGTTTGAAACTGCCGTCGCGCAGGTGATGGGCATGCCCGCGCAGATTTGCACCGCCTCAGAATTTTGCAGTAAGGGCTGGCCGTCGAGAAGAACGGCGATATTTATTCCTGCGACCACTACGTCTATCCGGAATATCAGATCGGTAATATTGAAAATACCAAACTGGCGCACATGGCCTTCTCTGAGCGCCAGCAGGCCTTCTGCATGGGGAAAAACGATACCCTGCCGGAATACTGCAAAAAGTGCCCTTACCTGAAGCTGTGCTGGGGCGAATGCCCGAAAAACCGGCTGGTGCGGACCAGGAATCTCTGGTGCGCATGCTGATTCTCGCCCTGCTGTGCGACGGCCACGTGTTGCTGGAAGGCTTACCGAGCCTTGCGAAAACACGTACGGTGCGCGAGTTAGCGACGCACGTAGAAGGCGAGTTCCGCCGCATTCAGTTCACCCCTGACCTGCTGCCGTCGGACATTACCGGCAGCGAAATCTATCAGCAGAACGCCACCCGCGAAGAAGACCAGTTCCGCTTCCGCCCGGGGCCGGGAAAACCTGGCCTCTGACCGGCGTTTTTATGGTGCTGGCGACGCAAAACCCGGTCGACCAGGAAGGCACCTGGCCACTTCCTGATGAAGGTGCTGGTTGACTACCCGTCGAAGGCCAACGAGCAGAAAGTGATGCAGCTGGTGCGCGCTGAACAGCAGCAAAAATATCTGGCAGGCGGCGAAGCGAAGGAAAAACCGGCAGAAATGCTGATGCTGTCGCAGCAGGATATCGCCACCTGCTGGCAGGAAATCTCTGCGGTGTACGTTGCCCCCGGTATCGAAGACTACATTGTGAACCTGATGGACATGACCCGCCATCCGCCTCGCCAGTCGGCCCAGGGCAAAGAGCAGAACTACAAGCCTGATGAAATTAAGCACGATCTGAAAAAAAATCAGGGCGTGAATCAGAAGGCAAGAAGCAGCCGGACCGCTTCTTGCCGGCGGCCAGCCTTGAGATGATGCAAAAAATCAATCAGTTCCATGCCGGTAACGACAGCACGCTGCACGCCGGCGACGTGGTAGAAAGGACCGTGACGGTAAAATCAGTCGGTATTCTGGCAAATCAGGTGCCGCAGCTACTGTATGCCATTCCCGGCACCGGACCCCAGCGGCTCACGCCGGTCAACACACTGCTGAAATCTGGCCGGGGGGATGTACAGGGCGCTCAGCATGTGGAGCGGCTGCGCTATCTGCCTTCGCAGGCAGGGACCATCACGCTGCCCCCCATTAAGTTACGCTGGTGGGATACCGCTCATCCGCAGTGGCAGACGGCTGAGCTGCCCGGCGCGTCATTTAACGTTGCCGGTGCCCGTGCGGCTGGCCGCGAGTCCGTTCTGCGCGGCACCACCGGCGAGGATAAATGGCATCTGGTCCTGTCCGTCGCGGCTATCGCCCTTGTCGGCCTGACTTTCTGGTTTATCCGCCGCCCTCTGTGGCGAAGTCTTAACTACCTGCGCCACGTCTGGCGTCGCTTCTGGGCCCCGGTTCAGCTTCCCGATCTCTCGCCCACTAAAAGGGGAAAATAATGAAACATAAACTGCTGCTTTCCGCTCTGCTCGTAGGGGCCGTTTGCTCCGCCCATGCCGACCCGCTCGCCAGCTGGAACGACACGGCGGCAAAGAAATCCATTGTAGAGTGGGTACAAAACGCCACCAACAAAGACCGCTCCACGTTCATTCCGCCTGAAAAGCGCTACGTGGTGTTCGATAACGACGGTACGCTTTGGCCGGAGGCGCCGCTGACCTTCCAGCTTCAGTTTGCGGTGGATGAAGTGAAACGCCTCGCCCCGGAACACCCGGAGTGGAAAACCGATCCTGTTGTCACCGCCGTGCTGAACAACGATTTAAAGGCCGTAGCGGAGTCGGGTCAGAAAGGGCTGATGAGGCTGCTGGAGCTGACGCACAGTGGTATCACCACCGAAGAGTTTGACCAGCGCGTCAGCAGCTGGATGGACGCGAAGAAAGACCCGCGCTTCGGCTGCCGCTACGATCAGCTGGGCTACCAGCCAATGCGCGAGCTGCTGGACTACCTGCGCGAGAACGGCTTTAAAACCTGGATTGTCTCCGGCGGCGGCATCGACTTTATGCGTGTCGTCTCGCAGAAAATGTACGGCATCCCGCCTGAGCAGGTTATCGGCTCGTTCGCCCTCAGCGACTTTACCCTCACCGACAACGGCACCGAGCTGCGCAAAAATATGAAGGGCGCGTTTTATGATGACGCGACCTCCAAGCCCGTCGCCTTTCATCTGTTTATGGGCCAGCGCCCGGTGGCGGCCTTCGGCAACAGCGACGGCGATCTTGCGATGATGCAGTACACCGCCGCCAACCCGGACTACAAAACCTTTGGCCTGCTCGTTCACCACACCGACGGCGAGCGGGAATATGCCTACGACAGCCACCCGTCCGCGAGCGGAAAACTGATTGAGGGGCTGACGCTGGCACCGCAGAATGGCTGGACGGTGGTTAACATGAAACAGGACTGGAAACAGGTATTTGACCCCAAATTATGCCCCATGAAGAACTGAGCAAAATTTTAAAACTGTGCAATGATTGAATCACTGGCGGCGCGCCAGCTTGCTGATAAAAGAGACAATCATGAGCACATTATTGGGACATCCTTTATTTTTATTCGTTACCTTGCTTCTCGTATTACCGCTGGCATCGGCGTTAGGGGTATATTGCCTGCGCCGACAAGGCAATCTGGATGAAGAGACGCTAAAGGATTTCGGGGTCGTCCAGGCGGCGACCCTCACCCTACTGGGTCTGTTGATAGGCTTCAGTTTTTCAAATGCGGTAGGCCATTACGACCAGCGTAAGGACACCGAATCCGAAGAAGCCAACGCTATTGGCACGGAATTACTGCGTGTTGATTTACTCACCCCGGCGAATGCCACCGTTGCCCGGGAGGAGCTGATTAAGTATCTGGATTTACGCATCGCCTTTTATCAGCTTCACGATAAAAATAAGCTCGCCGAGCTGGATAAACAGACCGCCCTTTCTCAGGCACGGCTCTGGAAAACCATAAAGGATGAAACCGATATCTCTAAAACACCCGTCACTGCGCTGGTCGCATCGGGCATGAACGACGTCATTAATACCCAGGGCTACACCCAGGCGGCCTGGATAAAACACTTTCCGCCTTCAGCCTGGATCCTGCTTATCTCCATTTCGCTGATATGTAATATTCTCATCGGCTATGGTTCGCACAGTAAAAAAGGCAATAAAGTTTACCTATTTATTCTGCCTGCGATTATTTCTATCGCGCTGGCCATGGTGGCGGATATCGGCAGCCCGCGCGGAGGCATGATTCGCATCGAGCCGCAAAACCTGGAGCTGCTGAAAGCGTCGCTGACGCCCGCAGGGGTTTAGGCATTAAAAAAACCGTCGCGTGAAGCTTATACAACAGTTTCACGCAGACGGTTTGAGCCAATGGCTAAAGTGGTTTAAGGGGATCTACCGGTTCCGTTATTCTGTCAGGATCGAACTCCGGATCGTCCGGAATCGGATCTTTATCAGGGACATCTGGAAGCGGTTCGCCATCGGGTAAAGGATCGATAAAATCAGGACGGTCAGACATAGTAGCCTCCGGACAGCAGTCAGCAACTGACACCGAAAGGGCATGACCTATTTTTTCTGTTTAGGTTTTTTCTCGTCATTCTTCGGCGATTTAACCGGGTCTTTTGGCTGCTCTTTCGACACGTTCATTACAATGCTTTTCATCGTTTACTCCGCCAGATTGGACAGCATTTTGCTGCCTTTGAAGTATAGTCTGAAGCCTGGTTAACGCGAGCGAAGCGGCACGCCATAACATCCACTCCTGTTACGGATAAAAATTAAAATTTCCTCGCTACGATCCCCCCGGATGCATGACAATGGGTGCCAAATCATGTAGCAACGAGGTTCTATGTTTACGTTTCCCGCCACCGTCATCTTTGATGAAGAAACCAGCCAGTACGAGATAAGTTTTCAGGATTTAGCCGGCATTGATGCGGTCTCATTTTCTCAAGAGGACGTTGAGCTGGATGCCCTGGATGCCCTGCTGGCGGGCGTGGGTGAACTCATTGATTCACGCAGCAGGATTCCTGCACCCACTGAACTGAAGGACGGTAGTTTCGCCGTTCATCTGCCGGTGCTGGCAAGCCTGAAAGTAGCGTTAAGTAATGCGATGCTGGCTACCGGTACGCCTAAAGCCCAGCTTGCCAGAAAGCTCGGCCTTAACGGCCCGCAAACGGAGCGGCTACTTGATATCGGCTATGCCTCGAAGGTTGAACTGCTGGAGCAGGCGCTCTACCTACTGGGCTGCCAGGTCTCGGTGGTGGTTACCCCACTCTGACACGTTCCCGCGCGCTGAAATCATCGCATGTTAATATAATTACACATGGTTACTGATAGCATGAGGTTATTGGTTTGCAACGGCTGAGATAAAATGGCGATGAAGTGGGATGATAAAGCGGCAACTTTGCTATTATTCTGTCTGGGGTTGCTTTGGCCCCTCATGCTGGTGAACACTTTTGATGCATCGGCTCATCTGGTTTCGTTTCTCGATAAGCTCGAAGGCCTGCACGTGTAAAATGGCCTTCCGGCGCGGCGTTTCCGGCCGAAAGGCGCTTATCTTAGTTCATCGCATTAGCCAGGTCTTCTTTCACCTGGGTGCGCTGCTCCGGCGTCAGCACCTGGTTCACGCCAAAATAGTACTTCACGCGGTAGTAACGAACTTGCTGATCCAGCTGGCCGAACGCGGCAAGCTGCTGCTTTACTTTAGCGTCGTCCCATTTGCCTGACTTCACCA
Source organism: Dryocola sp. LX212 (assembly GCA_041504365.1). Lineage (NCBI taxonomy): Bacteria > Pseudomonadati > Pseudomonadota > Gammaproteobacteria > Enterobacterales > Enterobacteriaceae > Dryocola > Dryocola sp. LX212. Next base: position 1,876,344 of record CP167917.1, on the reverse strand, counting down.
CGTCCAGCAGAGCACCTTCTTTAAAGCCGTCGATTTTGATGCTTTTAATATTGCTGTCGAACTGATTGTGCAGATCTTCGAGTTTAGCCACCTGCTCGTTGCTAAGCTTCAGGTGCTGAACAACGGGATCCTGCATCGGCGCAGGCACGGTATCGTTAGTCGCAGCCTGAGCGGCAACGGAGAAACCGGCGGTGATAGCGACGGCGAGTAGGGTGTTACGAAAAAGTTTGTTCACAACAAATCATCCTTAAAAAAAGCAAAAGAGGGTAGATTATCCCCCACGATGAGATGCTGCACTGCAACAAAGTGTAAAATTTAAATATAGATTTTTCAGATGGATAGTCGAGTTATGCGAGGCGGATGAGGTCACCTGGTTAGGCCCCGATCGCGAGGCCTGTTCTGACTCCAGATCTGTTTATGAGCGCTTTTCGCAGCCTGCCTGCGTCCGGTCGATAATCTGCGTCCCTTCGACGCGGTAGCCAAATTTGCCAAACAGGAAGGCGTGGTTAAGCTGGTAAATAACAACGTCGCTCAGGCCTACGGCGCACTTATCCTGTTCAATTGCCCTGTCCATCGCGGTTTTTACGCTTGGAATAGACAGCGGGAAGATAACAATTGTCGCCTTGTCTTCACCCGTAACGCGTTTGCCCTTCACAAATTTCGCAGCGTTAAGATTATAATTTTTGGTGCTGCCAACTGTCATATCCGCCACGCGGACGGTACAACCCGACAGTAATACTGCTCCTAGCGCAACGGCGATAAGTTTCTTCATATTCATAAAATTTTCCTTTTGCATAGACGCCGCCAGCTTATCAGTAATACCCTCACGTTTATAACAATAATAATCTGATAATTCTCTCAGCTGCTCAGAACAAAATCTTTTGTAAATAATGGGTTACGAAATTTCAAGCCGCACCATTTTATGTTACCTTTCCTTACAAGCTCATAAAAAAGAGATCTGACATGAAACTGACCTTATTTGTTAGCCTCCTTGGCTTACTTCCTGCCGCCGTCAATGCGGCTACGGCTACACAACTGTCCTGTTCGCTGCGCAAAAACGTCGTTATTTCACGCTTTAGCCATAATCTATCCACCATGAAATGGGGCGACCATTTCATTATTGCCTCCGGCGTGAAAAAAAATCGTACGGAAGAGAACGTGCCATTTCGCGTGACTAGCTTTCAGAACGGTGACGACCTGGTATTTTTTCCAGAAAGCGAAAAATATTATATGTTTTATTCCGGCAGCCCGGAGCCTGACAGATGTATCGTTCAGGGATCAAAAAATTATGAAATAACTCAGCTTCCCAGGTATGAAAAGCCTCAGGTTTAATACCCTTCGTAATCGAAAGAAACAGCCTGCCAGAAATACAGTTTCCGGCAGGCCTGTTGCGGCTAAAAAACGGGTATGCCGTAGCCAAAGTTATTTTTTGGCTTCGGTATCCGGGGCTGCCGAACGGCGTAAAAATTGCTCGGTGACCTGCGGCAGGTGATCGCGTGCCCAGTCAGCCATCGCCTGTTCCTGCTTGAGTATCGTTCTGAAGACTTCCGCCCCCGCAGGGTCTCCCGCCAGCTCCGCCGCCGCGATCAGAGAGGTGTAGCACGCGACTTCAAAGTTTTCGAAGACATAGCCGCTGATTGCCCCTTTCACCACTTCGTCCGGCGTCATCATGCCGCCCATCGTCTGGCCGAACGCCATCATTTTACTCATCGTATCTTTTAGGGTGGAGTTGGAGATGCCGTTTCTGTCGATCACTTCCTGCAGCAGCATTTGTTGATGGCGGGTCTCTTCAAGGTGCTGGGCAAGCCGGGCTTTTAGCTCAGGATAGTGTTCGATTCGCTCGGACATTTTTTCCAGCATGGATTCCGCCTGCTTCTCCATAGCGTGAGCGTCCCGTAACCAGTCATGATAATTCTCAATGTAAGTTGCCATATGAGTGTCTCCTTCATTAAGTATTTGACAGGGTTAACAGCAGGAAAGTATTCATAGGATCGGGTTAAGTAGTCCTTATTCCTGTGTAATGCAGACACTTCGGCTGAAATACATTCGCCTGAAGCGTAAAAAAATCATAGCAGGTGACAGGATGATCTGCTTTACCGTTCACTTTCTTCAGGAGCTTCATCAGCCCGGACGACGGTATAGCCAGCATTACCCACAGGAATGCCGCACCAGGGGGCTTTTCTTGATTAATTTCGGAGTAATATTCATATCACTCGCTGGTCATTAGTAAGTTAAAACATGTTATCTAACAGGTGACCCCCAGTTTAATTTAACTATTTCATCCGCCTGTTTTATTAACCGCCTCGCTTATTAATGAGGCTAGTTATAGCGTAGCGGCTAATAGTGAAGTCAACGAGATTTCTATTTTAAGAACAGTCCTGGAATTTTTTTCGTTTGTGTTTTCATTGTTTACTTAATGACAGCGAATAAACAATAACCCGAACGAATCAGGAGGCATACCTGTGAAAGCACTTACCTACCATGGTCCCCATAACGTTAGCGTTGATACAATGCCCGACCCGGGGCTTGAGGCCGCCGATGATATTATTCTGCGCGTCACCGCCACCGCCATTTGTGGTTCGGATCTCCACCTTTACCGCGGCAAAATTCCCGGCACCCACCACGGTGATATTTTCGGTCATGAATTCATGGGTGAAGTCGTTGAAACCGGTGCCGACGTCACCGCCGTCAGCAAAGGCGACCGGGTAGTGATCCCTTTCGTTATCGCCTGCGGCGACTGCTTCTTCTGCCACCTTCACCAGTACGCGGCCTGCGAGAACACCAACAGCGGCAAAGGGGCAGCCCTGAACCGCAAGAACATCACGCCTCCTGCCGCCCTCTTTGGCTACAGCAGCCTGTACGGCGGCGTTCCCGGCGGCCAGGCGGAATACGTTCGCGTACCGAAAGCCAATACGGGGCCGTTTAAAGTCCCGGACTCCCTGCCGGATGAAAAAGTTCTGTTTCTGTCGGACATCCTGCCCACCGCCTGGCAGGCGGTAAAAAATGCGGAGATAAAAAAAGGCTCGCGCGTGGCCATTTACGGAGCCGGTCCGGTCGGCCTACTTTGCGCGGCCTGTGCCCGCTACGAAGGGGCGGAGCAGATCTTTATGATTGACCACAATGATTACCGCCTTGCATTTACCCGTGAGCGCTACGACGTTGCTGTTATCGCGCGCTGCCATGCGGGCCTGACGGAAACGATGAAGGAGCCTGAAGAGGCCGGGCCAGGGAGCGCGTGAGTTAGCTTCCTGTCCCTTTGCCCTGAACGTCAGGGTGTAATGGGATCCTGGTGTATTTCATAAAATTCCGCTGAAGACATCTACTTAGGTCCGGGCTGCCGCTTATCATTATTTTTAAGATTATTCCTGGTGAGATATTTTTATTTTAGCCCTTCTCAGAGAGATATTAAATTTCTATACCCCCCCCCCTCCTTTCATTATTAAATCGTTACATTCCGAACAATTTTTTATTCGCCAAATCCTCACGAAAAACATTTACCCAGACAGGCTCCCTAACTTCATGGAATAAAAGGCAGATTTAGGAGGTGTTTTCACCGCTGTAAGGACAACATTGCCGTTTCGCTTTAGAACAATAACGTCGCCATGACATCCCTTATTAATTTGACACTGCCTGAGCATACGCTAATTTTATATTTCGACGCGATTGATATGTTTTTCATATCATCTTTTTCCAAAGCAACATGAGGACGACATTATGGCTGAACAACATAGAGGCGGTTCCGGTAATTTTGCGCAAGACAGAGAAAAAGCTTCGGACGCAGGACGTAAAGGCGGCCAGCACAGCGGCGGGAACTTCAAGAATGACCCGCAGCGTGCTTCGGAAGCCGGACGTAAAGGGGGTGAAAACAGCTATGGCGGCGGACGTAAGACTGAAAAGTAAGCCGGGCCTGACTAAGTAACACCCCACAAGCATGGGCGAATCTGTAATATCGGTTTGCCCATGTTGCCCCTAATGAAATAAAGAGCGAATTCTGGAGCGATCATGCAGATCAAAACCATTGAAGACCTTTTTGTTCATCTCCTTTCAGATACTTACAGTGCAGAAAAGCAGCTTACGCGTGCGCTGCCAAAACTGGCCAGGGCATCTGAAAATCCGAAATTAAGCGAAGCTTTCACCAGTCACCTTGAAGAGACCCGGGGACAGGTTGAGCGCATCGATCAGGTTGTGGACAGCATTCCTGACTTCCGGCTGAAACGCATGAAATGCGTGGCGATGGAAGGGCTGATTGAAGAAGGCCAGGAGATTATCGACGGCGTGGAGAAAGGCGCCGTGCGGGATGCAGGCCTCATCGCGGCAGCGCAGAAAGTGGAGCATTACGAAATTGCCGCCTACGGTACGCTTTGTACTCTGGCAGATTTGCTGGGCTACAGCGAGGCGAAAAAGCTTCTTGGCCAGACGCTTGAGGAAGAGAAGTCCGCCGATAATAAATTAACCACCCTCGCGGAGTCGGGAGTTAATCAAAACGCGAAATAACAGGTTAATTTGCTGCCCGGTTTGCTAACCGGGCCAGTCTCTTATTTATTACAATGGAATACATAAAGGGAGGGCAACTTATTTTCATAAGCAAGTTTTTCGTGATTAATTACTTCCCCACAAGCCCTCTCCCCACAAAGGCGTTTACGTTAATCAGTAAATGCGGAGCAAAATTTATTCCTCTCCTGGCTAACTGAACGGAGAAGAGGAATAAAATTCGTAGCATCTTTTATTTAAAGACACCTTTCGCTCGCGCCTCCTGGCATGAAATATAGCCGTAATGCTTACGGTTACCGCTGCTATCAAAGGCAGCATAGAACGGCATTGTTTCCCCGGCTTTGCGCAGCGTGTAGTTAACGCAGGTACCGTTGATTTCAGGAACGCTGACTTCGCTGTCCGGCTTGCCGCCAGCGGCAATAACCTTACTTTTGGTTGCGCCGTTGGCGTAGGTCGCCTGCACGACCGGCTCGTTGTCATACTTCATAAAAGAGACGCTACAGGCGCTTAAGAGTGGCACAAGTGCCAGCATTGCATAACGCATTACCTTTCCTTTTGTAATTAATAGTCTGAAAAGAAAAAATTAATATCCCGCGGCTTTATTAGCAGCTTTTATCCGTTTATTTCTGGCGTCTTTTTCCTGCTTATCAGTTGCCTGCATGATACCGCCTGCGGCATCCACCCAGTCGCTGGCCGTACAGCCTGATAGCGTCATACTTAAGACCAGTGCAAAAACATACTTCATTTGGCTTCCTACCCCACGCTGTGGAAAATCTTCCGTTTAAAAATCAAAATAATTGAAAAACAAGAGCACATTTTGACAAGAAATTTGATGTGGATCAAGTTCACTGCGGCAAGGTATGCTGTCGGCATAAACGGGAGAAGCGTGCCGCTGGGGCAAATATATGATGTTTAATCTTTTTTTGAGCGTTATTTTGGCGGCAATTTTTAGCTTTGACTAACTCAGCGGATCTGCTTAAATCCTTGTAGATTTACCTGACCACATCCTTATCCACGGGGATTTTCTGGCATAAAAGAGGCTTTATGAAAAATTTGATACTGGGTGTGATTGCTAAAATTTCCAAAATGGATGCCGAAGCCAAGCAGCTGGCGGCGAAGGTTGAGGCGCAGTCCCTGCTGATTGGCGCCCTGCTGCTCACCATTGCAAAAAATGGCGGGATGAATGAAATGTTGGAAAACGTCAGGAAGGCGATCAACGCGGCTTTAGACGCAGCCGATACCCCGCTGAAAACCGATGCGGAGATCCTGCTCAATGAGTTCAACAACCTCATTCAGCTGACGCAACTGCTTGAAACCAACGATGCGGAAATCGATCTGGAATCGTTAAAAACCAGGCCCGGCGAAACGGCGACGGATTAATTTATCCCCGTTTTCTTCGAGCGGAAATCTTGCGTAGCTGCCCCAGCCCTCCCCCAGCCTACCTTCGGGCACCGGTTTCTGACTGCCAGTAAAGTGGTGTCCCGAACGTCTCAACATAGTAATCAATCACCGCCCTGACGGTCAGAGGCAGGTGCCGCGCATGAGGATAGATGGCCGCAATATTCTGCGGCTCCGTCTTTATCGACGTCTCCATCTGCGGCAGGATTGCCACCAGCTCGCCGCTCCGCAGCCTCTCGCCAATCAGCCAGTCCGGAAAAAGCACGATCCCCATGCCCCCCAGCGCCGCGATGAGCAGGGTTTCAGCATTGTTGGATGACATCAGCGCGCGGACGGACTGGTGAATCCACTCCCCACCCGGCTGACGCACCAGCCAGCGGTTAGGCCCGGACGAGCCGCGGTAGACCAGGCAATTGTGGCGGCTTAAATCGCCTGGCCCTTCAGGCGTACCGTATTTGCGCAGGTACGCCGGCGAGGCGGCCAGGTGATAGTACTGCTGCCCGAAGATGCGCGCGTGGAAAGAGGAATCAGCCAGTCCGCCGATGCGGAAAATGACATCGGCGGCATCTTTGTGGGGGTCGATATAATCGTCGGTCAGCGTCAGCTCAATGCTGAGCCGGGGATAGCGATCCGCGAGCCCAGGCAGGCCCGGGGCAACGTGCCGCTGGCCAAAAAATACCGGGGCATTGATGCGGATAAGGCCGGATGGCTCGAGCATTCGCTCATCCAGCTCCCGGCGAGCTTCCTCCATATTATCGGCCATTGCCCTTGCGTAGCGGACAAAAAGATGGCCGCTTTCGGTCGGTATGACGGCGCGTGTATTGCGGTAAAACAGCTGCTGGCCGAGCGCGTCCTCAAGCTGGTGGATAATGCGCGAAACCTGCGAAGCTGAGATCCCCTCCCGGCGCGCAACCACGGAAAAATTCTGCGTTTCATACACGTCGATCAGGATCAGCAGCGAGCGCAGGCTGATGTTTCCGGCATTGTTCATTGATGCATATCATGCACAGGTGTTTACTGCATTATGGCATTTTTCTCACATCTGAACAGGCGTACTCTTCCTCGCCTGGAAACGTGAGAGCGATTGCTATGCAACTGGTACTGATTTTAATTGTTGTCGCGGGCGGCATGGGGCTGTCCGTGGAGGCTGGCCTGCTTGGGCCGCTGGCAGGGGAAGTGGGTGATTTATGGGCCACATTCAGCATCTTCGGCGTGGGGGCCGCGCTGACGTTTCTGCTGATGCTATTTTTCAGCCCGCGCAATAGCCCGTCGTTTTTCGCGCAGCCGTCATGGCAGCTGCTGGGCGGCGTGCTCGGCCCTGTCTACGTCGTCATTCTGACTCTCGCCACACCTGTCATCGGTATCGCCATGACGATGATTGGTATCCTGGCGGGACAAGTGTTTAAGAGCCTGATAATCGACCATTACGGCCTGCTGGGCACGTCACGTCGAAAAATTGACGGAAAACGCATTATTGCGCTGGTTTTCATCATCGCAGCGCTGGTTCTGGTTGCACAGGGGTAAGATAACGCTATGACAATAATCATGATTATTCTGGCCGTGCTCGGCGGTGCCACGCTGAGCATTCAGGCCGCCGTCAACGGACAGCTGGGCAGCAAAGTGGGCGTGTTCAAATGCGCGTTCCTGACCTTTTCCGTCGGGGCGCTGATAACGGGCCTGCTAATCTTCTTCTTTGAGCCCGCCCATACGCTCAGCCTGCTGGACGTGCCGAAATGGCAGCTGGTGGGGGCGCTGTTCGGCGTACCCTATATCGTCATTATGGTGCTCGCCGTGCAGCGAATCGGCACGGCGGTCGCCACAGTCGCAGTTATTTTCGGGCAGCTGACCATGAGCTTGCTCATAGATAATTTTGGCTGGCTGGGCAACGCCTCGATTCCGTTTTCCACCAGTCGGCTTGGCGCCATCGTTTGTCTGGGCATCGCGCTGATCTTCATCTACTCCAGCAGCAAACCGGCTAAGGCGTCAGCTGACCGACAGACGCAGGGCTAAGTCCTGCGGATAGGGGTCAAAATAGTTCTGCGCCAGCAGGTAGCGATCCGGATATTCAGCGAGATAGTGGTTCAGCAGCGTCAGGGGCGCGAGTATCGGCAGCAGCCCCTCCCGATAGCGGAGGATCACCTCACGCAGCTCGCCGCGCTGGCGCGTATTCAGCTGGTTACGGAAGTAGCCCTGAATGTGCATCAGCACGTTGGTGTGGTTTCTGCGCGAGGCGGGCTGCTTCAGGATCGCCATCAGCTTTTCGCGGTAGACAACAAAAAAGGCGTCCAGATCCTCCCACTCGTGCAGCGAGGCGACGAACGGCCCGATTTCACGGTAGCCCGCCTGGTGGTGCGCCAGCAGCTGTAGCTTATAGCGGCTGTGGAAATCCAGCAGCGCGCGACGGGTCAGGCCGCTGGCCCGCAGGGTATTCAGCTCGTGCAGGGCGAAGACGCGCTCGACGAAGTTTTCGCGCAGCACCGGGTCGTGCAGGCGGCCATCCTCTTCAACGGGCAGCCACGGATATTTCTCCAGCAGCGCCCCGGTAAACAGCCCCACCCCTTCTTTGCGTCCCCGGTTGCCTTTCTCATCGTACAGCCTCACGCGCTCCATGCCGCAGCTCGGCGATTTGGCGCAGACGATAAACCCTGCCAGCCCGCTCTGCCCGGGAAGGAAGCCCGCGGCGAACTCGGCCATTTTCTGCGTGACATCGTTATGCGGCGGCTTGCTGAACCACATTTCGGTACCCCCTGCGGAGGTCTGCACCAGGCGCAAAGCCGGACGAGGCACGGGCAGTCCGATAGCCATTTCCGGGCAGACGGGTCTGAAGCTCACCCACCGGGCCAGCTCTTCCATCACAAACGCCATCCGCTTATGCCCGCCGTCAAACCTGACCAGGGAGCCGGTTAAACATCCGCTGATGCCAATAACGGGTTGAGTATTCATGACGTTATCCTCTCTGCTGCGCCGTTCGGGTGAAGAAAAGGGTGACCGTGCCGACGACGATCCCAGACTTCTTAATCTCCGTTTATTAAAAAGATGCGTGCCGCCTGCAATGAGCCTTACCCAGCTGTGAACTACATGGCGGACACTTAAAACTTATACATTTATATTAATTTGCACAAGTTTTTGACGGGTTATATTTATTCTTTTTATTCAATTAATTAAAGTTGCATCAATCCGATCGTTTTTTTACATGCGGACTAAAGCAACCACCCTGGCGGCGGCGGAATGAAGTTCGTATCAGGCTTCCGGGGGCGGAACTAGAGAGGAATAATATCGAGGGAAACGACCTGCTGCTGCCAAAGGTCTATCTGCTTTTTACGTGCGGCGGTAAGTTTGCCGCCGGTGACCAGCAGCCACTTACGATCCGGGAAGATTTCCGGAGCCAGGGCGGCAGGCGGTACGGGAAGCACGTCGATGCGATGCCCCTGGCCCGTGCGCACGAGCGCCTCAAGCCAGATTTCGCAGGGATCGGTCAGATACCAGCCGGTAATCAGGTAGTTGTCACCCGGCGCTTTTTTATCCCCCTCCAGGCAGTAAGAGGTATAAGAGATGATGATGCCGTCGAGGATTTCGCGCAGGGTCATCATCACCGGCACGTTGGCCGAGACTTTACTGCGCAGCGGCCGCAGCACTTCCGTGACCAGCTCCGGGCGGGGGTATTCGCGGCCCGCATCATAAATCAGCTGGCGAAGGGAGTCGATTTTCCCCTCCTTCAGTCGCTGCAGCATGCTTTCCTGCAGGCTGAGCCAGTTGTTTGTACGGCGCACGCCGGGGCGGGCCAGCAGCGGCTTGACCTGGCTGACCGGCACCCCTTTTTTCACCCAGTCGAGAATTTTGAGCGCCTGCTGGATGTCGTCGTCGCTGTACTGACGGTGCCCGCCGTCGCTGCGCTGTGGCTTGAGCAGGCCGTAACGACGCTGCCAGGCACGAAGCGTGGTCGCGTTTATCCCGCAGAGCCGGGCAAATTCGCCGATTGAGTAAGACATAAGGGGCACCTGATGACGGATAATGCTCTCAATATACTACGAAATATGCCGGGATGAGTGCCGCACGGGCAGTTTCACTCTGCTTTATCCGCCGCCGTCACCGGACCGCGGAAAGCCCTGCGCCATTCGCTGGGGCTGACGCTGAACCTCGCTTTGAAGCTCTGGCGGAAAGAGACCGGCGACTGAAAACCGGCCATTTCGGCCACGCGCTCAATGCTGCTGTCCGTGGTTTCCAGCAGCTCCTGGCTTCTTTGCAGGCGCTCCGCGTTCAGCCAGTCTCCCGGCGTTGCACCGGTTGCCCTGAAAAAATGCCGGGTCAGCGTTCTCCGGCTCATATTGACGAATTCTGCCAGCGAGTCCAGATTGTGGTGCTTCTCCAGATTGCGGCGCAGATAATCCATCAGCTCGTTCATTTTGCCGTCGCGCGTCGATACCGGAACGGGGCGTTCAATAAACTGCGCCTGCCCCCCTTCCCGATAAGGCGGCACAACCATGCGTCTGGCTACACGGTTGGCCATCGCCGAACCGTAATGGTCGCGAATAATATTAAGGCAGCAGTCGATACCGGCCGCGGTGCCCGCGGAGGTGATAAGCCGTTCATCGCTGGTGTAGAGCGAGTTGCTGTCCAGATGAACCGAGGGGAATCTTTCGATGAAGTCCTGCTCGAATTCCCAGTGCGTTGCCGCTCTGTGACCGTCGAGCAGGCCGGAGTAGGCCAGTACGTAGGTGCCCAGACAAAGGCCCACCACCTCCGCGCCGCGCTGCCATGCCTTTGTCAGCGCATCCAGCAGCGCCTCGGAAGGCTTCTCTGCCGCATGATTCCAGTAGGGAACGATGACAATGTCCGCAACATCGAGCCGCTCTAAACCGTGCTCTACGTTAATAGAAAGGCCAATATCAGACAGGACCACGCCAGGTTTCTCAGCGCAAATCTCCACCCGGAAGAGATCAGGCTGCGGCATGGCAGACCCAAACAGTATGCAGGGTACGGAAAAGTGAAACGGACTGAATCCGTCCGTAGCGATCACGGCTACCGTCAGTGCAGGCATAATTTTGACCTTACCTTAAGAGGTTCGGGAGGCACGGCGGGAAAACATCTCTTCCCAACCTGCCCCGCTCAGGTAAAGTAGCTTATCAGAAAGCCAGGGTCTCGCCGTCCGCAGGAATAAGAACTTTATCCTCAATGCCGTGTTCAAGCGTGAACTCACGCAGCTCCGCGCGGGTCAGCAGGCAGTGGTTGATTGATTCCATATGCGAAGCCACGATGGTCGCGGCTGGCAGCAGCTTATGGGTGCGCAGCGTGTCCTCTTTGCCCATGATGATTGGGCCATAGAGATCGTTAACGGCATAGCCGGTGTTCAGCACAACAACGTCCGGCTGGAAGCGCTGCAGGCTTCTTACGTAAGGTTTTACCCAGACGGTATCCCCGGCGATATAAAGCGTTTTTTCGTTATGGTGGGTAAAGACCAGCCCACACGCGTCGCCAAGTAGCCCGCCCCATTGGGCATCTGCATACAGCTCGTTGCTGCCGTGCTGGCCGTCGGTTTTATAAATGGTCAGCCCGTCAACAAAATGGTTTTCATCTTTCAGCACGCGGATATTAAGAAAGCCCTGCGAGCGGACCAGTGCGGCGTCGTTCTCATCCTGCGTATAGATAAGCATATCTTTAGGCACGGCCTGCTGCGCCGCTTCGTCCCAGTGATCGGTGTGCGTGTGCGTCAGGATCACGGCATCGACGGCCAGCAAATCCTCTACGGCCATCGGCAGGGAAACCATGGGATTGCGCAGATGGGGACGGGCATTCCCGGCAAACCCGTCCCAGGCCTCTTTTTCCGCCAGCATAGGATCGATAAGAAATCTTTTACCGGCATAGTCCAGTACCAGCGTAGCGTTGCGAACCTGCGTTAATTTCATATTGTGACTCCCGATTTCCATCAGATTTTGTGGTTCAGCCACCGCGGCTGGTTAGCCCGACAAGGTAGCTGCGAGTGGAGCCACTATAAGAGCTGGCGCGAAAGGGCGTGACATGCCCACTGGTCATTAACCGATGAAATCGGGTCAACTGTAAAGTAACGTCGATAAAACGCTGTCAGTGGCGCATATCCTTCGTGCAGCGCTACTTCAGCTTTTTCACCCATTCAGTGCAAAAATCAAGATAAGCCCGCACGAGCGCTGAAGGATGTTTGCGGCGGGCATAGACGAGGTTTAACGGCATGGTTTGTCTGGCGGCTCCGGGCAGCAGCTGTACCAGCTCGCCGCTTTCCAGCCAGGGCCTGGCTGAGAAATCCATCAGCTGGGTAACGCCCATACCGCTCAGAGCATAATGAATTAATCCCTGTAAATTATTGGTGGAGAAAAACGGCTCGTATTTAACTTTTTCTGAGCCAGACCCCCATTCAAAAAAGCCGTGGTTCAGCGTTTCCCAGGCGGCAACCGGCAGCCGGGCCATTTCAGCCAGCGTTTCCGGCGTGCCGTAACGCGCCAGCAATTTCGGGCTTGCCACAAACAGGATTTCCACGTCCATAACGGTTTTTGCAATCACATCGTCCGTATTCAGGCTGCCCATTCTTAGCGCAACGTCTACGCCATCCTCGAACAAATCAACGACTCTCTCGCTCGAGTGGCAAAATACGTGGATATCGGGATAGCGTTGCTGGAATTCGAGCAGCAAATCCCACCACAGCGAGAAATTAGGTGGGACGGACAGGCGCAGCTTGCCCTGAAGCTTGTGGGCAGAGGTGACCGATCTCTGTGCATCCTCCAGTAGCTCGACGCCCGGACGGGCCTGTTCAAAAAACTGCTGCCCTTTATAGGTTGGCTTAACCCCCTGCCTTGAGCGGTCCAGCAGCTGTACGTTCAGGGCCTGCTCAAGTTCATTAATTTTTCGACTCAGCGTTGAGATCGGCACCCCCAACCTTTCGCTGGCCGCTGAAAAACTGCCTGCGTTAACCACCGCGATGAACAGCTTCGTTGCGTTAAAATCCACTTTTCTTTCCATATTTGGACATCAGGTGTTTATTTTTGGTGATTCCATTCCATTTTGCAAAGGGTAAAATTTTCCCATCTTATTTGCACCGGAATTAAAAAATGAACCGCGTCACTGAACTGCTGCATATCCGCTATCCGCTTATCCAGGCACCCCTCTATTTCCTGACCAATGCTGAACTCGTCGCTGCCGTTTCTAACGCCGGTGGCCTGGGCACGCTGGGGCCGCACGCCGGGCAGGACAGCCTGCCGGATTCGCGTTATACGGCCCTGGACCGCATGCGCCAGGAGATCAGAAAAGTCAAAAAGCTGACGGAAAACCCCTTTGCCGTAACCTTAATTAACGGGCCTGACATGAGCTTCTGGCGTCCAACCGCGGAAATGTTCGTTGAGGAAGGCGTGGAGGTGGTGCTTATCAACGAAGTGCTGGACGCCGAAATATATGATTTCTTCAGACGTAACCGCATAAAAACGCTCTACCGCGCCCTGACGCCCACCGTCGCTAATTCAAAAGAGGCCGAGAAATTAGGGGCCGACGTCATTATTGCGACAGGTTTTGACGAAGGGGGCACCGTCCCGACCCGCGTGATTGGTACGTTCAGCATCGTGCCGATGATAGCGGATAGCGTGAATATCCCGGTTATCGCTGCCGGGGGTATAGGTGATGTGCGAGGGGTGCGTGCCGCAATGGCGCTGGGAGCAGAAGGGGTCTTTGCGGGCAGCCTCTTTTTGACGGCCCTTGAGAACCCCGCAGATGAGAAAGTTAAGCGCCTGATCGTCAAGTCCTGCGCCGAAGATTTGCTGCTGTTCCGTACGCTTCCCGCGTATTACCGCACCCTGCCCACCGACCTAAGCCCGAAGCTGGCGGAGTTAGAGGCGCAGGACACCGATCGCGAAACCATGTTTGAAGCAATGAACGGCTACCACTCCCTGTGGCAGGCCATGAGGCTCGGAAATTTTGATCGGGGGATAGTGTCCACGGGCACGGGGATTTCAGTAATCAAATCAATTCGTCCGGCCGCAGAAATCGTAGCGGACCTTATGCAGGACTTTCAAAAGGGAAGCGGCGTCTGATTTGGCGCCGTCCGGTATGACCGTCTGCTCCTCACGAAATCGCATTAAAGGGTGCGACCGACTGACTTCGGCCAACCCAATGGGCCATACCGGATCCCGTATAGATTCCCACGAAGAACGCCTATTGATCTGGGGAGACATCGTCCATTATCCCCACATCCAGTTCGCGCATCCGGCGGCTTCCATTGTCTTCGACAGCAATCCTGCCCAGGCCGAAGCGACGCGAAGAGTATTACTCGACCAGGTAGCCAGGGAGAACATACTCGTTGCAGATATGCATCTGGACCAGACGGGATTTGCCCGCGTCCGGCGGGCCAATGACGGATATCAGCTTTATTGCTAATATAAACGGGAGCCATAAGCCGCAGGGAATCGATGAGGAATCGGAACAGGCAGGCGTAAGCATCACCTGAACCTTCCCTGCATCCCAACTGACCTCAGCCGTTTAATAACGTTTTTCGTTCGTGGTCAAGCAGCCATTCTTTACGGGCAATGCCTCCGCCGTAGCCCGTCATTGCGCCGTCTTTACCAATAATTCTGTGGCATGGAATGACGATGGCTATTCGGTTCGCGCCATTCGCTGCGGCCACAGCGCGTACTGCATTCGGTTTTCCAACCAGGACAGAAAGCGCCAGATAATGTGACGTTTGGCCATAGGGAACTAAACCTGTTTCCTGCCATACGGAGCGTTGGAAAGCAGTGCCGGGAGCATCAAGGGATAAGGTAAATTGCTGGCGATCCCCGCAAAAATATTCATTCATTTCAATTTCCGCCTGACGCGTATGATTATTTTCGCCCGAAATTATCCGCGCTTTAAATAAACGCTGGAGATCGCGAAACTCTCTCTCCAGCATTCGACGATCCGCAAACTCAAGCAGGCAAATGCCGCGTTCAGTGGCGCAAACAAACATAGGTCCGAGCGGTGAGGTAAAACGGTGTATCACAATCACCTCACTTTGACTCGTTGGAGCCGCACCTGTGAGTTGCTTAAAGGTATAACCGAAACCACTTAATGATTCGTAACCGTTATCTAACGCTACATCAGTGGCACCACGCCCCGCCTTTAATTCCTGAAGGGCAGTATTTACCTTCTGCATTCGTTGAAATGCCTGGAAGGTCATTCCATGATTTTGGATAAACCAACGCCGTACCCGCTCCGGGCTAATACCCTGATTACTTAGCGCCATATCGCTTATTCGTGTTTTAGGATTCGCACGCAGCAACGCAAGCGTTTGTTCGATGAGCAAGGGCGCACTGCGCGCGTTTTCTGTGGGGCGGCATACTTTGCAGGGACGAAAACCTGATTCCAGCGCGGATTCAAAATTGCTGTAGAACTCGACGTTCTCCCGTTTCGGCTTTCGCGCCCGGCATACTGAAATACAAAAGACGCCTGTCGTTTTGACGCCGACATAAAACACACCTGTGTACTCTGAGGCGCGATCAAGTAAGGCCTGATACCAGGTATTACATTGGTCTTTATCAGTAACTTTCATCTGCAAAAAGCCCTGCAAATGAGCGATCTGTTTGAATAGCTGACATCAACGCTTCCAGTTTTGACTGAACGGATGAATGCACGAAACTCCCCATAGAAATGCGTTTTACACCCAACGTTTCCAGTTTACTAAAGGTGGGTAGCTCCGGCATACACATGATGTTTAAAGGCAGGTTAAGCGCTTTGGTAATAACTGCAATATCATTTTCCGACGTCAGGCATGGAATAAATATCCCGTCTGCCCCCGCTGCCTCATACAGCTGGCCGCGTAATAACGTTTCGCGCAATGCTTGCTGATGATCAAGTAGGTATGTATCGGTACGAATATTTAAAAACAGATGGCAATTCGCTGAGACCAGTAACTTGCGAATCTCTTTTAATTTAAACGCAAAGGCATCGGGATCGCCCAACTGCCTGACACCATTAACCACGCAGCTGTCCTCGAGATTTACCCCCACAACACCGAGATGGGCCAGCCGCTTAAGATGAGCCGATATCTCTTCAACTGAACCACCAAATCCCGCTTCGATATCAACGCTTAATGGCAGATCGGTGACAGACCGGATACGAGAAACAATATAGAATAGTTCCTCAAACGACATTGCCTCTCCGTCATCGTAGCCTAACATCGCAGCAATCGCTGCACTTGAAGTACCCAGAGCTTTATAGCCCAGTTGGTCGGCGGTAATAGCGCTCACGGCATCCCAGACGTTGGCGATGATCAGAGGTTGGTTTTGATGATGAAGCTCAGTGAAGTTCATGAGTATCCCTCTATTGTTTAGATACAGATGAATCTAGAGCATTCGACAAAGGCCTCACAACCGAAAATTGGACGACCATTTTTTAAATTATCAAAATTAAACGGCTACCGGGGTCAATCTGACTAGAACGGTCATGGATTATCCAGAAGCGAGGTAGCAAAATAGCAATTCCCCTCTCTGAGATACTGAACAAGGAGAAGGCTACAATACCCAAAAACTGCTCGGACATAAGGCTCAAAAACAGACAGATCGTTACAACGATGACAGGGGAAAAGACTGGACGACAATAGCCGTTTAGGAAATTTCAGGAAGGGAGTTTTGATAACTTATTTTGATAAACTTTTGATAACCATTCATAAGCTAATAATAAAAACGGGAACCATCAGGTTCCCGTCGTCACATAACCAAAAAAATTGATTACATGTTTTTAATGATAGCGTCGCCAAACTCTGAACATTTCAGCAGCTTAGCGCCGTCCATCAGGCGTTCGAAATCGTAGGTTACGGTTTTGGCGTTAATCGCGCCTTCCATACCTTTGACGATCAGGTCTGCGGCTTCGAACCATTCCATATGACGGAGCATCATTTCTGCGGAAAGGATGATGGAACCTGGGTTCACTTTATCCTGACCTGCATATTTTGGTGCGGTGCCGTGGGTGGCTTCGAACAGTGCGCATTCGTCACCGATATTGGCACCCGGTGCGATACCGATGCCGCCAACCTGCGCAGCCAGCGCGTCAGAGATGTAGTCGCCGTTCAGGTTCATACAGGCAATCACGTCGTATTCCGCAGGACGCAGCAGGATCTGCTGCAGGAACGCATCGGCGATCACGTCTTTCACAACGATCTCTTTGCCAGTATTTGGGTTCTTGATTTTCACCCATGGGCCGCCGTCGATAAGCTCGCCGCCGAACTCTTCGCGAGCCAGCTGGTAACCCCAGTCTTTGAAAGCACCTTCGGTGAACTTCATGATGTTGCCTTTGTGCACCAGGGTCACGGAATCACGGTCGTTGGTGATCGCGTACTCGATGGCTGCACGAACCAGGCGTTTGGTGCCTTCTTCGGAGCAAGGCTTGATGCCGATACCGCAGTGTTCAGGGAAACGAATCTTCGTTACGCCCATCTCATCGCGCAGGAATTTGATGACTTTTTCCGCTTCGGCGCTGTCCGCTTTCCACTCGATGCCCGCATAGATGTCTTCTGAGTTTTCACGGAAGATGACCATGTTGGTTTCTTCAGGGCGTTTTACCGGGCTTGGCGTGCCCGCATAGTAACGCACGGGGCGCAGACAGACGTACAGGTCGAGCTGCTGGCGCAGCGCAACGTTCAGGGAACGAATACCGCCGCCGACCGGGGTGGTCAGAGGGCCTTTGATGGCCACGCGGTAGTCACGAATCAGGTCCAGAGTCTCTTCTGGCAGCCAGACGTCCTGGCCGTACAGTTCGGTAGATTTTTCGCCGGTATAGATTTCCATCCAGGAAATTTTCCGCTCGCCTTTGTAGGCCTTCTGCACGGCGGCATCCACCACTTTGATCATGGCTGGCGTCACGTCCACACCGATACCATCACCTTCAATGAAAGGAATGATCGGGTTGTGAGGAACGTTCAGTTTGCCATCTTGCAGGGTGATCTTTTTACCTTCCGCCGGAACAACTACTTTGCTTTCCATTAACCTCTCCTTCGAGCGCTTCTGTTTTGTTAATGATTTGTAATATGCGTGTCAATACTACTTGAATATCAGGCCCGCGCCAATCACTGGTGATTTCCGTTATAATGCGTTAATCGCTACCGTCTGAAAACACTATGAATAAAACTTCTTTTAGAAATCCAACAGTTAAACGATTCAGCACCCGCCGTCCTGCCAAAAAACCCGCGGACCGTGGACCGAAGCGGCTGGTTATCTTCAATAAACCCTACGATGTGCTGCCGCAGTTCACAGACGAAGCGGGACGCAGCACGCTGAAAGATTACATCCCGTTACAAGGTATCTACGCCGCCGGGCGTCTTGACCGCGACAGCGAAGGCCTGCTGGTACTGACGAACGACGGCCAGCTCCAGGCGCAGCTCACCCAGCCGGGCAAAAAAACCGGGAAAATTTACTACGTGCAGGTAGAGGGCGAACCAACGCAGGAAGCGTTAGAGTCGCTGCGTAACGGCGTCACGCTGAACGACGGCCCCACCCTGCCCGCAGGCGCCGAGCTGGTTGAAGAGCCGCAGTGGATATGGGCGCGTAATCCGCCGATTCGCGAGCGCAAGGCTATCCCCACCAGCTGGCTGAAAATCACGCTTTACGAAGGCCGCAACCGCCAGGTCAGAAGAATGACGGCGCACGTCGGCTATCCAACGCTGCGCCTGGTTCGCTTTGCTATGGGTAATCTGGAATTATCGGATTTAGCCCCCGGAGAATGGCGGGAAATCCCGCTGGACAGCATTTAAGGAAAACGCATGTTTAAACCGCACGTTACCGTCGCCTGCGTGGTTCAGGCGCAGGGGAAGTTTCTGGTTGTTGAAGAGACCATCAACGGCAGGGCGCTCTGGAACCAGCCTGCCGGGCATCTGGAAGCTGACGAAACGCTGATTCAGGCCGCCAGCCGCGAGCTGTATGAAGAAACCGGCATTCGCGCCGAGCCGCAAACCTTCATCCGCATGCACCAGTGGATCGCCCCGGATAATACGCCCTTCCTGCGTTTTCTTTTTTCAATAGATTTACCGGAGCAGCTGCCCACCGAGCCTCACGACAGCGATATCGATCGCTGCCTGTGGCTGGACGCGCAACAAATTGTTAACGCAGATAATTTACGCTCGCCGCTGGTTGCCGAAAGTATTCGCTGTTATCAGAAAGCGGAACGTTATCCGTTAGCCATGCTCGGCGCGTTCAACTGGCCCTTTAGTTAAGGGTGCCAGGGCCGGGGATGCGTGATAGAATACGCCGCCTTTAAGTTCAATGTCGTGAGTACTCCATGTCTGATAACAGCCAGAAAAAAGTGATCGTCGGGATGTCCGGCGGTGTTGATTCCTCCGTTTCCGCTTACCTGTTGCAACAACAGGGTTACAAGGTGGAAGGCCTGTTCATGAAGAACTGGGAAGAGGATGATGGCGAGGAGTACTGTACCGCAGCCGCCGATCTGGCGGACGCGCAGGCCGTATGCGACAAGCTCGGCATTGAACTGCATACCGTCAACTTTGCTGCCGAATACTGGGATAACGTCTTTGAACACTTCCTGGAAGAGTACAAGGCCGGGCGTACGCCAAACCCGGACATCCTGTGCAACAAAGAGATCAAATTCAAAGCCTTCCTTGAGTTCGCCGCAGAAGATCTAGGCGCCGACTATATCGCGACCGGCCACTACGTGCGTCGCGCCGACGTCGACGGCAAAAGCCAGCTGCTGCGCGGCCTGGACGGCAACAAAGACCAGAGCTACTTCCTTTATACGCTCGGCCACGAGCAAATCGCGCAGAGCCTGTTCCCGGTTGGCGAATTAGAAAAACCAGAAGTGCGCCGCATTGCCGAAGAGCTGGATCTCATCACCGCGAAGAAAAAAGACTCCACCGGCATCTGTTTTATCGGCGAGCGCAAATTCCGCGAGTTCCTCGGCCGCTACCTCCCTGCCCAGCCGGGTAAAATCCTTACCGTTGACGGTGAAGCCGTGGGCGAGCACCAGGGTCTGATGTACCACACCCTCGGACAGCGTAAAGGCCTTGGCATCGGCGGCACCAAAGAAGGCAGTGAAGAGCCGTGGTACGTTGTTGATAAAGACGTAGAAAACAATATTTTGATCGTGGCCCAGGGCGGCGATCACCCTCGTCTGATGTCCGTGGGCCTGATTGCCCAGCAGCTGCACTGGGTGGACCGCGAAACGCTGACTGCGCCGCTGCACTGCACGGTGAAAACCCGTTACCGTCAGACAGATATTCCCTGCACCATCACGCCGCTGGACGCGGACCGCATTGAAGTGCGTTTCGAAGAGCCGGTTGCGGCTGTGACGCCAGGCCAGTCCGCGGTGTTTTACCTCGGCGAAGTGTGCCTTGGCGGCGGCATTATTGAACAGCGTTTGCCTCTCATCGACTAAATTGTGGACAAGGACGATACACTGTGGCTAAGAATTATTTCGACATTACCCTCGCGCTGGCAGGTATCTGCCAGTCGGCCCGTCTGGTTCAGCAGCTTGCCCATCAGGGCCACTGCGATCAGGACGCGCTCCATGTCGCCCTCAATAGTGTTATCGATCTTAACCCCGGCTCTACGCTCGGCGTGTTTGGCGGCAGCGAAGCCAACCTTAAGCTGGGTCTGGAAACGCTGCTCGGGGTGCTGAACGCCAGTAACCGTCAGGGGCTGAACGCCGAGCTGACGCGCTACACCCTGAGCCTGATGGTGCTCGAGCGCAAGCTGCACGGCAGCAAAGGCGCGATGGACAATCTCGGCTCCAGCATCGCCGGGCTACAGCGTCAGCTGGAGCATTTCGATCTGGAATCCGACACCCTGCTCAGCGCCATGGCAGGCATTTATGTCGATGTGATAAGCCCGCTTGGGCCGCGCATTCAGGTTACCGGCTCCCCTGCCGTGCTGCAAAGCCCGCAGGTACAGAGCAAAGTTCGAGCCTCGCTGCTGGCTGGTATCCGCGCCGCTGTGCTGTGGCACCAGGTTGGCGGTGGCCGCCTGCAGCTCATGTTTTCCCGTAATCGCCTGTGCACGCAGGCCAAACAAATTCTTGCTCATTGTTAACCTCTCTGGAGTTGTAACTTATGGAATTATCCTCACTGACCGCCGTTTCACCCGTAGATGGACGCTACGGCGACAAAGTCAGCGCGCTGCGCGCTATCTTCAGCGAGTTCGGCCTGCTGAAATTTCGCGTCCAGGTCGAAGTTCGCTGGCTGCAAAAATTAGCCGCGCACCCAGCGATCAAGGAAGTTCCTGCTTTTGACGCCGACGCAAACGGTTACCTTGATAAAATCGTCGCGGAGTTCAGTGAACAAGATGCCGCACGCATCAAAACAATCGAGCGCACGACCAACCACGACGTGAAGGCCGTTGAGTACTTCCTGAAAGAGAAGGTCGAGGCGATCCCTGCCCTGCACGCGGTATCGGAATTTATCCACTTCGCCTGCACCTCTGAAGACATCAACAACCTCTCCCATGCGCTGATGCTGCAAACGGCTCGCCAGGAAGTGGTACTGCCGTACTGGCGCAAACTGATTGACGCGGTGAAAGACCTATCGGTGCAGTATCGCGATATCCCGCTGCTCTCCCGCACCCACGGCCAGCCGGCAACGCCGTCGACTATGGGCAAAGAGATGGCGAACGTGGCCTACCGCATGGAGCGCCAGTTCCGCCAGTTAGGTAACGTGGAGATTCTGGGCAAAATTAACGGCGCGGTCGGCAACTATAACGCCCACATCGCCGCCTACCCGGAAGTTGACTGGCACCAGTTCAGCGAAGAATTCGTGACTTCTCTGGGCATCCAGTGGAACCCGTACACTACCCAGATCGAGCCGCACGACTATATCGCCGAGCTGTTTGACTGCGTGGCGCGCTTCAACACCATCCTGATCGACTTCGACCGCGACGTGTGGGGCTACATCGCTCTGAACCACTTCAAACAGAAGACTATTGCCGGTGAAATCGGCTCGTCCACTATGCCGCATAAGGTCAACCCAATCGACTTCGAAAACTCTGAAGGCAACCTGGGCCTGTCCAACGCCATGCTGCAACATCTGGCGAGCAAGCTGCCGGTGTCCCGCTGGCAGCGTGACCTGACGGATTCCACCGTGCTGCGTAACCTGGGCGTGGGCATCGGCTATGCGCTGATTGCGTACCAGTCAACGCTTAAGGGCGTGAGCAAGCTGGAAGTGAACCGCGACCGCCTGCTGGCCGAGCTGGATCTGAACTGGGAAGTGCTGGCGGAGCCAATCCAGACCGTGATGCGCCGCTACGGCATCGAAAAGCCGTACGAGAAGCTGAAAGAGCTGACCCGCGGCAAGCGCGTGGACGCCGAAGGTATGAAGCAGTTTATCGACAGCCTGGCGCTGCCGGAAGAAGAGAAAACCCGTCTGAAGCAGATGACGCCAGCCAACTATATTGGCCGCGCAATCAGCATGGTTGATGAGCTGAAGTAAGTTCTCCTGACGCAGGTCTACCCGCCCTACGCTTTTTCCAAAGGTAGGGTGGATAAGCTTGCGCCATCCACCACTTTCCCTCACATTCCCCGTTGTTTATTCAAGGTTTACCCCCTTCCCGCCATAATTAGCGTTAAACTATCTGTGCCATTTATACATTGAGGAAGAGCGATGCGCGTTCTGGTTGTGGAAGATAATGCCCTGTTACGTCACCATCTGCAGGTGCAGCTGCGTGAGGCGGGTCACCAGGTGGATGCTGCGGAAGATGCCAAAGAAGCGGACTACTTCTTAAACGAGCACGCGCCGGACATCGCCATTGTCGACCTTGGCCTGCCCGATGAGGACGGCATGAGCATGATCCGCCGCTGGCGCAGCCACGACGTCACTATTCCGATCATGGTGTTAACCGCACGCGAAGGCTGGCAAGACAAAGTTGAAGTGCTGGGCGCAGGCGCGGACGATTACGTCACCAAACCCTTCCATGTGGAAGAGGTAGTGGCGCGCATGCAGGCGTTGATGCGCCGCAACAGCGGCCTTGCCTCACAGCTTATCTCCATGCCGCCGTTCCAGGTGGATTTGTCCCGCCGTGAGCTATCGGTTAACGACAACATCATTAAGCTTACCGCCTTCGAGTACACCATCATGGAGACGCTGATCCGCAACGCCGGGAAAGTCGTCAGCAAAGACGCCCTGATGCTGCAGCTCTATCCGGATGCGGAGCTGCGCGAAAGCCACACCATTGACGTGCTGATGGGCCGCCTGCGTAAGAAAATCCAGGCGGAGCACGAGCCAGAAGTCATCACCACCGTACGAGGCCAGGGCTACCGGTTCGATCTGGGCTGACCATGAGATACTTAAGCCACCTCCTCCCGCTCTCGCTGCGGGTTCGCTTTCTGCTGGCGACCGCCGCGGTGGTGATGGTGCTGTCCCTCGCCTACGGCATGGTAGCGCTGGTTGGCTACAGCGTCAGCTTCGATAAAACCACCTTCCGCCTGCTGCGCGGCGAGAGCAACTTGTTCTACACGCTGGCTAACCGCGTCGACGGTAAAATCCAGGTCGAGATCCCGGAACACCTGAATCTGCAAAGCCCGACCATGGCGCTGATCTATGACGAACACGGCAAGCTGCTGTGGACCCAGCGCAACGTGCCGCACATCGTCCAGCAGATAAAACCCGAGTGGCTGACCGCCAACGGATTTCACGAGCTGGAAGCCAATTTTGACACCAGCCGCGCGCTGCTGGCGAACGACAGCCCTCTACAGGAAAAGCTCAAAGACATCCACGAGGATGACGACGATTACGAGATGACGCACTCGGTGGCGGTGAACCAGTATCCGGCAACCGCGACTATGCCCGCGTTAACCGTCGTGGTGGTTGATACCATCCCGATTGAGTTGAAGCGCTCGTATATGGTGTGGAGCTGGTTTATCTACGTGCTGCTCGCCAACCTGCTGCTGGTGATCCCCCTGCTGTGGGCCGCCGCCTGGTGGAGTCTGCGCCCGATAGAAGAGCTGGCGAAAGAGGTGCGGGAGCTGGAAAAGCACGACCGCGACAGCCTGAATCCGGAAACCACCCGCGAGCTGACAAGCCTGGTCCGCAACCTCAACCGCCTGCTGCGCACCGAGCGTGAACGCTACGATAAATATCGCACGACGTTAACCGACTTAACCCACAGCCTGAAAACGCCGCTGGCCGTGCTGCAAAGTACCCTGCGCTCTCTGCGCACCCGCAAGCTGAGCGTAGAAGATGCCGAGCCGGTCATGCTTGAGCAGATCAGCCGCATCTCCCAGCAGATAGGCTATTACCTGCACCGGGCCAGCATGCGCGGTAACAGCACCCTGCTCAGCCGCGAGCTGCACTCCGTCGCCCCGCTGCTTGATAATCTCTGCTCGGCGCTGAATAAGGTTTACCAGCAGAAAGGGGTGGATATCTCGCTGGATATCTCGCCGGAAATCACTTTCATTGGCGAGAAAAACGACTTTATGGAAGTGATGGGCAACGTGCTGGACAATGCTTGTAAGTACTGTCTGGAGTTCGTGGAAATCTCTGCCCGCCAGCTGGATAACACGCTGCACCTGTACGTGGACGACGACGGTCCCGGCATCCCGGAGAGCAAACGGGCGATTGTTTTCGACCGCGGGCAGCGCGCCGACACGCTGCGTCCCGGCCAGGGTGTGGGGCTGTCCGTCGCCCGGGAAATCGTTGAGCAGTACAGCGGCGAAATCGTCCCGGCCAGCAGCGAACTGGGCGGCGCGCGGATGGAAGTCATTTTTGCGAGACAGCGTCCAGTCAGCGAAGAAGATTGAAAATACTCCCGTAATCGCCCGCCCCATCCGTTATAATCCAGGCAGGTTCCTTCACCTGCCGGATTAAAAAAAATGGAATACACCCTCGACTTAAACTGGCCCGATTTTATCGAGCGCTACTGGCAAAAACGCCCGGTGGTCCTCAAGCGCGGCTTCAAAAACTTCATCGACCCCATCTCCCCTGACGAGCTGGCAGGCCTTGCCATGGAAAACGAGGTGGACAGCCGCCTGGTGAGCCATCAGGACGGGAAATGGCAGGTCAGCCACGGTCCCTTCCAGAGCTACGATCACTTAAGCGAAAACAACTGGTCGCTGCTGGTGCAGGCGGTGAACCACTGGCATGAGCAAAGCGCCGGGCTGATGCGCCCGTTCCGCGCCCTTCCGGACTGGCGTATCGACGATCTGATGATCTCCTTCTCCGTCCCCGGCGGCGGCGTGGGCCCCCATCTGGATCAGTACGACGTGTTTATCATTCAGGGCGTGGGCCGCCGCCGCTGGTGCGTGGGCGAAAAAGTGCCGATGAAGCAGCACTGCCCGCATCCGGACCTGCTGCAGGTGGAGCCGTTCGCAGGGATCATCGACGAGGAGCTGGAGCCGGGCGATATCCTGTATATCCCGCCGGGCTTCCCGCACGAAGGCTACTCGCTGGAAAACTCGATGAACTACTCGGTAGGCTTCCGCGCGCCGAGCGGCCGCGAGATGATCAGCGGCTTTGCGGACTATGTACTGCAGCGCGAGCTGGGCAGCCTGCGCTATACAGACCCGGACGTGCCGTCCCGTCAGCACCCTGCGGACATCCTGCCGGAAGAGCTAGAAAAACTGCGCGGCATGATGCTGGATCTGGTGAACCAGCCGGAGCACTTCAAAGCCTGGTTCGGCGAGTTTATTACCCAGTCGCGCCACGAGCTGGACGTCGCCCCGGCAGAACCACCGTACCAGCCGGATGAAATCTACGATGCCCTGAAACAAGGCGACTCCCTGACCCGCCTGGGTGGCCTGCGCGTGCTGCGCATCGCGGATGAGGTGTACGTTAACGGCGAGAAGCTGGACAGCCCGCACCGTCCGGCAGTTGAAGCCCTGGCGAACCACATTACGGTGAATGCTGAAGTGATTGGCGACGCGCTGGAAGATCCGTCGTTCCTGGCGATGCTGGCCGCGCTGGTGAACAGCGGGTACTGGTACTTCGAAGACTGATCGCTTTTCTTATACCGCCTTCTTCCCTTCTCCCTTTTCCCCTCTCCTCTTTGGAGAGGGGTGGGATGAGGGAAACTTTACGCTGACCTGGCATTCTTCTTGCCCCCTTTTCCCTTTGAGAAGAGGGCTGGGATGAGGGAACGTTACACTAACTTGGCATTCTTCTTCCCCCTCGCCCCTCCAGGGAGAGGGGCGGGGTGAGGGGAAAAACGCACGCTTGTGTGACAGAACTCATGACCCCCCCCACTATCGGATGATATTTTCTAAATCAACACGCCTCACAATTGCTGAATTTTTTACACTGAACAAAATTGAAGCAAATTTTACTTAGGGATAGTTTAAATCCGCTGCGAAAGCAGCAGATTAGCCGGCAGGGTACAAGCTGGCTCACTCTTTGAAATGGAGTTTAAACTATGGCTATTCCAGCTTATCTATGGCTCAAAAACGACGGCGGCGTGGACGTTTGTCGTCCAATGAAGCGGTTAATCCTTCTGGGTCTGCTCTCTTGTCTGGTCTGGGCGGGTGGAAATGCTATCGACTGGCCCGCTTCGCTGAAGGACGTCGAATCAGGCGAGCAAGACTGGCTTGATAAGGTCCCGGAACTGGCGGCCACGGCGGACGTTAAGCAGGCCGCTGGTCTCGAAGATGCACTTTCTATAGCGTTACCAATGAATACCACGGGCGTTCTGGATACACTCGGCACCATCGACGCAAAATCATGGCCCCATATGATTGGGACGGACCTCGTTTGTGGCGTTCCCGCTGAACTGTTCACCAATGACGCAATGGTTGAAGATTATTACCAGCGAACCCGGCTGGCCCTGCTGGAAATGGACAAAAGAGCAACCTGTCTGTGGATCCTCGAAGCGACATACGAAGAATGGAAAGCAGACAACGCCAGTAAGGCTAAATAATATTTCGCCTTCAGGCACAAAGCACGGTCGACCAATTCGCCTTCGCAACCACCGTCAGGTACTAACTGCGAAGGCGACACCACTGATATTTAATGAATACCCGGCACCGCCTCGCCATCCAACATCGCCAGCCCGCTCTGATTTTTGTGACCAGCGATGAATTTATTCTTCTTAAAATCATAGTACTATGCGCACAGCATCATAAACAAAGGGACATGGAATGAATGCTTCGGATTATTTAAGGACAAGGTTTCAGAGTGACAGACAGCTCGCCATATATGCCAAAAATGGGTTCACCAACACGATGCAGGCAGCAAAGGGTATCGCCTCTGATATCTATTCAGGGCTGGAAAGGGCAAGTTGGTACTCAAGCTGTTTTATTCCCAGATATAACGATGTGTGCCAGGAGCTAATGGCAGAGGAAATCAGAACAGCCTATTCTATTCAGTCAATTTTTAGATACCATGACGTCCTTGGTCATATGCTTTATTTATACTTCCAGACTGTATGTAAGGATGTTAAAGAAGGAAATAAAGAGGGATCTGCACAGAAATTGGTTCGCGATGTGGCCCATCTAACAGCTCATTTTACAGTAGCAGGGGGTACCCGATTCGCTGTAGCATCAGCCATGGCGGTGACTATCGCAAAATCTGAGCTTCTGTCAAAAGTTGTGGCGCAGAAAGTGGCTGGAAAAATGCCGGTAGGAGTCTATCTCATTCAGGTCTTTGGTATTCAACAAAAAGCAGCCATGGCGGCACGCGCATTGAAAGCGATTAATCCAAACTATTACTGGATACTTTATCAAGCGAAGCTGGAGATGCTTTATTATTTCGTAGAACCGGTACTTTCTGAAATTACTGGCAACGTCAATGCTGGTGTCTACTCCACTCTCGATCAGCTTGCAGGGCATATCAGGGAGAAATTCGGTGTTTAAAAGCCTAATCTCACTTTTACTCTATAATCTTGTTCTCCCTGCAATATTGATTGGCTTCGCCTTACTCTGGCTATATTTTTCCCCAGAATATTGGTGGGGATTAATGCTCGTCACCATTATCGCTATTTTTTGGCTCTTTCCGATTATTACTGGCAAATTCGAAGTTCAAATGATGTAATGTTTTCAATATTGATTCAGTGAATACATAAAAGGAGTTTATGATGTCAAATCCAGCTTATCTTTGGTTAATGGATGCCAATGGATCACCGCTTGTCGGTTCGTCTCTGGTTTCGGATCGTATAGGTGCTATCGAAATAAAATCACTTACTCATAATGTGAATATTCCCGCAGATGGGAATACAGGGCGACTTACAGGAACTCGTATCCATGCACCAATTCAATTTCAGAAAGAATTTGATCGTGTAACCCCTCTTTTATACAAGGCCCAGAGCGAAGGAGCGACGCTCCAGTCTGCGACCATAAAAATGTACACCATCACTGAGGCTGGACTGGAAAAGGAATATTTCAATATCCTTCTGAACAACGTAAAAATAACCTCTATTACCGCAGACCTTTATCCTGGTGCTTCAACCGGAACACACCTTGAAACCGTCCTGCTGCGCTATGAAACCATTACCTGGAAGCATTGCGACGGGATATATCATATATACGGATGGATGGAATCAGCGCGTCGTGGCATAGCCATAATACCGATTAGCAGCAATTACGCGCCTTCTCAGCCTTGTTGAGAAGGCGCAATTGATTAGTGAATGCACGGCACGGCCTCGCCGTCCAGCATGGCCAGCCCGCTCTGATTTTTGTGACCAACGATGAATTTATTCTTCTTAAAATCATAGTACTATGCGCACAGCATCATAAACAAAGGGACATGGAATGAATGCTTCGGATTATTTAAGGACAAGGTTTCAGAGTGACAGACAGCTCGCCATATATGCCCAGAATGGGTTCATCAACACGATGCAGGCAGCAAAGGGTGTCGCCTCTGATATCTATTCAGGACTGGAAAGGGCAAGTTGGTACTCAAGCTGTTTTATTCCCAGATATAACGATGTGTGCCAAGAACTGAAGGCTGAAGAAATCAGAACAGTTTATTCCATTCAGTCTATTTTTAGATACCACGATGTCATTGCTCATATGCTTGTATTGTATTTTGAGATGATCTGCAACGATTTAGACAAGGGGAACGAGAAGAGTGGTATGCGTGGGTTGACGCGAAATGTTGCTAACGTTGCATCACATTTCGCTGTAACAAAAGCCACCAGAGGCGCAGTTGTACTGTCATTGGCTCAGGCCCTTGAAAAATCAAACTTTCTGACAAAAACTGTCGCCGAGAAATTAGCCGGTAGAACTGCCTTAGCTGTTGTGGCTGTCCAGTTTTTTGGAATGGAACAAAAAGCCGCAATGGCCGCAAGGGCATTAAAAGCGCTTGAACCTAAATATTACTGGATACTGTATCAAGCAAAGTTAGAGATGTTGTATTACTTCATTGAACCATTACTGTCAGACATCATCAAAAATGTTAATGCAGGATTGTACTCTGATTTTGAAGTTTTAGCCAATGACCTTAAGGGTAAATACGGTGTTTAAAAGTCTAATATCTCTTCTCATATCTGATTTTCTTTTTCCACTACTTATCTTCGCGGCTGCATTATTTTTTATTTATTTACTGCCAGAATACTGGCTTCCTTTAACATTTATATCAATAATACTACTAATTTGGTTTCTGCCAATATTCTCAGACAGGTTTGATAAGTATAAATAATATTCCCGCAGACTCAATAAGTTCAAATAACGTAACATTTTCAATATTGATTCAGTGAATACATAAAAGGAGTTTATGATGTCAAATCCAGCTTATCTTTGGTTAATGGATGCCAATGGATCACCGCTTGTCGGTTCGTCTCTGGTTTCGGATCGTATAGGTGCTATCGAAATAAAATCACTTACTCATAATGTGAATATTCCCGCAGATGGGAATACAGGGCGACTTACAGGAACTCGTATCCATGCACCAATTCAATTTCAGAAAGAATTTGATCGTGTAACCCCTCTTTTATACAAGGCCCAGAGCGAAGGAGCGACGCTCCAGTCTGCGACCATAAAAATGTACACCATCACTGATGGCTGGACTGGAAAAGGAATATTTCAATATCCTTCTGAACAACGTAAAAATAACCTCTATTACCGCAGACCTTTATCCTGGTGCTTCAACCGGAACACACCTTGAAACCGTCCTGCTGCGCTATGAAACCATTACCTGGAAGCATTGCGACGGGAATATCATATATACGGATGGATGGAATCAGCGCGTCGTGGCATAGCCATAATACCGATTAGCAGCAATTACGCGCCTTCTCAGCCTGGTTGAGAAGGCGCAATTGATTAGTGAATACCCGGCACGGCCTCGCCGTCCAGCATGGCCAGCCCGTCGGAAGTGCGGATAAAGCGCGGCGTTTTCAAATCGTCTGCCAGCATAGCCAGCAGTTCGCCCAACAACCCGATAATGTATTCCTGCTGGTCTGCCGGAGCCTGCTGGTTCAGCAGCACCCTAGTTAATGCACAGCAGTATTCCCGGACGGTCTCTGAATCTGTGGCCCGCGGGCTGCGGTACTCTTCTGTAACGCCAGCTTCAACGGTAAGCAGCTCAATAAGATGTTCCGGCAGCGGTGCTTTTAAAACTGCCTTCAACATATTTAGCCCGGCGAGAAGACGCCCGCACAGCGCTAAACATTCAGCGTGATTATTGGTTTCAGTTAATTCATCAGCATAGATCTGGCATATCGCCAGCACCTGGAATAAATCGTGCTCCGCGCCAAGCGGTAATTTCAGTAAGGCTGTGAGATCCTCCGCAAAATCAGAATGATTATGGGTGATTTCAGGGCGAGCGAGTGTGGTACTATTCTTAATAGCCATGGTGTTAGCCTCTATAACATTGTGGTCAGCCCTCGTCTGGTGTTCCACCACCATTCGGGGGCGCTTCTTTTGCAATGCTTTATTGCCTGCCCTACTACTCTCCTCTAAAAACACTGGATGGGTCAACAGGTAAACTGCTGTTAATTATTGGAAACCTGAATTTTACGGCGGGGATCGCAATATAAAATGAAAATCGACTTTTCGTTGCAGGATCTTAAACACAAATACTTTGGTAAAGGCGTCTCAGATATTAATAGGAAGCTAAATCAGAAATTTATCAATTATAAAATATTAACAATGGAAAAAGGTGGCGACAATAAAATATCCTGACTCACCCTATCCAGAATACAGGCTCAGTGGTATCAAGATGGGCTTTGTTGAATAAATCAGATTTGGGGTAAGCATCTTCGTAGCTGGTTGCAGTTGTCAGATAGTACGCACGCTTTCTGGCATGCCTGCCTTCGTCATTTTGTTCAGCGCACGCACCATGGCCAAAGCTTCTGCAACCTGACCATCGTAGTCACGCAACGTCAGCGAACCACCGAACAACTGCTTTAACCTGTACATCGCCGTTTCCGCTATCGACCGACGGTTGTAATCTGTTGTCCATTTCCACCGTGCATTGCTCCCGCTCAACCGTTGATTCGCAACAGCACGATTACGGTCTGCATACTCACCTGGCCAGTAGCCCGCTCCCTTTCGGGGAGGAATGAGCGCGCTGATTTTCTTGCGACGCAGTTCGTCATGACATCGCCGCGTATCGTAAGCACGGTCCGCCGCCGCTGACCTGATTTTTCGGTGGGTTTGCCGGATAAGCCCCGGGAAAGCTTCAGCGTCCGTGACGTTGTTCAGCGACAGGTCCACGCAGATGACTTCATGCGTACTCGCATCAACAGCCAGATGCAGTTTTCGCCAGATACGACGGCGCTCTTTGCCGTACTTTTTGACTTTCCACTCACCTTCACCGAAGACTTTTAGCCCTGTGAAATCAATCACCAGATGCGCAATCTCGCCCCGGGTGGGCGTTTTAAAACTGACGTTAACCGACTTTGCCCCCTTGCTGGCACTGGTGTAATCCGGACAGCGAAGAGGAACACCCATCATGGCAAAAATGGAATCAATAAAGCCCTGTGCGGTTCGCAGGGTCAGGCGGAATACACGTTTAACGACCAGGAAGGTGGTAATGGCGAGGTCAGAATAGTGTTGAGGCCGTCCCCGCGATGAGTGTGTAGCGAGCTCATACCAGGCCTGAATAGCTCGTCATCAAACCAGAAAGTGACGGAGCCGCGGTTGATGAGGGCTTTGTTGTAGTCGCGCCAGTTGGTGACTTTAAACTTCTGCTTTGCCATGGGACGGTCAGTGTTGCCGGATGATGCGTGATCTGATCCTTTAACTCAGCAAAAGTTCGATTTACTCAACAAAGCCCCATGCAGAATATATAACTACCATCACATTATTAGAAATAAACATGCCCTATCTGCTGAAGGAGAGAAATCAACAGGCTTGACTAAAAAATAATCTTGCTATAGTTTTTTTAATGATTTAACCACAAACTTATAAGGGATATATATGGCGTGGACTGGTTTCGGTGGAAGTTGGTCAGGTGGTGTTCACAGCGGTGGAGACAGCTCGGGTAGTATTGGCGGCAGTAGTAGGGGTATGCGAGCACCTTCACCTGCCGATATTGCTTCTCAATTCAATAGTTACGGTGGAACACAAATCACAGCATCGCAAGTCTCGAATATTAAAAGTGATGGATCTGGGGGTTATACTGCGAATATCCAGGGGCAAAATAACACTGTATCTTCTGAAACTGGCAGTCGAACTTCAAACACCGTGGGCGGGTTTTCAGGTGTATTAACTTCTGCGGGAAAAGTAAGCAGTAGTAGCGGTTCAACTAGTTCCAACAATTCCGTTGCTCCAGGAGGATGGAGTATCAAACCAGGGGATTGGAGCAAATTACCTGATGAATTCGATACAACGGTTGATCAATTCAAATATAAGGTGAAGTTAGATCAATTCGGTAAAGCTATTTCGATTACGCAAACAGCTCCCCGCCCATACACCAAAGCTGAAAATTTGAAAGTTGCAGTAGCAAAATCACAGAATAAAAACCCAGGTGATTTATATCCAGAACTTGACTTTTCAAAAGGAGAACCAGAACGACAGGCCAAGGCAAAAAAAGAAGCTGAAATATCTTGGAAAACATTGCCGCCTAATATCAGAACTTTTGATGTTAATGTTGAAGGCTTTAGATACACGGTAAAATTAAACGAGCAAGGAACAGTAATCTCAACCACTAAAATAGCTGATCGTCCCTACACTAAAGCTGAAAATCTCAAGGTAGCAGTAGCAAAAACAAATAAAAAGACTCCTGGGGAAATGTTCCCGGAGCTTGATTTTGCTAAAACTGATCCTGAGAGAAAGCAAAAAGCTTCACAAAGCGCACAGGATTTGTTCAGTTCTTTTCCAACTAATGCCATAAGCATAGCTTCCGATTTTTATAAAGCATTAACAGAAAAATTTGGTGATAAACTATCAAAAGAAGCTAAAGCGCTAGAAGCAGCGGCAAAAGGTAAAAAATTACGTAGTGCATCAGAAGCGATAGCTGCATATGATAAATATAAAGGTAACCTTAACAAAAAATTCAGCGTAGCTGACCGAACCGCAATTGCAAAAGCCCTTGAGTCATTAGACAAAGGTACTATGGCTGCACAGTTACAGAAATTTAGTAAGATGTTCGGTGTAGTTGGCGAAGCAATAGCTTGGGGAGCTTTTGTGAATGGAGTCGTCAAAGGTTTTCGAACAGGCAACTGGAACGATGCGATCATTGCTGGTGAAAAAATTGCCGCTACAAAAATCGCATCTTTATTAGTTGTTACTGCATATGCCGTCATAGCAACAACTCCAATCGGAATTATAGGTTTCTCGGCAATTCTCGCTATGACTGCTGCTTTAATTACAGACAAAGCGCTTGAGGATTTAAATAAATTCATCCTTAGCCTTTAATCCAATGAGCAAGAGATTGTCTATCTCTTGCTCATTTTATATAACACCAAAAAAATCCCCAGAGGTAATGACAAAACTAAGCACAATGTGAAAACACCGTTATTCCAATACTGGAGAGGAATGTCTCCTTTTTTGATTCCACGAAAAAAACTCGCAACAAAAGGAAAAAACAAACTGCTTAATAAGCAATATGAAATTAAGATTAAACTTTCATTTAAATTAAGATTTGAGTTAACCAGAACAAAAACAAAAACAAGGATGTAGAAGCATAAACATAAAAAAAAGTCAGCAAGGTACTTATTCATTATCATCCTCCCATTATCAAAAAATTAATTATCTCTTCCCACAATATTATCATACTCACCTTACTGGTAACCAGATTTATTGGTAGCAGCATGGACAGGTTTTTTATAAAGAGCACGGCTTTGTTGAATAAATCGAACTTTTGGCCGTAATCAGGATCAGATCACCACATTCCCGATCCTTTAGCGGTATCACGTGGCAAAACAAAAGTTCAAAATCACCAACTGTGCTACCTACAACAAGGCGCTCGTCAACCGGGGCTCACTGACATTCTGGCTTTATGAGTCAGCCATCCAGGCCTGGTATGACGAGCCCAACACGTCTTCACGTGGTCGTCCGCAACGTTATTCTGAGCTCGCTATTACCACCGTACTGATGCTCAAACGCATCTTTCGCCTCATTTTGCGCGCCGCGCAGGGATTTATTGACTCCATTTTTACCCTGATGAAGCTCCCACTCCGGTGCCCTGATGACTCCTGTGTCAGCAGACGGGCCAGGTCCGTCAATATCCCGTTCAAAACCCCCACGCGCGGCGAAATAGCCCATCTGGTTATCCACGCCACCGGATTGAAAGTCTTCGGGGAAGGAGAGTGGAAGGTGAAAAAACACGGCAAGGAAAAGCGCCGCGTCTGGCGTAAACTGCACCTGGCGGTGGACGCTGATACGCATGAAGTTATCTGCGCTGACCTTTCCCTGAACAATGTGACGGATGCAGAGGCCTTCAGGGGGCTTATTCGCCAGACCCACAGGAAAATCAGAACCGCCTGCGCCGACGGAGCATATGACACCAGACGGTGCCACGACGAACTGCGGCGTAAGAAAATCAAAGCACTTATCCCGCCGCGAACCCGCGCAGGTTATTGGCCAGCTGAATATGCCGACAGAAATCAGGCGGTTGCCCGGCAACGGCTGGCGGGAAGCAATGCGTACTGGAAATGGCACACGGTTTACAACCGACGTTCGGTGGCTGAAACGGCAATGTACCGTGTCAAACAGCTGTTTGGTGGGCATCTTACGTTGCGGGATTATGATGCGCAGGTTGGGGAGGCTATGGCCATGATCCGCGCATTAAACAAAATGACACGTGCAGGTATGGCAGAAAGTGTACGGATTGCCTGAGGGAGTCAGCGACTTAGAACGCAGCGCACGTGAAACATTGTTTGTATATTTTTTATTGTCATCATTTACTATGTAATCGTTAATTGTTTCTGTTATCTGAGTGCCGATACTGGCCTCAAAACCAAGATAGGAGCGTATCACCAGAGCGACAAAGATGAGAGGGATATACTCACTCCCACTGGACATGGCATTTTCAAGAGATAATGGCTTGAATGAAGGCGGGATATCTTTATCTTCTCCGGATATGCTGTTTTTTTCAATTCCATCGTCGAAATCGAAAGATAAATTACCGTGATCGTCTTTCTCACGGTTAGTTGTAAACTCGTCGTTGTTACCAATGTTACGACTGAACGATGCTATCAGTCGGTTTATGCTTTTCTCCGTTAAGAGCACGTCTGTTTGAGTTCTCAGTAATGATAAAGTCAGTTTTTCTCTTAAATACTCTGATGACAGATATCTTGATATTATAATTGGCATCAGACTTTCTTCGACCAGATCAATAATCTCATGATTGGTGTTAATACTCTTATCATTATAAATTGCATTAATCAGTCTGGTGAGCTCTTGTTTTGCATCGTTATAGGGCTTTTTTTCATGGAAAGGCAAATAAAGAGATGTTAAAGATAGGTAAATTGATGTGTGGCAGATATCGAGTATCAAACAGGTGCCTAAGGGCAATATACGAAATGTATGAACTGAGCTAACAGTGTATTCAATGTTGAAGTCGCTGTCAGAGGGTAGCTCAATACATTCAATAATCCTTTCTTTAACCGAGCTTTCAATTGCTTTGCTAATCCAGTCTTTTTTATAACCGTAAAGTGATGCGAGCCGGATTATCCTTTCAAGGCTAATTCCTTTAGCAATTTCGCCGGGGGAAACAGCGTCATTTAAAAAATAGAGTATTCTTAACTTCAGGAAGTAGCACTGATTTACGTTCTGATAGGGAAGGTAAACATTTGGTATATATGCTTTCTCTGTATGATCGGGATGGTAGGTGAGCGTGGAGATAACATCCTTTTTACGCCACGCTGACTCATTTCCCAATTGGTAGTGTACGTGTTTAATCAACTGATAAAAGTTTCGGATATTATGCCAAGACACAGAAGATAATATTTCCAGAATTGGCATACTATCACTCGACAGTTGAAGATTTTTTCTCAGCACATCAGCGTAAAAATTCATTCTGTCCAAGAAATCTTGAAGCTGATATTTTTTTCTCCAGTCTTTAACCCTAAAGTCCTCACTCAAATATTCTTTGATGTACTTTATCCTGGTCGAAATTAGTTTGTTAAAGTCCGGTGATTTGAGATGAATGATCTTGTCTTCCGGCCTAACGTCCAGAAAGCCTTTATCTTTATTCTTAAAGAAGGTGAATTCCCTGAGTGTGATGATAACTGTTGCACCCGACGCTTGGGTTATTAAATGAGATAAAGCATAAATTTCCTCTTGAAACGATTCGGAAGCACGGTCGACATTATCAATCACAATAATAACGGATTTGTTTTCCTTGACACGCTTTTTGAATATTTTTAATACTAGGCTCTGCCGGTTGATACTTTCCTGCTTAGCAGTTCAGCTTCTTTGATCATAAACATTTGTGGGTTTTTTGAAAATATATCCTTGTAGGGGCCGTTTTTTAAAACTTTAATTTCATGCGCAAATGTGATGCGTAGTTCATCTAGTGAAAACTCACTTTCATACTCGCTTTTTATCTTGTCATAAAGATAAGTGAATACAACATTTTTCACATCAATGCTGTGTTTTGAAACGTCATTTATTAAATCTATGATGATTGGGGTTGCATATATGTTCCTTTGCTGCCTGGCTTCTACTAAACATTTAGTCACCAGAGTAGTTTTTCCACAGCCAACAGCACCAGTGATGATGATTACTTTACCAGTATGGTGCTCCAGGATGAATTCTTTACCTTCAGAAGGTAAGAGATCTAATGCATCATTCGGAAGAAAGCTAGGTTTTGAATCTTTTAACGCTCTTTTTATTTCACCTTTAAACTGATCCAACTTAGAGTCACTGACAAAGCAGTGCTCCAGCATTTTTCGCTGATTGTTCTCTGTTATCTGGGAGAAAAAGTTTTCATAAAAATCGTCGATCCATTAATTGTCTTTGTTACTATCCCAAATGAAATCATGGACATGATCTTTTAGCATGTAACACACTTCTGACGGTACATGATTCAGTTCTGAGAGATAGCTATCCAGATGATTCTTTTCAGTGCTGTCCCTAGAAATGAGGTTGTACATTAGATCAAACGAAAACTCATATCCAAAGATGTTCCCAAAATAAACGCCTTTCATCGAATCAGTTGTTTTACCGGCTTTTGGCAGCATCGGGCAAACAAACCACTCTGCACCATTTGTGATTAATGCATATTGAACCGCTTTTTCGACACAGTATCTTTGTGCCTGATCGATAACCTCAGAAATTTTCTTATTGAATGCTTTTTTGAGATAGGCGACAGAGTATTCGTTCAAGGTTAAGGTGTTTTTTGGAAGTCCGAAAGTCGCGCCGATTTTTTTGGCTTCAACAACAAGGCGTGGCGTTCTTTCCATACTGAGTATATAATCGGCATACCCCGCTGTTCTGCAATAGGCTTCCGGCGTAAATTCTTCTTTATTCCAACCCAGTATGTTCAGGATTTCATCTATCACCAGTAAGCGGCTTTCAGCTTCATTTCCTTAAAAAAGAGTATCCTTTCTAGCGATATACCGTTTCTGAACTTCCTTAAATTTTTCGAAAGCCTTTTCTCTGCTCATACTTAGCCCCAATAAGAGCATTGAGAATTTCTGATCGGCGGCGCTTGCCTCAACGATCATGCTTTGCTGCTTGTTTTATAGCCTGTTATCGCATCTTTCCGAGATAACTGAAATAGGGACGACGTCATTTTCTAATGGGTAAGCCTGCTTTCGTGGCAAAGCATTCCTGAAATACTCCCCCTTGATTAAGGATAGCGTTGCAACGACCCGTTGAACTCACAGCACAAACCAGCCCAATCCAATTAAAAAAAGTGCCGCCCCAAAAGCCAGCACCTTTTAACTATTAGCTCTGTTTAGCCGTTAACTCAGCAATCCGCACAATCACCGCTACCGCTTTCTCCATTCCTTCCAGCGTCACGAACTCATGCTTGCCGTGGTAGTTATAGCCGCCGGTGAACAGGTTCGGGCAGGGCAGGCCTTTGAACGACAGCTGTGCGCCGTCCGTGCCGCCGCGGATTGGCTTCATGATCGGCTCTATGTTGCAGTCCTGCATTGCCTGGCGGGCGACGTCGATAATATAGGGGTGTTCCGCTACCTTCTCGCGCATGTTGTAGTAGCTGTCTTCGATGATAAGCTCAATGTAGCAGTCCGGGTGCAGGCCTTTGCCGACCTTTGTGGCGATGTCCATCATCCGGCGCTTGCGCGCTTCGAACTGCTCGCGGTCGAAGTCACGGATGATGTAATGCATCTCCGCTTTATCCACCGTGCCTTTTATGCCGTGCAGATGATAGAACCCTTCGTAACCTTCCGTGCATTCCGGGCTTTCATCAGTGGGGACTTCCGCGTGAATGCGGGCAGCGAGCGACAGCGCGTTAACCATCACCCCTTTTGCCGTGCCCGGGTGGACGTTGTTGCCCACAATTTTAATGATGACAGAAGCAGCGTTGAAGTTTTCGCTTTCCAGCTCCCCCACTCCGCCTCCGTCCACGGTGTAGGCCCAGCGGGCATCGAACGCCTCGACGTCGAAGAATTTTGCGCCTTTGCCGACCTCTTCATCCGGCGTGAAGGCCACGCGGATATCGCCGTGCGGGATATTCTTTTCTTTTAATACCGCCAGCGCGGTCATTATTTCCGCCACGCCCGCTTTATCATCTGCGCCGAGCAGCGTTTTGCCGTCCGTGGTGATCAGCGTCTGGCCCAGCAGCTGGTGCAGCACCGGGAACATCACCGGCGACAGCACTTCGTCGCCGATACCCAGTGCGATATCCCCGCCGCGATAGTTTTCGACGATCTGCGGATTGACGTTTTTGCCGGTGAAGTCCGGCGCGGTATCGACATGAGAAATAAAGCCGATGGCCGGGACGGGTTTAGCGACGTTGGAGGGCAAAGTGCCCATCACGGTGCCACGCTCGCCCAACGAAACATTCACGAGGCCCATAGCTTCCAGCTGCTCTTTAAGCAGCCTTAATAGCTTCCACTGCCCTTCGGTGCTGGGCACCTGCTTCACGCCGGGCTTTGACTGCGTATCCAGAGAGACGTAATGCAAAAAACGCTCTAATAATTTATCCATTTGGCTACCCTCGTATTTAGTACCGTTATTATCAATATGCCGTCGGGGTAAATATTGTTTCAGGTCACTGTTAGCCCGTTACGTCTAAAATTAGTCCTGATCTGGTGCTCTGACGATAAACTTAGTCGAAACAGGCGATTGAATTGGCTGCGGGGCCTTTCAAAGATTGGCGATTTTCGGACTTTGCCGTAGAATGCCAGCCCTTATCGAAATGTGCCAAACCTCAAGGTGGTTACTCACAAACCCCGCATCGCGGCTTTATCCGGTGCGTTATTTATGGGACAGCGTAAAAAATTGAATAAACAGCAATGTTCGCTCTCTCCGCTGGTTGAACTGGCGGGAGTTGGTAAGAGCTTTGATGGTAAATCCGTAATTTCTGATTTCTCTCTCACCATCAATAATGGTGAATTCCTGACGCTGCTTGGCCCTTCCGGCTGCGGCAAAACCACCGTATTACGTCTGATAGCCGGGCTGGAAAATGTGGATACCGGCACGATTTCCCTTGAGTCGCAGGACATTACCCAGGTCCCCGCCGAGCACCGCCACGTCAATACCGTCTTCCAGAGCTACGCCCTGTTTCCGCATATGACCGTGTACGAGAACGTCGCCTTCGGTCTGAAAATGCAGAAAACGCCCGCGGCTGAAATCCAGCCCCGCGTGCTTGAGGCCCTGAAAATGGTGCAGCTGGATGCGTTCGCACAACGTAAGCCACACCAGCTCTCCGGTGGCCAGCAGCAGCGCGTTGCCATCGCCCGCGCCGTGGTCAATAAGCCCCGCCTGCTGCTGCTTGATGAATCTCTTTCCGCGCTCGATTACAAACTCCGTAAGCAGATGCAGAACGAGCTGAAAGCCCTGCAGCGCAAGCTCGGTATCACCTTTGTATTCGTTACCCACGATCAGGAAGAGGCGCTGACCATGTCAGACCGCATCGTGGTGATGCGCGACGGGCGAATCGTGCAGGACGGCACGCCGCGGGAAATCTACGAAGAGCCTAAAAACCTGTTTGTGGCGAGCTTCATCGGCGAGATCAATATTTTCACCGCCACCGTCATCGAACGCATTGACGAGCAGCGGGTGCGCGCAAGCGTAGAGGGCCGCGAGTGTAATATCTTCGCTACCCTGCCGGTTACGCCGAGGCAGATACTGAACGTACTGCTGCGCCCGGAGGATCTACGCGTTGAGGAGATCAACGACGCCTCCGAGGTCGACGGCCTGATTGGCTACGTGCGCGAGCGCAACTATAAAGGGATGACGCTGGAGTCCAGCGTTGAGCTGGAAAATGGCAAGATGGTCATGGTGAGCGAGTTCTTTAACGAAGACGATCCGGACTTCGATCACTCGCTGGACCAGAAGATGGCCGTGACCTGGGTTGAAAGCTGGGAGGTTGTGCTGGCAGATGAAACGCTCGCGTAAGTTCCAGAATGGGGTGATCCTCACCGTCGTCGGCTGGCTGGTGCTGTTCGTCTTCCTGCCCAACCTGATGATTATCGGCACCAGCTTCCTGACCCGTGACGACGCGAATTTTGTCAGCATGGTGTTCACGCTGGACAACTACGCCCGCCTTGCGGATCCGCTGTATGCGGAGGTGCTGCTGCACTCGCTGAACATGGCGCTGATAGCCACCTTCGCCTGCCTGGCGCTGGGCTATCCGTTTGCGTGGTTCCTGGCCCGCCTGCCGCAGCGCGTGCGCCCGCTGCTGCTGTTTCTGCTGATTGTGCCGTTCTGGACCAATTCGCTGATCCGCATCTACGGGCTGAAGATTTTCCTCAGCACCAAAGGCTATCTTAACGCCGTGCTGCTGTGGCTGGGGGTTATCGACACGCCAATCCGCATCATGTACACCGAAAGCGCGGTGATCCTGGGACTGGTCTATATCCTGCTGCCGTTTATGGTGATGCCGCTCTACTCCAGCATCGAGAAGCTGGACAAGCCGCTGCTTGAAGCCGCGCGTGACCTGGGCGCCAGCAAGCTGCAAACTTTCCTGCGCATTATCATTCCGCTGACCATGCCGGGGATTATCGCCGGGTGCCTGCTGGTGATGCTGCCCGCGATGGGGCTGTTCTACGTTTCGGACCTGATGGGCGGCGCGAAGAACCTGCTTATCGGCAACGTGATCAAGAGCCAGTTCCTGAACATCCGCGACTGGCCGTTCGGCGCGGCCACCAGCATTACGCTGACGCTGGTGATGGGGCTAATGCTGCTGATTTACTGGCGCGCCTCGCGCCTGCTAAACAAGAAGGTGGAGCTGGAATGATCGGTCGCCTGTTACGCGGCGGCTTTATGTCCGCCATCTATGCCTATCTCTATATCCCGATCATCATTCTGATCGTCAATTCGTTTAACAGTTCGCGCTTCGGCATTAACTGGCAGGGTTTTACCACCAAGTGGTACAGCCTGCTGATGAATAACGACAGCCTGCTGCAGGCGGCGCAGCACTCGCTGACCATGGCGGTGTTTTCCGCCACCGCCGCCACGCTTATCGGCACGCTGACGGCGGTCGCCCTGTTCCGCTATCGCTTTCGCGGCAAGCCTTTCGTCAGCGGCATGTTATTCGTGGTGATGATGTCCCCTGACATCGTGATGGCCATCTCGCTGCTGGTGCTGTTTATGCTGCTGGGCGTGCAGCTCGGCTTCTGGTCGCTGCTGTTCTCACACATCACCTTCTGCCTGCCGTTTGTGGTGGTCACCGTCTATTCCCGCCTCAAGGGGTTCGACGTGCGCATGCTGGAGGCGGCCAGGGATCTGGGCGCGGGTGAAATTACTATTCTGCGCAAAATCATTATGCCGCTGGCGATGCCCGCCGTGGCTGCGGGCTGGCTGCTGAGCTTTACCCTGTCGATGGACGACGTGGTCGTCTCTTCGTTCGTGACCGGGCCGGGCTATGAAATTTTGCCGCTGAAAATCTATTCGATGGTTAAGGTTGGCGTCTCGCCCGAGGTGAACGCGCTGGCCACCATTTTATTAGTACTGTCGCTGGGCCTGGTCATCGCCTCCCAGCTTATCCTTCGTGATAAAACCAAAACTCAGGGGTCGTTTAAATGAAAAAATGGTCACGCCACCTGCTGGCTGCGGGTGCTCTGGCGCTGGGCGTCAGCGCCGCCCATGCCGACGACAGCAAGACGCTCTACTTCTATAACTGGACGGAGTACGTGCCGCCGGGCCTGCTGGAGCAGTTCACCAAAGAGACGGGCATTAAGGTTATCTATTCGACCTACGAGTCGAATGAAACCATGTACGCCAAGCTCAAGACCTATAAGGACGGCGCGTACGATTTAGTCGTCCCCTCCACCTACTTTGTGGCGAAAATGCGCAAAGAGGGCATGATCCAGAAGATCGACAAGAGCAAGCTGAGCAACTTCAAAAACCTTGACCCGGAGATGCTCAACAAGCCGTTCGATCCGAACAACGACTACTCGATTCCCTACATCTGGGGCGCGACCGCCATCGGCGTGAACAGCGAAGAGATCGACCCGAAAACCGTGACCAGCTGGGCGGACCTGTGGAAGCCCGAGTATAAGCAAAGCCTGCTGCTGACCGATGACGCCCGTGAGGTCTTCCAGATTGCGCTGCGCAAGCTGGGCTATTCCGGCAACACCACCGACCCGAAAGAGATTGAGGCGGCGTATCACGAGCTGCAGAAGCTGATGCCAAACGTGGCGGCGTTCAACTCCGATAATCCGGCGAACCCGTACATGGAAGGCGAAGTGAATCTGGGCATGGTGTGGAACGGTTCGGCTTATGTGGCCCGCCAGGCAGGCACCCCGCTGGAAATCGTCTGGCCGAAAGAAGGCGGCATTTTCTGGATGGATAACCTGTCGATTCCGGCGAACGCTAAGAACGTCGACGGCGCGCTGAAGCTGATTAACTTCCTGCTGCGCCCGGACGTGGCGAAACAGGTCGCGGAAACCATCGGCTACCCGACGCCAAACCTGGCTGCCCGCAAATTGTTGCCGAAAGAAGTCTCCGGTGACAAGACGCTCTACCCGGACGAAGCGGTGCTGAAGAACGGCGAATGGCAGAACGACGTGGGCGATGCCAGCACGATCTACGAATCTTATTTCCAGAAGTTGAAGGCGGGTCGATAAAGCCTTTCGGCGGATGACGCTGGCGTTTATCCACCCTACACCAGATTGAACGTAGGGCGGATAAGCGTAGCGTCATCCGCCGGTATGTAATGCCGTTTCACACGCCAGCGCCACGCTCAGCAGCAAACTCTCATCCCTCTTCCCGGACAAAATCTCCATCCCCACCGGCAGCCCTCTGCTGCTTATGCCGCAGGGAAACGTCACCGCTGGCAGCCCGCTGATAGCGGCTAGCTCTGGCGCGCAGCCCGGCGGCATCTTATCAAGGCTTACCGGGAGCTGGCTGACGGTTGGATAGAGCAAACCCTGCAGATTGTTTACCGCCAGCACTTCAGCAAGGCTCTGCCGCAAACGACGCTGGAATCTGCGTCCCGCCAGCCATTCCGGGTTTTTCAGGGTTTTCGCTTCCAGCAGCAGGGAGATAAACGGGGAAAATTCGGGCAGAAACTGCCCTGAATCGAAAATAGCCGCCAGACCTGCCGGAGCGTTAGCGTGTCCTTTTGACCAGGCATCAAAGGCAAGCCGAAACTCGTAGACGCTGAGGCAGGTTGCCTGCCGCACGGCATCCAGTTCAGGCAGAGTAATAAGGATGATTGTCGCCCCGGCCCGCCGCAATGTTTCCAGCGCCGCATGCCAAACCTGCCTCTGTACCTTGTCGTTCCCTTCCAGTGCTGAAACCACGCCAAGGCGTATGCCGGACAGCG
The DNA here is from genome assembly GCA_041504365.1 of Dryocola sp. LX212. Classification (NCBI taxonomy): domain Bacteria; kingdom Pseudomonadati; phylum Pseudomonadota; class Gammaproteobacteria; order Enterobacterales; family Enterobacteriaceae; genus Dryocola; species Dryocola sp. LX212. The sequence continues at coordinate 1,832,258 of CP167917.1, read as the reverse complement.
GCCTTTCCGGCAGGGGCGCTGGTTTAATACCGTGGATAATCGCATGCAGCAGCGCGGCGTCCCGCACGGTATGCACCATCGGCCCTACCGTGTCCTTGCTTAAAGAAAGCGGTGCCACGCCCTCAAGCATTTCACGCCGGTGCGCGGGCCTTAGGCCAACCAGCCCGGTATAGCTTGCCGGAATGCGGATAGATCCGCCGGTATCCGTTCCCAGCGCGCCGTCAGCCATCCCGGCAGCAACCGCAGCAGCGCTTCCGCCGCTCGACCCGCCTGCCGTGACGCCCGTGGCTAAAGGGTTACGGACATCGCCGCCCAGCGAGCTGCGCGAGCGAACATCGAAGGCAAATTCTGACATGTTGGCGCGGGCCAGAATTATCGCTCCGGCCTCGCGCAATCGCCGCACGGCCAGTGAATCAGCTGTGGCATGTAGAGAGGCCAACCCCCGGCAGCCGAGCGTAACGGGCATTCCGGCGCTGGCAATATTATCTTTGGTGATGATGGGGAGGCCGTGCAGCGGGCCGAAAGAGGTGCCGCGCTGTGCTGCCCGGTAGCAGCGTTCCGCCTGGGCTACAGCATCCGGGTTAAGCCCGAGAATGGCATTAAGCGGACCGTTTGTTTCGACGGCATCTAAGCGGCGGGCGATATCGTCGCGGCAGTCGGCGACCGGCTTCAGGCGCATGGCTTTCATTTGCTTCCCAGTTTGAATACGTATGCAAATAAAATAGGCACAAAAGCAGAGGTTGTAAACGTTTGTTGGTGAGAGTTGAACGGGAGATTAAACGGTGGATGGCGCTACGCTTATCCACCCTACGCCATATTTCACGTTGGGCGGAAAAACGTAATGTTGATTAAGCCGACGTCCACTCCTCCCGTAGGTCGGATAAGCGCCAGCGTCATCCGGCACTTAAAGCCCTTTCAGCAACCTGTCGACATATTCAGGCACCACTTCGCTCGCCAGCCCGTAGTGCTTCTCTTCGAATTCGCTGCCGACCTGGCTTGGCTCCAGGTTCAGCTCGACGGTGTGCGCCCCCTGCAAACGTGCTTCATGCACGAAGCCCGCTGCCGGGTATACGTGGCCGGAGGTGCCGATGGCGATGAAGTAGTCCGCCGTCGCCAGCGCCTGGTAAATCTCATCCATGCCCAGCGGCATCTCGCCGAACCACACTACGTGCGGACGCAGCGCGGCGGAGAGCTGGCAGCAATGGCAGCGATCTTCGTTCGTGACGTCGCCCTTCCACTCGAGGATCTGCCCGCTCTGGGAGCAGCGCACCTTGAGCAGTTCGCCATGCATGTGAATGACGTTTTTGTTTCCGGCGCGCTCGTGCAGGTTGTCGATATTCTGCGTCACCAGCAGGAAGTGGTCGCCCAGCTCTTCTTCGAGCTTCGCCAGCGCCAGATGCGCGGCGTTGGGCTGGATCTCAGCCTGCTGGAGCTGCCGGCGGCGGGCGTTATAAAATGCCTGCACCAGCTCAGGGTCGCGGGCAAAGCCTTCCGGCGTGGCAACGTCCTCCACGCGGTGCTCTTCCCACAGCCCGTCCGTAGCACGAAAGGTGCGAATGCCGGATTCGGCGGAGATCCCCGCCCCGGTCAGTACCACTACTCTGGGTTTATCCATCGCTTCCGGTCCTGGTGTGTCTCTGAAAAAGGCGCGCTGGCGCAAACGCTGGCGCAGCAGGCGTTTGGTTTTGCGAAACCGGCTCAGCCGATGCTGACGACGCGAAAACATAGTTTACTCCGTAAGGTGGAGGAAGGCCGCGCCACGCATGCCACCGGCATCGCCATGACGTGCGGGTTCGATGCGCGGCACTTTAGCAACCGGCAATAAGTATTTTGGCAAACGTCCCGGCAGCTGCTTATAAATTTCCTGCAAGTTTGACAGGCCGCCGCCCACCACCACCAGATGCGCATCGATGGCGGTCAGCAGGCTACCCAGGCAAACCGCCAGCAGCTCCAGGAAGCGGTCAACGTGGGCCACCGCCTTTTCGTCACCCGCATAGAAACGGGCCACAATCTCTTTTGACTCCAGCGCTTCAGAGTAGAAGTGCTGGTAGAGCCACGCAAATCCTCGCCCGGAAAGATAGTTTTCGATACAGCCGTTTTGGCCGCAGCCGCAGCGCGTGAGGGGGAAATCGCGACCGACAACGTTCAGCGCGTCTACGGGCAGGCGGGTATGGCCGAATTCGCCGGTGATGTAGTTGCGCCCGGTGATGGATTTGCCGTTGACGATAATACCGCCGCCGACGCCGGTGCCGAGGATCAGGCCCATCACCACCGGATAGTCGCGGAAGTCGTCGTCCCAGGCTTCGGACAGCGCGAAACAGTTCGCGTCGTTATCCAGGCGGACATCACGCTCAAGCAGCCTGGTGAGATCGGCTTTCAGCGGTTTGCCGTTGGCGGCGGGAACGTTGGCGGCGTACAGCGTGCCGTCGTCGGTGACCGGCATGCCCGGAATACCCATCCCCACCGACCCCTTGATGCCAAAACGGCTATCGGCCTCCTTTACGAGGGAGACGATAGCCGCTAAGAAATTCTCATAACTGTCGTGCGGGGTGGGAACCCGAGTTTCCCACTGCAGGCGACGCTCCGCGTCATACACCCCAAGAGCCATTTTAGTGCCGCCAATGTCAAATCCGTAATACATCGCTGCTCCCCTTATCCCGTCATACTTCGAGCTGTAGGGGTGTTGGCTGCAGGAACTCACCCCAGTCACTTACTTAAGTAAGCTCCTGGGAATTCCTTTCCTGGCCACCTACCTACAACTAAAATTATTTAGGCTAATCAATAGATTGCTAATTTATTGTCCGCTTAATACCCGCGCCGGATCGATTCTGCTGGCGCGTCTGGCCGGATACCAGCTGGCGAGCAGGCTCAGCAGCAGCGCGGTGACCAGCACGTAGAACACGTCGAGCCAGTGCAGCTCCGACGGCAGGAAATCGATAAAGTAGATATCGCCGGACAGGAAACGGTGCCCAATAACCTTTTGAATAAAGTTAATGATGTTGGTCAGCTGCCAGGAGGCGAGCACCCCGACAATCACGCCGCTGACGCTGCCGAACAGCCCGGCCAGCAGGCCGTACCAGACGAAAATGGCGCGGATCAGGCCGTCTTTTGCCCCCAGGGTACGCAGCACGGCGATATCGCTGCTCTTGTCTTTCACCGCCATCACCAGCGTGGAGACGATGTTGAAGCAGGCCACGCCGATCACCAGCACCATCGCCAGATACATAATGGCGCGGATCATCTGAATGTCGCGGTACATGTAGCCGTAGGTGCCAATCCAGCTTTTGATGTAGACATAAGCGTTGGTGACTTCGCCCGCGTCGCGCACCAGTTTGTTGGCGTTAAAGACGTCATTCACCTTGATGGCGATGCCGGTGACACTGTCACCCATGTCTAAATAGCCCTGCGCGTCGGCCATCGGCACCATCGCGAAGCTGTGATCCAGCTGGCCGCTGAGGGCTAAAATGCCCGCCACGTGCAGACGCACGCGCTTCGGCTGCAGCAGCTTGGTGCCGCCGTCGCTGTTCGGGATCATAATGGACAGCCAGTCGCCCTGCTTCACCTTCAGCGCGTCGGCAACGCCCTTACCGATGATAATCTGCTGCTGACCCGCTTTGAAATCTTTCCAGGCGTTGTTCTGCACGTACTGCGGCAGCGCGCTGAGGTGCGCTTCCTGTTGAGGATCGACGCCCTTCACCTGGATTGCACGCAGGTTCGCCCCGCTCTCTACCAGGCCGGTAAAGTTAATATAAGGTGCTGCGGCAACAATGCCTTTTACCTTCTCAACGCGCTGCAGCACGCCGTTCCAGTCCTTGAAGGGCTGGTTGACCGGCTCGATTTCACCGTGCGGGACAACCGCCAGGATACGGTTATTCAGCTCGCGCTCGAAGCCGTTCATGGCGCTCAGGCCGACAATCAAAACCGCGACGCCCAGCGCGATGCCGACCGTGGAGATAACGGAAATCAGCGAAACCATGCCGCTGCGGCGGCGCCCGCGGCTAAAACGTAAACCAATCAGCAGGGAGAGCGGCGAAGCCATCAATCAGCCCCCATCAGGGTTAATTCTTGCGTCAGACGCCCGTCGCGCATCTCCAGCTGGCGGGACATGCGCTTAGCCAGCTGCAGATCGTGAGTGACGACAAGGAACGCGGTGCCCTGGCGGACGTTCAGCTCGCCGAGCAGTTCAAAGATGCTGTCCGCGTTGCGGGCATCGAGGTTACCGGTTGGCTCATCCGCCAGCACCAGGCGCGGGTTGTTCACCAGCGCACGGGCAATCGCCACGCGCTGGCGCTCGCCGCCGGACAGCTCCGAAGGGCGGTGGCTGCTGCGGTGCGCAAGGCCCACGGCTTTCAGCATATCCAGCGCGCGCTGCTTAGTTTCATCGGTGTTCTTTTTGCCGATCAGCAGCGGCATGGCGACGTTTTCCATCGCCGTGAAGTCCGGCAGCAGATGGTGGAACTGATAGATAAAGCCCAGCTCGCGGTTGCGCAGTTCGGCCTTGGCAGACGGCGACAGGGTGCTCATCGGCTGGCCGTTGAAAATCACGTCGCCGGAGGTGGGCGTATCCAGCCCGCCCAGCAGGTGTAATAAGGTACTTTTGCCGGAGCCGGAGCTGCCGACGATCGCCATTAGCTCGCCCACGTTGATGCTGAAGCTGACATCGTGCAGCACATCCGTTTGCACTTTGCCTTCCTGATAGCGTTTGCACAGGTTGTCACACTGCAGCAGGACAGAATTACTCATAACGTAAAGCCTCGGCGGGTTGTGTCGCGGCAGCGCGCCACGACGGATAAAGCGTGGATAACAGCGCGACGGCCATTGCCACGATGGCAATCACAATCACCTGTACAGGTTCGATGGCGACCGGCAGGGTTGCGCCGTCCAGCAGCGCGCCAATGATCGGCATCAGATTATTCAGCTGGCTGGCAAGCAGCGCGCCCAGTAGCGCCCCGAGCAGCGCGCCAATCACCCCGGCGCTGGCCCCCTGCACCATAAACACCGCCATGATCTGCCGCCGCGTCAGGCCCTGGGTCTGGAGGATGGCGACTTCGCCCTGCTTTTCCATCACCAGCAGGCCCAGCGAGGTAATAATGTTAAAGGCGGCGACCGCCACGATCAGGCTCAGCAGCAGCCCCATCATGTTCTTTTCCATGCGCACGGCCTGGAACAGCTCGCCCTTGCGTTCGCGCCAGTCCTTCCATTCCGTGCCCTGCGGCAGCTTCTGCTGGCTGAGTTCATCCACCTTCAGCGGCTGGTCGAGCCACAGACGCCAGCCGGTGATATTTCCCAGCGGGTAGCGCATCAGGCGCGAGGCGTCCTGCTGGTTCACCAGCATCTGGTAGCCATCCACTTCGCTGTTGGCGGCAAAGGTGCCAATGACGTTAAACAGACGCTGGCTCGGCACGCGCCCCATCGGCGTGAACTGGCTGGCGGACGGCACCATAATGCGGATGCTGTCGCCACGCTTAATGCCGAGCTGGCCCGCAAGCTGCTCGCCCAGAATGACGTTGTATTTCCCCGCCTCGAGGTCGGTTTGCTTCACGTTGACCAGGTACGGTGAAAGGGGATCTTTTTCCTGCGGCTGAATGCCGAGCATCACGCCCACCGCCACGCTGCGCGCGCTTTGCAGCACCACGTCACCGGTGGTAACCGGCGCAATGCGGTTAACGCCCTGTAGTTTGAGGCTGGCAGCGGGAAGTTTTTCAGGATTGATGGAGCCGGTCGGCGAGGTGATCAGCGCCTGCGGCATCAGGCCCAGAATATTATTCTGCAGCTCGCGCTCGAAGCCGTTCATCACGGAAAGTACCGTCACCAGGGCCATCACGCCGAGCGTAATGCCGATGGTGGACAGCCAGGAGACAAAGCGACCGAAGCGGTCGGATGCCCGCCCGCGCATGTAGCGCAGGCCTATAAATAACGCGACAGGTTGATACATGAAATCCGTCTTGTTGCAGTAGCGAAAGCAAAGTTGGCGAGAAGTATATAAGCGATACCCTATCAAGTAAATGAATTATAAAGTGTTTTTGAGGTTTCAGAACAATGGAAAAATCAATTGAATCAAACTCATAACGCTTTGTTTTTATGACTTTGTTACTGACAATTGCCCCCGTTTAACGCTCGTCACCCTGCGGAATATCCGAAAGCCGTCGGCATCTTTCCAAAAACAGACAAATCGAATTTCAATGTCTTCCCCCGTCCGCCAGCCTTAACGGCCACAATCTGTCAATGAGAGACGCTGTTTCCGGCATGAAAAACAAACAACTTTGGATCAACCACATCAAGGGGCTGTGCATTTGCCTGGTGGTTATTTATCACTCGGTCATCACCTTCTATCCCCATCTGACGTCCCTGCCCGTCGGGCTTAACCTCTATATCGCCAAGAGCTGGACCTACCTGAACCTGTACCTCGCGCCGTTCCGTATGCCGGTGTTCTTTTTCATTTCCGGCTATCTGATCCACCGCTATGTAGAGGAGGTGAAGTGGCGGGCGTGCATTGATAAGCGCATCTGGAATATTCTTTATGTTCTGGTCCTGTGGGGCGTTCTGCAGTGGCTGGGGATCACGCTTATCAATCAGTGGCTCGCGCCGGACCTGGTGCGCAACCCGGCTTCAAACGCGGCCTATGCCGACTCCGTAATGCAGTTTATTGCCAGCATGGCAAAAGCCAGCACCAGCCTGTGGTATCTGTACGCGCTGGTCGTTTATTTCGTGTTCTTCAAAGCGCTGCGCGCCTGGAAGGTGCCGGTGCTGATTGCCCTGCTGGGCATCAACGTGGTCATCAGCTTTATGCCGCTGCCGTGGTGGGGGTTGAACAGCGTGGTACGTAATATGTGTTATTACGGGCTGGGCGCGTGGTTCGGGCCACAGCTGATGGCCTGGATGAAAACCTTCAGCTTCCGCCAGCATCCGCTGATTTGCGCGCTGGTGGCCGTCGGTTCACTGGCACTCTACCTGGTAAACGTTCCGCTGGTAATTTCAGTGGTGTCGATTTTCGCGATCATGAAGATCTTCTATACGCTGGATAGCTGGCGTGAGAGCAGTGCGGACGCGTTCCTCAATGTTGTCGGCTCCAACACCATCGCGATTTACACCACGCACCGCATCGTCATTGAAGCGCTAAGCCTGTTTATGATCGCGCAGATTAACGCCGGTGAGCTGTCCGATAAGCTGGTGATGGCTATACTGCTGGTTTATCCGTTTGTGAGCCTGGCGATTTGTACGCTAATCGGACTGGGGTTCAGAAAGCTTTCCAGCGGCCTGTTCAGCGATATGTTCTTCTCGCCGCCGGCTAAGATTGCCTGACCCTTTCTGGTGGGTTGCTTTGCCAAAGCGATCGCGGATAATAATAACTATCTGAAGTTTATGGTCCGCGACACGCCTGCAACCCGAGAGATTCTGACATCCTGATGGCTGAACAATATCGTTATTCCTTACCTGTAAAAGCAGGCGACCAGCGCCTGCTTGGTGAACTCACCGGCTCCGCCTGCGCAACCGAGGTGGCCGAAATCGTTGAGCGACACGGCGGCCCGGTGGTGTTAATCGCCCCCGATATGCAAAACGCCCTGCGCCTGCACGACGAAATCAGCCAGTTTACCGACAGCCTGGTGATGAACCTGGCAGACTGGGAAACGCTGCCTTATGACAGCTTCTCGCCGCATCAGGAGATCATCTCTTCGCGCCTCTCCACGCTCTATCAGCTGCCAACCATGAAGCGCGGCGTGCTGATCCTTCCGGTGAACACCCTGATGCAGCGCGTCTGCCCGCACAGCTATCTGCACGGCCACGCGCTGGTGATGAAGAAAGGCCAGCAGCTTTCCCGGGATAATCTGCGCAGCCAGCTTGAGCAGGCGGGCTACCGCAGCGTGGATCAGGTGATGGAGCACGGCGAGTTTGCCACCCGTGGCGCGCTGTTAGACCTCTATCCCATGGGCAGTGACCAGCCCTACCGCATCGACTTTTTCGACGATGAAATCGACAGCCTGCGGGTGTTCGACGTTGACACCCAGCGCACGCTCGAAGAAGTTGAGGCGATTAATTTACTGCCCGCCCACGAGTTCCCGACGGACAAAAACGCCATCGAGCTGTTCCGCAGCCAGTGGCGCGATACCTTCGAGGTAAAACGCGACGCCGAGCATATCTATCAGCAGGTGAGCAAAGGCACCCTGCCCGCCGGGATCGAATACTGGCAGCCGCTGTTCTTCAGCGAACCGCTGCCGCCGCTGTTCAGCTACTTCCCGAAAAACACCCTGCTGGTGAATACCGGCGACCTGGAAAGCAGCGCCGAACGTTTCTGGCTGGACGCCAGTGCCCGTTTCGAAAACCGCGGCGTGGACCCAATGCGCCCGCTCCTGCCGCCGGAAAGCCTGTGGCTGCGGGTCGACGAGCTGTTCAGCGAGCTGAAAACCTGGCCGCGCATCCAGCTGAAAACCGAAAACCTTGCCGACAAGGCTGCCAATACCAATCTGGGCTATCAGGCGCTGCCGGACCTGTCCGTGCAGGCGCAGAACAAATCGCCGCTGGATAACCTGCGTAAATTCCTTGAATCCTTCGCCGGGCCGGTCGTGTTCTCCGTGGAGAGCGAAGGCCGCCGCGAGGCGCTGGGCGAGCTGCTGTCGCGCATCAAAGTCGCGCCGAAACGCATTCACCGTCTGGATGAGGCTGAGGGCCAGGGCCGCTTCCTGATGCTGGGCTCCAGCGAGCACGGCTTCATTGATACCCGGCGTAACCGCGCATTGATCTGCGAAAGCGATCTGTTAGGTGAGCGCGTCAGCCGCCGCCGTCAGGACAGCCGCCGCACTATCAACCCGGACACCCTGATCCGCAACCTAGCGGAGCTGCATATCGGCCAGCCGGTTGTGCATCTCGAGCACGGCGTCGGCCGCTATGCTGGCCTGACTACGCTTGAAGCGGGCGGCATCACGGCGGAATACCTGATGCTGACCTACGCGGGCGACGCGAAGCTTTATGTTCCCGTCTCCTCCCTGCATCTCATCAGCCGTTATTCCGGTGGCGCAGAAGAGAGCGCCCCGCTGCACAAGCTGGGCAGCGATGCCTGGTCACGCGCCCGCCAGAAAGCCGCGGAGAAAGTCCGTGACGTGGCAGCGGAGCTGCTGGATATTTACGCCCAGCGCGCGGCAAAACAGGGCTTCGCCTTTCAGCATGACAAAGAGCAGTACCAGCTGTTTTGCGACACCTTCCCGTTTGAAACCACCCCGGACCAGGCCCAGGCCATCAATGCCGTGCTGAGCGATATGTGCCAGCCGCTGGCGATGGATCGCCTGGTGTGCGGTGACGTGGGCTTCGGTAAAACGGAAGTGGCGATGCGCGCGGCGTTCCTGGCCGTGGAAAACCACAAGCAGGTCGCTGTGCTGGTGCCAACTACCCTGCTGGCCCAGCAGCACCTCGACAACTTCCAGGACCGCTTCGCCAACTGGCCGGTGCGCGTGGAGATGCTTTCACGCTTCCGCAGCGCCAAAGAGCAGACGCAGATCCTCCAGGAAGCCAGCGAAGGCAAAATCGATATTCTGATCGGCACCCATAAGCTGCTGCAGAATGACGTGAAGATGAAGGATCTCGGCCTGCTGATCGTCGACGAAGAGCACCGCTTCGGCGTGCGTCATAAAGAGCGCATTAAAGCGATGCGCGCGGACGTGGATATCCTGACTCTCACTGCAACGCCAATCCCGCGTACGCTGAACATGGCGATGAGCGGCATGCGCGACCTGTCGATTATTGCTACTCCTCCGGCGCGCCGTCTGGCGGTGAAAACCTTCGTGCGTCAGTACGACGAGCTGGTAGTCCGCGAGGCAATCCTGCGTGAAGTGCTGCGCGGCGGGCAGGTTTACTATCTCTATAACGACGTGGAAAACATCCAGAAGGCCGCGGACCGCCTGTCGGCGCTGGTGCCGGAAGCGCGCGTTGCCATCGGCCACGGCCAGATGCGTGAGCGCGAGCTGGAACGCGTGATGAACGACTTCCACCACCAGCGCTTCAACGTGCTGGTCTGCACGACGATCATCGAAACGGGTATCGATATCCCAACCGCCAACACCATTATCATCGAGCGTGCCGACCACTTCGGGCTTGCCCAGCTACACCAGCTGCGTGGCCGCGTCGGGCGTTCACACCACCAGGCCTACGCGTGGCTGTTAACGCCGCATCCGAAAGCGATGACCGGCGACGCGCAGAAACGCCTGGAGGCTATCGCCTCGCTGGAAGATCTGGGCGCAGGCTTTGCGCTGGCCACCCACGATCTGGAAATTCGTGGTGCGGGCGAGCTGCTGGGCGAGGGCCAGAGCGGTTCCATGGAAACCATCGGCTTCACGCTGTATATGGAGCTGCTGGAAAACGCGGTGGACGCGCTGAAAGAAGGCCGCGAGCCGTCGCTGGAGGATTTGACCAGCAGCCAGACGGAGGTGGAGCTGCGCATGCCCGCCCTGCTGCCGGAAGATTTTATTCCGGACGTCAACACACGCCTGTCGTTCTACAAGCGTATAGCCAGCGCGAAGAACGGCCACGATCTGGACGAGCTTAAGGTGGAGCTTATCGACCGCTTCGGCCTGCTGCCGGATGCCGCCCGCAACCTGCTGGATATCGCCGCCCTTCGCCAACAGGCGCAGAAGCTGGGCGTGCGTAAAATTGAAGGCAACGAGAAAGGCGGCGTGATTGAGTTTGCCGAGAAGAACCATGTCGATCCGGTGTGGCTGATTGGCCTGCTGCAAAAGCAGCCGCAGCACTACCGCCTGGACGGGCCAACCCGGCTGAAATTCTTCCAGGATCTTGCCGACCGCAAGGCGCGCATGGGCTGGGTGCAAAACTTTATGACCCAGCTTGCGGAAAACGCCGCCGCGTAAGCCAGTCAACGCCTCGTCGCGCGGCGAGGCGTTGCTTTTTGAAACATTTACACATTCTTTGCAATCCACCAGGGTTTCCCGACTCTCCCGCCACGCATAATTACCGATTAACTTTCAGTTACCTTAACCTTAAGAAAAATGAGGTTTTTTATGCGGTCTTTGCGACTCTTTTCCCCTGTACGCTGGCTGGCCTCGGCGCTGCTGGTTACCGCCTCCGTGGCGGCCTTCCAGGTCAGTGCCAACTCTTATCCCCTGCCCCCTGAGGGCAGCCGCCTGATCGGTCAGAATATGTTCCATGAGGTGGCCGACGACGGCGGCTCCCTTGAGGCGATTGCGAAAAAATATAACGTGGGCTTCCTGGCCCTGCTGCAGGCAAACCCCGGGGTCGATCCCTACGTGCCCCGCCCCGGAAGCGTTTTGACTATTCCAGGCCAGATGCTGCTGCCGGACGCACCGCGTGAAGGGCTGGTGCTGAACCTTGCAGAGCTGCGCGTTTACTATTATCCGGCGGGCAAAAATAGCGTCACCGTTTACCCTATCGGCATTGGTCAGCTGGGCGGCGATACGCTCACGCCGACAATGGTGACGCGCGTAAGCGACAAGCGGGCTAATCCTACCTGGACGCCAACCGCCAATATCCGTGCCCGTTACCTGGCGAACGGCATCAAGCTGCCTGCGGTTGTACCTGCCGGGCCGGATAACCCGATGGGCCACCACGCAATTCGCCTGGCGGCCTACGGCGGGGTTTATCTGCTGCACGGCACTAACGCCGATTTCGGCATCGGCATGCGCGTCAGCTCCGGCTGTATCCGCCTGCGTGACGACGACATTAAAGCGCTCTACAGGGAGATGCCGGTAGGCACACCGGTGCGCATCATCAATACGCCGATAAAAGTCTCCGTGGAACCGGACGGGCGTCGCCTGGTTGAAGTTCACCAGCCGCTGTCAAAAGCGATTGAGGACGATCCGAAGGTGCTGCCGATTGTGCTCAGCGAACAGATGAAGCAGTTCCAGAGCGCGCCTGAGACGGACGCGCAGGTCATGGAGCAGGCCATACGGCACCGTTCAGGCATGCCGGTTGAGGTGAACAGCCATCAGGACGTGGCCGACACCATTTAAATTTGTTCGCGCAATGCAAAAAGCCCTGTCGAAAGACAGGGCTTTTTTTATGGCATGGCATCTGAGGGTAAGCGCGTTGAGGGTTACGCTTATTTGTAGATAACAGCCGTGCCGTGCAGGGTGTTCGGGCCGGTCACGGATGTAATACGGAATGATTTAGCGCCCATTTCGTCGGCTTTGGCGGCCAGCTGGTCTTCCAGCGAGCCCAGGTTGGTCCCGGCGTTAGCGCTGATGGTACCGACTTTCTGCTGGTCAGCAGGGGTCGCCTGAACTTCTACGGCGGCGAAGCTTGCGAAAGAGAGTGAACTTAGCAGTGCTGCAGCGATGAGTGTTTTTACGTTTTTCATGATTTATGCCTTCTACAGGTGATTTGTATTGCCGTTAACTTATTTTGTTAACGATCGATAGGTAAATCATAAACGTGATCTGGGTCACACGTCAACATTATTTTATAATGACCGTTAATTAATCAGTAAAAGCCCTATTTTTCATTACCATAGGATTTATTTATTTCTAAGCAGAAGGCGCTGGCTACCTGCGGCGATCCTTTTTATAATGATCGTTCACTAAACAGACAAAGGTTCAACGGCATCATGTCTACCGACACAAGCGTTACTAAAAAAAGCCGTGGCCGACCGAAGGTGTTCGACAGGGAAGCCGCACTGGATAAGGCCATGTCTCTGTTCTGGCAGCACGGCTATGAGGCCACCTCGATGGCCCATCTTGTTGAAGCAACGGGCGCAAAAGCGCCGACGCTGTACGCAGAATTTACCAATAAAGAAGGATTGTTCCGCGCGGTGCTGGATCGCTACATCGCCCGCTTCGCGGAGAAACACGAGGCCTGCCTGTTCTGCGAAGAGCGCAGCGTAGAAGAAGCTCTGGAAGATTATCTCTCTACGGTGGCGAAGCGGTTTACCGATAAAGACACGCCGTCGGGCTGCTTTATCATCTGTACCTCTTCGGTGCTCGCCGCCTCTTCGGAAGATATTGCCGACACCATCAAAGCGCGCCACGCCATGCAGGAAGAGACGCTGGTGCGGTTCCTGGAGCAGCGGCAGGAGAAAGGCGAAATTCCGGCGGAAAGCAACGCTCGCGCGCTGGCGAAATACCTTTGCTGCATCATTCAGGGGATGTCGGTCAGCGCGCGTGAAAACGCCGGCTACGAGGATTTGCTGAGCATCGTGCAGACCACAATGCGGCTTTGGCCGGAGTTAAAGAAGGCGTGAGTGGTTTGTCGGATGGCGCTGCCGCTTATCCGACCTACGAAACTACAAACCTGTAGGGTGGATAAGCGCCAGCGTCATCCACCTTCTTTTCTAGCGTGCCCTTCCCTTGCTCCAGTACGCCATAAAGTTAATGGCGTCATGGTTCACCCCGCGCTCGCCGATCAGATGGCGTCGTAATAACTTCACCACGCTGGATTCCGCCGCCACCCAGCCGTAAAACTCCCGGCTGCAGCTGGTCGCTTTGTCCCACAACAGTTCGCCCTCGGCTTCTTCATGTACGGCTTCATCGCTGCTGTTTGCCTGCAGGGTGCGGGCATGCTGCTTCACGGCTGGAATTAAACATTCACCGTGCGTCGCGCCGTGCGGCTTACGCGGCAGCCAGTTGATTTCAGCAAAGCTGAACGTGCTTAAATCAGCGCAATCTCCTTCTTCCGGCACTTCAAAAAACGCCTGCACCTGCGGTGGATTTGCCTGCGCCGCCAGCATTTCCAGAATACCGCGCGCCGCCGGTAAGGCCGTTTCGTCGGCGATAATCAGCGCTTTCTTCAGCCCCTCCGGCGGCGTCCACTCGTAGCCGCCGCTGTCCTCCGGGTATTCCACGTTTGGGGCAACGATCTGGATAGCTTCGCCCGGCTGCGAATGAATTGCCCAGGCCGAAGCGGGGCCTTCCGTGCCGTGGCTGACAAACTCTACCGTCACTTCCTGACGCTGCCGATCCACATGGCGCAGCGTATAGGTGCGGATAACCGGCCTTTTCTCTTTTGGCAGCTCGAGGGATAACTGATACCACTGTCCGTCGTTCGGCAGCGACGGCGGCGTGCCGTCTTCGGACGGGAACAGCATCTTGATGCGCTGGTCCGGCGAATCACATTTCATCTTCGCCACGTCCTCGCCGCTGAACACCAGGCTCAGCAGCGACGGCGACACGGCCCTCTTACGCGCCAGTTTTACGTTGAACAGGCGATAGCCCTGAACTCCTGCCATAACTCTTCCTTACGCTTAAATTGCAGGCGATGTTCGGCTGCGCCAGATGACGCCCGACACCAGGGTAAATAACACGGCGGTCAGAAACGCCGCCATAATCAGCGCCGCGTCGCCGTGGGCTTTCGCCACCAGCGGCACCAGCAGCGCGCACAGGCCGTAGCCCAGCGTGTGGCTGGTGGCGATCCACCCCGCCCCGGCGCCGTCGGCAAGCCTGTCATTGAGAAGAAGCTGGTATGCCGGGGGAGCCATCGCCGCCCCGAATGAAAGCACCGCGCAGCCGACATAAAACAGCCAGAGCTGGCTGGATATCATCATTGCCAGCCCTGCGACCATCAACGCCCCGGCGGTCAGCAGTAAGGGAATGGGAGTTAATAACTGCGGGCGAAGCACGGCAAACTGCGCAACCAGCGATGCGATCGCCGCCACGCTCAGCAGCCAGGCAACCTGGTGGCTGATTGCCGCCGTGTCGCCCGCAAACTGACCGGCAAGCGCCGGGGAAAGCCCCAGCTGCATCAGGCTTACCGAGGCCGCCAGCAGCAGGGCACAAAGCATATATGGCAGGCAGTCCAGCCGCAGGCGCGCGCTTTTGCGCGTGGTCGCTGGCTGAGGAGGCGTACCCGGCAGGCGCAGCATCATCAGCAACGCCAGCAAAGGGGCCACCATCAGCAGCACCAGCGGCGCAAGCGGATGAATAATCAACATGCCCGCCGCGCAAAGCGGCCCGAATAATCTCCCACAGCTTAATCCCGAGCTGATGGTTGCCAGCGCAGTCATGCGCTTCCCTTCGCCAGCCCGCTGTAGCGCCCAGACCTGGCATGCGGGGACCATTGCCGATACCGTCAGGCCATAGATGACCCTGGCGATAACCAAAATCGCCAGTCCGACGTATCCGTCCACCGCGTTAAGCGCCAGCAGCGCGCAGCCAAGGCCGAGCAGAATAAAACTCAGGCCGTATCCGCCCAGCGAATACAAAACCACGGGCTTGCAACCCTGGCGGGCGATCTGCTTTCCCCACCACGGCGAGGACGGCAGAAACAGCATCGACCCCAGCGTTAACAAACCCGCCCACACCGACAGGCTTAAATGCGTCTGCATCACCAGCACCGGAATGGCCACCAGCAGGCCATTCTGGCCGACGCCAAGCAGCCCGGCGCTGAACGCCAGGGGCCAGCAGGAAAGGGATTTTTGCGGCGCTGCGGCTATGTCAAGGGATGTCACAATATTGCTAACCCGTAAAGTTTATGTATGTATTTGTAAAACTTATTTATCAGATTCTAACAATTGATATTGATAATGAGAAACGTTATCGGCAGAATTCGCATTATCATAACGCGTGGAAACTGTTTGATAATGAACGTGTCGACCAAAACGCAGGCCCCGGATGTGGCTGCGCAGTGCTTCCTGAACTCTCTTATCCGTGAAACCGCAGACTGGCGGCTCAGCGATACTCATCCCGCCGAACTCATTATCCCGCTGGGGGAGCAGCAGGCGCTTCACTGTAAAGTGACCTACTTCTCGCCAACCCAGCATCACCGCTTTGCCTTCCCGGCGCGCCTGGTGAACGGCAGCGGCAGCCGGGCGGTAGATTTTGCCACCCTCGCCCAGCTGATCGTCGATAAGCTGCAGCATCAGCAAATGCTACCGGCCACCGGCTGCGAGGCGTTTTACCAGCGGGTAATGGAAAGCCATGTGCATACGCATCAGGCGATAGATGCCCGCCACGACTGGCCCGCGCTGCGTGAAAAACAGCTGAACTTCGGCGAAGCCGAGCAGGCGCTACTGGTGGGCCACGCGTTCCATCCGGCACCGAAATCCCACGAACCGTTCAGCCAGCAGCAGGCCGGGCGCTATCTGCCAGATTTTGCGCCCCATTTCCCGCTGCGCTGGTTTGCAGTGGACAAAGCGCAGCTGGCGGGCGACAGCCTCCATCTCAGCCTGCAACAGCGTCTTACCCGCTTTGCCGCTGAGAACGCACCGCAGCTGCTAAGTGAACTGACCGACCAGCAGTGGCTGTTCCCGCTGCACCCGTGGCAGGCAGATTATTTGCTTGAACAGGCGTGGTGCCAGCAGCTGGTTGAGCAGGGCCTGGTCAAAGATTTGGGCGAGGCAGGAACGCCGTGGCTGCCCACCACCTCTTCCCGCTCGCTCTACTGCGCCACCAGCCGCGACATGATTAAGTTTTCCCTAAGCGTGCGTCTGACCAACTCCGTCCGCACCCTCTCGGTGAAGGAAGTGAAGCGCGGGATGCGTCTTGCGCGCCTGGCGCAAACCGGGCGCTGGCAGGAGCTTCAGGCCCGCTTCCCGACCTTCCGCGTGATGCAGGAGGACGGCTGGGCCGGGCTGCGCGACCTGCAGGGCAACGTCATGGAGGAGAGCCTCTTCGCCCTGCGCGAGAACCTGATTGTCGACCAGTCGCATAGCCAGACTAACGTACTGGTGTCGCTGACGCAGTCAGCCCCGGACGGCGGCGATTCCCTGCTGGCTGCGGCGGTTAAGCGCCTTAGCAGGCGTCTGAACATTACTGAGAAACAGGCCGCCCACGCGTGGGTTGATGCCTACTGCCAGCAGATCCTGAAGCCGCTGTTTACCGCCGAGGCGGACTACGGCCTGGTGCTGCTTGCCCATCAGCAAAATATTCTGGTGGAGATGCAGCAGGATCTGCCGGTTGGCCTGATCTACCGCGACTGCCAGGGCAGCGCCTTTATGCCCCACGCCGCAGGCTGGCTGGACGTGATTGGCGAAGCGCAGGCGGAGAACGTCTTCACCCGCGAGCAGCTCCTGCGCTACTTCCCTTACTACCTGCTGGTGAACTCCACTTTTGCGGTCACCGCCGCGCTGGGTGCCGCAGGCATGGACACCGAAGTCAGCCTGATGGCGCGCGTGCGCGATGCGCTGGACGCCGTGCGCCGCGAAGTGACGCACAAAACCTGTCTCGACTACGTGCTGGAAAGCCCGCACTGGAACGTGAAGGGCAACTTCTTCTGCTACCTGCACGACCACAACGAAAACACCATCGTCGATCCGTCGGTGATCTACTTCGATTTCGGCAACCCGCTGCTGGCTCAGGAGGGCTAAATGTTTCAGGCAACTATCGTTCACGACGGCCACGGCCTGCGCTGCGAAAAACTCGCTAAAACGCTGGCGCTGGGCTGGGGGCAGGACAACAGCGCGGTGCTGCACTGGCCCGGCATTCTTCCGGCAGGCTGGCTGCGCGACGCGCTGGACCAGATGTTTATCGCCGCGCCGCAGCTGAAAGCTATCGTTCTTCCCTACGCCGAATGGCGCGAAGAGCCGCAGGCGCTGGCCCTGTTTGACGGGCTGAAAAGCGACATCGTTCACCGCGAGGCATTCTGGCAGCTGCCGCTGTGGCTAAGCGCCCCGCGCAAAACGGCTTCCGGCGAGATGATCTTTGATGCCGAACGTGAGATTTATCATCCGCAGCGCCCCGCCCGCCCGGATGGCGAAGTTTACCGCCGTTACGACCCGCGAGTTCGCCGCACGCTGAGCTTCCGCGTGGCCGACCCGGCGCTTGATGCAGAGCGCTTCACCCGCTGGATGAACGATCCGCGCATTGAGTTCTTCTGGGAGCAAAGCGGCCCGCTGGACGTGCAGACCGCCTATCTGGAACGCCAGCTTACCGGCAGGCACGCCTTCCCGCTGATTGGCTGCTTTGACGATCGGCCGTTCGGCTATTTCGAAATTTACTGGGCGGCGGAAGACCGCATTGGCCGCCACTACCCGTGGCAGGCCTTCGACCGCGGCCTGCACCTGATGGTTGGCGAGCAGGAGTGGCGCGGCGCGCACTTTGTGCGGAGCTGGCTGCGCGGCCTGAGCCACTATCTGCTGCTCGACCAGCCCGCCACCCAGCGCCTTGTGCTGGAGCCGCGCGCCGACAACCAGCGCCTGTTCCGCCACCTGGAGCCTGCGGGCTACGCCACGATAAAAGAGTTCGATTTCCCCCATAAACGCTCCCGCCTGGTCATGGCCGAACGCCATAGCTTCTTCAGCGAGGTGGGCCTGTGATGAACCGCAAGGACTGGGATTTCGTTAACCGCCAGCTGGTCGCCAAAATGCTGGCGGAGCTGGAGTACGAGCAGGTTTTTCACGCGCAGGAGCAAGGTGAAAATCGTTTCTGCATCGGCCTGCCCGGCGTCGAATGGCACTTCACCGCCGAACGCGGCATCTGGGGCTGGCTGTGGATCGATCCGCAGTCGCTGCGCTGCGGGGACGAGCCGGTGCTGGCCCGGACGCTGCTGATGCAGCTCAAGCCCGTGCTGTCGATGAGCGATGCGACCGTTGCCGAACATATGCAGGATCTCAACGCTACCCTGCGCGGCGACCTGCAGCTGCTGAACGCCCGCCGTGGGATGAGCGCCGACGATCTTATCGATCTGGATGCCGACAGGCTGCAGTGCCTGCTGAGCGGCCACCCGAAATTCGCCTTTAACAAAGGCCGCCGCGGCTGGGGGCTGGAGGCGCTGGAGCGCTATGCCCCGGAATATGGCAGCACTTTCCGTCTGCACTGGCTGGCGGTTAAGCGTGAGCATATGGTCTGGCGCTGCGACAGTGAGCTGAATGTACGGCAGCTGCTGGCCGCCGCGATGGACGAGGCTGAATCAGCCCGTTTTAGCCAGGCGTGGAAAGAGAATGGCCTGGACGAGAACTGGCTGCCGCTTCCGGTTCATCCGTGGCAGTGGCAGCAAAAAATTGCTCTCGAATTCGTGGCTGACCTGGCCGAAGGGAAGATGGTCTCTCTTGGCGAGTTCGGCGACAGGTGGCTTGCCCAGCAGTCGCTGCGCACGTTGACCAACGCCAGCCGCCAGGGCGGGCTGGATATCAAGCTGCCGCTGACCATCTACAACACTTCCTGTTATCGTGGGATCCCCGGCAAATACATTGCCGCCGGGCCGCTGGCCTCCCGCTGGCTGCAAACCGTCTTTGCGACCGACAGCACGCTCCAGGGAACGGGCGCGGCGATCCTCGGTGAGCCAGCTGCGGGCTACGTTTCCCACGATGGCTACGCCGCGCTGGCGGAAGCCCCTTATCGCTACCAGGAAATGCTGGGGGTTATCTGGCGCGAAAATCCTTCCCGCTGGCTGAATGCCGACGAGACGCCGATCCTGATGGCGACGCTGATGGAGTGTGACGAGAACAACCAGCCGCTGATTGGCGCTTACATTGCCCGCTCCGGCCTCAGCGCCGAAGCGTGGCTGACGAAGATGTTCGAAGTGGCCGTCGTGCCGCTTTATCACCTGCTCTGCCGCTACGGCGTAGCGCTGATTGCCCACGGGCAGAATATTACCCTCGCCATGAAGGACGGCGTGCCGCAGCGCGTCCTGCTGAAGGATTTTCAGGGCGATATGCGTCTGGTGAAGGATGAGTTCCCGGAGATGGACTCCCTGCCTCAGGAGGTGCGGGATGTCACCGCCCGTCTGAGCGCCGACTATTTAATTCATGATTTGCAGACCGGACACTTTGTCACGGTGCTGCGCTTCGTTTCGCCGCTGATGGCGCGCCTCGGCGTGCCGGAACGACGTTTTTATCAGCTGCTGTCCGCAGTGTTGAGTGATTACATGCTGGCCCATCCGCAACTGTCGGCGCGCTTTGCGCTTTTCTCACTCTTTAAGCCACAGATCATCCGCGTCGTGCTGAACCCGGTAAAACTGACCTGGCCTGACCAGGACGGCGGCAGCCGCATGCTGCCGAACTACCTTGAGGATCTGCAAAACCCGCTGTGGCTGGTCACGAAGGACTAATCATGACAAACACTGTTGATTTTATCGGCGTAGGCGTTGGCCCGTTTAACCTGAGCATTGCGGCCCTTGCCCATGAAGCGGAAGGTTTTACGAGCCAGTTCTTCGACAGCCGCCCGAACTTTGCGTGGCACCCGGGCATGCTGGTGCCGGACTGCCACATGCAGACGATGTTTCTTAAGGATCTGGTCAGCGCCGTTGCCCCCACCAGCCCGTTCAGCTTTGTGAACTATCTGGTGAAGCGCAAAAAGTTCTACCGTTTCCTGACCACCGAGCTGCGCACCGTCTCGCGTGATGAGTTTTCGGACTATCTGCGCTGGGCCGCCGAGGGCATGCATAACCTGCGCTTTAACCAGACCGTTGAGCAGATTGATTTTGACGATCGCAACGGGCGGTTTGTGTTGCAGACCGGCCAGGGCGAGAGCTACGCGCGCAATATTTGCCTTGGCATCGGTAAACAGCCCCACCTGCCGCCCTGCGTGAAAACCACTACCTCAACCTGCTTCCACGCCAGCGAGATGAGCCTGCGCACGCCGGAATTAACCGGCAAACGCGTGACGGTTGTGGGCGGCGGCCAGAGCGGTGCCGACCTGTTCCTCAACGCCTTCAACGGCGCATGGGGCGAGGCGGCTCAGGTGAACTGGGTTTCGCGCCGCAACAACTTCAACGCGCTGGATGAAGCAGCCTTCGCAAACGAGTATTTCACGCCGGAGTACGTCACCAGCTTCGTTGGGCTGGGGGAAAGCGCCAGGCAGCTGATGCTTGACGAGCAGAAGATGACCTCCGACGGCATTACCGCCGATTCCCTGCTCAGCATCTATCGCGCGCTCTATCACCGCTTCGAAGTGCTCGGCCTGCCGCGCAACGCTCAGCTTCTGCCAAGCCGCTCGGTCACTGGCCTGCAGGGCAGCGGCCATGGCTGGCAGCTTCAGCTGCAGCATCACCTTGACCACGGCTATGACATCATCAACAGCGACGTGGTGATTTTTGCCACCGGCTACCGCCCCGCGCTGCCGCAGATGCTTTCGCCGCTGATGTCCCGCCTGAGCATGCGGGATGAGTGCAGCTTCAACGTGCGTGAGGACTTCACGCTGGAGTGGGAAGGCCCGCGTGAGAACAGTATTTTTGCCGTTAACGCCAGCATGCAGACCCACGGTATCGCGGAACCGCAGCTGAGCCTGATGGCCTGGCGCTCCGCCCGCATTCTGAATCGCGCTCTGGGGCATGATTTATTCGATCTCAGCATGCCGCCGCCGCTTATCCAGTGGCGCAGCGGCAGCAGGGAAATACCGCAGCACACGGCTGCTTTCAAAACCAATTCCTCTAAATCATTCGAGTTGTAGCAAGGCGGCAACTGAGCGGCATCCCTTGAGCGTAGATCGCTACGTGAATGGGTGACGTGATGGCAGCCAACACTGCTACAGCTCGAAGGATGACGAGGAAACGAGCCTTTGGGCTGATTATTGTTAGCCCGCACGAAGGAAGAATAATGATCTGCAAAAAACATACTCTCTGGGCGCTGAATCCGCTGCTTCTGGCTATGATGGCCCCGGCGGTAGCACAGCAAACTAACGAAGAAAATATCGTGGTCTCCGCCAACCGCAGCAACCGTACCGTTGCGGAGATGGCCCAGACGACCTGGGTGATTGAAAATGCCGAGCTGGAGGAGCAGGTCCAGGGCGGCAAAGAGCTGAAGGACGCGCTGGCTCAGCTGATCCCGGGTCTTGATGTCAGCAGCCAAAGCCGCACCAACTACGGCATGAACCTGCGCGGTCGACCGATGGTGATCCTGATTGACGGCGTGCGTCTGAACTCCTCGCGTACCGACAGCCGCCAGCTGGACTCAATCGATCCGTTCAACATCGAACACATTGAGGTTATCTCCGGCGCGACCTCCCTGTACGGCGGCGGCAGCACCGGCGGCCTGATTAACATTGTCACCAAAAAAGGCCAGCCGGAAACCCAGATGGAGTTCGAATCCGGGCTTAAATCCGGCTTCAACAGCAGCAAGGATCACGACGAGCGCATCGCCGCCGCCGTCTCCGGCGGTAACGATCACGCCTCTGGCCGCGTGTCCGTGGCCTACCAGAAATTTGGCGGCTGGTTTGACGGCAACGGCGACCAGACGCTATTAGATAACACCCAGACGGGCCTTCAGTACTCTGACCGCCTGGACCTGATGGGCACCGGCACCATCAACATTGATGAGACCCAGCAGCTGCAGGTCGTCACCCAGTATTACAAGAGCCAGGGCGATGACGACTATGGCCTGAACCTCGGCGAAGATTTTTCGGCAATCAAAGGCACCAGTGACGCTTACGTCAGCAAGGGGCTGGACTCTGACCGTATTCCCGGCACCGAGCGGCACCTGATAAGCCTGCAGTACTCCAACAGCGATTTCCTGGGCCAGGAGCTGGTCGGCCAGGTTTACTACCGTGACGAGTCGCAGCTGTTCTACCCGTTCCCGACGGTGAACGGCAGCAAGCAGGTGACCGCCCTTTCCTCCTCCCAGCAGGATACGGACCAGTACGGCGCGAAGCTGACGCTGAACAGCCAGCCGCTTGATGGCCTGCAGCTGACCTACGGGCTGGACGCCGACCACGAGCGCTTTACCTCCAACCAGATGTTCTTCGACCTGGATAAAGCCAGCGCCTCCGGTGGCCTGAACAATAAGAGCATTTATACTACCGGGCGCTATCCGGGCTATGACATCACCAACCTCGCGGCCTTCCTGCAGTCGAGCTATGACATCAACGATCTGTTCACCCTGAGCGGCGGCGTGCGCTACCAGTACACCGAGAACAAAATTGACGATTTCATCGGCTACGCGCAGCAGCAGTCCATCGCCGCCGGTAAGGCCACGTCCGCCGACGCCATCCCAGGCGGCTCCACCGACTACGACAACTTCCTGTTCAACGCCGGCCTGCTGATGCACCTCACCGAGCGCCAGCAGACCTGGTTTAACTTCTCCCAGGGCGTCGAGCTGCCGGACCCAGGGAAATACTACGGTCGCGGTGCATACGGCCCGGCAGTTAACGGCCACCTGCCGCTCACCAACAGCGTGAACGTCAGCGACAGCAAGCTGCAGGGCGTGAAGGTTGACTCTTACGAGCTGGGCTGGCGCTACACCGGCGATAACCTGCGCACGCAGATTGCCGCCTACTACTCCCTTTCCGATAAGAGCGTTGTCGCGAACAAAGACCTGACCATCAGCGTGCTCGACGACAAGCGCCGGATTTACGGCGTTGAAGGCGCGGTGGATTACTTTATCCCGGACACCGACTGGAGCACCGGCGGTAACTTTAACGTGCTGAAAACGGAGTCAAAAGTTAACGGCAAGTGGGAAAAATACGACGTGAAGGTCGCCAGCCCGTCGAAGGCAACGGCGTACGTTGGCTGGGCGCCGGATCCGTGGAACCTGCGCGTGCAAAGCACGACGTCCTTCAAAATCAGTGACGATGCGGGCAATGAAATCGACGGTTACACCACCATTGATTTCCTCGGCAACTACGAGCTGCCTGTGGGTAAACTGAGCTTCAGCATCGAAAACCTGCTGGACCGGGATTACACCACCGTCTGGGGCCAGCGGGCGCCAATGTACTACAGCCCTGGCTACGGCCCTGCTTCGCTGTATGACTACAAAGGCCGCGGCCGCACCTACGGCGTGAACTACTCCGTTCTGTTCTAAGCTTCCTCCCGCAGGCCCGCTGATTGCGCGGGCCTGCATTTTTACCCCTGCACACAACTTCCCCCTCGACCAGCCCCGCGTACTGCTATAAAACAGAGGGCTAAGTCTATTTGTACTATGTATTTATCACAGGGTATGCCTATGCTAGTTGGATTAATTGGTAACGGTGCCGTGGTGGAAACGGCGTATCTCCCGGCAATCTCTCGCCTGTCGCTTCCCACGCTGACCTTATACGGTTTCGATCCCGATCCGGCTCGCCGAAAAAGTGAAATTATCCCCTGCGACTCGCTGCATGATTTGCTCGCCCTGCCGCTGGATATGGTGCTGATCGCAACCCCTTCCCTTGCTCATCTTCCCGTGCTGGAAGCGGTGCTGAAAAGCGCCGTGCCGCAGATAGTGGTTGAGAAACCCGTCGCAGCCACCCTCGAGCAGATCGCCGTGCTGGACAGCCTGCTGGCCGATCCGGCGGTAGCGTCGCGCGTGTTAGCGCTGGATCACTGGATGGTGCGCACCGACGCCACGCGGTTTATTAACGATGTCAGTGAAATCGAACGCATAGAAGGCTTTCTACAGGAGCCGAGCGGCTTTAACGACGCGGGCGAACCCGTAGCCCTGAACTTTGCCACGGGCGAAGCGGATACGCGCACGTTACGCCATCCGGACGGGGTAATTGTCGATATCGGCACGCACGTGCTGGCAATGATTCGCGAGACCGTGCATCAGCTTGGCGGCACTAACGAACTGAGCCTCGGGCTGGTTCACGCCTGTGACCATCTCGGCAGGCCGATCAAAGAGGATGATGTCACCACGGCTGAAGGCAATGCGACCCTGCGCGGCACGCTTAGCGGGATCCCCGTCACGCTGGCACTGAATAAGTACGCGGGCCCGTCAGGCGGACAAAAAGGGATGAAAATCTATCTGCATGACGGACGGATTGTAAACGTCGATCGCCGTGGCGCAGATGAGGTGGTAGAGGTGCTGAACGCCAACAGCAGCCGTCAGCATATTATCGATGGCCCGCTTTACGATCGGTGTCTGGGTGAGAAGATTCTGGGTAAAGACCGATTGTTCGTCAGCGAACCGCAGGGAATTCCGGCGATGACGCGGCGAAGAATACAGGAAGTTAAGGCGCTATTAGCGTTACAGCAGGAACTTCGAGGGAAGCATTGAGATGGGCTTGTCGGATGACGCTTCGCTTATCCAGCCTACGATAGTTAACCGTAGGGGGATAAGCGGCAGCGTCATCCACCGGTGTTTTAAGCTTTGTTCAGCACCAGCTGACCGTTCCCATCAAGTGGGATCTGCGTACCCGGGTCTTTATCCATGCGGATTTTGCCCTGCTGATCGCCAATCTTATAGGTTACGTCATAGCCAAGCATTTTCTCTGACTTGTCGTAGACGGTTTTACAGCGCTGCTGGGTTGTGGTGTAGGTGTCACGATCCTGCATAGCGCCCTGCACCTGGTGACCGGCGTAACCGCCGCCCAGTGCACCCGCGACGGTCGCCACGTCTTTGCCTCGACCACCGCCAAACTGATGACCGATAACGCCACCCGCTACGGCACCCAGCGCGGAGCCAAGAATACGGTTTTCATCCTGTACCGGACGACGATGCGTCACTGCTACGTCGCGGCACTCTTTACGCGGCGTTTTCACCGTCTCTTTAATGGGGGTCGATGAGACCACCTGCGCATACTGAGGGCCACGGTCGAAAACGTTCATACTTGCAACCGCAGCAATACCAAGTGCTGCGGCCACGCCAATACCTATACCCGCCAACATTGATTTATTCACAGGACATCCTCCTGACTGTGTGATTACCCCCATTTTCCGCCGTAAGCGGCCGGGGACCAATCAGATAACGGATGAAAAAAGCAGATTCATACACAGAACGCATGGGTTTGAGAGGATTCTTAAGTATAAAAAAACCCGGCGCGTGGCCGGGTTTCGGGATGACGAATAATTTAGTGCAGCTTCAGGCGCGGGCGGATCACGCGGTTGATACTACCAACCAGCAACATCAGGCCCGTTTTGAAGTAGCCGTGCAGCGCCACCTGGTGCATACGGTACAGGGAGATGTACACGAAGCGAGCCATGCGCCCTTCCACCATCATTGAGCCACGCATCAGGTTTCCCATCAGGCTGCCCACGGTGGAAAACTTAGACAGGGAAATCAGCGAGCCGTGATCTTTATAAACATAGGATTTCAGCGGCTTGTCTTTCATCTGTGCAAGAATGTTGCTCAGCGCAAGCGAAGCCATCTGGTGCGCGGCCTGAGCGCGCGGTGGCACGAATCCGCCTTCCGGACGGGCACAGGATGCGCAGTCGCCAATCGCGTAGATATCCGGGTCGCGCGTGGTCTGCAGCGTAGGCTCGGTGACCAGCTGGTTGATACGGTTGGTTTCAAGCCCGCCGATATCTTTCATAAAGTCCGGCGCCTTGATGCCCGCCGCCCAGACCATCAGATCCGCTGCGATGTATTCGCCGTCTTTGGTGTTCAGGCCGCCCGCATCTGCGGAGGTCACCATGGTCTGCGTCAGGACGCGTACGCCCAGCTTGGTCAGCTCGCTGTGGGCCGCGGCGGAAATACGCGGCGGCAGCGCAGGCAGGATACGCTCACCCGCCTCCACCAGCGTCACGTTCAGCGCGTCGTTGGTCAGCCCTTTATAGCCGTAGCTGTGCAGCTGCTTAACCGCGTTATGCAGCTCCGCAGACAGTTCCACGCCGGTTGCCCCGCCGCCGACAATGGCAATATTTACTTTGCCGCTGGCGCCGAGGTTAGAAGAGTATTTGAGGAACAGATTCAGCATTTCCGAATGGAAGCGACGCGCCTGGTGCGGGTTGTCGAGGAAGATGCAGTTCTCTTTCACGCCGGGGGTGTTGAAGTCGTTGGACGTGCTGCCCAGCGCCATAACCAGCGTGTCGTAAGGTATTTTACGTTCCGGAACCAGCAGTTCGCCCTTTTCGTCGCGCAGCTCGGTGAGCGTCAGGGTTTTGGCTTCACGGTTGATATCCATGACGGAGCCCAGCTGGAACTGGAAGTGATGGTTACGCGCGTGGGCCAGGTAGCTCAGCGCATCCACGCCTTCGTCCAGGGAGCCGGTTGCCACTTCATGCAGCAAAGGTTTCCACAGGTGGCTGTGGTTTCTGTCCACCAGCGTAATTTTTGCTTTTTTGCCACGCCCCAGTTTTTTCCCTAACTGCGTAGCCAGCTCAAGCCCACCGGCACCACCACCGACAATGACAATTTTTCTTAATGACGTAGTCAAAGTGACCCCCTAAAATATCAACCAATTGTTAATTAAAAGTTATTTAAATAACGTTTAATTAACAACAATTTGCATTCACCCACGAAGGATATTGTCCAGAGAATAACATGAAGGGTGCATTGGTCATACCAAAATTGATGTACATCATTTTTAATGCTAAAAAGAGACCAAAAAAAGGGCCAGCCTGAGCTGACCCTGTTGCGTAACGCACAGTGGGAAGGAAACTTAACCCAGCGTTTTGAAGGCTTTGATGCGCTGCAGATGTGGAGAAATATTCTTGAATTTATGGCTCTGCTCTTCATCCCAGACAACCTCATAATAGGGGTGCAGCAGCCCTGCCGCCCGCTTGTTATCCAGCGACTCATCTTTACGGGAAAGAATGGTCAGGCAGCGATCGCGGTTTTTCTCACGGAAGTTCTGCACGCATTTGGTTGAAATGTCAGCGTACTCTTCCGGGCGGTCGATTTTGCCTTCCATGTTCTCCTGCGGGAACAGATTTGGATTGAAGATCACCTGACGAATATCACACAGGAAACCAATGCGCTCGGCCCAGAATCCCCCCAGCCCCACGCCGCAGATCAGCGGACGCTCGTCGTCGCTGAGCTGGAGCATTTTGTCGACCTCTTTCAGCAGGTGCTGCATGTCATGCTTAGGGTGCCGCGTGCTGTAGCTGATAAGCCGCACGTCCGGGTCGATAAACTGAAGCTGCAGTACCTTTTCATGGTTACCGGGACTGGTAGAGTCAAAACCGTGTAAATAGATAATCATCGCATCCTCACCGCATTTTCTGACCAGGGGCCAGGGTATTAAAGACCCGCCTTGTGGTCCTGCCACTGCTCATGCAACGCTTCCAGTTGCTGGTTAACCTGCTTCCAGCGCGTCGATGACATCAGCTCCTGACGGGTAAATGAACCTTTATGGTACAAACCTGTAACACGCTCTGCTTTGACCGGAGACAGGTTATCTAACACGCTCACCGCGCCATTACGATTATTGCAGACGAGGATCATATCGCAACCCGCATCCAGCGAAGCCTGACCCCGCTCGGCGTAGCTGCCCATAATTGCCGCGCCTTCCATCGACAGATCGTCGGAGAAAATCACGCCTTCAAAGCCCAGCTCGCCGCGTAATACGGTTTTTAACCAGTGCGGGGAGCCGCTTGCCGGACGCGGATCAACCTGCGTGTAAATCACATGGGCGGGCATAATGGCATCGAGCTTGTTTTCAGTAATCAGCGAGCGGAAGATTTTCATGTCGCGCTCGCGAATGACTGCTTCGTCGCGATCGTCGCGCGGGGTTTCTTTATGGGAGTCCGCCGTGACGGCACCGTGGCCAGGAAAGTGTTTACCTGTGGTTTTCATGCCCGCTGCGTGCATGCCGTCGATAAAGCGAGTGGCCATCGCCAGCACTTTGTGCGGATCTTCATGATAAGAGCGCTCGCCAATTGCCGCGCTGATATGGCCCACGTCCAGTACCGGAGCGAAGCTGATATCAATGTCCATGGCGATCATTTCGCTCGCCATCAGCCAACCTGCATCTTGCGCCAGCTCTCCTCCCTGTTCGAGGCCATGCAGCGCTGCGAAAGATTGCGCGGCGGGCAGGCGGGTGAAACCCTCGCGGAAACGCTGCACGCGCCCACCTTCCTGATCGACCGCCACCACGAGATGATTACGCGACGCCACGCGGATCTGGCGAACCAGCTCGCGCAGCTGCTCAGGGTCGTGATAGTTGCGGGTAAACAGTATCAGGCCGCCCACCAGCGGGTGTTTCAGGATCTCACGCTCTTCGGCATCCAGCTCGAAGCCTGCCACATCTAACATTACCGGGCCCACATCTACCTCTCTTTATCTGTTTTTCGCCCGCAGCAGGCTCCAGGCCTCGTCTGCCAGCGCTATAAATGTTCTGTCCTGCGTTTGCTGCCAGCGGCATTCATACCACGATGCCATCAGCATAATAACCCACGGTTGCCAGCGATTAACCTGGCGCCGTAACGTTTCTGGCGCAACGTTGCTCATCCTGGCGTAGCTTTTTATCAACGCTTCGCCGTTGAGATCGTTGGCCGCAACGGTCGCCGCCAAATCCAGAGCGATATCACCATCGCCGGCATACTCCCAGTCGATGAGCTTAATGCCGTTTTGCTGATGCACGAGGTTACCGGCATGGACGTCCATATGCAGCGGAGCCAGCCGCAGCGGCTTTGGCTCGCCGCGTCGCCTCATGCGTTGCAGGCAGCGTAACCACAGCAGGCTTCGTCGCCCCGGCGCTGCATGCTGCCAGTAATATTCCAGCAGCGGTAACAAACTGATTCGCCAGCCGAAGCGGGCCTGGCCGTGCAGATGATACAGCAAGGCAGCAAGTCGTGGCAGCGAGCCGATATCTGATTTTACGTCACCTGGAAGCCATTCGACGATCAGCCAGCCGTCTGCATTGCAGACCGGGCGCGGACCCATACCATGGGGAATGCGTTTTAATGCCCGATGCTGTCTGGAGAGTGAAACGCCAGGCATAGCCGCAGCGGGCTGCTGGCGCGCGACATATTCTTGTCCGCCAGCCATGAAATGCAGGCTTCCACCGCTCAGCCCCTCCAGCGCAGAAAAGCATCCGGCGGCCTGAGCCGCCGGAATATGCTTTATGATGACTGCCTGTAAGGCGACCTTACTGCGTTTGCTGTACGGCACCGCTACCGGACCAGATGATTTCGCCGGTCTGTACCAGCATCAGCTGCATTTTCACCGTAGGCGCCTGCACGCTGCCGCTCGCGCTGGTGTAGATGACATACTGCGCGCCGACGTTGCGCGCAATGCCAATCGCTTTGCTGCGCGAGCCCAGGCTGTCCTGCGGGGACAAACCCAGCTGCTGCTTCGCCATAGAGAGCTGCTGATCGGAAACCAGGGTAAATTTCCCGTTGTTCGCCAGCGCTCCGCGCAGTGCTTCGGTGGCTTTACTGGTGTTCAAAGAGCCGTTGGTACGATTGTTTACAGAATCGACCAGCAGCACGCCGCCCGCCGTGACCCCATCGGCCTGTAGCATTTTACCGACCATTGGCTGCATGGCGCTGCTCCAGTCGTAGGTCCGTACCTTTGGCGTAGCGGGGATAGTTGGCTGTGGCTCAGTAATCGGGCCCGGCTGCTCCGGCACAGCAGGAACGGTCGGTACCGTTGGCTCAGGCTGAACCGGCTGGCTTGTGCCTGGCTTTACTTCATCCACGGGAGCGGGCTGTTCGCCTCCGCCTTTAATACAACCGGACAGTATCATCGCTGCCGCGACCACTACCAGGTATCGATGGATTCCCTTAATCAAAATTCACCCCTTACAAAAAGAGAGATAGACGCACCTTACGCGCGTCCGGATAACTGGCCGTAGAAATTACCGCCACGGAAGATTGCGCAGGTATCATGACGGAACGTGCTTTTTCGTGCGGATAAATCTCCAGCCCTTTCGCGTCGTACCAGTAGAAACGATAGTGAACGACGACAGGAACAGAACGCTCATTATACAACTCGGAACGGGATACGGTGGCGCCCTTCAGGGAAGAAATATCTGGTTTTTCAGCGCTTATACCCGCTACCAGCACCGCAGCTTCCATCACCAGCGTCTGCTGGTCACTCACCGGAATGGCAGGCTTTGATCGGCACCCCGCCATCAGCATAGCCGTAAGCAGCAATAAGAGCGCGTTCCACTTCATCTGTTTATCCCTCGTGGGTGAGCATCGGCCCCAGAGCGCGGCCGCCCAGCAGGTGCATATGGATATGATAAACTTCCTGGCCGCCGTGGCGGTTGCAGTTCATGATCAAACGATAGCCGTCTTCCGCAATCCCTTCCTGCTCGGCAATTTTAGCCGCCACCGTCAGCATGCGGCCCAGCGCCAGCTCATGCTCGCTGGTGACATGGTTGACCGTCGGGATAAGAACGTTTGGGATGATGAGGATATGTGTAGGAGCCTGGGGAGAAATATCACGGAAGGCGGTAACCAGCTCGTCCTGATAAACGATATCTGCCGGAATTTCGCGGCGAATAATTTTACTAAAAATTGTTTCTTCGGCCATGACGCTTACCTTTATACATTTGCTGTTGGTATAGCGTAAGAGTATGAGCGACTTAGTCGTGCTCTTTCAACCTTAACCCGTGATTTCTTTAACGTATCCCCTACCAGACGCTTTCTTCACCGTTCTCCCCACCAGCCCTGCCGTCAGGCGATCAAAACGATATTTCAATCAGCCATGTAACATATATTTACACCATGTACATGAATGCGTATATTTCTCATTTGCATTACCATGCGCACCTGCGGGCGGACAGTTTTGTCCACGGGGCACAACTTCCAACACACAGTTAAGGGCTTATGATGTCTTTCACCGTTCAGACAAGGGACGGGCAGGTTTCTCCTGCCTGCGCGCTTTCCGTGCTGGCCTCCTGTATTACTTTCGCCTTGCTCTCCTCCGCCGCTAACGCCGCTGAAAAAAAAGCCGAAGAGACGATGATCGTCGAAAGCTCGGCGGCTGGCGGCGCCGGCGCGGAAGATCGGGACTACAGCGTCAAAACCACCACCAGCGGAACGAAAATGCTGCTGGTTCCCCGGGATATCCCGCAGTCGGTCAGCATCATCAGCGAACAGCGCATGACGGATCAGAAGCTGGATACGGTGGGCGACGTGCTGAAAAATACCACCGGTATTTCAGAGAGCGTTGCGGACTCCGACCGCAGCACGTATTACTCCCGCGGCTTCCTCATCGACAACTATATGGTCGACGGCATCCCTACCTTGTTTGAATCTCGCTGGAACCTGGGTGACGCGCTGACCGATACCGCGCTGTTCGAACGCATTGAAGTGGTGCGTGGAGCGAACGGGCTGACCACCGGCTCGGGCAACCCCTCTGCGGCTATCAATATGGTCCGCAAACACGCCGACAGCCGCGAATTCAAAACTAACGTGTCTGCGGAGTACGGCAGTTGGAACAAGCAGCGCTACGTGGCCGATCTGTCCACCCCGCTGACCGACAGCGGCAATATTCGTGGCCGCATGGTGGCAGGCTATCAGGACAACGACAGCTGGCTCGACCGCTACAACCAGAAGAAAAAATTCTTCTATGGCGTGCTGGATGCGGATCTGACCGAAGCGACCAGCTTCTCCGTCGGCTACGACTATCAGCAAACCAACGTTAACAGCCCGACCTGGGGCGGTATCCCGCGCTGGTACACCGACGGCAGCAAAACCAGTCCTGACCGCAGCGACAGCACCGCGCCGGACTGGTCGTATAACGACAAAGAGCAGAAGCGCACCTTCATGACGCTCAAGCAAAAGCTGGGCAACGACTGGCAGCTCACCGTTAACGGCACGCACACAGAAATGACGCTCGAGAGCAAGCAGATGTACCTCGACGGCCTGGTGGATAAGAACAGCGGCATGATGGTCAGCCCTTACGGCCCTTCTTATCCCTACGTCGGCGGCACGGGTTATAACACCGGTAAACGTAAGGTCGATGCGCTGGATACCTTCGCCAACGGATCCTATGAGCTGTTTGGCCAGCAGCACGAGCTGATGATTGGCACCAGCTACACCAAACAAAAAAACACCTACTTCAGCTCCTGGGAAAACGTGAGCGCCGATCAGCTTGGCAACTATTATGATTATGATGCCAACTTCCCGGAGACAAACTGGAACCCGCTGAGCCTCGCGCAGGAAGATACCGTCCATCAAAAATCTGCGTATATCGCGACCCGCATCACTCTGGCCGATCCGCTGCACGTCATCGTTGGCGCACGCTATACCAAATACAACCTCGATACGCTGACGCAGAACCTGGAGAAGAACAACACTTCTCCCTATGCGGGCATCATTTATGATATCGACGAAAACTGGTCTACCTACGCCAGCTACACCTCCATCTTCAGCCCGCAGACCCAGCGGGATATTCAGGGCAACTATCTTTCCCCCATTACCGGTAATAACTACGAAGCAGGTCTGAAGAGCGACTGGATGAACGGACGCTTTACCACGTCGCTTGCGGTCTTCCGCATCGAGCAGGATCATCTGGCGCAGTCTACCGGAGCGCTTATCCCGGGCAGCAACGGCGAAACGGCCTACCGTGAAGCCAATGGCACCGTAAGCCGGGGGGTTGAATTTGAAGTCAACGGTGCGTTGACGGACGAATGGCAAATGACGTTCGGCGCCACCCGCTATGTTGCGGAAGACTTCAACGGCGATGCGGTGAATCCAAACCTGCCGCGTACTACGGTAAAACTGTTTACCAGCTACACCCTGCCAGCGCTGCGCGAGCTGACCATGGGCGGCGGTGTTAACTGGCAAAACCACGTCTGGGCTGACGTAGCCGTGCCGGGTGGCACCTACCGTTCAGAACAAGGCAGCTTTGCGCTGGTTGACCTGTTCGCCCGCTATCAGGTTACCCAGGCGTTCTCCGTACAAGCTAACGTAGACAACCTCTTCGACAAAGAGTACGACACCAACGTAGACAGCCGCGGCCTGGTTTACGGCGCGCCTCGTAACTTCTCGGTTACCGCTAACTACGCTTTCTGAGTGAGGGAATGCCGGATGACGCTTCGCTTATCCGGCCTACACGATAGGTATCCGTTGTAGGGTGGATAAGCGCCAGCGTCATCCACCATTATTTGCCGGATGGCGCCTCGCTTATCCGGCCTACAGGAACTGAGATCCAGCATCATCCACCACTATATAGACGTAAAAAAGGGAGGCCGCAGGCCTCCCTTAGTCTCCCCAAATCACTGCTTAGCTGTTACGGATCCACTCATCCATTTCAGTTTTCAGGTTATCGGACTTAGTCCCGAAGATTGCTTGAACGCCTGAACCAGCTACTACCACACCTGCCGCACCCAGTTTCTTCAGGCCAGCCTGATCGACTTTAGATACGTCGGCCACGCTAACGCGCAGACGGGTAATACAGGCGTCGAGGTTAGTGATATTTTCTTTGCCGCCGAAGGCACTAACCAGAGCCGGAGCCATTTCACTTGTAGAAGTGGTGGACGTCTCAGCGGTGGCGTCTTCACGACCTGGGGTTTTCAGGTCCAGCGCTTTGATCAGCACGCGGAAGATCGTGTAGTACACGGCCGCGTAGCACAGACCAACGATAGGGAACAGCCACAGCTTGCTGCTGTTACCGCTCAGCACGATGAAGTCAATCAGACCGTGTGAGAAGGATGTTCCGTCACGCATACCCAGCAGGATACAGATCGGGAATGCCAGACCTGCCAGCACCGCGTGGATGATGTACAGAATTGGTGCCACGAACATGAAGGAGAATTCAATTGGCTCGGTAATACCCGTCAGGAACGCAGTCAGCGCTGCGGAGATCATGATGCCGCCAACTTTTGCACGGTTCTCAGGTTTCGCTGAGTGCCAGATTGCGATAGCCGCAGCAGGCAGACCGTACATTTTAAACAGGAAGCCACCGGACAGTTTGCCCGCAGCTGGGTCGCCTGCCATATAGCGAGGAATATCGCCGTGGAAGACCTGACCTGCTGCGTTGGTGTATTCACCAATCTGCATCTGGAATGGAACGTTCCAGATGTGGTGCAGACCGAACGGTACCAGGCAGCGCTCAATGAAGCCGTAGATACCGAACGCGACTACCGGGTTCTGGTAAGCAGCCCACTGAGAGAAGGTCTGAATCGCGTTACCTATTGGCGGCCAGATGAAGGACAGCACCACGCCCAGGAAGATCGCAGCCAGACCGGAGATGATCGGCACGAAGCGTTTCCCGGCGAAGAAGCCCAGATACTCAGGCAGCTTGATGCGGTAGAAGCGGTTAAACATATACGCGGCAATCGAACCCGCGATAATGCCGCCCAGCACGCCGGTATCGGCAAGGTGCTTGGCGTTAATTTCTTCCGCAGGCATATGCAGAACTAGTGGCGCAACCACCGCCATGGTTTTCACCATGATGCCGTAAGCGACTACGGCCGCCAGCGCAGATACGCCGTCGTTATTGGTGAAGCCTAATGCCACACCGATTGCGAAGATAAGCGGCATGTTGGCGAAAACTGAACCGCCCGCTTCCGCCATCACATGAGAAACCACGGCTGGGAGCCAGCTGAAGTTTGCAGAACCGACGCCCAGCAGGATACCTGCGATAGGCAGTACGGATACTGGCAACATCAGCGACTTACCCACCTTTTGCAGGTTAGCAAATGCATTCTTAAACATAATTGAGAGTGCTCCTGAGTATTTGTGCTTTTTTTACGCATTATGCGCATCGGACCGGGGGGAGAACCGGACCCTATTCAGGGCATCTAAGTACCCTTTATTTATTACGCAGAGTAAAATAAATCGAGAAAATTTTGTTTGACGGCTATCACGTTTTTTTGTGAGCCAGCGGGAAAACTTTCATTAATTTACACTACTCATGTCTGAATATTTCAAAAACGATGTGCTACACCCCTTTTGAGGCGGAGCACTGTACTCGCTTCGGTGATTAATTACGAGCTAAAAAATAAGTCAGCTAATCACGCTGATTGCAGGCGGGAGAGCGGGATATGAAAGAGCTCGGCAAAGTTATTCGTGGTCGCCGTCGCCAGCTCTTCAATTGAAACCCCCTTCAGTACCGCCATGTACTCAGCTACGTCACGGGTCATTGCCGGCTGATTCTCCTTGCCCCGATGCGGGACGGGGGCCAGATAAGGCGAGTCCGTTTCGACCAGCATGCGATCCAGCGGCACAAAGCGGGCGGCCTCGCGCAGCTGGTCAGCATTACGGAAGGTCAGGATCCCGGAAAAAGAGATGTAGAACCCCATATCCAGCAGCTTACCGGCAGTTTCCCGATCCTCAGTGAAACAGTGTAGTACCCCACCGCAGTCTGTCACTTTCTCTTCCTGCAGGATCGTCAGGGTATCAGCGCGGGCGTCACGGGTGTGCACGATGACAGGCTTGTTGAGCTCACGTCCAATGCGTATGTGGTTGCGGAAAGACTCCTGCTGGCGTGGCTTAGTTTCAGGCGTATAGAAATAATCGAGGCCGGTTTCACCCATTGCCACCACGCCAGGCTCGGCGGCCAGGCGACGAAGCTCTTCAACGTCGTACTCTTTGTCCTGATTTAACGGGTGTACGCCGCATGAGTAGGCAACGTTCTCCCGCTCTCCAACCAGCTCGCGCATGCTGCGGTAGCCTTCAAGCGTGGTTGCCACGGCCAGGCAGAACTTCACGTCCCGCGCGGCGGCTTTTTCAAGAACGTCATCGACGTTTTTGTGCAGGGATTCATAATCCAGGCCATCAAGATGGCAGTGTGAGTCGACAAGAAACATACGGGTACTCTTAAAGATGTGGAGAAGGAAGGATAGCACCCGGTCGCATGAGTCGCTCCCAAGTCAGCAGCTGTTCGGTAATAAGGAGTTCACGGTTAACGCCCACCACCGTCAGCAAAGATTCACGGCAGGTAAACCAACCCTGCAAAGTAGCCTGCAATACGGCGGGCTTCGCGCTATCAGCAAGGTTTGCGACAAGCGGCTGCATATCTGCGTTTGCCAGCCACTGTCCTGCGCCCTGCTGCCACTTAAGGGCATCCAGCAGCAGCGAGCTTAGCCACTGAATACGGCGAGTCGCCTCTTCATGGTTCAGCACCGGCAGCAGCGAAAGCATGTCCTTAGACGAGCAGGCCAGCGCGAGCTTTTCGCAAAGTGCCTGACGATGCTTCCAGTGTTCCGGCTCAAGCAGTTCAAGCGCCGCGGCAGGGGCACCGGCGGCCAGGCGCAAGGCCGCACGCAGCTGGGTGCTGTCCAGCGAACTTTCACGGGCAAGCCAGGCAAGGGAAAAGGACTCTTCCGGCGGCGTGAGATACCAATAAAGGCAACGGCTGCGCAGCGTGGCGGGCAGGCGGGCTGGTTCGCGGCTGCCAAGGAAAAACCAGGTGTTGGCGGGCGACTCTTCAAGCGTTTTCAGCAGGGCGTTCGCCGCCGCTTCGGTCAGCAGACCTGCATCTTTGAGCCAGACTACCTTTGCACCGCCCTGCTGGGCATGGCCGTAGAGCTTCTCGGTAATCTCGCGGATGCTGTCGATCCCCAGGCTGCTTTTACCTTTTTCCGGCTCGATGACGTAGCTGTCCGGATGGTTACCTGCCTGCATAAGCTGGCAGCTGCGGCACTGCCCGCAGCTTTTGTTACCCTGCGGCCGCTGGCACATCAGCCAGCGGCTGAGGGCATAAATCAACGCGTCGTCCCCCATTCCCGGCAGGGCGTGAAGCAACAGCGCGTGATGACCACGGCCTGACTGATACTGGCTGAGGATCTGCTCAAACGGTCCGCGCAGCCAGGGATACCATTTCATCAGGCCAGTTCCTTCGCCCAGTTAATCACCGCATTACGCACCGCAGCGGATACCTCGTCAAGCGTCTGCGTCGCATCGATGGTTTTGACACGATCGTCCGCCGCCGCCAGCTCCAGATAACGGGCGCGGGTACGGTTGAAGAAATCAATCGACTCCTGCTCGATACGGTCCAGCTCACCGCGCGCGCGCGCGCGCGTCAGGCCAACTTCCGGTGTCACATCCAGATAGAGAGTCAGATCCGGATAGAAATCGCCCAATACCGTGTTACGCAGCGCCATCAGCAACTGCTGGTCGATCAAGCGACCGCCTCCCTGGTAGGCCTGAGTGGACAGATCGTGACGATCGCCGATCACCCATGCCCCGCGCGAAAGTGCAGGTTTGATGACGGTTTCCACCAGTTGCACCCTGGCCGCGTAGAACATCAGCACCTCGGCTTTGTCTGTTACAACTTCGTCGCCGATGCCTTTGTTATTGAGCGTCAGTTCGCGCAGTCTTTCCGCCAGCGGCGTACCGCCGGGCTCACGGGTAAAGACCAGATCGGTCACGCCCAGCTCTTTTAAGGTCGCGACCACCACGTTGTGCGCGTTGGTTTTCCCTGCCCCTTCGAGCCCCTCAATAACGATAAATTTACTCACCATTCTTGTCCTTTAAGGCTTTGATATAGACCTGCACCGCCTGATTGTGGCTGGCAAGGTTAGTGTTAAAGGTGTGCCCGCCTTTACCGTCGGCAACGAAATAGAGATAAGGTGACTTCGCCGGATGCGCCGCCGCCTGTAATGAGGCCGCAGAGGGAATGGCAATCGGGCCCGGCGGCATACCGCTTATCACATAGGTGTTATAGGCGGTTGGCGTCTCCAGATCTTTGCGCGACAGCTTACCATTATAGCTCTCACCCATGCCGTAAATCACCGTCGGATCCGTTTGTAAACGCATGCCGATCCGCAGACGATTGATAAATACGGAGGCGACACGGTCGCGCTCGCTCGCGACCGCCGTCTCTTTTTCGACTATGGACGCCATGGTGACTAAATCATTCTGCGTTTTATATGGCAGCCCGTCGGCCTTACCCTCCCACGCTTCCTGCACGGCCTTTTTCATCCGCTCATGCGCACGTTTTAACAGCGCGACGTCCGTAGTATTGGCAGTGTAGAGCCAGGTATCCGGGAAGAACCAGCCTTCCGCCCAGTCGGCGTGCTCGAGCTTAAGCGTCTCCGCGACCGTGGCGTAGCTGTCGTCTTTCAGGGTGTGCTTGATATAAGGCGCTTCACGCATTTGCTTAAGCCAGTCGCTAAGGCGCATCCCTTCCACAAAGCGGATGGGGAACTGGGCTTCTTTGCCGCTGGCGAGCAGCGCAAGCATATCGCGCACCGTCATTTTCGGCGTCAGGCGATAGGTGCCAGCTTTAAAGTTCGCCAGCTCCGGTTTTACCTTCAGCAGCCACTGGAAGACCCGCGGGCGTGTTATCAGCTTCTCTTCATAAAGCTGCTTACCCAGCGCAAGGCGGCCAGTCCCTGCCTTGAGGGTGAAGATCGTTTCCTGCTTTATAGTCAGATGGCTGTTTGCCAGCTGGCGGACCTTCCATGCGCCAACACCGGCGGCAACCCCCAGAATCACCAGTAACAGCAGGAAAAAACGTAGCATCTTTTTCATCGGTAATCGTTTACTCACAAAGTGGCGCTAAATAATGATAAAGCTCGCGCGAACTGTAGCCCCAGGCCTGCGCCTGTTTTACCGGCACAACCGGCATCAGGGCGTTACAGATGACAATTTCGTCGGCGTCCGCAAGGGTTTCTACCCGCTCCCGTACTTCCTGCACCCGTTGGTCGGAATTCGCCAGCGCGGCAATAATATGCTGCCGCATAATACCGTTAACCCCCGCACGATCGACGTAAGGGGTAAACACCCTTTCCCCTTTACGCCAGAATAAATTAGCCGCACAGCATTCCGTAAGCCACCCGTCACTGTCAAGGACCAGCGCCTCGTTGGCGGGCGTCTGTTCAAGATGCGTACGGATGAGGACCTGCTCAAGGCGATTCAAATGTTTTATCCCTGCCAGGCTGGGATTGACACCAAGGCAGATCGGGCTGAGCGCAAGGGTAATCCCCTGCTGCTGCCACTCATCGTAAAAAGCTGGAAAAGGCGAAACGCCAAGAATACGTGTGGTATGTTCACATTGAGCCGCGCTGTAGCCTCGCCCCCCTGCTCCGCGAGTGATTATCACCTTCAGTACCGACTGCCCCTCATACGCGGCAAGCTGCTGCATTTCTTCTCTCAGCACCGCCCATTCCGTAAAGGAAAGCATCAGGGTCTTACAGGCAAGCTGTAAGCGACGGATATGCTGATCGATGAACCTGACCCGGCCGTTGCTCACCGCCGCGGTGGTAAAGCAGCCGTCACCAAACTGCACTGCACGATCGTTTGCCGGGATCGTCGTCTGCCACTGTCCATTGATTAAATACATAGCGGTTCCTCGGTGTCTGATGGCGTAAGGGTGCCAGTACGGGGAAAAAGCAGCAAGGGGGGAAGTCTGAAGCGCGGGCCAAAATGCATAAAGGGCCCGCAAGCGAGCCCTTTATGGGGACGGTTTAGATCTTTTTGAAGATCAGAGAACCGTTTGTGCCACCAAACCCGAAGGAGTTACACAGCGCGTACTCCATCCCGGACACCTGGCGCGCAACGTGTGGAACAAAGTCCAGGTCGCAGCCCTCATCCGGGTTATCGAGGTTGATGGTAGGCGGAACAGCCTGATCGCGCAGCGCAAGGATAGAGTAGATAGATTCTACTGCCCCTGCGGCACCTAACAGGTGACCGGTCATCGACTTGGTTGAGCTAACCATCACGCGGCTGGCATCGGCACCAAAGATAGACTTAACGGCCTGCGTTTCAGCTTTGTCCCCGGCAGGCGTTGAAGTGCCGTGCGCGTTAACATAGCCAATCTGGCCCGGAGCAATACCCGCATCACGCAGAGCATTTTCCATCGCCAGTGCTGCCCCTGCGCCGGTGTCCGGCGGAGACGTCATGTGGTAGGCATCGCTGCTCATACCAAAACCGACAATTTCCGCGTAGATTTTAGCACCGCGCTTTTTAGCATGCTCGTATTCTTCGACCATGATAACGCCAGCACCGTCACCCAGCACGAAGCCGTCACGGTCTTTATCCCACGGGCGGCTTGCCGCTTGCGGGTTATCGTTGCGGGTGGAAAGCGCACGCGCTGCACCAAAACCACCGACGCCCAGCGGCGTACTGGCTTTCTCTGCGCCACCGGCAAGCATCGCGTCTGCATCGCCATAAGCGATGATGCGGGCTGCATGGCCGATGTTATGCACACCAGAAGTACACGCCGTGGCAATGGAAATGCTCGGACCACGCAGACCGAACATAATGGTCAGGTGACCTGCCACCATATTCACGATAGTAGACGGTACGAAGAACGGGCTGATCTTACGTGGACCACCGTTAACCAGCGAGGTGTGGTTCTCTTCAATAAGACCCAGACCACCAATACCAGAGCCGATAGCGGCGCCAATACGGGTTGCATTCTCTTCCGTTACTTCAAGCCCAGAATCCAGCATGGCTTGGTGGCCAGCAACAATTCCATATTGAATGAAGGCATCCATCTTGCGCTGTTCTTTGCGCGAGATAATGTCATCACAGTTAAAATCCTTTACTAAGCCAGCAAATTTCGTTGCATAGGCGCTAGTATCGAAATGGTCGATCAGGCTGATGCCACTCTGACCGGCAAGGAGAGCACTCCAGGTAGACTCTACGGTATTGCCGACAGGAGACAACATGCCCAGTCCGGTCACAACTACACGACGCTTAGACACGTTTGTCCTCCAGGGAGGGAAAAAATTGGGACTTGTGGGACAATCAGATAAAACTCAGGCGGTCGAATGACCGCCTGGAGATGTTCACTTACGCCTGGTGACCGTTGATATAATCAATGGCAGCCTGAACGGTAGTGATTTTCTCAGCTTCTTCGTCCGGAATCTCAGTATCAAACTCTTCTTCCAGAGCCATTACCAGCTCAACGGTGTCAAGAGAATCAGCGCCCAGGTCCTCAACGAAGGAAGCGGAGTTGATGACTTCTTCCTGCTTAACACCCAGTTGTTCGCCAATGATTTTCTTAACGCGTTCTTCGATAGTGCTCATACTCTTAAATTTCCTATCAAAACTCGCTTTCGCGATGGTTTTCGTAGTGTATAAAATGTTGAAAAAGATGCAACTAAATCCCGGCAGGTCGTACCACGATTTTACGCTATTTTGCGGGCATTCGCCCAAATAACGCAAATAATTTTAATCGTGGTTAAACCATGTACATTCCGCCATTGACGTGCAGGGTCTCACCAGAGATGTACCCGGCCTCGTCAGAAGCTAAAAATGCTACTGCACTGGCGATTTCTTTTGCGTCACCTAAGCGACCCGCTGGAACCTGCGCCAGGATACCCGCACGCTGATCGTCAGAGAGCGCACGCGTCATGTCCGTTTCAATAAAGCCCGGAGCAACAACGTTTACAGTAATACCACGGGACGCCACTTCGCGCGCCAGTGATTTACTGAAACCGATCAAGCCCGCTTTCGCCGCAGCGTAGTTGGCCTGACCAGCATTTCCCATGGTACCAACCACAGAACCGATAGTGATAATACGACCATGACGCTTTTTCATCATAGCGCGCATTACCGCTTTTGACAGACGGAAAACTGATGACAAATTGGTTTCGATGATATCATCCCACTCGGCATCTTTCATGCGCATCAGCAGGTTATCACGAGTGATACCGGCATTATTGACCAGAATGTCCACTTCGCCAAATTCTGCACGAATATTTTCCAGAACCGCCTCGATAGAGGCCGGATCGGTCACGTTCAGCATAAAACCTTTGCCGTTCGCGCCTAAATAGTCACTGATGGCCTGCGCACCGCTTTCGCTTGTCGCTGTACCAATAACTTTTGCGCCGCGAGCCACCAGGGTCTCTGCGATCGCACGGCCGATACCACGGCTTGCGCCGGTTACCAGCGCAACTTTTCCTTCAAAACTCATGGTCTTCCTCGTTTTATTGCTCAAGCGCCGCTGACAGGGAAGCAGGCTCGTTAATGGCCGCTGCGGTCAGGGTGTCAACAATACGTTTAGTCAGGCCGGTCAGGACTTTACCTGGGCCGACTTCCAGCAACTGGGTCACACCCTGTGCCGCCATAAATTCCACTGATTTGGTCCACTGCACCGGGCTGTAGAGCTGGCGTACCAGCGCGCTACGAATCGCCTCCGGCGAAGTTTCGCACTTCACATCAACGTTGTTCACAACCTGAACGGCTGGTGCGTTGAAGGTAATATTTTCCAGCGCAACGGCAAGTTTGTCTGCCGCCGGCTTCATCAGCGCACAGTGTGACGGCACGCTGACAGGTAAAGGAAGAGCTCGTTTTGCACCAGCGGCTTTACAAGCGGCGCCCGCACGTTCAACGGCTTCTTTGTTACCCGCAATCACAACCTGGCCCGGAGAGTTGAAGTTGACCGGGGAAACAACCTGCCCCTGTGCCGCTTCTTCACAGGCTTTAGCGATAGAAGCATCGTCCAGACCGATAATAGCAGACATGCCGCCAGTACCTTCCGGCACCGCTTCCTGCATCAGTTTGCCACGCAGTTCAACCAGACGAACAGCGTCTGCAAAGTTAATAACGCCTGCGCACACCAGAGCAGAATATTCACCCAGGCTGTGACCTGCCATCAGCGCTGGGGTTTTACCGCCCTGCTGCTGCCAGACGCGATAAATGGCAACGGATGCCGCCAGCAGCGCTGGCTGAGTCTGCCAGGTTTTATTCAGCTCTTCGGCCGGGCCGTTTTGCACCAGCGCCCAAAGATCGTAGCCCAGCGCGTCTGAAGCTTCACGGAAGGTTTCTTCAACAATCGGATACGCGGTGGCTAACTCTGCCAGCATTCCGACTGTCTGTGAACCCTGCCCCGGGAAAACAAAAGCAAATTGCGTCATTTTCTCATTCCTTTAATCAAAAACGAACCAGTGCCGAACCCCAGGTAAAGCCGCCGCCGAACGCCTCGAGCAGCACCAGATGACCGCGTTGAATGCGACCATCACGTACCGCTTCATCCAGCGCTACCGGCACGGAGGCCGCAGAGGTATTACCGTGCCTGTCCAGCGTCACCACTACATTGTCCATGGACATTCCCAGCTTTCTCGCCGTCGCGCTGATAATGCGCAGGTTGGCCTGATGCGGCACCAGCCAGTCGAGATCGCCACGATCGAGGTTATTCGCCGTCAGGGTTTCATCAACGATGTGGGCCAGTTCGGTTACGGCAACTTTGAACACTTCGTTACCGGCCATCGTCACGTAGGACGGTTTGGACGGATCGAAACGGTCCTGGTTTGGCAGCGTCAGCAGTTCACCGTAACTGCCGTCAGCATGCAGATGCGTTGACAAGATGCCCGGCTCTTCGCTCCTGCCAAGCAGGACCGCACCGGCACCATCACCAAACAGAATAATTGTGCCACGATCGTCAGGATCGAGCGTGCGAGCCAGCACGTCAGCACCGATCACCAGCGCGTAATCTACCGCACCGTTTTTGATGTACTGATCGGCGATGCTCAGCGCATAGGTAAAGCCTGCGCATGCGGCCGCAACGTCAAATGCCGGACAGCCTTTGATTTCCAGCATGCTTTGCACCTGGCAGGCGGCGCTTGGAAACGCGTGTGTCGAAGACGTCGTCGCGACGATGATTAAGCCAATCTGTGACTTATCAACACCGGCCATTTCAAGGGCGCGGGTCGCAGCCTGGAAACCCATTGTGGCAACGGTTTCGTCAGGCGCGGCGATTCGGCGTTCACGAATACCTGTACGGGTGACAATCCACTCGTCAGAGGTATCCACCATTTTTTCCAGGTCGGCGTTAGTCCGCACTTGTTCGGGCAGGTAGCTGCCCGTACCAATAATCTTCGTATACATGTACGCTCAGTCACTCTTGGGTAATACAGATTCCAGGCGAGCGGCAATCCTTACCGGAACTTGCCGTCTCACCGCCTGCACTGCCTGTTCAATCGCGACAGCAAACGCTCGCTGATTGGCCGCACCGTGGCTCTTGATCACGGTGCCGCGCAATCCTAACAGACAGGCACCATTATACTGGTCGGGGTTGAGGTGACTGAATCGCCTGGTCAGATGCTTTTGTAACCAACGCTTCAATAAAATCAGCCACCACGACCTTTTTTTCCCTTCTCCCTGCGATTTGAGCAGGGTAAGGAACATCCTGACAACCCCTTCCATCGTCTTGAGCGTGACGTTTCCTACAAACCCATCGCACACCAGGACATCCGTTTTTCCGGTCAACAGTTCGTTGGCTTCAAGATAACCAATATAGTTGATAGAAGGCATTGTTTTTAATAATGCGGAGGCATCGCGAATGCTGTCGAGACCTTTGGTCTCTTCTTCACCGATGTTCAGCAGCGCCACGCGAGGATTCACCACGCCCAGTACTTCTTCCGCCATCACGGAGCCCATAATGGCAAACTGCACCAGCATATTGCTGTCGCAATCGACGTTGGCTCCGAGATCTAATACTACCGTTTTGCCCTTTTGCTGGTGCGGCAATACCG
This sequence comes from Dryocola sp. LX212, assembly GCA_041504365.1. Taxonomy (NCBI): domain Bacteria; kingdom Pseudomonadati; phylum Pseudomonadota; class Gammaproteobacteria; order Enterobacterales; family Enterobacteriaceae; genus Dryocola; species Dryocola sp. LX212. Next base: position 1,787,475 of record CP167917.1, on the reverse strand, counting down.
TCATCAGTGCCGGGCGCTCAATCCCCTCAATGGGCTTGAGCAATAATTTCGCCAGCCCCATCAGCGCGCCGGTATTCCCGGCACTGACGCAGGCTTCCGCCCGCCCCTCTTTGACCAACTCAAGCGCCACCCGCATAGAAGAACCGCGACTGTTGCGGATCGCTTGCGACGGCCTGGCATCACTGGCAATAACCGATTCCGCAGGAATAATCTGCAGACGCGAACGTTTATCAAAATCAGCTTTGGCAAGTAATGGCGTGATGGTGTCGGGACAACCGACCAGGAGAAGGCTTAGCTGGGAGTTAGAGTCCAGTGCCTGCAATGCTGCAGGCACTGTCACGGAAGGACCGAAGTCCCCACCCATGGCATCTAACGCAAGGGTTAGACGTGTCAAGGTATCGTCAGGATTACTTAACGATAACCTTGCGGCCGCGGTAGAAACCGTCGGCAGTCATGTGGTGACGCAGATGAGTTTCGCCAGAAACTTTGTCTACGGACAGGGTGCTGGTGGTCAGCGCGTCATGGGAACGACGCATGCCACGTTTGGAACGGGTTGGTTTATTCTGTTGTACGGCCATGGACCTTACTCCTCAATTACTTACGCTTTAAACTGGCTAATACGGCAAATGGGTTTGGTTTCTCCGCCTCTGCAGGCAGTTTGCCAAAGACCATGTCCGCCTCGGACACTTCACAGTGTTCAGAATCATGCACCGGAACTACCGGCAGGGAGAGGATGATTTCATCTTCTACCACCGCCAGAAGATCGATTTCGCCAAATTCGTTAACCTGAACTGGCTCATACGCTTCCGGGAGTGCTTCAGCCTGCTCGTCTTTGACGATCGGGCTAAAACAATACTGCGTGTAGACCTGATGCGCAAACGGCTTCCCGCAACGCTGACATGAGAGTGTTAACGAGACCTTCGCATCACCGGTTAAAACCGCGAGGCGTTGTTCATCGATAGCAAACCGCATATCGCATTCCACATCACTGTCTACACTGACCACAAATTCGGCGACGCGCTCTACCTGTTCAGGTGTATACACACCATGGTAATCAAGGCGTTTTTGAGCCGTACGAACCGGATCGAGAGTCAGGGGTAATTTTACCTTTTGCATAGGGCGCGCATATTAACTTTGTAACGTCATAGAGTCAAAGAAAAAGGCCTCGAAACAGCGCCTTTCGCCATTTATTCGCACACATTGCGGCGGCACAGTTTAAAATGCCTTTATCCAATTCGCTATCTTTAATGAAAAAAATATGAAACCTCTTGTGCTGGCCTCAACCTCTCCGTTCCGCCGTGCGCTGCTTGAAAAGCTTGATATGCCATTTATAACGGCCTCACCGCTTACTGATGAAACACCCCGGCCCGGCGAGAGCTCGCGTGAACTGGTCACGAGGCTGGCTCAGGCGAAAGCCCAGGCGCTGAAAGCGGACTACCCTTCTCATCTTATTATCGGATCGGATCAGGTTTGCGTCCTGGATAATAAAATTACCGGCAAGCCGCGCACCGAAGAGAACGCTGTCGCCCAGCTGATGCAGGCGCGTGGCAGCATTGTGACCTTCTATACCGGACTGGCGCTGTATAATTCGGACAACGGCCATCTGCAGACCGCCTGTGAACCTTTCGATGTTCACTTTCGCCATCTGAGTGAGGATGAGATTCGCGCCTACGTACGCAAAGAGCAGCCGCTGCAGTGCGCGGGGAGCTTTATGTGTGAGGGATTAGGCATAGCGCTGTTCGAAAGGCTTGAGGGACGCGATCCCAATACGCTGATTGGCCTGCCGCTTATCAGCCTGTGTGAAATGTTGCGAAATGAGGGGTGCAATCCGCTGGGGTATTAGCGCTTATCCGACCTACGCTATGAGGTTTATGTAGGATGGATAAGCAACAGCGCCATCCACCGGTAAGTTGACATAAAAAAGCTCCCGGGCGGGAGCTTCTGATCAGGCCGTTTTGCGCAGGACGGTAAGGCAGCGCTTCAGCTCATCGTCCATCGGCGCTTCGACGCGCATCACTTCACCGGTATTCGGGTGGGTGAACTTCAACGCGGCAGCGTGCAGGAAGAGGCGGCTAAGCCCGGTACCGTTCAACTGTTTGTCGAACTCGCGGTCTCCGTAGCGGTCATCAAAGGCGATGGGATGTCCGGCATGCAGAGTATGCACACGAATCTGGTGCGTACGGCCTGTCACCGGGCTGCAGCGTACCAGGGTTGCAAACTCATAGCGCTCTTCCACTTTAAAGCGGGTTTCGGAAGGCTTGCCCTCGCTGTTCACACGCACAATACGCTCACCGCTTTGCAGGATATTTTTCAGCAGCGGTGCCTGAACAACCTTGATGTGCGACTGCCACTGGCCGCGAACCAGCGCCAGATAATCTTTCTGCATGCCCTTCTCACGCAGCTGCTCATGCAGCGAACGCAGCGCGGAACGCTTCTTGGCCACCAGCAGGATCCCTGATGTATCGCGGTCGAGGCGATGTACCAGCTCCAGGAAACGGGCTTCCGGACGCAGAGCGCGTAATCCTTCGATCACCCCAAAGCTCAGGCCGCTGCCGCCGTGAACGGCGGTGCCCGAAGGTTTGTTTAGCACCAGTATGTGGTCATCTTCATAGAGAATGGCATCGGTAAGCGCCGCCACTTTCTGAAGATGAGGAGAGACCTGCACTTCTTCACGCTCGGCCACTCTCACCGGTGGGATGCGAAGCTGATCGCCATCCTCTAATTTGTACTCGGGCTTGACGCGTTTTTTATTCACGCGCACTTCACCCTTACGCAAAATGCGATAAATCATGCTTTTTGGCACGCCCTTGAGGCGGGCAAGCAAAAAGTTGTCGACACGCTGCCCGGCCTCATCGGCGGAAATAGCAACGATTTGTACTGAAGGAGATGGAGTCTGCGTTTTCATGGTCGGCGATTCTAATTAGCGCACGCGCATAGCGCCACTCATTTTTATGTGCTTAACTGACTTCAGCCTCATTTATCACAACTTAACCTGCTTTTATTCATTTTCTGTACAAATTGAAAAACTGCGGGTTAAAAAACTGTAAGAAACGAGGCATCAAAGGCAAAAGTCACCTTGCTATAACAAGCTTAGCAATGGAATAATGTTGCGGTTTTCCGTGTTAAGACTTGTCAGAACAGGAACTTTGCGGAATGACCAGTTTTGCCTGAATGTTCATCCACGCAGCAATGGCGTAAGACGTTTTGTACTTTCAGGCAGTTAGCGGGCTGCGGGTTGCAGCCTGACCGGTAAAATGGAATCAACTTTTAAGAAATATTCTAAGGTTATTCCCACGATAATTGCGCTGTATTTCCGTATGAAATACAGGCTACCGACACTTTGCGCCTCTCAGCAAGCGACAACCGTGAGGTTGGCGACTGTGCGATCAGTCACGAGGCCATCGGTTCATTCCCGGTCAGCGTCACCATGCCCGTAGCTTATCTACCAATGTAAGAATAATGAGTAAGTTACGATGAAGAGAATGTTAATAAACGCAACTCAGCAAGAAGAGTTGCGCGTCGCCCTTGTAGATGGGCAACGCCTGTACGACCTGGATATTGAAAGCCCGGGACACGAACAGAAAAAAGCCAACATCTATAAAGGAAAAATCACGCGTATTGAACCAAGTCTGGAAGCGGCATTTGTTGATTACGGCGCTGAACGTCATGGTTTCCTGCCTCTGAAAGAGATCGCCCGCGAGTACTTCCCGTCAAACTATTCATCTCATGGCCGCCCGAACATCAAAGATGTTCTGCGCGAAGGTCAGGAAGTGATCGTTCAGATTGATAAAGAAGAGCGTGGTAATAAAGGCGCGGCGCTGACGACTTTTATCAGCCTGGCCGGTAGCTATCTGGTTCTGATGCCAAACAACCCGCGTGCCGGTGGTATCTCCCGCCGCATCGAAGGTGATGACCGTACCGAACTGAAAGAAGCCCTCTCCTCGCTGGAGCTGCCGGACGGCATGGGTCTGATTGTGCGCACGGCCGGCGTGGGTAAATCCGCCGAAGCGCTGCAATGGGATCTGAGCTTCCGCCTCAAGCACTGGGAAGCTATCCAGAAAGCGGCGGAAAATCGCCCTGCTCCGTTCCTGATCCACCAGGAAAGCAACGTTATCGTCCGTGCTTTCCGTGACTATCTGCGCCAGGACATCGGTGAAATCCTCATCGATAACCCGAAAGTGCTCGAGCTGGCTCGCCAGCATATCGGCGCGCTAGGCCGTCCGGACTTCAGCAGCAAAATTAAGCTCTACACCGGTGAAATCCCGCTGTTCAGCCATTACCAGATCGAGTCGCAGATTGAATCCGCCTTCCAGCGTGAAGTCCGTCTGCCTTCCGGTGGCTCGATTGTTATCGACTCCACCGAAGCCCTGACCGCCATCGACATCAACTCCGCTCGCGCAACCCGCGGTGGCGATATCGAAGAGACAGCGTTCAATACCAACCTTGAAGCCTCCGATGAAATCGCCCGCCAGCTCCGCCTGCGCGACCTGGGCGGTCTGATTGTTATCGACTTCATCGATATGACTCCGGTTCGCCACCAGCGCGCGGTTGAAAATCGCCTGCGTGAAGCGGTGCGCCAGGACCGTGCGCGTATCCAGATAAGCCATATCTCCCGTTTTGGCCTGCTGGAAATGTCCCGTCAGCGTCTCTCCCCTTCCCTGGGCGAGTCAAGCCACCACGTTTGCCCACGCTGTAGCGGTACCGGCACCGTTCGTGATAACGAATCCATGGCCCTCTCCATTCTGCGTCTGATTGAAGAAGAAGCGCTGAAAGAGAATACCCAGGAAGTGCATGCCATTGTTCCGGTGCCAATTGCTTCCTACCTGCTGAACGAAAAACGTGATGCGGTAAGCGCTATTGAAACCCGTCAGGGTGGCGTCAAAGCCGTCATCGTACCGAACGATCAGATGCAAACACCGCATTACTCCGTGCTGCGCGTGCGCAAAGGCGAAGAGACCAAGACCCTCAGCTACATGCTGCCGAAGCTGCATGAAGAAGAGATGGCCATGCCTTCTGACGAAGAGTACGCCGAGCGTAAACGTCCTGAGCAGCCAGCATTAGCCACCTTCGTGATGCCGGATGTGCCACCAGCGCCGCAGGAAACTGCACCTGCTGCCGCGCCGGTCGCCGCTGCGAAACCAGTTGCGTCTGCCCAGCCTCAGACGCCTGCTCAGCCAGGCCTGATTAGCCGCTTCTTCAGCGCGCTGAAAAACATGTTTGCAGCGGAACCTGAAGCTAAAGAAGTTAAGGTCGAGAAACCGGCAGAAACCGAAACCCAGCGTCAGGGCCAGGATCGCCGTAACAACCGCCGTCAGAACAACCGCCGTGACCGTGGCGATCGCAATAATCGCGGTGAACGTGGTGACCGTGAGAACCGTGGTGAAAACCGCGACAATCGCGAAACCCGTGAACCACGTGAGCCGCGTGAAGCACGTGAGCCGCGCGAGAATCGTGACGAAAACCGTCGTAATCGTCGTCAGGGCCAGCAGCCAAATGCTGAAGTGCGTGAAGTTCGTCAGAACGTCGCCACCGAAGAAGCTGAAAAGCCTAAGTCACGTGACGAGCAGCAGCCGCGTCGCGACCGCAACCGTCGTCGTAGCGATGACAAGCGTCAGGCGCAGCAGGAAGTTAAATCCCTGCAGCGTGATGAAGTCGTTGAGGTTGAGTCCGAGCAGGAAGAGCGCGTTCAGACCATGCCGCGCCGCAAGCCGCGCCAGCTGAGTCAGAAAGTGCGTTTCGAATCTGCTGAAGATATCGCCAACGCTCAGGCAAATGCCGCCGCGCTTGAACTGGCCGCTCAGGAAGAGTCCTCAGCACCGACAGCCGTTGCACCGCATACAGAAGTCGCCACCCTTCCATTGCCAGCGGTTGTTGAAACCCAGGCAGCAGAGCAGGATGACAATGTAGATTCGCGCAACGATGCCAACGGTATGCCACGTCGTTCACGTCGTTCCCCGCGCCACCTGCGCGTGAGCGGCCAGCGTCGTCGCCGTTACCGTGACGAGCGTTACCCAACCCAGTCACCAATGCCGCTGACCGTTGCCTGTGCTTCACCAGAGCTGGCCTCCGGTAAAGCCTGGATCCAGTATCCGATTGCCCGCCCGGAAATTGCGTCGCATGAAGAGTTCCAGAGCAACACAGTGGAAAACAACGCGGCTGAGAATGCTGTTGAGCAGGTAGCTCCGATTGCTGCGGCAGTTGAGCAGCAGGTTGCGGCTCCGGCTGAAGTTGTCATGACTGAGCCAGTCGTTCAGGAAGCGCCGGTGGAGACACCTGTTGTCGAAACCACGCATCCGGAAGTGATTGCCGCTCCGGTTACCGAACAGCCTCAGATTGTTGAGCAGCAGGATGAAGCCGTGGCCGAGCAGGTGTTTGCAGAAGCGGCTCCGGCAGCGGAAGAGATCGGCGAGCAGCCGGTTCAGTCTGTGGAAATCGCCGAAGAGGCGCCTGTCGTGGTTGAAGAAGCTGCGCCAGAAGCACCGGTGGCTACCGTTGAAGAAAGCCAGCCAGCCGTTGCTGCACCTGCCCCGGTTGCTGAACCAGCACCTGCGGCTGAACCCGCTCCGGTTGTTGAGCCCGCTCCAGCGGCGAAACCAGCACCTGTTGCTGCTGAAGTCCCTGCTGCGGTACACGCCGTTAAGCATGCTACTGCGCCAATGACCCGCGCTCCGGCACCGGACTACACCCCAGAGCCAGCACGCCACAGCGACTGGGTACGCCCGGACTATGAGTTCAGCGGTCGTGGTTCTGCAGGTGGCCACAGCGCCACTCACCAGGCTACCGCGCCAGCTACTCGTCCGCAAAGCGTCGATTAAGCTAAAGCGCTAAGCTAAAAAGCCGGTCAGGAAACTGACCGGCTTTTTTTATCGCTGTTATTCCTGAGCGCAGGACAAAAAAATGCCCGCTCCGGGGTGCGGAAGCGGGCAGAGAAAGCGAGCCGGTTTCCAGGCTCGCCCAAACAACAAAAGATTACTTATTCAGCTGGAACAGCGACATCCCCTGCATATCGCTGAAGGCCTTATAGGACGCCTGAAGCGCGGCCTGCTGCATCACGTACGAGGAGATTGTTGAGTTCCAGTCAACGTCAACCAGATTGCTCATCTGGGTGGTTTGCCCCAGCGCCCTGTCAGACCCCAGCGAATCAAGCTTGTCCAGCTCGTTAAGTTGCGTGCCAAGTTCGGCACGTACGGTCAGCACGTTATTGAGGGAGTTTTTCAGGCCGCGGTTGGTTTTATCAATCACTTCTGCCTGTACGGCCTTTCCCTCGTCGTCCAGATCTGCCACCGGCGTTTTCAGCGAGGCAATCGCCGAGTCCAGCATTTCAAACAGATTAGTTTCTGAATCATCGCCGTTTGGCTCCTTCACCGCGTTGCTGGTGACGGAGTTGAACACTTCTGTGCCGGTATGGCCGATGGTCATGGTACGGGCGGCGTCTACGGTTTGTGTGATCCCTGTGCTGCCCCCTTCATAGCCGACCTTCCCCGTCGTCGCATCTTCCACGAACGGGGCGCTCTCGGTTTTATATCCGGCAAAGATGAACCGGCCGTTGCCGTCGGTGCTGTTTGCCAGGTTCAGGATCTGGTTGCGGATCCCTTCAAGGTCGGTGGCCAGCGACGCGCGGTCATCATCGCTTAAGGTTCCGTTACCGGCGTTAACAATTCTCTCCTGCGCGCTCTGGATAGCCGTCGTCACCTGCCCCAGCACGTTCTCTTCAAGAGAGACTTTCTGGGTGGCAAAGGTACGCGCCAGCGCATACTGGCTGTTCTGTGACTGGGCCTGAGAGAGCACCACCGCCTGCGAGGCGGCAATCGGGTCGTCGGAAGGACGGTTTACGCGCTTGCCGGTCGACATCTGCTCGCCGTAGCGTAGCCATTCGCTCTGGGCATTGGTTACGCCGCGCATATTCTGGTCGTACATCATTTGGGTGCTGATACGCATACGTTGCTCCTGTTAACGAATGGCCAGTAGGGCATCAAACATCGACGATGCGGTCTGTAAAACCTGAGCATTCGCCAGGTAATACTGCTGGAAGCGCTGCAGGTTACCGTACTCTTCATCAAGGTTGACGCCGGAGATGGACTGCTGCTGGTTGCTCAGCTGCGTGACCACGTTGCTCTGGGTGGTACTGGTGACTTTAAGGCTGGCGGTTTTGTTCCCAACGTCGCTGACCAGGCTTGCATAAGCGTCGTTAAACGATTTATTTCCACCGACCTCTTTCGCACTCTGCAAATCAAGCAGCGCCTGCGCGTTGCGGTTATCGCTCTCGCCTGCGGTCGGATCGCTTGCCAGCGCCAGCTCGCTTTCGTCGCTGATAGCCACGTCCATATTAACGATGACGTTGCTGACCGGCTTGACGGTGAAGCTGTCATTTTTAGCAGGCGCGCCGCTGATATCGATTTTCAGCCCGTCAAAATTCAGGCTTTTATTGCCGCTGCCGTCATCGGCAACGCCCGGGTTTATTTTGGCGTTGTCAGACAGGCGGGTCACCTGCCAGTTGGTGCCGTCGAACGTCACTTTGTAATCGCTGGCCTGCACTTTAGTGCTGTCGGCAACGTTTGCGGAGAGGGACGTTCCCGGCGTGTTCCTGCTGTTGCTGATAACCGTCGGGCCACCGAGATCGAAAAGCGCCTCGCCCTTGTGGCCGTTGGCGTCGTAGCCCTGGGTATGCTGATCGTTAAGCGCGGTCCCGAAGGCAAGCGCCAGCTGGCCCAGACGGTTGCGTGCGCTGTCCAGATCCTGAGAGCGGAAGGCAAGCAGGCCGCCGAGAGAGCCGTTAGTAAGCTGCTTCTCCGGGATTTCCGTGGTGCCGGATACTTTATCTACATAGGCCACGGTCGTGCGGGTCGGATCCGCGCTGGACGGCACGGCCGCCAGCTGGTTTGCCGTTGAACCCTGCACCAGGTTGATGCCGTTGGCGATTGAAACGTTGTAGGTGCCGCCGTCCTGCACGCTGACTTCAACGCCGACAATCTGGTTAAGCTGGCTGACCAGCTGGTCACGCTGATCCAGCAGATCGTTAGGGGATGCGCCTGCGCCCACGCCCTTCAGGCGGGAGATCTGATCGTTAAGGTTGGCAATCTGGCTGGCGTAGCTGTTGATCTGCTCCACGCTGCTGGTGATGGCAAGGTTGACCTGCTTGTCCTGGTCACGCAGATACTGGTCGGTTACCTTAAACTGGTTAACCAGACCGTCCGCTTTTCCCAGCATCGCCTGGCGGGCCGCCGAATCAGAGGCGTTGCTGACCAGCGTTTGCAGGCTGGTAAAAAAGTCCTGCATGGTGGTGGCGAGCGTGTTGGTGGAGCCGGACAGCATGTCGTCGATTTTCGACATCTGCTGATACTGCGTCGTTAGCCCGCTGCTTTGGTTCTGCGCGCCGCGCAGCTGGTTGGTGATAAATGAGTCATATTCACGCTGCACGCCGCTTACGTAGACGCCGTTACCCACAAAGCCACCGGCGCCCAGCGTACTGTTAGCCTGGGCGAGCAGCGTCGTCTGGCGGGTGTAGCCCGCGACGTTATAGTTGGAAATGTTATTACTGACGGTGTTCAGTGCCGACTGGGCAGCACTCAGGCCACTCATGGCACTGTTAATCAGGCTACTGGACATGGATTTTCCTTAAGCACGTATAGTCACGGGTCCCGTCGAATAGTATCGGCAGCACGCCGCAGGACTTGAGTCGAATCAGAACAATTTGGACAAATCGTTACCGTAGGCTTTGGCGACCTTCTCGCTCATGCCTTTCAGCTGCTGGATCATGCCCGTCAGCTTGCGGGCGTAGTTCGGATCTGTGGCGTAGCCTGCGTTTTGCAGCGCCTGGGCACCCTGCTCTGGCGTGCTCGCACTGGTAACGGCGGCATAGCGAGGATTACGGGTCAGCATGCCAACATAGTCAGAAAGCGCCTCCAGATAAGAGCCGTAGACGCGGAATTTCGCCTTCACCTTCTTCGCTTCGCCGTTTTCAAATTCGGTAGTCGTGATTTCGGCAACCGGTCCCTTCCAGCTGCTCGTCGCCTTCACGCCAAAAATATTGAAGCTCGGCTCGCCGCTGCTGGTGAGGATCTGCCGCTGCCCCCAGCCGGACTCCAGCGCGGCCTGCGCCAGAATCAGGTGATGAGGAATGCCGCTTTGCTCGCTCGCCAGCCGCGCCGGGAGGGAGATCTGGGCCAGGAAGTCTTTGCTGTCGCCGCTCAGAGGCTCTTCGTTTGACGGGGCCTTTGGCACCGCCTGGCGTACCATCTGCGTCAGCGCCTGGTTCTGGAAGCTGGTCACCGTCTGCAAATCAAACTTCATCGGCACCCTGCCCGCCTCTTCCGACGGGTCGGCGTTTTCCCCCATCTGTTTGACCATCATGTCCGCAAAGCCCAGCCCTTTGCTGCTGAGCTGCTGGGAAATTTGCTGATCGTACATGCTGGTGTACATGCGCGTTGAGTCGCTGCTGAAAATGCCGTCTTTTGGCAGCGCCTCGCGCATGCTTTTAAGCATCATCTGCACGAACATCCCTTCCACTTCACGGGCCACCGATTTCAGGTGACCCTTCGGATCCTGGCCGACTTTCGCTTTCAGCTCGTTTAAAGAGCTGGCATCCCATGCGGCGCTGGCCAGTGACCGGGTGTCGTTCAGCATCAGATGATTTCCACTTTTGCACGCAGGCAGCCCGCGCTCTGCATAGCCTGGATGATGGACATCAGCTCCATCGGCGACGCGCCGAGGGTATTGAGCGCGCGCACCACGTTATTCAGGTTGGCGCTGGCGTTAACCCGCTGCATCGCCCCGCCGCTCTGGCGCAGATCGATTTGCGTTTGCGGGGTGACCACGGTCTGACCGCCGCCAAACGGCGTATCCGGCTGGCTGACCTGCGCGGAGCGGTTGACGGTGACCGACAGGTTGCCCTGCGCAATCGCGCAGCTGTCCAGCGTCACCTCGCGGTTCATCACTACGGAGCCGGTGCGGGAGTTAATGATTACTTTCGCATCCTGCACCGCTACGTTGACCTCAAGATTCTGAATACTGGCCAGCAGGCGCACCTGCGAGCTGTTGCCGCTCGGGGTACGAATCTGTACGGTGCGGGCATCCAGCGCGGACGCGCTGCCGTAGCCCTGGGCGCGGTTGATGGTGTCGGTGATTTGCTGGGCGAGCGTAAAGTCGTCGTCGTTCAGCTGCAGGTTGATAACGTTGCCCTGGCCGAAGGTACCCGGCAGCTCGCGCTCGATGACCGCACCGTTGGTGATGCGCCCGCCGTTAAGCTGGTTGACCTGCACGCTGCTGCCGCCTGCGGAAGCCCCGGCTCCACCTACCAGAATGTTACCCTGCGCCAGCGCGTAGACCTGGTTATCCACCCCTTTCATCGGGGTCATCAGCAGCGTGCCGCCGCGCAGGCTTTTGGCGTTACCCATAGAAGACACCACGACGTCGATGTTCTGCCCGGAGCGTGCGAACGCGGGATATTTGGCCGTCACCATAACGGCGGCCACGTTCTTGAGCTGCATGTTGGTGCCGGCCGGAACGGTGATCCCCATCTGCGAGAGCATGTTATTCAGGCTCTGGGTGGTGAATGGCGTCTGCGTCGTCTGGTCGCCGGTGCCGTCAAGGCCGACCACCAGCCCATAGCCGATCAACGAGTTCTCACGCACGCCCTGAACGCTGGTCAGGTCACGGATACGCTCGGCCTGGGCCAGCGTTGCCACCAGCATCAGCATGCCGATTAAATATTTGACCATGTGATTCCCCACTTACATCGGTGACAGGTTAAGGAAGAAACGCTGCATCCAGCCCATGTTCTGCGCCTCGTTGATATAGCCGTTACCGACGTATTCAATGCGGGCATCGGCCACCTGGGTGGACGGTACGCTGTTGCTGCCGCTGATGGTGCGCGGGTTCACGACACCGGAGAAACGTATGAACTCCGTTCCCTGGTTAATGGCGATCTGCTTTTCGCCCACCACGTGCAGGTTGCCGTTGGCAAGCACCTGATCGACCGTGACGGTAAGCGTACCGCTGAAGGTGTTGCTGGCATTGGCGCCGCCTTTGCCGTTGAAACTGTTGCCGCCGGAGCCGTCAATGGACGCGCGATCGTTGCCAAACAGGCCTTCGAGGTAGCGCGGCGTGACGTCCAGGCCAAAATTAGTTTTGCCATCACGGCTGGCGTTGGCCGACGAGCTTTTGCTCGCGCTGACGTTTTCCTGAAGCTGGATGGTCAACGTATCGCCAACGTTACGCGGGCGACGGTCCTCAAACAGCGGCTGATAGCCGTAGTTCACCGGCTGCGCGGTCTGGAAAATAGAGCCGTTGATAACCGGCGCAGGGCCGGGCACCGGCTGGGCAGTGGTCGCCCCTTCAACCAGCGGTTTGGTGGGGATCAGGGCGCAGCCGCCGGTTGCCAGCAGCAGGCAGGCAATAGCGGGACGAAGAACCAGTTGTTTTTGCATTGCTTTCATCTTCAGGTCTCAGCTGCCGGCGCGCGGACGCACCGGCAGGCATCTTACAGCTGCGTCAGTTTTTGCAGCATCTGGTCTGTGGTCGAGACCGCTTTACTGTTGATTTCGTAGGCGCGCTGGACCTGGATCATGTTGACCAGCTCTTCCGCCACGTTGACGTTAGAGGTTTCGACATAGCCCTGATACAGCAGCCCCGCGCCGTTAAGCCCCGGCGTACTTTCATTCGGCGTACCGGATGACTGGGTTTCGGCATAGAGGTTTTCCCCAAGGCTTTCCAGACCGGTATCGTTCATGAAGGTCGTCAGGTTCAGCTGACCAACCTGAACGGGCTGCGCCTGGCCCTGCTGGGTGACGCTGACGATACCGTCGCGGCCAACGGTGATGGTCAGTGCGTTCGCCGGGATAGTGATCGCAGGCTGAACCTGATAGCCGCTGGAGGTCACCAGCTGGCCGTTCTGGTCAACCTGGAACGAGCCGTCGCGGGTATAGGCGTTCGAGCCGTCCGGCAGCTGCACCGTGAAGAAGCCGTCGCCTTTGATCGCCACGTCTTTGCTGTTGTTCGTCTGGGACAGGTTGCCCTGGCTGTGCAGACGTTCCGTCGCAACCGGACGCACGCCGGTACCAATTTGCAGGCCGGAAGGCAGCGTAGTCTGCTCGGAAGACTGAGCGCCCGGCTGACGAATGGTCTGATAAAGCAAATCTTCAAATACCGCGCGCTGACGCTTAAACCCGTTGGTGGAGACGTTTGCCAGGTTGTTGGCAATCACATCCATGTTGGTTTGCTGGGCGTCGAGACCGGTCTTGGCGATCCATAAAGAGCTGATCATGTTGATTTCCTGTTAGTTATGCCTGGGCGCTTAGCTCATCGACAGCAGCTGGTTGGCGCGCTGCTCGTTTTCATCAACGCTTGAGATCATCTTCATCTGCATCTCAAAGCGGCGGGCGCTGGCAATCATGTCGGCCATCGCCTCCACCGGCTTCACGTTGCTGCCTTCCAGCACGCCCGGCATCACTTTGATGGTCGGGTCGGCCTGCAGGGTAGCGCCACGTGCAGCCAGGGCGGTCGGGTTCAGGCGGAAAAAGCCGTCGTCCCCGCGCACCACTTCCTGCGCGGTTGCCTTAACCAGCTTCAGCTTGCCAATCGGCGCAACCGTGTTGGGGTTATCGCCCGCGTTTAGCGCAGAGAGGGTGCCGTCGGCCGCGATGGTAACTTCCGCCCCTTCCGGAATGGCAATCGGGCCACCGTCTCCCATCACGGGCTGACCGTGCAGGGTGAGCTGGCCGGTTGGGCTGCGCTGCATGCTGCCGTTGCGGGTGTAGGCTTCGGTGCCGTCAGCACTTTGTACCGCCAGCCAGCCATCCTGCTGCAGGGCGACGTCGAGCGGGCGCTGGGTGTAATCCAGCTGGCCCTGGCTCATATCCACCCCGGGCGTAGAGGCGGTGACGAGGGTACGGGTTGGCAGTGAGAGCCCTTCTACCGGAACCGCACGCAGCGCGGTAAGCTGCGCGCGAAAGCCCGGCGTCGAGGCGTTGGCCAGGTTGCTGGCCGTCACCGCCTGCTGGTTCAGCGTCTGGCTTGCCGCGCCCATGGCGGTATAAATTGCGTGATCCATTAAGCCGTCCCGTCAGGCGCTTAGCGCAGGTTAACCAGGGTGTTGAGGATCTGATCCTGGGTTTTGATGGTCTGCGCGTTGGACTGATAGTTACGCTGCGCGACGATCATATTCACCAGTTCTTTACTCAGGTCCACGTTCGAAGACTCCAGCGCGCCGTTGGTCAGCGTACCGAAGTTGCCACTGCCCGCCGTGCCCAGCAGCGCCACGCCGGAGGCGTTGCTCGCCGACCAGACGTTATCGCCCTCGGAAGAGAGGCCTTCAGGGTTGGCGAAGTTGGACAGCACGATCTGGCCCAGCAACTGGGTCTGTTCGTTGGAGTAGTTGCCGACCACGGTGCCGTCATCGTTGATCTGGTAGGACACCAGGTCGCCCGGCTTATAGCCGTTCTGGCTGACCGCCACGATGTTGTTGGAGCCGGTGTTCTGCTGCATGGAGTTCTGGAAGCTCAGATCGAAGGTGGCAGGCGTTGCGCCGGGGATGGTATCCGTCGCCAGGCCTTTAATTTCACCGCCGGACAGCAATACGCCACTTTCTGAGAATACCATTGGGTCTTGCGGCTTCGCGGTGCTGCCCGCAACGCTGCTGTCCTGGGTGTAAACGTCCCAGGTATTCGCGGTGTCAGACTTCACAAAGTAGATGTTTATGTCATGGGCGTTACCCTGGCTGTCAAAAACCGTCATCGTGCCTTTTTTGTTATAAGTGTCCGAATTAGTGACATCAAAAGGCTTGGTTGCCGGTTCGGCATCCGTCGAGTTCAGGTTGACCTGCATAGCCGCAGTCGAGGTGGTTTTCGCCGCCATCAGCGTATTCGGCACGGACAGGCCAACCGGGTTAGCGCCCTGCTGGATAGTAGGCGGTGTACCGGTTGCCGGGTAGCCGGTGAGCTGTAAACCCTGCATGTTCACCAGGTTACGGTTTTCATCCAGCTTGAACTGGCCGTTACGGCTGTAGAACACCGAGCCCGCGCTATCCACCAGGCGGAAGAAACCGTTCTGGCTGATAGCCACGTCCAGGCCGCGCCCGGTATTGGTGGTGGTGCCGTCGTTAAAGTCCTGGGTGATGCCCGCCACTTTTACGCCGAGGCCCACTTTTGAACCGGCAAACATGTCGGCAAAAGAGGCGGAACCGGCTTTAAAGCCGTAGGTGGCGGAGTTGGCAATGTTGTTACCAATCACGTCCAGGTTGGTGGCCGCAGCATTCAGGCCGCTGACCGCTTGAGAAAAGGCCATGTCTTACTCCTGCAAAGGTTGAAGGCTTAAATGATCTGCCTGATTTGGTCGAGGGTGGTGGTGCCGTAGGTGCCGAGGTCGAGCTGGGTCGCGCCGTTGCTGAGCGTGACGCCGAAGACCTGGGCAAAGTTAAGCGGCTGCGCGACCAGCTGCGTGCTGCCGTTGCTGGCGTTGATCGCCACGTTATAGGCGCCGTCCGGTGCGGTGGTGCCGTCCGTCATGCTGCCGTCCCAGGTAAAGGTGTGGACGCCCGCGGTCAGCGCGCCGATATCAATCGTGCGCACCACTTTGCCGCTGGCGTCGGTAATTGTTGCGGTGACTTTATCCGCGGCCTGCTGAAGCTCGACGCCGAACGGCGTGGTGGCTTCGCTGCCGGAGAGAATTTTGCTGCCGGGGATCATCACGCCGTGGCCAATCAGCGTACTGGCCTGAACCTGCTGATTGTTGCTGATCTGGCCTGAGACTGAGCCTAAGGTCGTGTTCAGTTTTTCGATGCCGCTCACCGTGCTGATCTGCGCAAGCTGCGTGGTCAGTTCGTTGTTCTGCATCGGGTTGGTCGGATCCTGGTTTTTCAGCTGGGCTACCAGCAGGGTCAGGAAGCTGCCCTGTAGATCCGAAGCGCTGCTGCCCGTCAGGCTGCTGGTGCCGGTGTTAGTACTGGTTGCGGCGCTGGCGGTGGTATCGTTTACGTTAACGGCAAGAGACATGCGTTACTCCTTTATTGACCGAGAGTCAGGGTTTTCAACATCATGCTCTTCACGGTGTTGAGCACTTCCACGTTGGCCTGGTAGCTGCGCGAGGCGGACATGCTGTTCACCATCTCACCCACCACGTCGACGTTCGGCATCTTCACGTAGCCTTTGGCATCCGCCATCGGGTTACCGGGCTGATAAACCATGCGGTCCGGATCCTGGCTTTCCACGACTTCACTGACCTTCACGCCGCCGGTCTGCGCGCCGGGAGCGGCGTCGACCTGAAACACGACCTGTTTGGCGCGGTAGGGCTGTCCGTCCGGCCCCGTGGCGCTGTCGGCGTTGGCCAGGTTACTGGCCGCCACATTCAGGCGCTGGGACTGGGCCGTCATTGCCGAGCCGGCAATATCAAAAATATTCAGTAACGCCATGGATTAGCCACCCTGTTGCAGCACGGACATCATGCCTTTGATTTGCCCGCCCAGAACCGTCAGGTCGGATTGATACTTCAGGCTGTTATCAGCAAATTGCGTACGCTCGCGGTCCATATCGACGGTGTTGCCATCAAGCGCGGGTTGGTCAGGAACACGGTAAAGAAGGTCCAGCTGCGGTACGCTTTGCGTCTGCGCCGGAATATGACGAGCCGAGGTCAAAGCAAGCGATACGCCTGTGCCCTCCGCGCGCCCGCGATCCATCACTTTCTTCATTTCGCTGGCAAAATCGATATCCCGCGCCTGATACCCGGGGGTATCCGCGTTGGCGATGTTGGCTGCCAGAATCTCCTGACGCTGGGCACGCAAATTAAGCGCTTCCTGCTGAAATCGCAGCGCGGCATCCAGTTTGTCGAGCATGTCCCCTCCGCATAATTAGGATTTGTCCGACAGCTTACGGCCCCTTACGCGTGCGTTATCGACGGAATAAACGCAAAATGCATCGCTATTTGTCGCCTTGATCAATTCCTCCTGCGGGTAGAATCGCTGCAACCTGAACAAGGAGTGGCATCATGAACAAAGTGAAAATCTGCGCTGGCGCCGCGGCTTTGCTGGCTGCGTTTTATGCAGGCGCCGGCCAGCTGGACGCGCCGCTGACCCAGTTTTTCCAGCAGCGTCTGGCGGGCATCAGCGATGACGTGGCGGTGATGATAAAAACGCCTGATGCGCAGCTCCCCGCCTGCCCCCAGCCTGAGTTCGTGATGCCCGGCAACGGTCGCCTGTGGGGAAGCGTCAGCGTAATGGTCCGCTGCGGCAGCGATAAGCGTTTTATCCAGGTTGCAGTAGCGGCCAGCGGGAATTACGTCGTTGCGGCACAGGCCTTAACGCGCGGCACCCTGCTTAGCGAAAGCAACGTGCGGATGAAATACGGTCGTCTGGATCGGCTTCCGCCGCGCACCATGTTCGATCTGAAGCAGGCGGCGAATGCGACTACGCTGCGGGACATCGCGCCGGATCAGCCGATTATGCTGTCGATGGTTCGCCAGTCCTGGCGGGTAAAAGCGGGCCAGCATGTGCAGGTGGTCGCCTCGGGGGAAGGATTCAGCGTCAACAGCCAGGGTCAGGTATTAAATAACGCCGCGGTGGCGCAAAATGCCCGCGTGCGGATGGCCTCCGGGCAGATTGTCAGCGGCACGGTAGACCCTGATGGGAATATTCTGATTAATCTATAATCTTTTTAAAGATTCAGTGGCGGCTGCCGATAAATAGTTAACGAAGAAACTGACTGGCTCTCCGCCGTGAGCCTCCCCTCGAAGAGGATAAAATAATGAGCATTGACCGCACGTCGCCTTTGAAGCCGGTTAGCACTGTCCAACCGCGTGAAACCACCGATACTCAGGCGCAGAAAAACCGTCTGGAGAAAAGCACCACGGCAAACAGCACCAGCGTGACCCTAAGCGATGCGCAGGCTAAGCTGATGCAGCCAGGCAGCAGCGACATCAATATGGAACGTGTTGAGGCGCTGAAAACCGCAATCCGTAACGGCGAACTGAAGATGGATACCGGCAAAATCGCCGACGCGCTGATTCAGGATGCCCAAAGCGATTTACAGAGTAACTAATTGCATGAGTCGTCTGTTAGAAGTGCTCGACCAAATGACTGCGGTGCTTAATTCACTCAAAGAGGTGATGGACGCCGAACAGCAGCAACTCTCTGCGGGCCACGTGAACGGCAGCGCGCTGCAGCGCATCACCGAAGATAAAAGCTCGCTGCTGGCGACGCTCGACTACCTCGAGCAACAGCGCCGGGCGGAGCAAAACCCCGAAGCGCAGTCGAGCACGGACGTAAGCCAGCGCTGGCAGACGATTACCCAGAAAACGCAGCACCTGCGCGATATCAACCAGCACAACGGCTGGCTGTTAGAAGATCAGCTGGAGCGTAACGAGCAGGCATTAGCGGTACTGAAGCCGCACCAGGAACCCAATCTATATGGGGCCGATGGGCAAGCCACGACGATGAATCGCGGCGGAAATAAAAAGATTAAGATTTAGGTATTTAAGTGTCGGATGGCGCTTACGCTTATCCGACCTACGCTCTGTGTCAGTATAAATAGGGTGGATAGGCGCCAGGCGCCATCCACCGCTATGACTAACGTGGCAGCGCCTTGAGGATTTTCATGGTGGCATCCACGTCAATTTCATCTTCTGAGAAAATCAGCGTGCTGTTCTGGAATGTGGTGATCGCCAGCTTTTTCAGCGTACGCATCTCCCCTTCTTTCTTGTCATCCTTCGGACGGATGCTGTTCATCAGCAGGCCCACCGAAAGCACCGTCTTCTCTTTATCGATCTTCGAATCCGCAGGCACTTCTTCGCTGTAGACCAGGAAAGACTTGATGGCGGTGATTTTGATACGCTCACCGGCAATAAAAATGTACTTGCTGTCTGGCTCAACCTTGACCGCAAAGGCGGACAGACCTTTGTTATTGGTGGTTGGCTCAAAGGTCACCGCCGCATCTTTCTTTATCAATTCTGGATTAGCGACTTTGATGACGTGGAAATAACGGTTATCGCCGTTTTCATCTTTGATAAAACCAAACCCTTTTTCTTCAAACCAGGTTGTGATTGTCCCGTGCATAGCTCTGTTACCTACTTAAAAATTCAACATATAAATAGTAGGGCGGATAAGCGCGCGCGTCATCCACCGCAGGAAAGTTATTGCGTTCGTCGTGCGAAGTCTTTCACTTTGAAGCCCAGCACCATCAGCGTACCGAAGTAGGCGGCGATCCCCGCGACCACCACGGCCATCAGACGTACCAGACGATAAGCCATGTTGCCGACGTCCCAGGCTGGCATGACGTGCATCATACCTAACAAGACGGCGGACATCACGACCACGGCGGCAAGCAGACGCCAGAGGAATGACGCCCAGCCCGGCTGCGGCTGGAAAATATCCTGCTTACGCAGCTGCCAGTACAGCAGGCTGGCGTTAATACAGGCTGCCAGACCAATGGACAGCGACAGGCCAGCGTGCTTCAGCGGCCCGATGAACGCCAGGTTCATCAGCTGGGTGAGGATCAGGGTCACAATCGCGATTTTCACCGGCGTTTTTATGTCCTGGCGGGAATAAAATCCCGGGGCCAGCACCTTTACCACGATAAGCCCCATCAGCCCTATGGAATAGGCCACCAGCGCACGCTGCGTCATCGCCGCATCAAAGGCGGTGAATTTACCATACTGGAACAGAGAAACGGTCAGAGGTTTAGCCAGGATGCCCAGCGCGACGGCGCTTGGCAGCGCCAGCAGGAAGCACAGGCGCAGGCCCCAGTCCATCAGTCGTGAATATTCATCGTGGTTGCCGCTGGCAAAGCTCTTCGCCAGGGAAGGCAGCAGGATAGTCCCCAACGCCACGCCCAGCACGCCGGACGGAAACTCCATCAGCCGGTCTGCATAGTACATCCAGGAAACCGAGCCGGAAACCAGGAACGAGGCAAAAATCGTGTTGATAATAAGCGAGATCTGACTGACGGAAACGCCCAGAATCGCAGGCCCCATCTGCTTAATCACCCGCGTAGCGCCCGCGTCCTTCAGATTGATGCGCGGCAGCACCAGCATGCCAATTTTCTTCAGGTGCGGCAGCTGATAGGCCAGCTGTAATACCCCACCAACGGTAACCGCCCATGCCAGCGCCATGATCGGCGGGTGGAAGTGCGGCGCGGCAAACAGGGCAAAACCAATCATGCTCAGGTTGAGGAAGGTAGGCGCAAAAGCCGGAACGGAAAAGCGGTTCCAGGTATTAAGGATTGCCCCGGCCAGCGATGCCAGCGAGATCAGCATGATATAAGGGAAAGTGACGCGCAGCAGGTTAGTGGTTAGCGTGAATTTGTCCGCGGTGTCGGCAAAACCCGGCGCGGTCACCAGAATCACCCACGGTGCGGCTATCATGCCCAGCAAGGTGACAACCGCCAGCGCTAGCGTCAGGAGGCCCGAAACATAAGAGACAAACACGCGGGTTGCATCTTCACCCTGCTTGCTTTTGTATTCGGCCAGAATGGGCACGAACGCCTGGGAAAAGGCCCCTTCGGCAAAAATACGGCGTAAAAGGTTCGGCAGCTTGAAGGCCACAAAAAAGGCGTCAGTCGCCATCCCTGCCCCAAACACCCTTGCCACAATGGCGTCGCGCGCGAACCCGAGCACGCGAGAAAACATGGTCATCGAGCTGACGGCAGCCAGCGATTTTAAGAGATTCATTCTTATTCGGTTCCACAAACATCAACGCCTGCAGCGCAGGCGTTGTCAGGGACAAATTATTTCGTGCGCGTAGTCTACCGATACACCGCGGAAATACTACCCTCAGTTGTTACAGCTATTCGCTCATCGCCTCGCGCAAGAGCTTTTCTACCACTCTTTGCGCCAATAGCGCCTGCTCCCCGGATGTTTCAGGAACCGTCTGATTTGCCACGCAGTCGAGGAAGTGACGAGCGCAGCCCGCAAAGCCCCGCTGCTCAAGCATACTCTGCCAGCCTGGGACCGGACGAGTGACGATGCCGGAACCGCACTCTTCGCGCCAGTCACGCATATCGGTGACGTCATATAAGCCGCCGTCGGTAACGACCTGAACCCACTCGCGCTGGCTACCCGCCCGGCGGTGCATGCTGGTGGTGATTTGCAGATGCTCCTTAGCGAAATGATGCTCGGCAAAAAGCATGTGCCCCTGCTCGTTGGTTTGCAGCGTGCCGCTTTGCAGTTGGGCTTCGCCACCGGCAAGCCAGAGCGCGGTATCCACCACGTGAAGATAGTCATCCAGCAGGGTGAAGCGGAGATCGTTTGGCCCTACGCTGTCAGTGCGGTGCTTGTCCATGCGCAAAGACGCGCCGCTGGACAGCTTCTCTTTTAGCTCCCGATAAAGCGGCGAAAAACGGCGGTTGAACCCTACCATCAGCGTGCGCTTTTTGCGTTCCGCCAGTTCGACCAGCCGCTCCGCATCCGCCAGGCTTTCGGCAAGAGGTTTATCCACGCAGACGCTAACGCCCGCGTTCAGTAGTTCGCTGACCACGGCAAAATGGCTGCTGGTGGCGCTGTGTACGAAGACCGCATCGCACTGCGCGGCCAGTTCCGCAACGGAGGAAACGTAGGGTATGCGGTATGTATCGCAAACTTTTTGGGCTTTTTCTTTGGTCGGGGAGAAAGCCCCCTGCAGGTGCCAGTCGCCTGCGGCACTCAGCACCGGCAGCCAGGCCTTCTGCGCAATGCCGCCCAGCCCTACTACGCCAACTCGTAATTTTGTCATGGTTTAATCCCCGAGATGCGCGAGCAGTGAGTCCAGGCGCAGTTTTAATTCGGCCACTTCTTCTTCCAGCAGGGCTACCCGCGCATTCAGATCGTTGGCGGGTAGCGCGGAAACCACGGCGTCCGCAACGGTTGCCAGCGTCTCTGACTCACCGTTGAACAGATGCCTATAGCGGCTTTCACGCTTGCCCGGCTCGCGCGGCAGACGCACGACAAACGGGCCGTCTTCGCGGCTGGCAAGGGTTTCAAGCACGTTTTCAACCTGGGCCATATCGGTAAATTCGAACATTCGCCCGGCCCGACTGCGGAGTTCGCCGGGCGTTTGCGCCCCGCGCAACAGCAGCGTGGTAACCACGGCGACTTCAGCAGCGGACAGCTTCAGATCGCCAAATTCAGAGTTGCAGAAGCGCTGCTCGTACTTGGTCACCCGGTTGCCAAATCCGCTGACCGTGCGCAGGAAGTGGCGTTTAACCAGCGTATCCAGCGTTTCCTGAACGTCATGCTCTTTAAGATCCATCACCGGTTCGCGGTTCGTTTTCTGATTGCAGGCCGTGACCACGCCGTTCACCGACATGGGATATTGCTCCGGCGTCGTGACCTGTTTTTCCATCAGGCTGCCCACCACGCGCGCTTCTATCGCAGTTAACTGATACTTCATCTCATATCCTCAACGGCCAGGGGTCCATAGTTTTGACGTCAGCGCCGTCAGAACGTGATCGCGCCAGACGCCGTCAATAAGTAAATAATCTTTGGCATAGCCTTCTTTTTCAAAGCCCAGACGCGCCAGAAGGTCACCGCTGCGCTGGTTATGAGGCATGTAGTTGGCCATGATACGGTGAATGTGCTGGGTGCGCTGCATATAGCGGATGGCCGTGGTCAGCGCCTCAAACATCAGCCCCTGCCCCTGCCATTTTTCACCCAGCGAATAGCCGAGATAGCAGGCGTGGAACGATCCGCGCACCACGTTTGAAAAGTTGGCCACGCCGCGAATTTCTTTTTCTTCTTCATCGAGCAGGGCGAAGTAGTAAGCGCTGCCGGTTTTGTGCATTTCGTTAATCATGCCCAGGCGAGCCTGCCAGCCGGAGGGATAACAGTGGCTGTCATCGCGAACGGGTTCCCAGGGCTTCAGGAACTGGCGATTTTCAGCGTAGTAATCAGCCAGCCGCCAGGCGTCCCGTTCATAGACCAGACGTACCACCAGCCTGTCGGTAGTTAAACGCACCTTCGGCACGTTACTGCGATAACCAAACATGTCCCCAGCTCCTCACATCCCATAGTTTTCAACCCGTCATCATTACTATACCTGCCCCTTACGGAGGAAGGAAAACAACAACATGCAGAATTCTTCTTCCGTCATACATTTTTTCGATGAATAGCTTCAATCAAACGCGCCGAACGATAAAAAAATATTGTCGCCTGTCCATCTGTCAAAAAATGTAAAGGCGGTGGAGAATGAATCCCTGTCGCATTTTGAACACTTACCCGGGAGGGAAGATGGCGCGGGTGGCGCAGGCAAGAAGCCTGGGTAAATATTTTCTGCTGCTTGATAACATGCTGGTGGTTTTAGGCTTCTTCGTGGTCTTCCCGTTAATCTCAATTCGCTTCGTTGACCAGATGGGCTGGGCGGCCTTAATGGTCGGGATTGCCCTGGGCCTGCGGCAGCTTACGCAGCAGGGACTGGGGATATTTGGCGGCGCCTTTGCCGACCGGCTGGGGGCCAAACCGATGATCGTCACCGGCATGCTGCTGCGCGCGGTCGGCTTCGCGCTGATGGGCATCGCGCATGAACCCTGGGTGCTGTGGCTCTCCTGTTTTATCTCGGCCATTGGCGGCACGCTCTTCGACCCGCCTCGTGCGGCGCTGGTGGTCAAACTTGTTCGTCCGCACCAGCGCGGGCGCTTTTTCTCCCTGTTGATGATGCAGGACAGCGCGGGAGCCGTGATCGGCGCCCTACTCGGCAGCTGGCTGTTACAGTATGACTTCCGTCTGGTTTGCGCCGCCGGGGCGGTAATGTTCATCATCTGCGCCGGGGTCAACGCCTGGCTTCTGCCGGCCTACAGGCTCTCCACCATCCGCACGCCGGTGCTTGAAGGCATGGGCCGCGTGATGAGGGACAAGCGTTTCGTCACCTATGTGCTGACCCTGGCGGGCTATTACATGCTGGCCGTGCAGGTGATGCTGATGCTGCCGATCATGGTGAACGAAATCGCGGGCACGCCGGCGGCGGTAAAATGGATGTATGCCATCGAGGCGGCGCTATCTCTGACGCTGCTCTACCCCGTTGCCCGCTGGAGCGAAAAGCGTTTCCGGCTTGAACAGCGCTTAATGGCCGGGCTGCTGCTGATGACGCTAGCTATGATACCCATCGGCTTCACCAGCACGCTGCAGCAGCTCTTCACGCTGATCTGCGTTTTCTACGTCGGTACCATCATCGCAGAGCCAGCACGCGAAACGCTCGGGGCCTCGCTGGCCGACTCCAGAGCGCGCGGCAGCTATATGGGCTTCAGCCGTCTGGGTCTGGCTCTGGGAGGCGCGGTTGGCTATGCGGGAGGCGGCTGGCTATTTGACGCGGGCAAAGTGATGAATCAACCGGAACTGCCGTGGATGATGCTGGGCATCGTCGGCTTTATCACCCTGCTTGCCCTGTGGTGGCAGTTCAGCATGAAGCCCGTTGCACCTTCCATGCTGGAACCGGGCAGCTAATTTGCGGTAGCCCACGTTCTCTTCCATACTCATTTGTTAACGGATTTTATCCGCTTATCAATGGAGGAGAACGTGAAATTATATATTTACGATCACTGCCCGTTCTGCGTTAAAGCGCGCATGATTTTTGGCCTGAAGAATGTCCCCGTTGAGCTGAACGTGCTGCTTAACGACGACGAGGCGACGCCAACGAAGATGATTGGCAAGAAAATGGCGCCAATTCTGCAAAAAGATGACAGCCGCTATCTGCCTGAAAGCATGGACATCGTTCACTATATCGACAGGCTGGACGGCAAGCCGCTGCTGACGGGAGCGACCAACGCCGCCATCGGCGAATGGCTGCGCAACGTGCAGGCTTACACCCAGAACCTGATCATCCCGCGCGTAGCAAAAGCACCGTTCGATGAGTTCGCCACACCCGAAGCCCGCGCTTACTTCGTGAAAAAGAAAGAGGCGATGATTGGTTCTTTCGAGGAACACCTCAGCCACTCGCCGGGCCTGATTAAAAAAATTAGCGACGATTTGCGCAAGCTCGACAAGCTTATCGTCCAGCCCAACGCCGTTAACGGCGAACTTTCGGAAGATGATATTCACCTCTTCCCGTTACTGCGTAGCCTCTCCCTGGTGGCAGGCATTGAATACCCAAGCCGGGTAAGGGATTACCGCGATAACATGGCCAAGCAAACGCAGATCAACCTGCTCTCTTCCATCGCGATTTAATCTTCTGCCGGCCCCGTGCCGGCATTTCATCCTTTTCCTGTAGCACGGCCTGCGCTGGTGCATCATGCTGCTTTATGTCACGATTCGGGGCCAAAGCAGGATGTTGAGGAACGTCATGAAGAAGATTATTTTTACCGGACTGTTAATACTGACCGGACTGCTGGTTGGCTGTAACCAACTTACGCAGTACACCGTTAGCGAACAAGAGATTAACCAGGCGCTGGCTAAGCACAACAACTTCTCGAAGGACATTGGCCTGCCGGGCGTGGCCGATGCGCATATTATTCTCTCCGATCTTGCCTCACAAATTGGCCGCGAAGAGCCTAATAAAGTGACCCTGACGGGCGATGCAAAGCTGGATATGACTTCGCTGTTTGGCAATCAAAAAGCCAATATCAAGCTGAAGCTGAAAGCGCTGCCTGTGTTTAATAAAGAGAAAGGGGCGATCTATCTGCAGGAGATGGAAGTGGTGGATGCTACCGTCGAGCCGAAAAAAATGCAGACGATTGTGCAGACACTTATTCCCTACCTGAATCAGTCTTTGCGCAAGTATTTCAATGAGCAGCCGGCCTACGTGCTTAGCGAGGACAGAAGCGAAGGTGAATCCATGGCGAAGAAATATGCTAAAGGCATAGAAGTGAAGCCTGGCGAAATCATCATTCCTTTCGTTAACTGATCTTCCCTCCGGGCAGCTCACGCCGCCCGGAGGGGTTGCACAAAGAAATCTCGCAACAAAGTCGTGCAAACGAAAACGATTCCGCCTATCCTTAGTGCCCGGCATAAAACCAGCCCAATATGACTGTTTTTCCCTTCCAGCCGGAGCATCGCAATGACCGTATTACCTCAGGTATTAAAAATTCGCCGCCCAGACGACTGGCACGTTCATCTTCGTGATGGAGACATGCTGAAAACGGTGGTGCCAATGACGTCTGAAACCTACGGTCGCGCGATTGTGATGCCAAATCTGGCACCGCCTGTCACCACCGTAGAAGCCGCCATCAGCTATCGCCAACGCATTCTTGACGCCGTGCCGCAGGGACACAGCTTCGAACCGCTAATGACCTGCTACCTGACCGACTCGCTGGATCCCAACGAGGTTGAGCGCGGCTTTAACGAAGGCGTGTTCACCGCCGCCAAGCTCTACCCTGCTAACGCAACGACCAACTCCAGCCACGGCGTCACCAGCACCGCGGCCATCATGCCGGTCCTGGAACGCATGCAGAAAATTGGCATGCCGCTGCTGATCCACGGCGAAGTTACCCATGCCGATATCGACATTTTCGACCGCGAGGCCCGCTTCATCGAAACGGTGATGGAGCCGCTGCGCCGCCAGCTGCCCGCGCTGAAAATCGTCTTCGAGCACATTACCACCAAAGATGCAGCGCAGTACGTACAGGAAGGTAACTCCCTGCTCGGGGCAACCATCACCCCCCAGCACCTGATGTTTAACCGCAACCACATGCTGGTGGGCGGCGTACGGCCCCACCTGTACTGCCTGCCAATCTTAAAGCGCAGCACCCATCAGGAAGCGCTACGTGCGCTGGTGGCCAGCGGCTGCGACCGTGTATTCCTCGGAACGGACTCAGCCCCTCACGCTCGCCACCGCAAAGAAGCCAGCTGCGGCTGCGCCGGGTGCTTCAACGCCCCTTCCGCGCTGGGTGCCTACGCCACGGTGTTTGAAGAGCTGAATGCGCTGGAACACTTTGAAGCCTTTACGTCCCTTAACGGCCCGCGTTTCTACGGCCTGCCGGTTAACGAAGAGTCTATCGAACTGGTTCGCGAACCCGTGCTTATCCCGGAAACCATCGCCACCAGCGACGACACCATCGTGCCGTTCCTCGCCGGCGAGCAGGTGGCCTGGTCTATGAAAGGCTAACTATTTTCACTCCCCCTGTTGCAGGATGTGCACTTTAACTGTATAAATAAACAGTATATTGTACAGGGGGTTGTTATGCGTATAGAAGTGACCATTGCCAAAACCACGCAGTTGCCGGCCGGCGCAGTAGATGCGCTGACACAAGAATTGACTCGCCGTATTACCCAGCATTTTCCGGAGACGGACAACCACGTCCAGGTGCGCTACGCCACGGGTAACAACCTGTCGGTGCTGGGCGGGGCTAAAGAAGATAAAGACCGCATCAGCGAAATCCTGCAGGAAACCTGGGAGAGCGCAGATGACTGGTTTGACTCAGAATAAATAAAGAATCCCTCCTTGTTTTATTTTTTGCCGGGTGTCGCCATCCGGTTTTTTTATCTCTTTTTTTACTTTGGCTAAATTTCAGGCATAATTCTGATTGCTATTGATAATGCACAGAATCATCCGAATAACTTGCCGCTTTATTGTTCAGACAGCTTCAATAATATAAAAAAAGTGCTGTAAGGTATTTATTTCTTCCGCGAAATCCCTTAATCATTGATATACTTAACTGGCTTCACATTAAACAAGCATTAAACCTCGCTAGCCGTTGTCTTAACACACGTATATAAGGGGTTATGATGGAAAAAAATAGTGATGTAATCCAGACCCATCCCCTCGTCGGATGGGACATCAGCACCGTTGATAGCTACGATGCGCTGATGCTTCGCCTGCACTACCTGACATCCGATAAGCAAAAGCAAGATGAAACAGAAATCGGCCAGACTTTGTGGCTGACCACGGATGTTGCCCGGCAGTTTATTTCTATTTTAGAGGCCGGGATCGCAAAAATTGAATCAAGTGAATACCAGGTAAACGATCATCGTAAGCATTGACGAATAATGCGAACGTTTAAGCGAAGGCACCAAAGTGGTGCCTTTTTTCGTTTTTATGCCCGGTTCATTTGCCTGCCAGTTAAGAATTATTTACTCTGCTGGCTACTATTTGCGGGAGGAGAAAAAGCGACATGCATTACGATCTTATCATTGTCGGGAGTGGCTCTGTGGGTGCCGCCGCAGGATGCTACGCGGCGCATTCCGGGCTGAATGTCCTGATGATCGACAGCGACCATCCACCTCATCAACAGGGCAGCCATCATGGCGATACCCGGCTGATGCGCCACGCCTACGGCGAAGGTGAGAAGTATGTCCCGCTGGTGCTGCGCGCGCAGAAGCTCTGGGAGGTGCTGGAAGAGATCGGTGGCGAAAAACTTTTCCATCGCACCGGCGTTATCAACCTCGGTCCCAAAGACTCCGCGTTTATTTCTACGGTGCAAAGCAGCGCGCAACAATTCTCTTTACCGCTCGAGACACTGCAGGCTGATGCCGTTATGGCACGCTGGCCCAACATAAGCGTTCCCGACGGCTACATTGGCCTGTTCGAACCTAATTCCGGCGTACTGCGCAGCGAAGTCGCCGTCGCCACTTATATCCGCCTGGCGAAACAGGGTGGCTGCGCTCAGCTGTTCAACTGTGCCGTAACCGGCATCCGTCATACCGAAGAGGGCGTGGTAGTCGAAACCGCCGAAGGCGAATACACAGCAAGCAGGCTTCTGGTCAGCGCGGGTACGTGGGTAAAAAAACTTTTGCCTGACCTACCCGTTTCCCCTGTACGTAAGATCTTCGCCTGGCACCAGGCAGACGGACGCTACAGCGAAGAGAATCACTTCCCGGCCTTCACGGGCGAAATGCCCGACGGCAGCCAGTATTATGGGTTTCCGTCTCAGGATAACGAGCTGAAGATCGGCAGGCACGACGGCGGACAGCCTCTCAGCGAGCCCGCGCAGCGCAAGCCTTTCGGCAGCGTGGCAAGCGACGGCAGCGAAGTATTTGGCTTCCTGCGTAAGTTTCTGCCCGGCGTCGGCGTCTGCCTGCACGGCGCGGCTTGCACCTACGATAATTCCCCGGATGAGGATTTCATCATCGATACTCTTCCCGGCCACGACAACACGCTGGTTATTACTGGACTTAGCGGGCACGGGTTTAAATTTGCCTCCGTGCTGGGGGAAATCGCCTGCCTGTTCGCTCAGGGGAAAACAACGGACTACGATCTGACGCCTTTTTCACTCCAGCGTTTCAAATAACTTCCGCCAGAGCCCGCCAGTAGCGGGGCTCTGGTTATTCGGACTGCAACTTATGCGTCGCTTTATTTTGTTTCTTGTTAACAATGTCCGCGAACACTTAATGCTGTACCTTATTTTATGGTCCTGCCTGGCGCTGCTCGATATCGCTTATATTTATTTCTACTGACTTTAGA
This sequence comes from Dryocola sp. LX212, assembly GCA_041504365.1. Taxonomy (NCBI): domain Bacteria; kingdom Pseudomonadati; phylum Pseudomonadota; class Gammaproteobacteria; order Enterobacterales; family Enterobacteriaceae; genus Dryocola; species Dryocola sp. LX212. The sequence continues at coordinate 1,758,194 of CP167917.1, read as the reverse complement.
ACCGTATGTAATATTGACGCATCCTGACATTTCGTTGATAAAAATAGAGATATGAGCAAATTTTTAGCTGAAGTCGACCTGACCCTTCGCATAACAAACCCCGCTCACACAGTGCATTCCAGGCATAATATCGCCTCTTCATTCTAATCAAATGATGTTGATCGCCGGTTTTCATTCAAATTTTCAGGTTGAGATTTATATTATTTCTTCGCGACCTTTTTTATGTTGCGTCGACGTTAACAGTCAGTTTATGTTCTGCCTTATTCGGAACGGACAACGGGCGCATTAATATGCATTGGCGTAACACTTCTCATAGCTACGGGCATATATCAGTCCTTCTCCACTGGCTTATCGCTTTAACCGTATACGGGATGTTCGGCCTCGGTCTGTGGATGGTCACCCTCGGCTATTATGACGGTTGGTATCACAAAGCACCGGAGCTGCACAAAAGCATCGGCATGGTCGTTCTGCTGGCAATGGTCATTCGCGTTTTTTGGCGCTTTATTTCCCCTCCTCCGCCAGCGCTTGCCAGCTATTCGCGTGCAACGCACTTCGGCGCCGTAGCGGCCCATATTCTGCTTTACGCCCTGCTGTTCGCCATCCTGCTGAGCGGCTACCTGATTTCAACCGCAGACGGTAAGCCCGTCAGCGTATTCGGCCTGTTTGAGATCCCTGCCACCCTCAGCGGCTATGGTGCCCAGGCGGATCTGGCCGGCACCCTGCACCTCTGGCTGGCATGGGGAGTCGTGGTGCTTTCCGTGCTGCACGGCCTCGCGGCCCTGAAGCATCACTTTATTGATAAAGACGTTACGCTCAGGCGGATGCTTGGGAAACCTTCTCGTTAATTTTGGAGCGAATGATGATAAAAAAAAGCCTGCTGGGCATTGCCGCTGGCGCCCTGATGTTCACCACCGGCTCGGCCGTTGCCGCCGATTATAAAATTGATAAACAGGGGCAGCACGCCTTCGTTAACTTCCGTATTCAGCACCTTGGCTACAGCTGGCTGTATGGAACATTCCGCGATTTTGACGGTACCTTCACCTTCGATGAGAAGAACCCGGCTGCGGATAAAGTCAGCGTCACCATCAACACCACCAGCGTCGATACCAACCACGCCGAGCGTGACAAACACCTGCGCAGCGCTGAGTTCCTCAACGTGAGCAAATTCCCGCAGGCGACGTTCGTGTCTACCGGGGTAAAAAAGGACGGCGACGATCTGGATATTGCCGGCAATCTGACACTCAACGGTGTGACAAAGCCGGTAACGCTTGAGGCAAAACTAATCGGTCAGGGTGACGATCCGTGGGGAGGCGTGCGTGCCGGTTTCGAAGCGGAAACTAAGATCAAGCTGAAGGATTTTAATATCACGACCGATCTCGGCCCGGCCTCGCAGGAGGTGGATTTAATTATCTCTGTGGAAGGCGTCCGCCAGTAGCTCGCATCGGGTTTGATATATAACGCTGCGCTTACCCGGCCTGGGGTCAAGCGCAGCATCACACACTGTTATCTTTTATTCCGGGTCCGGGATACCCAGCGTGGTGTTCAGCGCACCGCGAGATTTGTTAAAGATTTTATTGCCATTTTCACGGCCCGCGCGGCGGCGCCGCTGCTCTTCTGGCGACAGGGCCAACTCTTTACGACAGACTTCGCTACAGCACCCTTCAAACTTCGCTGCGCATTCAGGACACTGAATAAACAGCAGGTGGCAGCCGTCATTTTTACAGTTGGTGTGGCTGTCGCAGGCGGTGCCGCACTGGTGACAGTGCGCGATAACATCGTCTGAAATGCGTTCGCCCATGCGTTCGTCAAAGACAAAGTTTTTACCCACAAATCGAACCGGGATCCCCTGCTCGCGTGCACGACGGGCGTATTCGATTATTCCGCCTTCAATGTGATAGACGTTTTTAAAACCGTTATAGCGCATCCAGGCGCTCGCCTTCTCGCAGCGAATACCGCCGGTGCAGTACATGACGATCTTTTTATCTTTATCGTCCTGCAGCATATCAACCGCTTTAGGCAGCTGTTCGCGGAAAGTATCCGCCGGAATTTCCATCGCGTTCTGGAAGTGGCCCACTTCGTATTCGTAGTGGTTACGCATATCGATGAAGACCGCTTCCGGGTCATCCAGCATCGCATTCACTTCTGCGGCTTTCAGATAGTCACCCACGTCGCTGGCATCAAAATCAGGATTTTCAATCCCGTCGGCCACAATGCGGTCACGCACCTTCATGCGCAGCACCCAGAAAGACTTGCCGTCATCGTCCAGCGCGACGTTCAGACGCAGGTTGTCCAGCGCCGGATGGAAGCCATACAGGGTTTCACGGAATGCCTCGACGCGGCTCTGCGGCACGCTAATCTGAGCGTTGATCCCTTCCCGGGCGAGATAGACACGGCCGAAAACATCCAGCGCGACGAAGGCTTTATACAGCGCGTCGCGGGTGGCCTGCGGCTCATCAATGGTGAAATACTTGTAGAATGAGATAGTGGTGCGCGGCTCGGTTTCAGCGAGCATGCGCACACGCAGTTCATCATTCGATATGCGGTTGTGTAACACTGGCATGGTGTTCGCTCTGCAATCGTAAAAAAAGAGGTGCGCATGATAAAGCAATTAACGTTAATTTACATCCCTGTGTTTTGCGCTACATTTCCCTCATCTGAAGGCAGATAAAATAACATTCTGGCGAAATTTCAGGCATCCCGCCGCCGTTAATTTTGGCTCAACCTCAAAAAATGCCACAATAGCCTTATCACGAAGATCCGGCATTTGCCGTCACAATAGGTTTTACATGACGAACTTACCGCAATTCTCGCGCGCTTTACTTCATCCCCGCTACTGGGGAACCTGGTTTGGCATCGGCCTACTGTACGTTGTGACCCTGCTGCCCTATCCGGTTATCTATCGTCTTGGGCGCGGCCTTGGTCAGTTAGCCATGAAGTTTATGAAGCGCCGCGTCAGGATCACCCGACGCAACCTTGAACTGGCCTTCCCGCAGAAAACGCCAGCGGAACGCGAAGCTATCCTGGTAAAAAACTTTGAGTCCGTTGGCCTGGGGCTACTGGAAACGGGGATTGCCTGGTTCTGGCCCCTGTGGCGCATTCAGCGCTGGTGCGACGTCTCGGGGGTGGAAGAGATTCATAAGGTACAGGAAGCAAAGCGTGGCGTACTGCTCATCGGCATCCACTTCCTGACGCTGGAGCTGGGCGCACGCATGTTTGGGATGAATACACCCGGTATCGGCGTTTACCGTCCGAATGACAATGCGCTGCTGGACTGGCTGCAAACGTGGGGCCGTATGCGCTCCAATAAGAGCATGATTGATCGTAAAGATCTGAAAGGCATGATCCGCGCGCTGAAGCAGGGCGAGATAATCTGGTATGCCCCGGATCATGACTACGGCCCGCGCGGCAGCGTCTTCGTGCCATTTTTTGGCGTAGATCAGGCGGCTACCACTTCGGGCACCTATACGCTGGCACGAATGTCGGGAGCGGCCATCGTGCCGATGGTGCCGCGCAGGAAGCCAGACGGTAAAGGCTACGAGCTGATTATTCTGCCCGCCGAGTTCGAGCCGCCCCTGGAAACGCCGGAAGGCACCGCGCTGTGGATGAACAAGATCGTCGAGCAGTGCATTCTGATGGCGCCGGAACAGTATATGTGGCTACACCGCCGCTTTAAGACCCGCCCGGAGGGCGTGCCCTCCCGGTATTGATGCTGTTCTGCAACGCAGGTTGGATGGCGCTTGCGCCTTCCAATATCCCTGCGGATGACGGACGTCTCTTCCCGCTGTTCGTCATTTAGCTAAAAACGCTTTCCGGTTTGCCACTTTCCATTCATCAGGCGCATACTTAGCAGGGTAATATTTTCTTGTTACCAGCTATATTACTGGAGCGGTATGACCTCCCCTGACAGCAGTATCAACTGGAAGCGTAATCTCACCGTCGCCTGGCTGGGATGCTTTCTCACCGGCGCAGCCTTCAGCCTTGTAATGCCTTTCCTGCCGCTGTACGTCGAACAGCTCGGCGTCACCGGACACAGCGCGCTGAATATGTGGTCGGGCCTGGTGTTCAGCATCACCTTCCTGTTTTCCGCCATCGCCTCCCCCTTCTGGGGCGGACTTGCCGACCGTAAAGGCCGCAAGATCATGCTGCTGCGCTCGGCGCTGGGCATGGCGGCGGTGATGGTGCTGATGGGTTTTGCACAAAATATCTGGCAGTTTCTTGCCCTGCGCGCCCTGCTGGGGCTGCTGGGCGGCTTTGTTCCCAATGCTAACGCTCTGATAGCCACCCAGGTGCCGCGCAATAAAAGCGGCTGGGCACTCGGCACGCTTTCCACCGGTGGCGTGAGCGGTGCGCTGCTTGGCCCGCTGATCGGCGGCCTGCTTGCCGACAGCTACGGGCTGCGACCGGTCTTCTTCATTACCGCAGCGGTGCTGTTCGCCTGCTTTATCCTTACGCTGCTCTATATCCGGGAGGAGTTCACCCCGGTAACCAAAAAAGACATGCTTCACGCCCGCCAGGTGCTGACCTCGCTCAAAAATCCTAAGCTGATCCTTAGCCTGTTTGTCACCACGATGATTATTCAGGTCGCGACCGGCTCGATTGCGCCGATTCTTACGCTCTATGTGCGTGACCTTGCAGGCAACGTAAGCAACCTGGCGTTTATCAGCGGCATGATTGCTTCGGTGCCCGGCGTTGCCGCGCTGATCAGCGCACCGCGGCTGGGCAAACTTGGCGATCGCATCGGGCCGGAAAAGATCCTGATTTGCGCGCTGGCGATCTCCGTTCTGCTGCTGATCCCTATGTCGATGGTGCAGAATCCCTGGCAGCTTGGGCTGCTGCGCTTCTTACTTGGCGCTGCCGATGGTGCGCTGCTTCCCGCAGTGCAGACCCTGCTGGTTTATAACTCCAGCAACCAGATTGCCGGACGCATATTCAGCTATAACCAGTCCTTCCGCGATATCGGTAACGTCACTGGCCCGCTCATCGGCGCGGCGGTTTCAGCTAACTATGGCTTCAGAACCGTGTTCCTGGTCACCGCAAGCGTGGTGCTATTCAATGCGTTTTACTCCTGGTACAGCCTGCGCCGCCCGGCGGCACGGATACGCATTCCCGGAGAATAACGCCGCAGAGCAATCTCATACTTGCAACTTCGCGAACAGCGTCAACAATTAACATGAAATTGTAATGGAGCACCCGCTCCCCGACCTCTGCCATAAGGAGATATTTCATGAGCATGTACGCAACGCTTGAAGAAGCCATTGATGCCGCACGAGAGTTATTCCTCGCCGACAATACGGATGTGGACGAGGAGACGGCCAACGTGCAGCAGCTCAACGTCCAGAAATACATCCTGCAGGATGGCGATATCATGTGGCAGGCGGAATTTTTCGCCACCGACAGTGAAGACGGTGAGTGTTTACCGATGCTGAGCGGTGAAGCCGCGCAGAGCGTGTTTGACGGCGAGTTTGACGAGATCGAACTGCGTCAGGAGTGGCTGGAAGAGAATACGCTGCACGAATGGGATGAAGGAGAGTTTCAGCTCGAGCCGCCGCTGGATACCGAAGAGGGGCAGGCCGCCGCGGATGAATGGGATGAACGGTAATCGTTACTCGTAAGGGCCGTGGCTGACGTCAATTGGCAGCAGCAGCGTGTCAAACACCAGCGAGAACGGTAAATCCAGCACGGTGATGTAGCGCCACGCGCCGTCACGCATGTCCCACTGCACGCCGGGGTAATACTGATTGCCATGTCCCTGCCCCGGTACCGCACGGCTAATGATGCTGCCGCAGCCGCTCAGCGCGCAGGCCGCCACTATCACAACTATCGCTCTTAACAACGCAGGTCTCCCGTCAGCAAAAAAATGCCGACCAATTGGTCGGCATTTCGCGTTATGTAAGGTGGATAGCATTCCTCGCCATCCACCGAGGACATTTTTTATAAATACTTTTACTTAATCGGTAAAGCAGCTGGATTCAGCTTTACCGCTTTGTAGCTGTCTACCCATGACGAATAACGATCCGGATTCGACCACACGCGGTAATGCATGCGCGAGAGGGTGACAGGGTCGCTCAGCAGCACCAGACGACGGTCGCGATTGAGCTTGTCCGGCGTTTCGTTCAGCGCCTGCTCAACGTGACGGTCGCGGGCAATTTCCAGCACCTGGCTAGCACGGTGACGGGCCGTTGCCATCGCCGTGGTGAGGGCATTAAACGACGGGTTGAACACCGCATGCATAAAGCCATCTTCCAGCGTACGGCTGCGGTTAAGCTTCAGGTAATTGTCGGTATCTACCAGCACCTTCGGCGGCGAGTACTCTTCCGGGATCAGGAACAGCTTCCAGCGCTTGGTTCGCAGACCCACCGTTGCCCGGCTGGAAATCACCGACACGAACGGGGAGAGGATCAGCGAGAACACGATAGGTGCCAGCCAGAACAGGAAGCGTAAATCCAGCCACGCCATGCCAACCGCCCAGACCAGGCCCAGCAGCAGCTGGGAACCATGACGCATGAAAGCTTCGCCCCAGGGGGTGGAGTCATCATCACGCTGCGGCGAGTTCCACACCACTTCCCAGCCCAGGAACGCGCTGACCACAAACACGGTGTGGAACAGCATGCGCACAGGTGCAAGCAGCACGGAGAACAGCACTTCCAGCAGCAGGGAGAGCGTGACGCGCAGGAAGCCGCCGTACTCCTTCGAGCCTTTGCACCAGATGAGGATAATACTCAGCAGCTTCGGCAGGAACAGCAGCACCATGGTTGACGCGAACAGCGCAATCGCCAGCTCCGGACGCCACTGCGGCCACACCGGGAAGAGCTGGCGCGGCTGCAGGAAGTACTGCGGCTCGGTCAGCGCATGCACCACCTGCAGGGCCGTCGACAAGGCCAGGAACATAAACCACAGCGGCGCGGACAGATAGGACATCACGCCCGTCAGGAATACTGCGCGGTGTACCGGGTGCATGCCTTTTACCAGGAACAGGCGGAAGTTCATCAGGTTACCGTGACACCAGCGACGGTCACGCTTCAGCTCATCCAGCAGGTTCGGCGGCAGCTCTTCGTACGAGCCCGGCAGATCGTAGGCAATCCAGACGCCCCATCCCGCACGGCGCATCAGCGCGGCTTCCACGAAGTCGTGGGACAGGATGGAACCCGCGAAGGAACCTTCACCCGGCAGCGGCGCGAGCGCACAGTGCTCAATGAACGGCTTCACGCGGATAATGGCGTTGTGGCCCCAGTAGTGGGACTCGCCCAGCTGCCAGAAGTGCAGACCGGCGGTAAACAGCGGCCCGTAGACTCGAGTCGCAAACTGCTGGCAGCGTGCGTACAGCGTATCCATACCGGACGCTTTCGGGGAAGACTGAATGATCCCGGCGTTCGGGTTCGCTTCCATCAGGCGTACAAGGTTGGTCAGGCAGTCACCGCTCATCACGGAGTCTGCGTCCAGCACCACCATATAGCTGTACTGATTGCCCCAGCGGCGGCAGAAATCATCGATGTTACCGCTTTTACGCTTCACGCGACGACGGCGACGGCGGTAGAAGATCTGGCCTTCGCCCTGCACTTCGGCGATCAGTTCCATCCAGGCTTTTTGCTCGGCAACGCAGATGTCCGGGTTGTAGCTGTCGCTCAGGATGTAAACGTCGAAATGCTTCTCCTGGCCGGTAGCCTTAACCGACTCCCAGGTCGCCCGCAGGCCGGCAAACACGCGATCCACGTCTTCATTACAGATAGGCATAATCAACGCGGTGCGGTGCTCCGGGTTGATTGGCTCATCCCCAACGGTTGAGGCGGAAATACTGTATTTGTCCTTGCCCATCAGCAGCTGCAGGAAGCCCATCAGCGCGGTCCAGAAACCGGCGGAGACCCAGCAGAAGAGGATGGCGAAGAGGATCAGAATGCCCGTCTGCAACACATAAGGCAGCAGCTGCATAAAGGAGACCAGAAGATCCTGCCCCACCATGTCGGAAGGGTTGATCAGCGCCCAGCCCTGGTAAGGCAAAATGGTCTTCATGTACCAGGTAGCGACAACCGTCTGCGCAAGGGTCAGGATCAGCAGGATGTAACGACGGATGGTCCCGACTGTGCGCCACTTCTGCTCGGCTTCCGCTTCTTCTTTAGACAGGTAACGGGGATTAACCTCGCGGCCTCGCAGACGGTCCCAGAAGCGCCCAATTGGGTTGGTGCGCCACGGGTCCGGGAACATCGAGGAGCGGGTTGCTTTCGGCATGGCCTGGAGTTGAGTACGCCCTTCCTCATCCTGGATAAGCTGACTGCCGCCCAGCGAGCCGGGCCAGCTTGCTTTAAGCCGGGCCTTAACGGACGCTAAAGGGGAGTCGTCCGCGCGGTCGAAATGCTGCTTTTGCTCATCCAGGGCTTCATGCACCGCTTGCAGATCGCTTGCAGGAAGCGCCGCCTTTTCGGCGGCGGTCAGGGGGAGTGCCTCAATATAGTCAGGCGAAATTTCGGTAGACTTATTCATTAGCAGGTAACTGGTAGCTCCAGGTTTCACTCAGTGTCCGATCGCCATTGACCAGCGCCGCACGCATTTCCGTCGGCTTCTTGTCGTCTTTGACTTTCAGGCGCATCGTTAAGCGCCAGCCTTTGGTGACCGGGTTGTACTGCACCTTGCTGTCAACGATTTCACCGTTGTCGCCGATGCTTGTCTGCGCGGTTACCGGGGTATCCTGCGGCAGTTTTTTCATCTCCGCACCGGTGTAGTCCACCACGAAAGCGATGGTGCCGTCCGGCTGGCGGATAAGATTAGACTGCTTCACATCACCCGTAGAACGACGAGTCTGCAAGACGTACGCACTTTCCGGCGCGTGCATTTTGTCTTCGTCGCGGCTGAAGGTAATGGTGTACTTGAAGTTCATCTCCTTGCCCGGATCCGGCAGCTGGTCCGGCGTCCAGTAGGCAACAATGTTGTCGTTGGTTTCGTCGTTGGTCGGGATTTCTACCAGCTCAACGCGCCCTTTACCCCAGTCGCCCTGTGGTGCAATCCACGCGCTTGGACGCTGGTCGTAGCGATCGTCAAGATCCTCGAAGCGAGAGAACTGACGGCCACGCTGCAGCAGGCCAAAGCCCACCGGGTTTTCAGTCGCAAATGAGCTTACCGCCAGGTGCTTAGGATTGTTCAGCGGACGCCAGATCCATTCACCGTTACCGGCATGAATCGACAGGCCGTTGGAGTCATGCAGCTCTGGACGGAAATTGGTGGTCGGCGACGGCTGGTTTGGCCCGAACAGGAACATACTGGTCAGCGGCGCTACGCCCATTTTGCCGACTTTATCGCGCAGATAGACCTTAGACTGCACGTTAACGACCGTGTCACGTCCTGGCGTTATCACAAAGCGGTACGCACCGGTGGCACGAGGGGAATCCAGCAGCGCATAAAGGGTCAGCGTTTTTTCGCCAGGCTTTGGACGTTCAATCCAGTACTCGCGGAAGCGCGGGAACTCTTCGCCGGACGGCAGTGCCGTATCAATTGCCAGACCACGGGCAGACAGGCCATAAACCTGACCAGAACCGATCACGCGGAAGTAACTCGCCCCGAGCATGCTGACAATTTCGTCGTTCTTATCTTTGCTGTTGAGCGGATAGAGCACTTTGAACCCGGCGAAGCCGAGGTCTTTGACGGTATCTTTGTCGTGTTTGACGTTACCGAAATTAAAGTAATCCGGACTGTACTTGATCTTATGGACAGCGGTGGCGGTCACTTCGTTAATGCTCACCGGCGTATCGAAGTACATACCCTGATGGTAGAATTCGAGCTTAAATGGGGTCTTTAATTTGCTCCAGTAGGCTTTGTCGTGGTTGAACTGGATCTGCTGATAGTCCGCATATTTCATGTCGCGAAATTGCGAAGGCAGATTAGTTTTAGGTGCCTCGTAGCTTTTGCCCGCTAAGGTTTTCGCCTGTTTTGCGACGTCATCGATAGTGAAGGCCCAGACCGTAGTGGTATAAAGGGACAGCATCACTGCAGCACCCAGCGCACACATTTTCATCATTTTTGGTTTATGTTTCATATTAACCAGCACATCCCCCTTTGTGTGCTTAAATCAATCCAATCCATTTTAATGGAAACTTCTGCTTTCCGACAACCAAATACCCGCATCGTTCAGCGCGCCGGCTCAGGCTTTAAGCAAAAAAAGACAACTGCTTACGCTTTAAGAGTCCACTCTACAGACAGAATGTCACGGTTAGTGTAGGGTTGCCACGGAAAGTATCCTATTAGTGCTGGAGCCTGATGGATAATGTTCTTAAGGATAAGACGATTAGTCCGATAATGTCTGGAGTATTATGAGTAACGCACCTGTTCAACGCGAGTTTTTCCTGGATTCTATCCGGGCCTGGCTAATGTTATTGGGTATTCCCTTTCACATTTCTTTGATTTACTCCAGTCACCAGTGGCACGTGAACAGCGCCCTGCCCTCCTGGTGGCTGACCCTGTTTAATGACTTTATTCACGCGTTTCGTATGCAGGTGTTTTTTGTCATTTCCGGCTATTTTTCCTACATGCTTTTTCTACGCTATCCCCTTAAGCGCTGGTGGAAAGTGCGCGTCGAGCGTGTAGGCATCCCTATGCTGACGGCCATTCCGCTGCTGACGCTGCCTCAGTTTCTGATGCTGCAGCATATCAGTGGTAAAGGCGCGAACTGGCATAACCTCACGGCTTATGAGAAGTACAATACGTTGGTGTGGGAGCTGATCTCACATCTATGGTTCCTGCTGGTGATGGTCGTCCTGACTACGGTCTGTCTTTTTGTGTTTAAAAAGATGAACAGATACATTACCCGTCATAAAGAAACCCGTGATGCCCCCTGGTCTTTAGGAACCCTCTCACTCATCTTCCTGGCCTGTGGCGTACTGTATGGCGCGCTTCGCCGGACGATTTTTATTATTCACGCACCGTTATTAAGCGATGGATTGTTCAACTTCGTGGTGATGCAGACGCTCTTTTACCTGCCCTTCTTCCTGCTCGGCGCGCTGGCTTTTACCCGTCCTGGCTTGAAAGACCTTTTCACTAAGCCTTCACCGTGGTGCGCCGTTGGCGCAGCGCTGGCCTTTGCCGCTTATTTACTGAACCAGCGCTACGGTAGCGGCGATGCCTGGATGTATGAAACGGAAAGCGTGATTACCATGTTGATGGGGCTGTGGATGGTCAACGTAGTCTTCTCGCTGGGGCACAAATTACTAAACTTCCACTCGCCGCGCGTGACCTACTTCGTGAATGCGTCGCTGTTTATTTATCTGGTCCACCATCCGCTGGTACTCTTTTTCGGCGCTTACATTACTCCGCTCATCACATCGAACGCGCTTGGTTTTATTGCCGGGTTAATTTTTGTCATGGGGATTGCCATCGCGCTATATGAAATCCACCTGCGCATACCGCTGCTGCGCTTCCTGTTCTCCGGCAAGCCGCAGCGTAAAGCTGTTAAAGCCAGCTAGAGCAGCCACTCCACCGGCAGCCGGTAGACCAGGCGAACCAGCACCCGCTGCCAGAAGCGGGTGTGCGGTTCTTTCTTCCAGACAATTTCTTTACCCTCGCTGTTTTCCACCCAGTTCACTCGCCCCCAGCGGTCCAGACGTAGCGCCCAGGCGGCCTCTTTCTGGCTGCGGGTGAATTTTTTGTGGATGTCCTCGGCAAGCTTTGCGCTCTCGATGACAAACCCCATCTCGGTATTAAGCATGGCGGAGCGCGGATCGAAATTAAACGAGCCGATAAACACCTGCTGCTTATCGACGCTGAAGGTTTTGGCATGCAGGCTGGAGCCGGAGTTACCCGTCAGTCCCCGATCGTGGGGAACATAGCGGCCATCGTGTTTAGGCTTGAGCTCGAAAAGCTGCACGCCGTGGCGCAGCAGTTTTTTACGCCAACGGGCATAGCCGGCATGCACCGGGGCCACATCGTTGGCAGCCAGTGAGTTGGTGAGGATAGCGACCTTTACCCCTTTGCGAACCAGCCCAAGAATCTGCGCCACGCCCGCACGGGTTGGGACGAAGTAGGCGGAGATAATATCGATCTCTTCTTTCGGCTGGCCAATCACCGACAGCAGGCGTTGCGGCAACAGCGTATGGTTACGCGCTTTCCCCTGCCCTTTACGCGGGTCGTCGCTTAGCAGCTTTGTTTTCGCCCAGTACATCTCAAGCGTACGGGAAACGAGGCTGGTGGCAAACTGGCTGGTGGTCAGGCGGTCAAGATAGCGCCTCGCGATAGGATCGTCCTTCCAGTCTTCCGGCAGCGTCACGCGTTCGTGCAGCGCCTCCTGATCCACTTCGAGCACCTTCTCCAGCGTTGAGACAGACTGGCAGTGCCAGTAGCGCTCGAAGTCGTGACAGACCTCGGCTACCACCGGTCCCACCGCCAGCACGTCCAGATCGGAGAACAGCGGCTGTTCACCGGCGCCAAAATAGGCATCCCCGACGTTACGCCCGCCGATGATTGTCGTTTCGCCGTCTACGGTAAAACTCTTGTTGTGCATGCGCCTGTTTAAGCGCGCGAAATCAGTGAGATAGCCGATGGCGCGAAACAGACGAAACGAGAAAGGATTAAAAAGACGGATTTCGATTTCCGGATGAGCATTGAGCATCCGTAGCGTGTCATCCATGCCGTTGGTATTATTATCGTCAAGCAGCAATCGGACCTTTACGCCGCGATCGGCTGCCGCCAGCAGGGCGCTGAACAGCAGGCGGCCGGACATGTCGTCTTCCCAGATGTAGTACTGCACATCCAGCGTTTTTTCAGCCATGCCGCAAAGTAAATAGCGCGCGGCAAACGCGTCCAGGCTGTCGCCAAGCGTATGAATGCCGCTGAGACCCGGATGCTCGGCGGTCGTAGGGGTGATGGCCCGCCCCAGGCGGGTTGCGTGTTGGTTTTCCACGTCAGAGCTGGGCAAGGTATTGCTGATAGATACGGGTATTTTCGGTGTCAAAACAGACAAAAACCACCTCTTCGGGCAGCGGCCTGATGCCGATATATTTATAAACTACGTCCACCGCAATGCGCGCGGCCTGCTCCTTCGGATAGCCGTAGACGCCGGTGCTGATAGCCGGAAACGCAATCGTGCGGTAGCCATTGGCCGCCGCCAGATCCAGGCAGTTGCGGTACGTCTGCTCCAGTATCTCGGGCTCATGGCGGTCGCCGCCGTGCCAGACCGGGCCCACGGTATGAATAATCGCTTTTACCGGAATATTCCCGGCCTCGGTGATCACCGCGTGTCCCGGCGCGCATTCGCCCTGCTGCTGCACGATGAGTTTGCACGCTTCCAGCAGCGCTGGTCCCGCAGCCCGATGAATGGCGCCATCCACACCGCCTCCGCCCATCAGAGAAGCATTCGCCGCATTCACAATGACGTCCACGGCAGCGGTCGTGATATCGCCCTGAACTACCGACATTCGTTCACTCATTGGCAAACCTCCAGTTAGTCTTTGATAATAGTCTAAACTTAGCCAACAGCTGACGTATACCACTTACTGAGGGTTTTCCTGACCCCCGATTAGCTACACCTCTGCATACTCTTTGATAACCAGTAATTTTCAGAAATTCTTGATCAACTTTTCACTGCCGGCGCCCTTTCCCGAGCGGCCTTCGCTGCAAAAATGAGTAATGAAATGAAACGAAGGGGCATCTCAAACGGGACTTTGCCGATAGGCACGCCTCTTTTTGCCGAAGCGTGCCGTAAAGCTGGAAAAAAGCGTTACATCAGAACTCCACGGACATGGAAAGTTTCAGCATGCGCGGGTCGCCCTGGGTGAGATAGGTGCCGGAATCATCTACCGATGCCCAGTATTTCTCATTAGTGATGTTTTCCACGGCTGCACGCCAGGTCAGCGTCTGCTCTTTTACTTTCATGCTGTAGCGTGCGCCCAGGTCAAGGCGCGTCCAGCCGTCCAGCTTGATGGTATTGCTGGCGTTGGCGTACTGCGAGCCGGTACGGGTTACGGTGCCGGTGGCGGTCAGATTCTGGATCCACGGCAGATCCCACTCTCCGCCCAGAGTGACGGCATAGCGTGGTACGCCCACGGCGTCGTTACCGTCGTTCACCCCACCTGTGGTTTTGCTCAGTTCAGGATCGAGCCACACTGCGCTGCCCAGCAGACGCACGCCGTAGACCGGCTCGCCGAAAACGTTCAGCTCCATGCCGCGACTTTGCTGCTCGCCGTACAGGCCGTAGACGTTTTTATCATCGACCATGCCGACAGGTTTCTTGATTTCAAACAGCGCAAGCGTCCCGCCTATGCGGCCAAAATCGATCTTCATCCCAACTTCGTTTTGTTTCGACTGCACGATACCGACCACCTGACCGGCGTTCACGGCTTTGCTGCTGGCGGTTGGCCCTGGCTGCAGCGCTTCGATATGGTTGGCGTAGAAAGAAACCTGTTCCCACGGCTGCACCACCAGGCCATAGACGGGGGTTACTTTAAAAGCATCAAAGCGGGTGGCTGGCGTTTCCACGCCGTTATAATCGTAGTTGCGCACGGTGACATCCTGCCGACGGGCGCCAACGGTCAACAGGACACGTTCATCAAGCGCCGAAAGCGTATCGGATATCGAAACGCCTGAAGTTCTGGTGCGGCTGCGGTCGTTCGGGTCACCCATATTACCGCCGCTGTAAAGCGTCGGCGGGTAGTTAATCGTCGTTGGATCATAAATATTAATGGTGCTGGTCGCGCCGGACAACGTGTAGGCCGAGCGGGTTTTACGGTACACGCCGGAGTAACCCAGATTCACGCTGTGGCCTATTACGCCAGTGTCGAACCTGCCGCGAATGCCGGTCATACCGGAGAAGCTGTCTGCAACGTAGCGTGTTCCCAGACGGCTTACGCTCGCGTTGCCTTCGTTATCCAGCAGTTTCGGGAGGCTGTACTCGCCGCGCTCGTCGGTATTGTTGCCGCCGATGCCGCCATAAAACGTCCAGTTATCCACCACGTCATATTCACCCCGCAGGGCGGCAAAACGGGTCGTCATATCTGAATAGACCCACTGCTGACTGTAGTTGTCACTGTTATCAGGAACTTCCGGCATTTCCGTGATGGCCCCTACCCCGATGCCAATCCTGCCGTTATGCATGGTGGATTTCTGCCAGCCCGCATCGAGGGAGCCGCGCAGGCGATCGCCTTTGTAGTCCAGCCCAACGCTGGCAAGCGTGGTGCGATCCTTCTCGTTATCAATGGCGGTTTCACCTTCTCTGTGCAGCACGTTAACGCGCGCGCCAAACTGGTCACGGTCACCGAAGCGGCGCCCGGCATCCAGCGAGGTACCGATTTGCGAGTCAGATCCGTAATCTATACTGGCACGGGTTAGCGGGAGGCTATCCGCCCGCTTCGGCTCAACGTTGATAGAGCCGCCAACGCCCGAGCCGCCCGGCGGCACACCGTTAAGAAACGCGTTCGACCCTTTAATCACTTCGACACGCTCCGCAATAGTGGTCGTCACCACCTGGCGAGGCAGTACGCCATAAAGGCCACCGAAGGCGATATCGTCGCCGTCGAGCTGGAAGCCA
Source organism: Dryocola sp. LX212 (assembly GCA_041504365.1). Taxonomy (NCBI): domain Bacteria; kingdom Pseudomonadati; phylum Pseudomonadota; class Gammaproteobacteria; order Enterobacterales; family Enterobacteriaceae; genus Dryocola; species Dryocola sp. LX212. The sequence continues at coordinate 1,742,695 of CP167917.1, read as the reverse complement.
CGAATTCTGTAGGATTCGGCAAAATTGCCGTAGCCGCGCACCGCCTGCACCGTGGCATCGTTACGAATGACGTCCGTAAGCGTTGTGGCCTGCTGGTCCTCAATCATCTTTGAGGTATAGCCAATGATATTAAAGGGAACGTTTTTCGCCTCCTGCTCGCCCAGCATGCCCAGGCGGCCACCGTTGGCAACCTGTCCATCAAGATATGCAGGCACCAGCTCATCGCCCCCGGCGCGGAAAGATTCCTGCGGTGCGGCGGTAACGGTGAGGGTATCCTCTTTGGGCGATGCATCCGTAGGTTCCGCTGCCACGACTGCGGGCGTGATGCTGGCACTGATAAGGGCAGCGAGAAGGCGCGGTCGCAGCCCTGGCTGAGCAAGAGTCGGTCGTTGCATGAGAGATCCCTGACAAACAATAATGATAATGCTTCTTATTTTGAGTGTAATTATCGTTTGGGAACTAAGAATTGCAAGCAGAAATGACATGGCGTTTCAGGATACATCATCCCTACCTGACGGAATCTCTGGGATGCCAGCAATACACGGCAAACAAACGCGGATAAAGATAAGCGTGGGAATATAATTTGTAATATTTTTGGTGAGTATGACTTATTTACCGCGTCCTTTACTTGCGCAAGAAACGTCTTAATTGCCGGCAGTAATTAAGACAAATCTCCCCTGCTTGATTGAAATATGGTGCTCATATTGGCATCATAGCGCCCTTTGCTTTGGAGATGACATGCAGGAATTTTTACTGCTTCTGAAGAATTACGGCATGGAATTAAATAAATATGCTTATTTAGTCATTATGCTGAGCGTGATTATACTGACCGCTGTTGTCGTACATTTTATTCTGCACCGCATTGTCCTGCGTGTCTTTGAAAAGCATGCCAACGCCAGCTCGAAGCTCTGGCTGCAGATTATTACCCAAAATAAATTATTCAACCGTGTCGCCTTTACGCTGCAGGGGATCATCGTCAATTTCCAGGCAGTGATCTGGCTGCATAAAAATGGCCAGGCCAGCGAAATTATCTCTTCCTGCGCGCAGCTGTGGATAATGCTTTTCGCGCTGCTTTCGCTTTTCTCACTGCTGGATATCGCGTTAAAAATCTCCCACAAATTCGCCATTGCCTCGCAGCTGCCTCTCAAGGGCATCGTCCAGGGCATTAAGCTGGTCGCCGCCATTATTATTGGCATCCTGATGATTTCCGTAATGCTTGATCAGTCCCCGGCGATACTGATTAGCGGCCTGGGCGCCATGGCCGCCGTGCTGATGTTGGTCTTTAAAGATCCGATCCTCGGTCTGGTGGCTGGCATTCAGCTTTCCGCCAACAATATGCTGATGCTCGGTGACTGGCTGGAAATGCCGAAGTTTGGTGCCGACGGCTCGGTGATTGATATTGGCCTGACGACGGTAAAAGTACAGAACTGGGATAATACCATCACCACCATTCCCACCTACGCCCTTGTTTCTGATGCATTTAAAAACTGGAGCGGCATGTCAAAATCAGGTGGCCGCCGTATTAAGCGCAGTATTAATATTGATGCCACCAGCATTCATTTTCTGACGCCAGAAGAAGTTGAACACCTGTATAAATCCCGGGTGTTAAAGCCTTATATTGAAGCGCGTAATAAAGAAATTAGCAGCTATAATCAGCAATATAACGAGGATGAAGGCAACGCGCTTAACTGCCGCGGCATGACCAATATCGGCACCTTCCGCGCCTATCTGGCGGAATATTTACAGCACCACACGAAAATCCGTAAAGACATGACGCTGATGGTGCGCCAGCTGGCTCCGGGCGCTGAAGGCATGCCGCTGGAAATATATGCCTTCACCAACACCACCGCGTGGCTGGAATATGAAGCTATTCAGGCAGATATTTTTGACCATGTTTATGCCGTGATGGGCGAGTTTGGCCTGCGGGTTTATCAGTCGCCTACCGGGAATGATCTGCGCAACCTGACGGCGCTTGCGGGTGCGGGCCAGCAACAGATCTAAAGTAAAACCAGCTCGGGCGTGAATTCGGCAGGGAAAGGTTCACGCCCGCAGCAGGCAATCAGCGCACCGTTGACCACCAGATGCGTCAGGTAGCGGCCCGCCGGGCAGAGCGTGTCCAGCGGCAGCTCCAGCGAAGATATCTGCCACACCGTCCCCCCCTGTTGCTTCAATACCGCCTCATGCGCTGTCCATAAGCGCCAGAAAGCCTGTAATTGCTCCTCCACCGGTAGCGCCTCGAGCCACTCCACCAGCCCGGTTGAAAAACTGTGTCGTGCCACCGCCATAAAACGAGGACGTGGCCGCAGCAGCTCCATATCACAACCCACTTCCCTTTTGCCCAGCAGCACCGCCACGCCTGTCGCACTGTTGCTGATATTAAAGTGCGGAAGCTGCGGGTGGGAGGGTTTGCCGTTAGGGCCAATATCCAGCAGAGGTAGCGCCCCTTCATCCAGCAGCATGGCCAGCAGAGTACGACCGGCCAGCCATATCGGGCGGCGGTTGCCAGACGGTGCCGTGGCGATCAGCTCAGAGCTAAGCCAGCGCCCGGCAAGCGCATCGTCCGCTAAGCGCTGAATGTCCGCTAAGGCCAGGCGATAGGGTTTCACGGCCAACGGCGAAGCACCAGCGAAGTATTAATTCCCCCGAAAGCAAAGTTATTGCTCTGGATGAATTCGGTATCCAGACGTCGGGCACTGCCCATGATGTAATCCAGCTCGCCGCACGCTTCGTCACGGTTACGCAGGTTAAGAGTCTCTGCAAACCAGCCCTCCCGCATCATTTCAATGCTCATCCATGCTTCCAGCGACCCACACGCCCCGAGCGTATGGCCAAAATAGCTCTTCAGCGAAGAGATCGGCGTTTTGTCGCCGAAGACGGCAGCGGTCGCCTGGGTTTCAGCGATATCGCCCCGGTCCGTCGCCGTGCCGTGCGCACTGATATAGCCGATGTCGCTGGCGGCAAGCCCGGCAGACGCCAGGCCACGCTCGATACAAATCTGCATGGTCTCTTTCTGGGGCTGGGTGATATGCGCCGCATCACAATTGGTATGAAAACCGATAATTTCGGCGTAGATCTTCGCCCCCCGGGCCAGCGCGTGGTCAAGATCTTCAAGGATCAGTGTACCTGCACCTTCGCCAATAACCAGGCCGTCACGCGTCTGGTCAAAGGGAGCCGGCGTGCTTTTTGGCTGTTCGTTGCGCTGGCTGGTAGCAAACAGCGTGTCGAACACGGCGGCTTCCGAAGGACAAAGCTCTTCCGCGCCGCCTGCAACCATCACGGTTTGGTAGCCATGGCGAATCGCCTCCCAGGCATAGCCGATGGCCTGGCTGCCTGATGTACAGGCGCTGGAGGTTGGGATCACCCGGCCACGCAGGCCGAAGAATAACCCGGCGTTGACCGCCGCGGTGTGCGGCATCATCTGCACATAGGTGGTGCCAGTGATATTGCGGGTATGCTTTTCCGTCAGCATCGTAGCGAACTCACTCACCGGTCCCGTGCTGCCCGTAGATGACCCGTAGGCAATGCCCGAATCTCCGCTGGTGAGTACCGGATCGTCAAGCAAACCGGCCTGCTCCAGCGCAAGCTCCGTTGCGCGAGTAGCCATCAGCGACACACGCCCCATGGCACGGATGCGTTTGCGGGTGTAATGCCCGGGGAGGACAAATTTATCCACCGGCGCGCCGAGCAGGGTATTCAGGCCTTCGTAAATCTGCCATTCCGGCATGTGCCTGACCGCATTCTGACCGGAACGCAGCCCGGCGGAGACCGACTGCCAGTCTTCACCAAATGCGGTCACCCCTCCCATTCCCGTTACCACCACGCGTCGGATCACAGCATCCCCCCGTTAAGGGAGATGACCTGCCGGGTGACATAACCTGCCACCGGCGACATCAGATAGCGGGCAAGCCCGGCCACTTCTTCCGGCAGGCCCATGCGCTGCAGCGGGATAATGCGTATTGCTTCTTTGAGCGCCGCCTCTTCCATTTCAATCATGCCGGTATCAATCAGCCCCGGCGCGATGCAGTTCACGGTAATTTTGCGTTTTCCCAGCTCAACCGCCAACGCTTTCGTTGCGCCGATAATGCCCGCCTTGGCAGCGCTGTAGTTCACTTGCCCACGGTTGCCCATGAGCCCGGAGACGGACGACAGGGTAATAATACGCCCGCCGTCGCGCAGACCAATCATTGGCATCACGCAGGGCTGAATAACGTTATAGAAGCTGTCGAGATTGGTATGGATAACCCCGTCCCAGTCTTCGTCGCTCAGCGCAGGAAATGCGCCGTCTCGTGCAATACCTGCGTTGTTTACCACGCCCCAATAAGCGCCGTGAGCTTCGATATCTGTCTGCAGGACTGCACGACACTGCGCCCGGTCCGAACTGTCGAACTGCATCAGACGGCCCGTGCCGCCCTGCTGTTCAATAAGATTTAGCGTTTGCTGTGCGCCATGAATATCGCGGTGGTAATGCACCACCACGGAAAAGCCGTCTTCCGCCAGCCCAAGGGCGATCGCCCTGCCGATGCCTTTGCTGGCTCCGGTCACCAGTACTGTTCGTGTCATACCTGCTGTCCCATTAAAATAATTGTTCTAATTCGTTCTTATCTGGTTGATACGTATTCACTCGCCCGCTTGCCACAACACGGTTATCTGCGAGGATTTCGCCTTCAAAACTGCCAATTTTATCGTCACGCATTAACAGCGTGACCTTACAATCCAGTAGCGTATTAGCCGGAAATTTTCCGTCAGGACAGCGCAGCCCGCGCCCGCCGAGGAGCATCCCAACACCAACCGACTCTTCACCAGCGCTCACCGTATGCCAGCCGGACCATACCCCTACCGTCTGCGCGATGATTTCGATGGCAAACCAGCCCGGCAGCGTGCCGTCATCGTTAAGAAAAGGAGACAGCACGCCCGCTGAGCTGACTTTTACCTGACAATGGGCGCCTGTTTCTGTGACCTCCACGACCTTTTCGAGCAGGCACATCGGCGCTTTATGGGGCAGGTAACGCTGCGGAGGAGAATAGTCAGTCATGTGCGGATCCAAAGATCAGGGTGGCGTTGTTGCCGCCAAAGGCAAAAGAGTTAGAGAGCATGACCGGCTTATACTCCGCCCGGGGTGAAGTCAGTAACCCGCACGGTGCCAGTCCTGTGTCCTGAGTACAATCGCTGAAATCCTGCGCCGGCAAAGATAAACGGCGGGTTAACATCAGATAACAAAGCGCCGCCTCGCAGGCCCCCGCTGCGCCGAGAGTATGCCCTGTCAGATGCTTCGTTGAGCTGCCCGGCACGCCTTCGCCAAACAGCGTATTGACCACCTTCGCTTCGATCTCGTCATTTAAGCGCGTGGCTGTGCCGTGCATATTGATATAGCCGATATCTTCAGCGGTTAACCCCGCCTCCTTCATCGCCATTTTAACGGAGCGAATGGCTCCCGCCCCTTCCGGGTGCGGCGCGGACATATGCCAGGCGTCGGAAGACTCCCCTACGCCGAGCAGCTGAACCGGGCCGGATTCACGGCTGAGCAGCAGCAGAGCGGCCGCTTCACCGATAGTAATACCGTTGCGTTCAGCGCTAAATGGCCGACAGCGCCGCTCGCTGAGAGATTCCAGGCTGTTAAAACCGTTTATCGGCATGCGGCTTAACGTGTCTGCCCCGCCCACAATTGCCGCGTCCACCATGCCGGACTCAATCAGGCGTTTGCCGGTAATGACCGCCCGGGCGCTGGAGGAGCAGGCGGTGGAGACCGTCAGCGCCGGGCCGTCGAGGCTGAGGTATTCACTGACGAAGCGCGACGGATCGCCCAGCTCCTGCTGCCCGTAATAGTACGTTTCGTGCGTGCCGCTCACTTTTCGGTCTGCTTCATCAAGCCCCGAGGTGCTGGTGCCCAGCACTACGGCAACCCTGTCCCGGCCATAGCGTGTAATCAACTCATCTGTCTGCGGCCCGATCTGTGCCAGCGCCGCCAGCAGCAGACGGTTGTTTCGGCTGTTGTGCTGGGGCAGCGTGTCGGGCATCGGTGGAAGCTCGCCCGTCACCCGACCAACCCAGCAGTCGCCCTGCTGCAGCCAGTCTTCGGTGTCTGGCACCATGCCCGGTGAGCGTCCTGCAGCCAGGTTGTCGGCAATCTCATCGAGCGAATTCCCCATGGCGTTAACCATGCCCACCGCGGTAACGAAAATCATGACTGGCCGTCCAGGTTCTGAATGGCGATCAAATAGCCAAAGCGGTGATGCTGAATGCTGACGGGCAAACGTTTACCGTCGCGGGTGACGTAGCTGATGGTCTCGATAAGCGCGTTGGTGTCATCACGCAGTTCGCGCGTTGCGCCGCTATCTTTCAGCGTCCAGCCCTTCGGCAGCTGGGGCTGCCAGGCGCTGACAGGCCAGTGGCTGAGCATAATATCCGCCAGCACCTGGCTTGCCGGGGGCATTTCCGGCAGCGTTATCGACTGCTCAGTTTTCACGCCGCTCTTGTCATAGGTCAGGCGGAACAGGCGAATGCCAAGCGGCGACAGGCCCGCCAGCATAACCTTCTGGTCATCGGCGTTGAGCAGCACCATCAACGACTGCGTTTTGCCTTTCAGGCTGGCGGTCAGCAGCTGCTGCTGATTGACAGCGGGCGCAATGCCCGGCGCAGGCAGCGTCACCAGCGTCCCCGGTTTAAGCCAGGCCTGCGGGCGAGTGGTATCCGGTTCAGGTGAGCTGCAGGCGCTCAACAGCGATACGCCCAGCAATAAAGCGCAAACGGCTAACTGGCGGATGGCGCGTTCGCCTGTCCGCCCTACAAAACCAGAATAACTCCGTTGATTCAATTTCATGATTTTCCTTTGTCCCTGGCCGGCATCGCCAGCGGCGCGGTCAAAAATGCGCAGAAGATCCCGCAGCTCAGAACAATGCCGAAGCTGGCAATAGCCTGGGTGTGGCTAAAGACCAGCATGCCGAGCGTCAGCAGCGCGGTCAGTAAGGCAACGCTCACCGCCAGCATGGAGGTCAACGGTGTACCGCGCGGATTGCTGAAGAACAGCGTGTAGTTAATGCCGATCCCCAGTACAAGCACAAGGGCCAGCAGCGAGAATAAGTTCAGATCGTGACCGCTAAACGCCAGTGCCGCAAGCCCGCCGCCAAGGGAGAGCAGCGAAGGCACCACGTTGAGCAGCCCTCTTTTAATCCCGAGGCGCAGCACATAGCTGACGGCGATAGCCGCTACGGCCGCAGCCAGTAAACCGGCCAGCAAAGCGCGATAAAAGCCAAACAGCTCGTTGAAAGAGGATTTGCGATCCACCCAGCTCACGCCCGGCTGCTTAGCGGCAAGGCTTTTCAGCGCCGCGCCGTCATGCACACCGTTTACCGGCACTAACGCCCCGCTCCGTCCGTCGGGCAGCGACAGCCACAATAAACGCCAACCGCTGCTGATGACGCTTTTCTGCCAGAGATCCGGCGTGACCGGCATTTGCTGCAGATTCGGGGCGCTCACGTTCATGCCCGTCTCCGCCAGGCGCTTTTGCAGCACCGGAGCAGCTTCGCGCAGCAGGCGCAAATCGGCCTGCTGGCGCTCAAGGGAGGCCAGGGGGAGCAGGCGGTAACCGTCAATAAGCTTGCGTTCACGCAGCTTCGCCAGCTCCGGCGCCAGCTTTTCCAGACGCTGCAGGGTCTCTTCCGCGCTGGTGCCGTAAACCATAAACCATTTCTGATCCATGCCCTGCCCGGTCAGCAGGGTCATCGCCTGCTCTTCACGCAGCAGATCCTGCGGCAGGGCCTGCAGGCTGGAAATGTCGTCATTAATGCGCAGCAGCGAGATGCCCGCAAGGCTGATAGCCAGCAAAACACAGGGGATCCCCACCCGCACGGCATTCTTCGTTTGCCAGGCCGCAAGCCAGGCCTGCATCCAGCCACGGCAGGGAACCGGACGCACCGGCAGGCCGCGCACCGCGAAGGGATACAAGCAGACAACCGTGAGGCAGGAAGCGGTTAACCCGCTGGCGGCAAATACGGCGAGCTGCCGGATACCCGGGAAAGGTGCGAACATCATAATGAGCCAGGCCAGCACCGTCGTCCCCAGCGCCAGCAGCAGGGCGGGAAGCACTTTGCGCATGCTTCCAGACGGCGAACTTTCCGCCCCGTGCACCATCCTCTCCGTCAGGTAATAGAGCGTGTAGTCAGCCGATACGCCGACAATTCCCAGGCTCATCACCAGCGTCATCAGATGCAGCTGGCCAAAACAAAGCAGCGTGATAGCCGTACCCGCAAGCGCGCCGACGGCGACGGAGGTGACGCAGAGCATCAAAGGACGAACCGACCGGAAAACCAGAAGGATCAGTAGCAGTACACCAGCTACCGTCGCAAGCCCCAGGGTGGAAACATCGTGCTTCGCCTGCTGGCTGGCATAGTCACTGTAAAACAGCGGGCCCCGGGACATGACTTCTGCTGCCGGAAACTGGCGTTGCAGGTTGTGCTGCAGCGCCCGCAGCTGGCTTACTGCCTCGCGCCCGCGCTGCATATCAAATGAAGAGCCTTTCAGCTCACCGTGCAGCAGGTACCAGTAGCGGCCCTGTTTATCCCGCGCCACCAGCCAGCCGCCGATTAGCCTTAGCTGGCTGGCGCTCTGCTGCAACGCCAGCTGGGAGCCGCGCACCAGCATTAAAGGATCGTTTGCCAGCTCTTTACCGCTGACGCCGGAAAAGGCAGAGTAGAGCTGCGCCAGCACCCAGTCGGCCTGGGCATCCCCTCCTTTTTGCAGTCGGGAGCGGGTCTGCGCATCCACCAGCCCGTTGCGATGTTCGAAATAAAATTTGCCCCAGGCCTGCTGCCCCGCCGCGTCCATTGGGCCCTCAACGCTTTCTAAAAAAGGCTGCTGCTTAAGCCGGGTCTGCCAGGCTTTCGCCACGGCGGGGTCCGGTCTGGTGCCTGGGCTGACCAGCCAGAGCATCTGCCTGTCGAGACGCTGCAGGAAGCCCGCCTCAATAGCCGGGGGCACTTTGCCCAGGCTCTGAGCTGGCAGCAAAGAGAGCACGCTGCTGTCCAGCCGGGCTTTTGGCAGCAGCAGACACAGAACAACGATCAGCAGGGCGACAACACTCAGCCAGCCCCACGCCAGGCGGCGCGGCCACTCAGAAGGCAAAACGCTGCTGCTCTTCATACGTTAACGTTCGCGGTTCCGGGCGCTGGTTGCTGAAGGTGATTTCCGTGAAATCACCCTGGGTATCGTTAAGCTCGATGACGTTAAGGTACTTCTTCCCTTTGAGGGTGAGCGTGCTGAAGAGCTTATCGAGCGGCGTGCTGGTCGGGGTCAGCACCAGCTGCCACTCACCCTTGCCGAGGTCGGTAAATTCGTGGGTGAAGTTCTCGTCGAGCACTTTACGATCGGCCTGAAACAGCGCGCGCAGCAGATGGTTAAACTGGAACATCTGCGGGTTGCTGTCGGCGGTGATGACCTCCGGGGCCTGGGTACCCATCACCTGCACCATATGGCTGTCATCGAGGATCAGCGTCATCGGGAAAGGGTGCTTCTGCTGCCACCACAGCCCGGTGTTTTTAGCGATCAGCACCTCCCCGCTGGAGTAAAGGGGCTGGCTCATGCCGCTAATCTGGCGCTCCTGCTGGAATTTGGCGCGCACAACCGGCTGGGCGGCAAAGCGCTGCTGAATATCGTCAAGCGTGACGGCACCGGCGGGGTAGCTGACCAGCAGCAGCGCTGACAGTAAGAGTTTTTTCATGGCTTCATCCCCATGCGTTCAAATAACACGTCCGGAGAGACAAAACACATCTCGCCGGATGCGGCGTCTACGGCAACCTGAATGGTATAGCCCGTGGTGGTACGCCTGCCGCTGGCGGCATCAACGATTTGATAACCGATCTTCAGGCGGTTTTCGAACTCCAGCACGCTTGCCTGCACGAGGATCTGTTGCCCAAAGGTCACCACGCCGCGGTATTTTACTCTGGTATCGACCACCGGCCACACGTAGCCGGAATCCCGCATGGCGCGATAGCCATAATCAAACTGATCCAGCAGCGCCTCGCGGGCGATTTCAAAATAGCGAAAGTAGTTGCCGTGCCAGACGACTTCCATGGCGTCGACATCGTGAAACGGCACCTTAATGCTGACCTCAACGTGAAAGCGCGGGTCACTCAGCATGCGGACTCCTTTTCCGGCGGAAGCTGCCAGAAATCATAAAAGTTAAACCAGTCGAGCGGCGAGCGTAAAGCATAAGCCTCAAGCCGTTCGGCGTAGCGATCTACGGCCAGTTGAAGAGCCTGCTGGCGCGTGGACCGAGGTAAAAGTAGCGGGTCAGCAAATGGCTCGGCATGAATACGGAGCTTTCCCTGTTCACGCAGAACCATCATCAGAATAACCGGGCAGCGCAACGCGGCGGCAAGAATAAAAGGCCCCTGCGGGAACGGAGCAGACGCCCCCATAAACGGGCTCCAGCATATGCGCCTTTCGCCGCCGCGCTGGGGGTTAACCGCAATTCTGTCGCCGACTATAGCAATCCACTCCCCGGCGTCGAGTTTCTCGCGCAGCATCATGGCCGTTTCCGGGCCAATATGGGTAACTGGCAGCAGATTAACGGCGGCTTGCGGAGCAATCTCTTCAACTATCTGCCGGAAGCGCCGGGCGTGATCGGTAAAGACCAGGGCGTTGATCACCAGCCCTTCGTCAACCTGCGCCAGCGCGCGGCTGGCCTCAATTTCGCCAAGATGCGCGGCAAGAATAAGCTTTCCGCTGCCCGGCTTGGGCTGCAAAACTTCGCGGCTGCCGGGGGCGAAGCTAATATCCCTTCCCCATTTGATATCCCCTCGCCAGGCGGCAATTTTGTTGAGCATCGCGTCGCCGAAACGTAAAAAGTGGCGGAAGCTGTTTAGCCCGCCCGGCAGCGCTATGCCTTTACTCTTCGCCTGCTGTTGCACACGCTGCAGCCAGCTTTGCGATGCCTGACGCTGAGCGCCACCGGTCAGCCACATCCACGCCACCACAGGGTAAAGCAGCAGCGTAAAGGCTCGCCGCCCCAGAACCTGGTAGATGCGCAGCATCAGGCGCATGCCCGCCAGCCCTTTGCGCTCTGGCACCTGTGCCCAGTGATCCGCGTTACGGCGGTGGCGCATCAGCAGAGCGGGAATGCGCGGCAGCATGCCGAAGAACAGCTTCGTATGCATCCACGAGATGCGCAGGTTGTCATGCAGGGCGTCAAAGTGCGACAGGCCGTCAGCGGGATAGGTAACGCGGGTGCGCAGGAAGCGGCTATCCACGCCGGACCAGTAAAGGCGCACCATGATTTCGGTGTCGAAATCCATACGCCTGCCCGGCGGATGCTGCGCAATCAGGGCGAGCGTAGAGGCCAGCGGATAAACGCGGAAGCCGCACATGCTGTCCTTCAGCGACAGCGACAGCGTTTCAATCCACACCCAGACGTGGGTGACGTAGCGGCCATAAAGGCGCGCCTTTGGCACCGAGTCGTCGTATTCCGGCCGCCCGGAAATCAGCGAGTCAGGGTGGAGACGGGATTCATCAAGGAAACGGGGAATATCTTCGATACGGTGCTGCCCGTCGGCGTCCAGCTGGACGGCGTGGGTGAAGCCTGCCCGCTGCGCCGCCTGCAAACCGGAAATCACAGCCTGCCCTTTGCCGCCATTAATGGCCAGGCGAACCAGCGTCACGTCGGAATGGCTGGCGGCCAGCGCCACGAGCTGGTTTGCCGTCTGCGGCTCGCTGCCGTCGTCGACGATAAAACACCGCAGCGCAAAAGGCTGCAGGCGCGCAAGCACGTCCGGCATTGCGGCCCCGTGGTTATAACAGGGGATCACCACGCAGGGGCGAAAATCAGAGGGCTTTACTGACATAGCTTGATTTTTCCGCTGCTGACCGGCTGGCGCGCATCATCGTTAACCAGCCGATATTCAAAACTCAGCGCGCTGCGGCCCACATCCCAGCGTAAGTTCAGCTCCAGCAGGCTGTCGGGCAGCACCGGACGCTGGAACTTGACGTTCTCAATTGAGCTGAATCTCAGCCCTGGCGCAAGTTCCGCGCCGTAGGCCATGACCCAGTCAAGCTGGGCAACGCCCGGCAGCAGCGGCTGCACGGGAAAGTGGCCGCGAAACCAGCTCGTTTCGGCTGGAATGCGCAGCAGCAAACACAGCTGGTTCGCTTCCGGCTGCGTGCGGCTCTCTTCAAGGGGTCTCATCAAATAATTCCTGTAGTTGCGACCACGACCGCTTGCTCTGGCTGTTAAGCGGAATGCTTTCGACGATGCGCCAGTAGCGGGGGATGGCCACCGGCTCGAGCCACCGGCTCAGGGAGTCGCGCCACTGGGCTTTCAATTTTTTCAGCGGCTCATGTGGCTGCTGTAATACCACGACGGCGCCGGGCACCGTGCGTCCGCCACGCGTCAGGGTGACAACCGCCACGTCTTTGATCATCGGCAGCGCCAGCAGGCGGCGCTCAATTTCGCTGAGCGACACCCGTTTCTCTTCAATTTTAACGATGCGGTCGCGGCGGCCCAGCAGCGTAAATTCACCGTGTTCGGTGAAAGCCAGGCTGTCATCAAGATTACACACGCCACCCTCAACTAATGGGGAACGTACCGACCATCCCTGTTCGTCAGCGGCAAACTTAACTTTCGGAAACGGCTGCCAGGGCTGCCCGGCCTTCAGATGCTTTCGCCACGCCAGCACGCCCGTTTCGGTCGTACCGTAGATTTCGCAAACCGGCTCACCCAGCCATTCCCCTGCCCGCTGCGCGGTGTCGTCATCCAGCTTGCCGGCTGCCGAAATCGTCATCCGACAAGGGGGAGCCGTAAGCCCGTTATCCAGCCGCTTCAGAAACGCGGGGCTGCTGATAAACAGTAAAGGAAAGCCCCTACGGGCAGAGAGCTGCTCGGGGAAATGAAGCATAGCGGTGTCGCACGGCAGGCCCAGCGTCATCGGCAGCATAATGCGGAACGTCAGGCCGTACATATGCTGATGGCTGACCGACGCGACAACCCGGCAATTCGCCAGCGCCTTCCCCCACAGCGCCGCGAGCCAGGCGCTCTCCTCATCCAGCGCCCGTACGGTTTTGAAGATCTGCGTGGGCTGGCCGGTCGAGCCGGAGGTGAACAGCACGACGCCAGCGCAGTCGGGAACGGGCGGTAAAGTAATATCTAAATCGCAGGCAAGGCCATCAGGCACGATGACTGGGCAATCAAGCAAAAAAGGCTGGTCGGCAATCACGCCGCTAAAAAACGTGTGCTGTTCCCGCAGTTGCGCTTCGCGGCAGTGGCCGGGAAGAACGGGCGTTTTACCCGCGTGAAGCGTAGCCAGTAGCGCAACAAGAAAACGGTAGCCATTATCAAAACAGAGCGCCCAGCGTTCGCCGGGCCGGTGGCGCAGTTCGCCATATAAGCGATGAACATCGCGTTGCAGCATCTCCTGCGTCCAGCCCTTGTCACCCTCAAAGGCAACCAGATGCCCGGCGCTGCGCGAGGCGCTCAGCCACTGGCCCAGCGGCAGAATATCAACCATGGCGGCGCTTCACCCGCAGGCGTACCAGCCACTCTACTGCGAACAGCGTGCCCATCAGAAGATAGCTGAGCATACCGTTCCACAGCGTCCAGATATACAGATTGTCGTGCAGGCAGGTCCACAGGGCCACGGCCCCGTTAACGACGAAAAAAATGCACCAGACCTGGGTGACCTGCCGCGTATAGTGAACCGCCGCCGGGGTGAGATCCCCATCTCGCCAGCGGGCGAGACGCTCAATGAGCGGCATCCGGCTGAACAGCGAGCCGCCAAAAAGAGCGAACATCACGATGTTCACCACGACGGGATACCACATCAGCAGCCGGGCCTCGCGAAGCCCGACGCTTGCCAGCGTCAGAATAATAGCGACGCCCGCCAGCCCCTGAGCGGCACGGCTTAGCGTACCCGTTTTACCGCGCAGCGCGGCCAGGCGCAGAACAAAAAGCAGGGCCAGCAGCGGCAGCAGCCAGCGCAGGTGCGGGAATGTTAGCGCAAGCCAGACGGCAAAAGGCCAGCCGATAACGGCCAGCCATCCTGCAATGCTCAACGCTTTTGCGCCCTGCCCGCGCATCAGGAGTCCTGATACAACCGTTCTACAGCGTCAACCACATCCTGTACGGTGCGTACTGCTTTAAAATCTTCCGGCCTGATTTTCTTTGCACTGCGCTTTTGCAGGTGAACAACCATGTCCACGGCGTCGATGCTGTCCAGATCCAGGTCTTCGTACAGGCGGGCTTCAGGTTTGATCTGGGCTGCATCCAGCTCAAACAGCTTGACCAGCAGCTCGGTGACTTCTTGATAAATCGCTTCTTGATTCATAACTGACTCGTTCTTTTTCAGGCGCTATGGCCGGGATTTTGGCTGGCAATAAAGGCCGCAAGCGTCGCTACAGAGTAAAAATGCTGACGCATAGCTTCATTTTCCGCTGAGAGGACGACGCTATAACGCTTTTTGACCGCAAGGCCCAGTTCGAGGGCATCAATGGAGTCCAGTCCTAAGCCATCTTCGCCGAATAGCGGCACGTTGCTGTCGATATCATCCACGGCCGTCTCTTCAAGATTCAGCGTGTTGATGATTAATTGCTTTATGTCGTTCTGTAAGGATTCCATATGTGCATCCGGGTCTTAACGGGGGTCAGGGACAAGCGCCTGACGTAAATAGTGGCTCAGGCGACGCGCCGCCAGCGCCGGGGCATCGTCGCACTTTTCCACAAAATCCAGGCTTTCGATGCGCTGGCGCACCGATACCGTAATCATTGGCCTGCGCGCCGGGATCTGATACCAGCGGCTCTGCTTGTCCAGATAGCGCTGGTCACAATCAATATGCACCAGCCGTAGCGGGCAGGCGCTGCGCACCGCAATCTGCGCCGCGCCTCGCTGTATCGTCAGAGGCTCCCCTGGGCGCGTGCGCGTGCCTTCCGGGAATATAAGGATGCTCTCACCCGCCGCCAGCCTGCGCTGACTTTCCGGCAGCAGCGTTTCTCCCTGGCTGTTAATCAGGTAGTCTGCGGCCCGAATTACGCCCCGGAAACAGGGGTTACCGATCAGGCTCGCTTTCACCAGGCAGCCGATCTCCGGGGCCAGGGAGGCAATAAAAACATAATCAAGCAGCGTGGGATGGTTGGCAACGATGAGGCTGCCTTTTTCGGCTCGCAAAGCCTCCGCACCCTCAATCTGGTAATCAAACACGCCGAGCAGCCTGCCGATGCGCAAAAACAGACGAAAGCTTGCGCTGATGCTGCGGCGGGCAAAGCTGCGGCGTTTAACCGGCGCGCGCACGGCAAGGAGCAGCAAATTGAACCATACCAGCGACAAAACCAGGCCACCGCTGCCAAACAGGATGAACAGAAAGCCGGTCATGATGACGCGCCAGCCCCATGCCATCCGCCGCCGGACCAGGAGCCACATCAGCTGCGCGTCCACTGCCAGGTTAACCGCTCGCCGGTGACGGCAAAATTGCTTTCCTGACCCAGCCAGGCATGAAGAAAAGCCAGGCTCTGGGGTAACCGCTGCGCGCATTTTTCTGCTGCGGGCTTACTTTCAACCCGCAGCTGCTCCCCCGCTTCCAGAAGCAGACCCACGGCGTAAGGGTAATGTTCATCGCACTCGTCAAGATGCGGCTGATAAAATTCAGGGATCGCCCCGTCAAAATCCACCAGCAGCACGCGGCGATAGCCAGCATGCTGAAAAGCAGCCACCTCGATCAGGGCCTGCAAAAAGGTGTCGCGCCCGGCCGAAACGGAAGAGGAGACATACGGCGTCTTCGCCGCGATGGTGACGTTGCCCACGGCAGAATTATGAACGGACATGGCAAAATCGGTAGGCGAGAGCGCCTGCTGTTCAGCAAGCGCGGTAAGGATTCGGTAGTTGCGCTCCAGTTCGCCGTGGCGGCTGGAAAAAACCAGCGCATCGGCCTGACGGCGGGCGAGCACGGCAAGGGCCGTATCAACGGCGAGGCGGCTACCGGAAGCCAGGCGTCGGGCCGTCATCATGGGCAGATGCGTGCATTTTGCAATTGACGCTTTTGCGTCAATTGCCGCCGGAGCGTCTCCCCACGCGCGCCAAAGCGCGACGTCAGACAGACCGGGAGCGATCGCCTGCCAGTCAGTAATGTTAAACCCTAACTTCATTCTCGCTACCATCATCATTTGCTGCGACCCGCATATGTAGCTTTTTTTTATGGCGCGGGATATCGAATAACTCTTAATTCTTCGGACAATCCTCAGCAATGAAGCCTTTCCATCGTTGCAAGTTCCGAAGGCCCGGAATAGTAACAAAACCAGCACGGAAATAAATCATCACTTTTGCAAACGGCTGATCCGGAGGACCGGACCAGAGGGGATCATTCGTAGGCCACGCTGACAATAGCCAGGCGTTTTTGCGGGTCGAGGTAGCGAATGTTGGTGTGCATGAGGCTGTCACCGCGAACGGACCAGACGTTCAGGCCCGATAGTGCGACGGTATGGGTGACAGGTTTTCCTTTATTGCTGCAGATGATATTAATCCACTGTTCCTGTGGCGAGAAGCCGCATCCACCTTCGACTATCTCCCCACGGAAATGAATCACGCCGCTATTTTTGTCTGCATGAGCGAAGGTAGAAACGCTGGCCAGCGCGGCAATACATAAATAAATCTTTAAAGTCGCTTTTACCACGATGTTGACTCCTCAACGCAAAGTGTACTGAGGGTTATCGGCAAACGATGAATCCACTACAGTAAAACATTGGTTCAGGAACGACATATTCGCAACAATATATTTACAAATAAAAACCCTTGAAACGTTGTTACGTTTTCCCCGGCATAACCCATTGTTTTTCTATATTAATATTATTACCGTCGCTCAGCGTCACAGTGATCGTCACCGTATCGCCGGGTTCAATATTCAGGCTCAGTCTGGTCAGACTGATCGGCTCATTGGCCTTAATAAAGAGGGTTGAACGTTGTTTACTGGTACTGCTTCCCCCTGCCCCGGCTCGCGTAGCCGCCAGCTGCATGGCACAACGACAATCGGTAGTCAGTGTGGCAACGGGCTCAATGGTGTAAATATTGCCCTGCTGCTGGGTAGTAAAGGTCAGCTGATTAGAAAGGGCTGCTAACAAAATTAAGGTGTGCATGCTTTTCTCCCATAAAAAAACAGGGCCATGGCCCTGTTTTTATATAGCGCAGATTCTCAGTTAGTACTGGGAAGCCGTCGCATGGTTACCAAAGCCAACCTGAGTAACCTGGACGTGTGAACCAGATGCGGTCTGGTCGACAACAGCACCGTTACCCCCGCCGTATTGACGGACGGTAATATCAGACTGTTTGCCGTTCCACTGGTCGATGGTGGCGTTGTTAGCAAAACCGTTCTGAGAAAGTTCTACTGAACTGTCGTCAGAACCCTGGCCGACATCGGCACCGTTGCCCCCACCAGACTGTTTAATGTCTGTAATAGAGTTTTTAGCGTCAGACTGCAGCGCAGTTGCGTTGTTACCGCCACCCTGCTGATAAATTTTCAGGGTTGAATTTTCATTTGATTGTGGCATACCGCCACCAGGATATCCGCCGCCGCCACCGCCGAATCCTGCTGCCAGTGCACTACCTGAAACCACCAACGCTGCTAATGCTGCCACTTTGAAAAAGTTCATGGTGAAACCCCCATCGGATTGAGAATGTAAGCCCAAATAGTTTGTGTATTATCGTTGGATAACACGAACCGCCATTTGCGACTGTTTCTGCACTACAACTGCTGTTTTTTGCGTACCGTCCTGAATAATGCTTGCTTTATTACCAGAACCTTTCTGAATAATAAGGGCTGCATTTCCAGAATTACTCTGCTTAATATCCGCATCATTGGCGCTGCCCTGCTGCGAAATATAAGCAAGATTATAACTTCCTGATTGATCGACATTTGCCCGGTTGTTACTCCCGTACTGAGAGACTTCCGCCAGCTGCCGATAACCTTTCTGGTTGACGTCGGCACTGTTATTGCCGCCGTACTGACCAATAATTGCTGCCTGATTAAAAGAGGCTTTGCTTAATTCATTAACTGCAAAGTTATACTCTGAAGCAGCGAGGTCAGAACCTGCTGCTAATACATAACCAGGTGCACCCAGCAATGCTAACACCATAAATAACGATCTGTTTTTCATGTTGTCATCCTGGACCTGGATGCTGCCAGGTAATTAAGCGAAAATTATTTCCTGTTAACGCCAGCGGTAAGAAGTTATTGCTGCGTTACGGAAATGAGTATGTCTGTCGAAACATTTAAAATATCTCACCCGCACGTTGTATTTTTATAATTATACTCACCACAAAGCATGAGTTATTTAAAAAAAACCAATGCCAACAAAGCGTTCTTTGGATAAAAAAAGAGGCCTGCATCACTCGTCACCCACTGAACTATCAGTGGATCTATTTTTGCCGTCTGGCTGAGAAGCCTTACGAGGAGAACAACAAATTATTCATAACCCATGTCATCAAGGCGTGTTTTCTTAAGCGAAGCGGCAACTCGCAGTAAGTTACCTGTCACTTACATATGTTAAAAGTAATTCATAGCGGAACTAATTCACAAAAAACCATAAAATACAATAAGATACAATTGTTTGTACGACATGTATAATTGTGCAAACTAATAAATTTGTACAACTTTAGTATCAGGACTAAATAGTCAAAATTTCTTTATGCAACATTTTAATATTCACAGTTACATTAAGTTACACGTTTAACACTTGCTTTAAGATTAGTAACCGCTAGATTGGAATCAGCAGTAATGATTTCCTTTAACACTCTCAGCGTATTTAAATCGCATTCATGAAAGTGTTTTTATCTTTAACACACAGCAGTGCCGCACTTATCAGTACCTCTGGTGAATTAACTTCCTGTTAATTCAGCTGATAGTGCATAAAAACCGGGTGGAGTTCCAACATGTTTAATGAAGTCCATACATTAAATGGTCACACATTGTTGTTGATCACCAAACCTTCGCTGCAGGCTACAGCTTTATTACAACATTTAAAGTCGTCTCTGGCTGTTAACGGAAAACTTCATAACATTCAACGCTCTCTTGAAGAGATAGCGGGCAATGTTCTGGTGCTCTTCGATATGGTAGAGGCGGATAAGAAGCTTATTAATTATTGGCAAGATACCTTAAGCCGCAAGCACAACAGCATCAAGCTTCTTCTTCTTAATACTCCTGAAGAGTATCAGTTCCGTGACATTGAAAACTGGCCGCATATTAATGGGGTGTTTTATACCACAGAAGAGGAACCGCGTGTCGTAGAGGGGATTCGGGGGGTCATGGATGGCGAATGCTACTTCTCACAAAAGCTTGCCAGCTATTTGATCAACCATTCAGGAAATTATCGCTTTAATAACGTTGAGTCGTCGTTATTAACGCACCGTGAAAAGGAAATCCTTAATAAATTACGCATTGGCGCTTCAAATATTGAAATTGCCCGTTCGCTGTTTATTAGTGAGAACACGGTAAAAACACATCTCTACAATCTTTTCAAGAAGATAGCTGTTAAGAACCGCACTCAGGCGGTCTCCTGGGCAAACGATAATCTCAGGCGATAAGGCCATGAAACGACACCCTGCTTTACTGCTGGCGACAGTTTTACTGTGCGCTCCAGGCGGCGTTCGCGCCGTTGAAGTGGAGATCCCCGGACTGCTGACGGATCACACCGTTTCTTCTGTGGGCCACGACTTTTACCGTGCCTTCAGCGATAAGTGGGAAAGCAGTTTTACCGGGAATCTGACTATTAATGAACGGCCCAGTGCCCGTTGGGGAAGCTGGATAACCATTACTATCGATCAGGACGTGATCTACCAGGCTTTTTTATTCCCCACGAAACGTGACTTTGACCGCAACGTTGAAGTCGCACTGATTCAAACTGATGAGGCAATTAAACGCCGGCAGGTCGACAAAGCATTGTTGAGTACCGGTGATTTAACCCACGATGAGTTTTAGGAGGCTGTCATGCGTATTGTTCATGCAGTTTTACCGTTAATGCTGGTCACACCGCTGGCCTGGGGAGGAAACATGGTTTTCCAGTTCGTAAACCCTAACTTTGGCGGCAACCCCAATAACGGCTCGTATTTGTTAAACGGAGCACAGGCGCAAAATTCGTATAAAGATCCCAGCTATGACGACGATTTTGGTATTGAGACTCCATCCGCACTGGATAACTTTACCCAGGCTATTCAGTCCCAGGTACTGGGCGGACTGTTGACCAATATTAACACCGGTAAACCTGGTCGCATGGTCACCAACGACTTTATTGTTGATATCAAGAATACGGATGGCCAGCTGCAGCTCAACGTCACTGACCGCAAAACCGGGAAAGTCTCAACCATTCAGGTTGCCGGCTTACAAAGTAACTCTACTGATTTTTAGTGGGCTTAAACAATCAAAAAGTATTTAAGGATAAACATCATGCAGCGCTTACTTCTTATCGTAGCAGTGTGTTTATTAAGTGGTTGTTTAACCGCGCCACCTAAAGAAGCTGCACGCCCTACTCTGATGCCTCGGGCCCAGAGCTACCGCGATCTCACCCATCTGCCGGAAGCTCAGGGAAAACTGTTTGTCTCGGTCTACAACATTCAGGATGAAACCGGTCAGTTTAAACCTTATCCGGCGAGTAACTTCTCTACGGCCGTACCGCAAAGCGCCACCGCGATGCTGGTGACGGCGCTGAAGGACTCGCGTTGGTTTATTCCTCTGGAACGTCAGGGATTACAAAACCTGCTTAATGAACGAAAAATTATTCGTGCAGCCCAGGAAAATGGCACCGTCGCAGATAATAACCGGCAGCCTCTGCAATCTCTGATGGCGGCAAACGTTATGATTGAAGGGTCGATTATTGGCTATGAAAGCAATGTGAAATCCGGCGGGGTCGGGGCGCGTTACTTTGGGATTGGCGCCAATACGGAATATCAGCTAGATCAGATTGCGGTGAACTTACGCGTCGTTAATGTAAGCACCGGTGAAGTCCTTTCTTCAGTCAACACCAGCAAAACTATTTTGTCTTACGAAGTACAGGCCGGGGTATTCCGCTTTATCGACTACCAGCGCCTGCTGGAGGGTGAAATCGGCTATACCAGCAATGAACCGGTCATGATGTGCCTGATGTCCGCCATCGAAACCGGGGTCATTTACCTGGTCAATGACGGTATCGACCGCGGGCTGTGGGACTTGAAAAACCCGTCCGACAGAACTAACCCGATTCTCGTTAAATATAAAGAGATGTCGGTGCCTCCGGAAGCCTGATGCGCCCCGGGTAATAAAAAACCAGCCTCGGCTGGTTTTTTTTATTCAGGAATGACAGCCATTCGTTTCGCTTTTCTTGCCGCAAGCCAGAGCCCGCTGTTCTTCATCGCAAAACCAAACGCCAGCCCAAGCAATAAAGAAGGCACGACTACCCGCCACTCGCCCTGATTGGCAAAAATCGCACAGGCGCCGATAAAAGTGCCGGGAACAAATGAAAGCAGGACGTGCCGGGCCTGGAGGCACATCAGGAAGGCCACAACGCCGGTAACCACATAGCCGAGCATCTCCAGATGCGGCGCAAGCGCGCTACCGTGGATAATGACCAGCGCCCACATAACCCCGCTGCACAGCGTGCAAAGTGAGATAAACAGGCCCTTCAGCCCCCCTTGCGGGCAGGCAAAGTAGGCCGTACAGCCGAGGAAACCTGCCCAGCTAAGCAGGCCAAGACTCACCGCCACCCAGCCCCAAAGGCCTGAGAGGATACCGGTAGTCAGTGCAAGAGAAATGAGTATGTTCATGGCGGCGTATCATAGCAGAGCCTTTCTGCTCAACCACGATCTGCCGCACATTTTATTAAAGAAACAGAAATTTATTGCAGCTTAATTGCTATTTAAATCACACTTATTCCTCTTCAGCTTCTTCCAGCTCGTCACGCATCGCCTGAATCGCTTCACGGCTGACGGCCGCCAGCGTGCGGTAGAAAGGCGTGGTGGCATGTGCTTCAACCTTACCGAGGAAAATGCCGCACCAGGGCAGCAGATACTCGTCGAACAGCGTGATCTGCGCTTCGTATTCGTCTTCCTGAGACTGATCTTCAAGCCAGGAGGCTGCGAGCAGCAGCGTACCAAAATGGTCGGCAGGCGTTTCCGCCAGCGGCATGCCTCGCGACTTCAGAAACTCGCGTACTTCCCCTTCCTGGCTGCCCTCTTCCCAGGCCGAGCGGTAAGGTGAAACGCTGCACGCTTCGCCCACGAACAGCGCGTTGTAATCTGCCGCCATCTGCTGGGGATCGCAGCTCTGCTGCAGGCGCACCAGCAGCGCGTCCTGCTCCAGAGGCCAGCTTGCCGCAAGCTTTCCTTCGCGGATCATAGTCAGTAGCGGCACCAGCAGGGGATCCTGCGGCTGACGATAAAACAGCGATCCTAAAATACGGCAAATAATTGAGAACTCATTCATGCTCAGGGTCCATTCAGGGGTGAAGATTAAAGCGTGGCGAACTCAGCAATCGGTGCCATGCCACGGGATTCAAGAAATGCTAATAAACGGCGCGGCGAAACGTTAAGAATACGCTCCTCCGGGAAATCAACTTCGTCGACGATTTTACGGCATTCACTGAAGTCGCCAAGGCTAAAAGCCGTATGGGAGTCAGATCCCAGCGCCAGCCAGCCGCCCGCGTCACGCACGGCGGCCGCAACAGCACGGCAGTTCGGGCCGCTGCCCTTGCGGGAATGGGTAAAGGAGGAGTTATTCAGCTCGAGCGCCACATGGTATTTCGCTGCGGCTTCTGCAATTGCAGGAATATCGACGGGGAACTTAGGGTTGCCGGGATGGCTGATGATATGCACATCCCCCGCCGCCATCGTGGCAATCATGGCTTCGGTATGGGTCGCTTCATCCTGCGGGGGGAAAACAGGCTCGTGGAAACCGGCAATAATCAGGTCGAGAGCGTCCAGCATCGGGCCTGTGCAGTCGATTTCCCCGCTGGTATTTTTAATGTTCGCTTCAATACCGCGCAGGATGCCCACGCCGTCAACCAGTCGCGGCCAGATGCGCATATTCACGAAATGCCAGTAGTGCGGGGCGTCGGCCATGTCCGGGCCATGATCGGTGATCGCGAATAATTTAATGCCTTTGCTTTTCGCGATGGCGATGTAATCGTGGAGGGTACTGTAGGCGTGGGTGCTGGCGACGGTATGCATATGCAGGTCAACGGGATACATGGCTCTCTCCTTTTCTCTTTTAGCCAAGGATAGCAGTTATCGCCGCTGAATTTTAGCCCGGCATGGCCGCCGGGCATCGGTTTAGTAGCCGTACTGCAGGGAAACTTCCCCTGTCGGCTTCTCGCCCTTCTCAATCTGGCCGATGGTTTTCGCGATATAGGTCATCGCTTCGTCCGGACGCGTTACCGCCGCAATGTGTGGAGTAATGGCCACGCGAGGATGCTTCCAGAGCGGGCTGTCGACAGGCAGCGGTTCTTTGGCAAAGACATCCAACATTGCACCTTTAACCTTGCCGCTTTCAAGCGCCGACAGCAGATCGGCCTCAACAAGATGCACGCCGCGCGCCAGGTTGAGCACAAAGGCCTGGTCGGCAAGCTGGGACAGGAGAGACTGATTGATGATGCCAACGGTCTGCGGCGTGTTGGGCAGCAGGTTAATCAGCACCCGCGTCCCCCGCAGGAATTCTCCGAGCTGCTCTTCGCCCGCAAAGCTGGTCACGCCAGGGTAATCCTTCTTGCTGCGGCTCCAGCAGCGCACCGGGAATCCCCACGCAAGCAGGCTTTCCGCCACCTTGCTGCCCAGCACGCCTGCGCCAAGCAGGCCAATCGTGAACTCCTCGCGACGATAATCTTCCAGCGTCTGCCATTTCGCCTCCCCCTTCTGCGCCTGATAGTCATCAAAGCGGCGGAACCAGTGCAGCACCTGGCTTACGGCATATTCCTGCATCTGAAGTCCCATACCGGTATCTTCCAGACGGAATAAAGGCACGCCGGCAGGCAGCATATCGGGATGCGCCTGAAGCCGACTAAGAATCGAGTCCACGCCAGCGCCAAGGGCGAAAATCGCTTTCAGCTGCCTACGCCCGGCAAGCATCTCCACCGGCGGGTGCCAGACCAGCGCGTAATCGGCAGGTTCATTATCGCCAGGCTTCCATTCCCGAACGCGTGCGTCGGGCATTAACTTTTGCAGGCCAGTCAGCCAGGACCGGGTATCGAACGTTGGGTGATAAAATATGATATCCACGCTTTCTCCTCTTTTTTCCCAGGATTACGCGAAACGCGAATCAATTCAAGTACTGAATGTAATAAAAAAGCAGCGCCCTTTGCTGGTTTAAAGCGCAAGTTGTTTGAAGTTTGTCTAAACGCGCGAATTTCGGTAAAAATAGCGTTGACGCCCCATGCCATTTTCCCTACATTAGCGCCCGTTCCAGCAGCGCTGGAGCAACAATATGGTGAGGTGTCCGAGTGGCTGAAGGAGCACGCCTGGAAAGTGTGTATACGGCAACGTATCGAGGGTTCGAATCCCTCCCTCACCGCCATACTTAAAGAAGAGCCTGAACTCACGTTCGGGCTTTTTTATTGCCCGTAGCCCCTAAAAGGGAGCGGATGAGAACTCTCGACAGGGTTCGACAACAGGTTAAGCCTGTTGGACAGCGGAGACATTCATGGCTCCGCTGCCCGCAGGGTGAGCGCAGCGAATCAATCCCTCCCTCACCGCCATATTTCATAGGAAAGCCTGAACTCATGTTCGGGCTTTTTTATTGCCCGTAGCCCCTAAAAGGGAGCGGATGAGAACTCTCGACAGGGTTCGACAACAGGTTAAGCCTGTTGGACAGCGGAGACATTCATGGCTCCGCTGCCCGCAGGGTGAGCGCAGCGAATCAATCCCTCCCTCACCGGCATACTTAAAGAAGAGCCCGCATGCAAATGCGGGCTTTTTTTCGTCTTTAAAACCTCCGGTGGATGGCACTGCGCTTATCCACCCTACCAGTCCACACGTAGGGCGGATAAGCGCAGCGTCATCCGCCGTTTATTCTCATCCAAACGACAACAAGATCTTTTCAGGCCCTTTTGCTCACCCCTTGAGCAAACGCGCTATAAAGAATAAATTACGCTTGACCGATAGGGGCTTACTCCCTATAGTAGCGCCCCGTTGCCCCCGTAAGTGGGTAGCAAAAACAATACGGTGAGGTGTCCGAGTGGCTGAAGGAGCACGCCTGGAAAGTGTGTATACGGCAACGTATCGAGGGTTCGAACCCCTCTCTCACCGCCACATTCAAAGAAGAGCTCGCATGCAAATGCGGGCTTTTTTTTCGCATATAGCACCACGAGAGAAGGGTGAGAATCCTCGACAGGGTTCGACAACAGGCTTTAGCCTGTTGGACGTCAGGGACAGATATGGCCATGACGCCCGCAGGGTGAGCGCAGCGAATCAACCCCTCTCTCACCGCCACATTCAAAGAAGAGCCCGCATGCAAATGCGGGCTTTTTTTGACCATCAAACACCGAAAGCTTAAAAGGCAATGAATTGATCATTGCCTTTTTTGTTATAAATCTCTGAATGACCCCAGCCGATAGCCACGTCGGGCAATCGCCTCTTTGAGCGTCGCCGAAGTCAACACGTCCAGCTCCGCAAGCCTTGGGTAGCAGTATTTGCTGGCCAGCACCGTATTGTCGATAAACGACGGGTGGCACATGATTTCTAGCGATTGCTCGTTGCGCGCGGTGCTGCGCTCGAGCGTTTCAAGAAACAGCGCTTCGGAAATCGCCTCGCCGTAGAATCCGCTGTCGAAACCCTGGCTGCTTTTCGCACCCTGAAGCTTCATCTCGCCCTGGCGCAGATCGTCCCGGTCAATACGGATTGCGATCCCTTTATCTTTCGCGAAGGCCTCTACGATGGGGAAGATTTGCGGGATCATATGGACGTGGTGGTGGCTGTCGAGGTGCGTTGGCAGTCGGCCAAAAAGATCGATAAAGCGCGCAAACTGATATTCCAGCTCGTGTTCTATTTCATCCAGCGGCAGCGTGCCCGCCTCGCCCATCTCCCAGATCCATTTACCCAGCTCACCGTTTTCACGGGTCAGCCCCGGCATGGCGGAAAGCGGACGGCCCAGCGTCAGCACAAAGTGCATGCCCACGGACAGATCGGGATGCGCCTTGCTCAGCTTCACAGCATGCTCAATCCCCGCCGCGTTAACCATCGCAGTGGTGGACGTCACGACGCCATGGCTGAACGCCTCGATAATGCCGTAGTTCTGCGCCTTGCAGAGGCCAAAATCGTCGGCATTTACGATCAATAACTTTTCCATACAGGCTTCCTTATGTCGGATAACGCTATGCCCCGGCTTACTGCAACTTTGTAGGGTGGATAAGCGTAAGCTTCATCCACCGTGAGGTTATTTCAGACCCGCAATGGTGCCTGCGAAGTTAGGCAGCAGCGCTTCGTGCGCCATCAGCATCTCGCGCGCCAGTTTCTCCGCGTCTTTATCGGAGTGGATCAGGGGGCTGAGGTTCAGCGCCAGCAGCACGTCGTCCAGCTTACCGCTTAACGCCGCTTCGCTTGCCGCCACTTCAAAGCCCTTGATGGTATAGATCAGGCCGAGAACCTTCTCGTCAAAATGCTTAATGCGCGGTGAAGGCGTCGCGCCGTCGCGGCCAATGGTACAGGTCATTTCGATAGCCCAGTCGGCCGGGATGTTGTCAATATGGCCCTTGTGCGGGAAGTTGACGTAGTGCTCGGTCTGCTTGTCGTTGTAAATCGCGCTGATGACTTCGCAGGCCGCATCGGAGTAGTACGCGCCGCCGCGCAGCTCCAGCTCTTTAGGCTTCACGTCCAGGTTTGGATCTTTATACAGCTCGAAAAGCTGCTTTTCTACCTGCTGCACCACGGTTGCGCGGGCGCCACCCTTATAGAATTCGCCCATTTCGATGGCCAGCATCTCTTTCGGCTTAAAGTAGTAAAGCAGGTAAGAACATGGCAGCAGGTTCAGCGAACGAATCAGCCCTTCGCTGAACGGCAGGTCGAAGATGTTTTTCACACCGCTCGGCTTCAGCGTACCGGTGGCAACGCCGTCCAGCAGCTCGGCAAAACGTGATTCGCCGTTCACCAGCACATCACGGATAAACACCAGGTGGTTCAGGCCGAACAGATCGATGTTCAGCTCGTCTTCCGGCTTCACCTTCAGCACGTCCTGAATGAACATCTTCATGCCCACCGGGATGTTGCACACGCCGATAAATTTCTTAAATTTGGTGTGGCGGAAGACGGCTTCCGTCACCATGCCTGCCGGGTTGGTGAAGTTGATAACCCAGGCGTTCGGGCAGATTTCTTCTACATCTTTAATGATGTCGAAAATCACCGGAATGGTGCGCAGGCCTTTGAACAGGCCGCCCGCTCCGTTGGTTTCCTGACCGAGATAACCGTTGCTCAGCGGAATACGTTCGTCAAGCTCGCGCGCTTTCAACTGCCCAACGCGCAGCTGGGTGGTGACGAAATCTGCGTCTACCAGGGCTTCGCGGCGGTTAAGGGTTTTGTAGATTGCAATCGGCACGCCCGCGTGTTCCACCATGCGCAGGCAGAGATCGTAAATAATATCCTGCTTCTCTTTACCGGCTTCAACATCCACCAGCCATAATTCGGTGATCGGTAACTGGTCGTAGCGTTTAATAAAGCCTTCAAGTAATTCTGGGGTATAGCTACTTCCGCCACCGATGGTGACCACTTTCAGTTTTTTGCTCATGGGAACTCCCGTACAATTTTATTGCACTGCAAATTAAAGACTGCGATATAGATGAATGGCTGAAGATTAACATTAATCTTAATTAATTCATCTACGAACTAATTATTGATGCTGCACAATTGTTTCCGGTATTGCTTTGGCGTGAATGAGGTGAGCTTCTTAAAGTTTTTAATAAACATGCTCGGACTGCTATAACCTGATTCAAAAGCAATGTCCGTCACGGAATAATTGGTTATCTCAAGCTGCTTTTTAGCAAAATCAATGCGGATTTCATTAATAATCTGCATCGGTGTTTTGCCATAGTGACGCTGGGTAGCGCGGGTTAAATATTCCTGCGACTTACCGGACAGCTCCACCATATTAGCCAGTGCCCGGTCGCCAAAGCGGGCTTTATCATGCATTTTCTCAACGGTAATCTTTAGCCAGACCGGAATATCCGTAATCACTTCTGATTCCCGATGGTGACGCAGCCGGTTGACAATATAAAAGGTCACGACCTCCAGGAACTCGTTAAACTCACCGTCTCTGAAATTTAGCGAGGCAATCACTGATTCGATATAGGTCAGAAATTCGCTCTTGACCTGATAAACCTGCGATGCGACAAAGCGCGGTGGTAATAACGGTAAATAGTGTTTTTCAAAAAATGCTTTACTGATACCCACATTTAATATTCTGGTGGCACCAAATTCATAATAGCTCTGGTGGTTAGACCCCAGCGGGATAAAAACAAAATCGCCGCGCTCTAACAGTACCCGCTTACCGTTAATGTCCTGGTAATATCGCCCGGTCAGCACCACGGTAAATTCGTAGTAGTCATGTTCATGCAGCCCGGAGATGCTTTCTACTTTGTTGTAGATAAAAACATGGAAATTTTGACCATCGAAAAGCTGATTTTCGCGTGCTGTTTTGATTTCCATGCTCAGTACCGGTGTCTGCATTATGACTCCTTACGTTATTTTATTTTTTCATGAAGCTCAATGAGTTCGGTCACGAGTTCGCGTGCCAGCATCGAGGTCATCAGATGATCCTGAGCGTGGACCAGCACCAGGCTAACTTTCGTTTTACCTTCGCCCTGGTCGCCTTCAATCAGTTTGGTCTGTACCAGGTGCGCTTCATTCAGCGCCAGGCGGGATTTGCCCATCAGCTCTTTTGCCTGCTCAAAGTCCCCTGCTTTTGCCTGTTTCAGCGCGGCGTAGGCCAGGCTGCGGGCCTGCCCCGAGTTGATGATTAAGTCCATCACCACCTCTTCCAGGTCCTGCGCTTCGTCTTCTTTGTCTACAATATTGTCTAAATCAAACATGTTTATTTCCCATTAAATCAGTATGTGCGGGAAGGTATTCGCTCCCCGCCTCGATTAGAATTTCAGTGCGTTAGCTATATCTTCTTCGCTTTCTTCTTCTTCGATAACCGCCTGCGCTTTGTTCGACAGGATAACGAACGGCATGTAGACCAGCGTCGCGATACCCAGGTTGAACAATGCGACCAGCAGTGCCGCAATGCTGCCGTTAGAGTTGAAGAAGGCGCCCAGGCCGGTTGGCATGACCCACGGCGCAAGGTTGGTCACCGGCGGGATGATGCCCATGGAGTAAGCCGCAAGCGTGATGGCCGCAAGAATCGGCTGGATCAGCACGAACGGGATGAACATTACCGGGTTCATGATGATTGGCAGACCGAACAGGATAGGCTCGTTAATCTGGAAGATGCCGGAAGGCAGCGCCAGCTTAGCCACCTGACGATGGTCAGCGCGGCGTGAAACGATAAAGATAGCGATGATAAGCCCCAGCGTCGCCCCGGAGCCACCCAGCAGGATGTAGGAGTCGAGCATAGGTTTCGCCCAGAAGTGGAACTGTTTGCCAGCGTCGATTGCCGCCTGCACAGAGCCGTACTGGTTGTAGATTGCGATGTTTTCCAGCGCCCATGGGGTCATGATGCCGTTATCCAGCGCGGTCAGCGCCAGCGAACCGTGCACGCCGAAGAACCACAGCAGGGAGTTGAAAATAACGTACGCCCAGCCGACAACGGCTCCCATTGACGCCAGCGGCGTTGAAATGGAGTCCATGATGATCTGGTGGAAGTTACTGCCGTAGCTCGCCAGTAGCCAGGAAATAATTCCGAAGATTGACAGAATAATAAAGCCTGGAATAATCGCCGAGAATGAGCGAGAAACAGATGTCGGCACGCTGTCTGGCAAAGTAATAACCCAGTTGCGGCGAATAACAAAAGTAAACAGCTCTGCGACAACCAGACCGATAATAATGCCAGAAATAATATTCTGACCGCCTAACCAGTTAGCGCCTACGGCATAGGCTTCGCCCACGCTATAAGGGGTAACGGTCATGAAGGCCGCGACGGATAATAACCCTGCCGCCATGGGGTCGACTTTTCTTTCTTCAGCTAATGCCATCCCTATAAAAAAGGGAGCCATCAATGACATTATGCCCAACGTACCGTTGTACACATTGCCGCCGATGGCTTTCAACCCATTAAGGGTTTCAATGGTCGAGGGGTCTAAACGAACACCTAAGGAATAAAAGAATGAACCGGCGCCAAAACTTAAAAATACGTTATTGATGAGAACAAACATCGCCCCCGCCAGCGTTAACGGCATTAACTTAATAAAACCATTTTTAATTGCGTTAACGTGCGGCTGCTTTCCTATTTTGACGGCAAAAGGAAGGAGTACCTTTTCAAGTGAATCAATGACTTTACTCATTTGCAGTTTCCTTTAATGCCGCCGGGTCGGCGGCCAGGGTGTGTAAGGTCGTTCTTTGACGGAAAAAATAAATCAAAAGTTAATATTAATTATTTGCTGCTGCTTTCTTGATTGACGCGACGGCCGCTTTCAGAACACCGAGTCCATCAATTTTGCCATACATGACCGAGTCAATAACTTCGACCGGCTTGTTCGGTAATACTTTTTGAATTTCTGGCAACATATAGGCAATTTGTGGACCGAGCAAAATCAGATCCGCAACGCTGCCCTTTTCACCCGCCAGGGTTTCAGGAAATGCTTCAATAATGACCGGTACTTCATACTTCTCGGCCTGAGCCTTCATTTTAGAAACCAGAAGAGAAGTGGACATGCCGGCGGAGCAAAACAGGTAGATAACTTTCTTTTCCATGATGAAATCCTCGTATTCCGATAGGTTGCAGGTCAGACAAAGGTCCTTCTTTATCGCTGTGTTGACGGGCCAATAGCCTAAAATTTAAAAATAGTGATTGTCTCTGCTTGAGTCGAGTATACGGCATCGCCGTGGGCCAGGATAATTCCCGCTCTTCAAAAATCGTCTCTCCTTGACCAATCCTTTTGACCCCCTTCACATTTCGGGCAAATAATTCGCGCAAAGAAAAAAGCCCAAACGCAGTTTGGGCTTTTCAGATCGTTAACAATTATTTTCAGTCGTAAGCGTTTAACGTCCTCTGGCACAGGGCCGAGCGGACACAATCCTGCTTGCCAAATCTGACCACACCCACCATCTCATCTTCTTCGAACCGCGCCAGCGCATCGCTCAATCCTGACTTCACACCCGCAGGCAAATCGCACTGCGTGATGTCGCCGTTAACGATAACCGTGACGTTTTCCCCGAGGCGCGTCAGGAACATTTTCATCTGCGCTGCGGTAACGTTCTGCGCCTCGTCAAGAATCACCACCGCATTTTCAAAGGTACGTCCGCGCATGTAGGCGAACGGCGCAATTTCAACTTTACCGATTTCGGGACGCAGGCAGTACTGCATGAAAGACGATCCCAGACGCCGCACCAGGATGTCGTACACCGGGCGGAAGTAAGGGGCGAATTTTTCCGAAATATCCCCGGGCAAGAAGCCGAGATCTTCATCAGCCTGCAGGACCGGACGGGTGACAATTATCCTGTCGACATCCTTATGTATCAGGGCCTCAGCGGCTTTCGCTGCGCTGATATACGTTTTACCGCAGCCGGCTTCACCAGTGGCAAATATCAGCTGTTTTCTCTCGATGGCGTTAAGATAGTGCTCCTGAGCTTCGTTTCGCGCGGCGATTGGCGAGTTATCGCGGCAATCTCTTGCCATGCCAATAGATTCCACGCCGCTCATCTGCACAAGCGATGTGACCGATTCCTCTTCACGTTGCCTGTGGCTCCGCGAATCTCGTCTCAGCACACGTTTTGCTTCACGACGAGCTTTGATCACTGCTTTCTGTCTTCCCATGGATGGCACCTTACAGTTGGTTTCATTTCCCGCGCCACAAAGGTGTGCGCGATTATGCTTACTAACGGATGAGGTTTGGCTTCCTTGTAAGCCATGAACTGCCGGTTGAGATGATGCACCAGTCAGACGACGGGCGTCGCTTAGCGCATCGTTAACACGTTGAGTGGAGGGGATTTCGGGAAATTGAGCGGTGAAGAAAGCGAAGCCGGAGGAGAGGCCTCCGCGCTGGTTTGTGCGGGTAAGATGTTTTTTAAGCCGTCCGGTACTGGACCCTACCATTCGCGATCTCCATTGTGATTGAACTTCACAGCCGGGAACTACCGCTCATGCTTTAAGTACATCAAAAATTATCTAAAACGCAACATCTTTTTTACTTTAAATCAACATAAGCGAATCGCGGTGCGGCTGCGATGGTTATGCCACAGTAATATTACAATTTTATATCAAAGGGATAGTCATACAAATTTATTATTTTCTGCGCTGGGTGAATTTATTAGCGAATGAAAAATTGGCAGGAAAAGGATACCGGGAGAAGCGCGCAGGCCGGATAAGCGAAGCGCCATCCGGCGATCCACGATTGATGGCGCGTACGCTCTTCTACCCTACGGAAACAAATAACCTAAGCCTCTAACAGCCCCTGCCCCAGATAATGCTGGTTATCCGGCACGCCCGGCAGCGCAAAGAAATAGCCGCCGCCGATGGGCTGCACGTACTCTTCCAGCGCCTCGCCGTTCAGGCGGTTCTGCACGGCCAGGAACCCTTTTTCCAGATCGTGCTGGTAGCAGACAAACAGCAGCCCCATATCCAGCTGCCCGGATTTTGACACCCTCAGCGAGTAGCTGTAGCCACGGCGCATCATCAGGCTGGACTGGGTCTCTTTGGTACGCGGATTAGCCAGGCGAATATGCGAGTCCAGCGCGATGACGCTGCCCTCCGGGTCGGCGGTATAATCAGGCTCATCGCGCTCGTTTTTCATCCCCAGCGGCGCGCCGCTGTGCTTGTCGCGCCCAAAAATCGTCTGCTGTTCTTTCAGCGGCGTACGGTCCCAGGACTCCACGTGAAACTGGATAATGCGAATGGCCTGATAGCTGCCGCCCGTGCTCCACGCAGGCTCGCCCTGTCCTTTTGTCACCCACACCACGCTGTCCATCAGCGGCTGGTTGCTGCTGTCCGGGTTCGCCGTGCCGTCCTTGAAGCCCAGCAGGTTGATCGGCGTCTCTTTCCCACGGCTGCGTGCCGCGTGATTAGAGATAAACCCCTCCCGCCGCCAGCGCACGCTCAGCAGGTCCGGCGTGTGCTTGATGATGTCACGTAACGCGTGGATGACCGTGTCGGCGGTATTGGCGCAAATCTGTAAAAGCAGGTCGCCGTGGCAGAGGCTGGCATCAAGAGAGTCGTTAGAGAAACGGTCCATGCGCTGCAGCTTGTTCGGCTTCTGCGCTTTCAGGCCGTAGCGATCGTCAAACAACGAATTGCCCACGGACAGGGTTATCGTCAGGTTATCCGGGTAAATCTCGGCGCCCAGAATGCCGGAATCCATCGGCGGCAAGCGCGGATTAGGCGTGTCCGGCGCAGCCCCGCCGGTTGTCAGAAAGTCAAAGCGGGACGAAAGCAGGCGGAACAGACGCTCCAGATCGGCTTTGTCAGCGGCGAGCACATCGAATGCCACCAGCATGATTGAAGCCTGCTGCGGCGTCAGGATCCCCGCCTGATGCGGTCCGTAAAAGGGCTGTTTTTCCCTGCGCGCATCCGGTGGCAGCGTACCGGGTGAAGTCTCACTTTTTGCGGCATGGGCCACAGGGCAGCCACCCGCGACGACGAAGGCCCCCCCAAGGGCGCCCAGCGTTTTCAGTAGCCGTCGGCGCGCGGGAACAGGCGCGCCACTTTTTGTTTTATCATCCATTACGCTTAGTCCAGGCCCAGTACACCACGCAGCTGCGACAGGTCTTCCGCCAGAGCAGTCACCGGCCCTTTCAGGACGTTACGGTCAGCATCCGTCAGTTTATCGTAGGTTTCATAGCCGTCTTTGGTACGGTATTTCGCCAGAATAGTGTCAACCTTTTTGAAGTTCGCATCGACTTTTGCCAGCAGCGGCGCATTGTCTTTGCTCAGCAGAGGACGAAGCAGATCGACAATTTTCTTCGCACCGTCGACGTTGGCCTGGAAGTCCCACAGGTCGGTGTGGCTGTAGCGATCTTCTTCACCGCTGATTTTGCTCGCCGCCACTTCCTCAATCAGGCCAGCCGCGCCGCCAACCACTTTGCTCGGCGGGAAAGCCAGCTCGGAGATACGGGTTTGCAGATCCTGTACGTCGGTATTCAGCTGCTCAGCATACTTTTCCATGCCTTTAGTGGAGTTATCACCAAACAGCGCTTTTTCGAGGCGGTGGAAGCCGGTGAACTTCGGATCGCTGGCCTGCTGCTCGTAGTCATCTTCACGGGCGTCGATGCTGCCGTCCAGGTCAGAGAACAGCTCGGCGATAGGTTCAATGCGCTCGTAGTGCTGGCGCGTTGGCGCGTACAGGGATTTCGCTTTTTCGATGTCCCCCGCTTTCACCGCGTCGGTGAAAGCTTTGGTGTTTTTAACCAGATCGGCAACTTCGGCGGTGACGTAGGCTTTATATTCGGTAATCGGCCCGGATAGCGCCATTAGATCGTTTTTAGGCGCGGCCCCATCGCCTGCCGCCTTAACCACCAGCTTGCCTTTCGGGTTGCTGAGCAGGCCACAGGTCATGTCGTACTCCCCCGCTTGCAGGTTTGCGGTCATCTTTTGGGAGAAGCCAGGCGCGATATTTTCACGCTCTTCCACCACCATCACGCCTTTGAGGATCTCCCACTCCAGCGCTTTCTGGCTGTTGTTCTGGATAATGAACTGGGTCTTGCCCTCGTTAACCGTGATGTTCATCGGCTCACACTGTTTATCCGTAACGGTAACTTTTACCTGAGGAACATCTGCAGCCTGTACCGCAAAAGCAGATGAAACGAGGGTGAACAGCGCAGCGTGCAAAGCCTTACGACGAAAATGTGTAGTCATGGCCAATCCCTTTAAAAGATTAGTATGTTGTAACTAAGTGGCGGTATCCCCGCCACAAGCATATTAACGAGCGTTATTTGTCACCTGATTACTCAGCCGCGGCGGCAGGGCGAACAGCACCAGGGCCGGAATAAGATAGATAAAGTACATTGCCACTTCGCTGACGGTCGGCGCTTCCTGATAGCCGAAGATGCCCTCCAGCAGCGTGCCGGTCAGGGAGTGGGTGGAAAGGACGTTGCTGAGCTCGAAGGCGATCTCCTGGAAGTGGTTCCACAGGCCCGCCTCGTGGAAGGCGCGAATCGCCCCTGCCGCAAGCCCTGCCGCCACCAGCAGGATGAACAGGCTGGTCCATTTGAAGAACGCGCCAAGGTTCAGGCGAATGCCGCCCAAGTAGATCAGGAAGCCAAGCACGATAGCCGTTGCCAGACCGAGCATCGCCCCCAGCGGCGGCATGATGCCCACGTCCTGCTGGAATGCCGCCAGCAGGAAGAACACCGATTCCAGCCCCTCCCGGGCAACCGCAAAGAAGACCATGCCAATCAGCGCCCAGCCGTGGCTGCTTTTGTTGTTCAGCGCATTGTCCACCGCCTGTTCGAGCTGGACCTTCACGTTGCGCGAGACTTTACGCATCCAGAACACCATCCAGGTAAGAATAACGACGGCGATGACCGCCACGATGCCCTCGAACAGCTCCTGCTCTTTTTGCGGAAACTCGCCGGTGGTTTCGTTGATGAAGATACCGAGCGCCAGACAGAGCGCGGCGGCAGCGACGACCCCAACCCACATTACGCCGATCCACTGGCCGCGCTGGGTGCGCTTAAGGTAGCTGGCAATCAGGCTGACAATCAGCGCCGCCTCCAGCCCTTCGCGAAGCATAATAAGAAACGGAACAAACATTCCGGACACCTCAGGTGTGAAGTCAGGTCAAAAGACGTAAAGAAAAGTAAAAAAGAACGATAGTGATTATCATTACCACCAAAAGAAATACAAGCGTCTTCGTCGGGTTATTTATATCCGGATGTAAAAAAGGCCGGGAAGCCCGGCCTGAGATTGCTGACAAAGAAGGTAAAAGCGTGGTTTTTCCTTCTTTGTGGTTAGCAGCCGAAAATCAATGAATTGATTTTCCTTGTTATTTATTCGGTGAGATCTTTTCGAATTCCTTTCGGTTTAGGTTTGTCATTAGTCTGAGGCCGGGAAGTCCGGCCTGTCTTTTACTCTGCTGCTCTATTTTAGGTTTTGAGAGGTGGATAAGCGTTCGCGTCATCCACCATTGACGCTGGCTGTGTCGGATGACGCTGCGCTTATCCGACCTACCGGGCTAAAGGCAGTTACTCAGCCTGCAGCTTAGAAGGTGCTGGCGTATGGTAAATTTCATCTGCATCCGCAAAGCGCTTGCTCATTGCAGCAGAAGGCGCTTTCCCCATCAGGCTCACCACAACGATACCGATGCTGGCAAAGATGAAGCCTGGGATGATTTCATACAGCCCCAGCCACGCAAACTGCTTCCAGACGATAACGGTGACGGCACCGATGATCATACCGGCCAGCGCGCCGTTGCGGGTCATACGTGACCACAGCACGGAGAACAACACCACTGGACCAAAGGCGGCGCCGAAGCCTGCCCAGGCATAGCTGACCAGGCCCAGCACGCGGTTTTCCGGGTTCGCAGCAAGGGCAATGGCTACCAGCGCAACCACCAGCACCATGATCCTGCCGACCCACACCAGCTCTTTCTGGCCCGCACCCTGGCGGAAGAACGCTTTGTACAGGTCTTCGGTGATGGCGCTTGAGCACACCAGCAGCTGGCAGCTCAGCGTCGACATGACCGCAGCCAGAATCGCCGACAGCAGAATACCGGCCACCCACGGGTTAAACAGGATCTGCGCCAGCTCAATAAATACGCGCTCGCTGTTCTGGCTTACCCCACCGGCCTGCGCTGGGTTATTAGAGAAGTAAGCGATGCCGAAGAAGCCCACGGCACACGCCCCTGCCAGGCAGAGGATCATCCACGTCATACTGATGCGGCGTGCGTTAACGATGGTGTGGTGGGAGTCCGCCGCCATAAAGCGCGCCAGAATGTGCGGCTGGCCAAAGTAGCCCAGCCCCCAGCCCATCAGCGAGATGATGGCGACAAAGTTCAGCCCCTTGAGCATATCGACGTTTTCGATGCTCTTCTGCTTGATAACCAGCAGCGAATCGTCCAGTCCGCCGACCGCCATAATCACCATGACCGGGGTCAGGATCAGCGCAAAAATCATCAGGCTCGCCTGCACGGTGTCAGTCCAGCTAACTGCCAGGAAACCGCCCACGAAGGTGTAGAGGATAGTTGCCGCAGCCCCGGCCCACAGCGCCGTTTCATAGCTCATGCCAAAGGTGCTTTCGAACAGACGCGCCCCCGCGACGATGCCGGATGCGCAATAGATGGTGAAGAACAGCAGAATCACCAGCGCGGAGATAATACGCAGCAGGCGGCTTTTATCCTCGAAGCGCCCGGTGAAATAATCCGGTAGCGTCAGGGCGTTGTTATTTACTTCCGTGTGAACGCGCAGGCGGCCCGCGACCAGTTTCCAGTTAATATAAGCCCCGACGGTCAGGCCGATGGCAATCCAGCTTTCGGAAATCCCGGACAGGAATATCGCGCCGGGCAGGCCCATTAATAACCAGCCACTCATATCCGAAGCACCGGCGGACAATGCCGTCACCAGGCTGCCGAGGCTGCGTCCGCCGAGAATATAATCATCAAAGTTTTTTGTTGAGCGCCAGGCGATAAACCCTATCAATATCATGCCAAAGATATAAACAAGGAAAGTCACCAGCATTGGTGTACTCATGGTCATGCATCTTCTCCAGATTTAGTTACCGGTTAATTTTTACTGTCGTTACCGGTAGCGCCTCGCCGGAACGCGGCGGGGCCTGTTGAGTTGTCGGTTTGCGACCGTATCCTGACGGAAGCCTTATTTATTCACAAACGTTTTAACATGCTATTCACAAGAAATTCACTATGTAAAAAATAGCTTTTGCCGGGAGGTTGCACTTGCTCACGCTTTTACCGGTTGCACCCGTCGAAAGTGTTAACTATGTCGGCTAATTAGCCTCGTCTGCAAATAATTATCCAGATCGCTTTCTTATTTTAAGTTTAACAAACTGACTCTTTTCCCGACCTGCTAGCTGGCTCACATTTAACAAGGTTGCACAAAGTTGCAACCTGATAGATATTGCCGGGTAACTTTTATCAACCACCACTTTACCCCCCTGAAGCAATCGAATTGTCTGCTGGTAGCCGCTCGAAGCCTGACGGGAAAAAGGAGTTGTTTTCATGGGCACAACCACCATGGGTGTAAAACTCGACGAAGCGACCCGCGAACGTATTAAGCACGCCGCTTCACGCATTGACCGTACGCCGCACTGGCTAATTAAACAGGCCATCTTTAACTATCTTGAACGCCTGGAAAATAACGACGAGCTGCCTGAACTCCCTGCCCTGCTCGCCGGTGCCGCTAACGAAAGTGATGAAACGCCAATGGCCGCCGAAGAGACGCATCAGCCGTTCCTCGATTTTGCCGAGCAGATCCTGCCGCAGTCCGTTACCCGCGCGGCGATTACCGCTGCGTGGCGGCGTCCGGAAACCGACGCCGTGCCGATGATTCTTGAACAGGCTCGTCTGCCGCAGGCCATCGCCGAACAAACCCATAAGCTTGCCTACCAACTTGCTGAAAAGCTTCGCAATCAGAAGAGCGCTTCAGGCCGGGCGGGCATGGTACAAGGTTTGCTGCAGGAATTCTCCCTTTCCTCACAGGAAGGCGTGGCGCTGATGTGCCTGGCGGAAGCGCTGCTGCGTATTCCGGACAAGGCCACGCGCGATGCGTTAATCCGCGACAAGATCAGCAACGGCAACTGGCACTCCCACATTGGCCGCAGCCCGTCGCTGTTCGTTAACGCCGCCACCTGGGGCCTGCTGTTTACCGGCCGCCTGGTCTCCACGCATAACGAAGCCAGCCTCTCCCACTCCCTGAATCGCATCATCAGCAAGAGCGGCGAGCCGCTGATCCGCAAAGGGGTGGATATGGCGATGCGCCTGATGGGCGAGCAGTTTGTGACCGGCGAGACGATTTCCGAAGCGCTGGCCAACGCCCGCAAGCTCGAAGAGAAAGGCTTCCGCTACTCTTACGATATGCTCGGCGAAGCCGCGCTGACCGCCGCCGACGCGCAGGCTTATATGGTTTCCTACCAGCAGGCCATTCACGCCATCGGCAAGGCCTCAAACGGCCGCGGTATTTATGAAGGCCCGGGCATCTCAATCAAGCTCTCTGCCCTGCACCCGCGCTACAGCCGTGCCCAGTACGATCGCGTCATGGAAGAGCTGTATCCTCGTCTGAAATCCCTGACGCTGTTAGCTCGCCAGTACGACGTAGGGATTAACATTGATGCCGAGGAAGCCGATCGCCTGGAGATCTCTCTCGATCTGCTGGAGAAACTCTGTTTTGAGCCGGAGCTGGCGGGCTGGAACGGCATAGGTTTTGTTATCCAGGCCTACCAGAAGCGCTGTCCGTTCGTCATCGATTACCTGATCGATCTCGCCACCCGCAGCCGTCGCCGCCTGATGATACGTCTGGTGAAAGGGGCTTACTGGGACAGCGAAATCAAACGCGCGCAGATGGAGGGCCTTGAGGGCTATCCGGTTTATACCCGCAAGGTGTACACCGATATCTCTTACCTCGCCTGTGCGAAAAAACTGCTTACCGTGCCGAACCTGATTTACCCGCAGTTCGCCACCCATAACGCCCACACCCTGGCGGCAATTTATAATCTTGCCGGTCAGAACTACTACCCGGGCCAGTACGAGTTCCAGTGCCTGCACGGCATGGGCGAGCCGCTGTACGATCAGGTGGTCGGGAAGATTGCCGACGGCAAACTGAACCGCCCTTGCCGTATCTACGCGCCGGTTGGCACCCATGAAACATTGCTGGCCTATCTGGTGCGCCGCCTGCTGGAGAACGGCGCGAATACCTCATTTGTTAACCGCATCGCCGATAACACCCTGCCGCTGGACGAACTGGTCGCCGATCCGGTTACCGCCACCGAAGGACTGGCCAGTAAAGAGGGCCAGCTCGGCCTGCCACACCCGAAAATTGCCTTACCGAAAGATCTTTACGGTGCGGATCGCAGCAATTCGGGCGGTCTGGACCTGGCGAACGAGCACCGACTGGCATCGCTTTCCTCTGCCCTGCTCAACAGCGCGGCGCAGAAGTGGCAGGCGCTACCCATCCTTGAAGAAGCCGTTGCCGAAGGTGATTTGGTCGCGGTGAAGAACCCGGCGGAGCCGAACGACACC
The DNA here is from genome assembly GCA_041504365.1 of Dryocola sp. LX212. Lineage (NCBI taxonomy): Bacteria > Pseudomonadati > Pseudomonadota > Gammaproteobacteria > Enterobacterales > Enterobacteriaceae > Dryocola > Dryocola sp. LX212. The sequence continues at coordinate 1,702,447 of CP167917.1, read as the reverse complement.
GTGGGTTACATGCGCGAGGCAACCAGCGAAGAGGTTTCCCGAGCGCTGGAAAGTGCGGTTAACAACGCACCTATCTGGTTTGCCACACCGCCGCAGGAGCGCGCAGTTATTCTTGAGCGCGCAGCGGTGATCATGGAAGGCCAGATGCAGCAGCTCATCGGCATCCTCGTACGAGAGGCAGGTAAAACCTTCAGCAACGCGATTGCCGAAGTGCGCGAAGCAGTGGATTTCCTCTACTACTACGCGGGCCAGGTGCGCAACGACTTTGATAACGAAACGCACCGCCCGCTTGGCCCGATAGTCTGCATCAGTCCGTGGAACTTCCCGCTGGCTATTTTCACCGGTCAGATTGCCGCAGCCCTTGCGGCGGGTAACTGCGTGCTGGCAAAACCTGCCGAGCAGACGCCGCTGATTGCCGCTCAGGGTATCGCCATCCTGCTGGAAGCGGGCGTGCCTGCGGGCGTGCTGCAACTGCTGCCGGGCCGTGGCGAAACCGTTGGCGCACAGCTGACAGGCGACGCCCGCGTTCGCGGCGTGATGTTCACCGGCTCAACCGAAGTCGCCACCCTGCTGCAACGTAATATCGCCGACCGTCTGGATCCGCAGGGGCGTCCAACGCCGCTCATCGCAGAAACAGGTGGCCTTAACGCCATGATCGTTGATTCTTCCGCGCTTACCGAACAGGTCGTGGTGGACGTGGTAGCCTCAGCGTTTGATAGCGCGGGCCAGCGCTGTTCTGCCCTGCGCGTGCTGTGCATTCAGGAAGACGTTGCCGAGCACACGCTGCAAATGTTGCGTGGCGCGATGGCGGAGTGCCGCATGGGCAACCCTGGCCGTCTGACGACGGATATCGGCCCGGTTATCGACGCGGAAGCAAAAGAGAACATTGATAAGCATATCCAGGGGATGCGTGCGAAAGGCCGCAAGGTATTCCAGGCCGTCCGCGAAGACGATATGGATATGAAAGAGTGGCAAAGCGGTACTTTCGTGGCCCCTACGCTTATCGAGCTTGAGAGCTTCGACGAGATGCAAAAAGAGGTCTTTGGTCCGGTGCTGCACGTGGTTCGCTACAGCCGTAACAACCTTGAGGCGCTGATCGCGCAGATTAACGCGGCGGGCTACGGCCTGACGCTCGGCGTCCACACCCGTATCGACGAAACAATCGCTCAGGTCACCGGTTCAGCCCACGTTGGCAATATGTACGTGAACCGAAACATGGTAGGCGCGGTCGTTGGCGTCCAGCCGTTTGGTGGCGAAGGCCTGTCGGGCACCGGCCCGAAAGCAGGCGGCCCGCTTTACCTGTATCGCCTGCTGGCTAACCGCCCGGAAACAGCCCTGCTGACAACGCTTAACCGTCAGGATGCAGAGCTGCCTGTCGATGCCACACTGAAAGCAAGCCTTCAGGAAGCGCATAAGGCGCTGACCGAATGGGCCGTAAGCCGGAGCGAACTGCACGCCCTGAGCCAACGCTTCGCTGAACAGGCGCAGAGCGGCACGCTGCGTCTGCTGCCCGGCCCGACGGGCGAACGCAACACCTATGCGCTGATGCCGCGCGAACGCATTCTGTGCGTGGCGGACAGCGAACAGGATGCGCTGGTGCAGCTTTCAGCGGTAACCAGCGTGGGTAGCCGTGTACTGTGGGCGGATGACAAACTGCATCGCGATCTGGCTAAACAGCTGCCCGCTCTGGTACAGCAGAAGATTGATTTCGCAAAAGCAGAAACGCTGTTGGAACAGCAATTTGATGCGGTTATCTATCACGGTGACTCCGACCAGCTGCGTGAACTGTGTGAAAAAGTCGCGGCCCGTAACGGAGCGATTGTTTCGGTGCAGGGCTTTGCCCGCGAAGAAACCAATCTGCTGTTGGAACGTTTGTACGTGGAACGTTCGCTGAGCGTCAACACCGCCGCAGCCGGGGGCAACGCCAGCCTGATGACAATCGGTTAAGTTTTCGCTACGCTGAAATGGCTCCTTTCATGGAGCCATTTTTTTTGAGGGACTATTAATGAAACGCCTTTGTTTACTGATTGCTGCTTTGCTGATTAGCGCCAACGTGCTGGCCGACACCTGCGATAACGAAACATCCCAGGCCGGGCTGAACGAGTGTTACGGTAAAGAGTATAAAAAGCAGGACGAGCTCCTGAATCAGACCTACGGGCAGGCGATGAAACTCGCGACAGACGCCCAAAAAACCCAGCTCAAAGCGGCACAGAACGCTTGGATTGCCTTCCGCGATGCGGACTGCGCCTTTTTATCCTCCGGCGCTGACGGCGGATCTGTCGCTCCGATGGTGCATGCCCAGTGCATGACGGATAAAACCGTTGAGCGTACCGAACTGCTGAAAAGCACGCTGCACTGCGATGAAGGCGATGTCAGCTGCGTCTTCCCGCCGCGCTAGCGCACCCGGATCCCTTCAATAATCATCCGCTGCACGTTTTCCACCGTGCGGCGGAAAAAATCCTCATCGCTGAGATTGCTGCCCGTCACTGCCTCAACCTGGCTTGCGAAATCCGCGTAGTGCTGGGTTGTGGCCCACAGCATAAAAATCAGATGGTGCGGATCGACGTTCGCCAGCTTTCCGCTGGCAACCCAGCCGGCAATAATCTCCGACTTGTCCTCTACCAGCGTTTTTAAGCCGCCGGTCAGCTCTTCTTTTAACAGCGGCGCCCCCTGGAGCATCTCAAGGCAGAACAGCCGCGAAGCCTGCGGAAAGTCTCGGGACACTTCGAGCTTGAGCCGGATGTACTCGCCTATTGCCACCAGCGGCTCTAGATCCTCGCGAAACGCGCGCAGCGGCGCGAGCCAGATATCAAGGATTTGCTTAAGCACCGCCACGTACAGCGCTTCTTTGGAAGGATAGTAATAAAGGAGGTTGGTTTTGGAGACCTCGGCCCGCTCGGCCACCCGCTCGATGCTGGTGCCGTGAATGCCATACTGGGAAAAAAGCTCCAGCCCGGCCTCGAGGATGGCCTGCTTCTTGGCGGCTACGGCCAGCGAACGCCGTCCGGTTTGTTTTGTCTGCACTGCGCCTGCGCCCATGCGCATTCTCCTTGAATCAATTTGACTCAAGCATAGCAAAGGCGTGGATTGACAACGACTTGTTTAAGCTGGCTTGCAGCGGCAGACAATAAAAAGCCGCCGGACGGAACCGGCGGCGGGACATGCGATTAGCCGTAAGTTATGGGACAAGGAGGCTAATTGCTAAAGCTTCGGCTATTTGCTTTTGCCGCTACCGCTGCCGTGGCTGTTTTTGCCCCCTTTCTGGCCTGCTTCTGATGCGCGCTGTGGGTCGTTTTTAAAGTTCCCACCACTGTGCTGGCCACCTTTCCGACCTGCTTCTGATGCTCTTTCACGGTCTTCAGCGAAATTACCTGAACCACCACGATGGTTTGCCATTTCTAACCTCCAGATTGGTGAAATTAATAAGTCATCATTCTGCATTCCGTCAAAAGAACACTCTTTCAACGAGCGGCTAAGGCTTGCGCCCTGAACGTTGCCGCGTGGAACTAAGCTTAGTGCAGCAGGCGTAATTGACCAGCAAACCGTAATATTTTGCAACATGAAATCGCCAGAAAGGGTGATTTCTCAAGCGGCAAATCCATAAGGTATTCTTATTTTTGACCAAAAATACCACCGTTAAAAATGTGACCTGATGCTACATTCTGGCGCTTCCCCGGCAAATTGTGATGCATCAAGGAAAAGCCACTCTGGTTTGCACTCTCGGTCACAGAGCATATCTTTAAAGGAGGGCAGCATAACGCTGCGTTAAACCCAGGAGTAAAGCAAGATGGCTAAAGTACTGGTGCTCTATTATTCAATGTATGGACATATCGAAACGATGGCTCACGCCGTGGCGGAAGGGGCGCAGAAGGTCGATGGTGCGGAAGTCACCGTTAAACGCGTTCCGGAAACCATGCCGGGCGAGGCCTTCCTTAAGGCCGGCGGGAAAACGCAAAATGCCCCGCAGGCGACGCCACAGGAGCTGGCCGAGTACGACGCCATCATATTTGGTACCCCTACCCGCTTTGGCAATATGTCAGGCCAGATGCGCACCTTCCTCGACCAGACCGGCGGCCTGTGGGCATCCGGCGCGCTGTACGGCAAACTAGCCAGCGTCTTTAGCTCCACCGGCACCGGTGGCGGTCAGGAACATACCATCTCGTCTACCTGGACTACGCTTGCCCACCACGGGATGGTTATCGTGCCGATTGGCTACGCGGCGCAGGAACTGTTCGATGTTTCGCAGGTTCGCGGCGGCACGCCTTATGGCGCAACAACCATTGCCGGAGCCGATGGCTCTCGTCAGCCAAGCGAGGAGGAGCTGTCGATCGCTCGCTATCAGGGTGAATACGTGGCAGGTCTGGCAGTCAAACTTAACGGTTAATTTCTGGAGGAGCATATGCCTGGTCAAGAATACAAAGCGCATCACGTGGGTGAATGGGCAAGTCTGCGTAACACCTCTCCTGAAATAGCGGAGGCTATTTTTGAAGTGGCTAAATACGATGAAAAACTCGCGGAGAAAATCTGGGAGGAAGGCAGCGATGAGGTACTGCTAAAGGCGTTTGAGAAAACCGATAAAGACTCGCTTTTCTGGGGCGAACAAACGATCGAGCGGAAGAACGTTTAACGCAAAATCCTCCCGTAGCGGCGGGGGGATTTCATATTATCGGTGGATGACGCTGCGGCTTATCCACCCTACGCTGGCATTCGTAGGCCGCATAAGCGAACGCGCCATCCGACAAAAACTATTTATCGGCCACCGTCTTGTTCAGCACCTCGGTAAACTTATCCCACGGACAAAAACCATTTGCATCCGTTGGGCAACCGGCGAGCTGTAGCGTCACGCGCTGCGGCGGCTGCTGCAGGCTTAACACTTCGCCTTTTCTCAGCTGATCGCTGCTCTGATAAACATATTCCACCTTCATCAGCTCACGATTGGCGTTCTTGTCGTGCCAGCGCTGGAACATAATTTTGCCGCCGATTGGCGTGCGTTCATTCTGCTCCGGCAGCTGATAAGGCTTAAAGTCCAGCGCCGTCAGCAGCGAGGCGATATTCGAATCATGTCCCACCAGCAGCGTCACTTTCGGCCCGGCAGTTTCTTTGCCCGCCAGCGCCTTCTGAATATATTTCACCAGCGGTGCCGCAACGTCACGGGCCACCTGCGGCGAGGTAAACAGCGTGTCCTGATAGCCGTTTTTCAGCCGGGAAAGCACCTGCCACTGTTTATCCGTTTTGATCTGGCCCCAGGCCACCTGTTCCAGCGGGAAACCTTCGTAATATTGCAGGGTAAAAGCGTCTACCAGCGAGTTCCCGACCTTAAGCGGCCCGCTTACACCCGGCTCTTCAGTCGCGTTGGCGGTAAATTTGTCTTTTCCCGCCGTCAGGTCGCACTGCTGTTTCTCTTTACAGGTTGGCGAATCGCTGAAGGCCGTAACCTGTTCCAGCAGCTTATAGCTTTCGTCCAGCTTATAGTGCTCGCGCTGGGCTTCCATTGCCTTAACCGCCGCCTGCTTAAATTCAGGCGAGTCATTGGTGATGACCGGGTTAAACGTTGGATCCATGGTGCCCATTTTTTCCTGATGATGAACAGGGATGTCACAGCCGGGGAATGCGCCGGTGATAAAGAACTGCGCGGTGGCGACAGTACGCTGGAGGCTGTTGGCATAGGCGTAGACGCTTTGCGGCGTTGGGCATTCCCCGCTCTTCACCAGCCCCTGCTGTGCCAGCCATTCGCGCATATAGTGGCCCATATAAACCTCCAGCACACCGCCTTTCGTGGTGAGCTGCCCGCCGGGGACATCCCATGCCGGCCAGGACTGTGCGGTGGACTGTTCCAGCACGCTGCCGTTATTCGCCAGCGGCGCACGCAGATTGTGGCGGCTCATTAGTAAAACCTGTTCTAGCTGATAGCCATCCGGCGCGGCTTCGGCATTCGCCAGTCCCGGCGCAAAGCAGGCCACCGCCAGCAGCGAGGCGAGTATTTTTTTATTCATCCCTAATTCCTCAGAAGGTTATGACAGAAATGTGACAACCTGAGTCTGACAGAAAATCGCGTGCATACCTGGTAACAGGATCGCAAAACGGCAGATTGGTCCATCGGCTGCCAGGCACCTGTTGAGCTGAGGATCATGGAGATGTGCCCGGAGAGGGACGGTAGCGAGAAATGAGCACGTTCGCACCAAAAGGGACGGGACCAGCAAATCGTGGTGGTCACGCTGTCCCAGTGGGGCACTGAACATCTGCCTGGCTGCAAAGAAAACGGCACCAAGCTGTCAGGCAGCAAACGCCATCAGCCGCTGCGTAAAATGTTGGCACAAACCCTGGAGATAAGAACACGCTTAGCGCAGGGAACTGTGCCGCGCCAAAAAACACTTCCTGATTAAAAATCACCCGGCAAAAAGGTTGCTTAGCAAACACTGCAACCCTATTATTTATGTGGTTTTATTTTAAACTTTTTTCTAATTGTTTTAACAAGGAGGTTTACCCATGTCTACATGCCGCTCGATTGCTGTGATCACCGGCTCCTCATCTGGCATTGGCGCCGTCTACGCCGACCGTTTCGCCGCTCGCGGCTACGATTTGCTGTTAGTTGCCCGCCGCGAAGAGCGCCTGCAGGCGCTGGCGAACAAGCTGCAGTCAAGGTACAAAGTTATTGTCAATTTCCTGTGCGCCGATTTGGGCAATGAGGCGGGCATCCGCGCGGTTGAGGATGTTTTGCAGAAAAACTCTCGCATCAGCGTGCTGGTGAACAATGCCGGAACCGCGCATCTGGCGTCGTTTACCAGCGGCAGCGCCACGCAGCACCAGGGTGATATTATGCTCAATATTACCTCCCTGACCCGCCTTAGTCTCGCGGCGCTGGCTCAGTTTCAGGCGCGTAACGCCGGAACGCTGATTAATATCTCGTCAGTTCTCGCCCTGCATTCAGGCGCTGGCAATGCGGTATACAGCGGTACGAAAGCCTATGTGCTGAACTTTACGAGAGGATTACAGGAGGAAGTTGCGGGAAGCAACGTGCAGATCCAGGCAGTGCTGCCTGCAGCAACCGCAACAGAAATTTGGGAGACGTCCGGCGTGCCGCTCGCTTCACTGCCTGCGAATGCGATCATGTCGCCTGAAAACCTGGTCGATGCGGCATTGACCGGCCTTGATCGGGGCGAAAGCATTACCATTCCACCCCTGCATGATTTGAAATTATGGGAGCAATATGAAGCTGCTCGTCTTGAAGTTTTTGTCGCTGCCAACACCGGTCTCCCTGCTCCGCGCTATCAGCGGTAACTGCAAATAGTATGCACCAGACACATGTTATCAGCGGGCTATCGCCCGCTTGATGTTTAAATCCCAATATTACGAAGCTTCTCACCCGACATCAGTTTCTTCTCGATATGCTCAAGGGTGACGTTTTTGGTTTCCGGTATTAGCCAGTAAGTGATACCGACGAACGCAAGGTTTAGCACGGTATAGATCCAAAATGTTGAAGCGGCGCCAAAATTATCCAGCAGCGTCAGGAACGTAGCGCCGATAATCATGTTGGACACCCAGTTAGTGGTCGTGGAGCAGGTCACCCCGAAGTCACGGCATTTCAGCGGCTGGATTTCAGAACAGAGGATCCAGACGACTGGCGCGGCACTCATCGCATAGCCTGCAATACACATCATCGTCATGCCTACGGCCAGCCAGGAGAGCCCGGTTGAGGCCGCGCCGCTGTCGACCTGCATCAGGCAATAGCCCAGCACCAGCGTGCCAAGCGCCATAACGGTAAAACCGATTTTCAGCGCCGGTTTGCGACCGTTTTTATCAACGGTGAAGACAGCAATAAATGTTGCAAACATAAAGGTTAATCCGACTACCACCGTCGCCATCATCTGATCGTGGGTGGAGCTGAACCCCGCCATTTCGAATATTTTTGGCGCGTAATACATGATGATGTTCATACCGGTAAACTGCTGCATAGCCTGCAGCAGCATGCCCAGGAAAACAGCCCGCCTGACGTTACGGTTGTTTTTAAACAATGCCCAGCCGCCCTGCTTCACCTTCAGGCTTTCGCGGATCTCGTTTAGCTCTTCACGCGCTTTTTCCGACGTATCGCGTAGCATGCGTAACACTTCTTCGGCCTTAACATGCTGGCCTTTCGCCGCCAGCCAGCGCGGGCTGTTGGGCAGGAAAATAACCATCGCCAGCAGCACTACGGCCGGAAGCGCCAGCACACCAAGCATTGCACGCCAGTTGCCGCTGTAGCTCAGCGCGGTATCGGACAAGAAGGCCAGCACGATCCCCAGCGTCACCATCAGCTGATACATACTGATCATTTTGCCACGAACTTTTTCCGACGCCATTTCAGACAGATAAAGCGGAGCCGTATAAGAAGCGATCCCCACGGCAACGCCCAGAATCACGCGGGCAAACAGCAGAACTTCAAGATTTGTGGCGAAGGCGGAGCCAAGCGAACCGGCAATGAACAATATCGCCCCGGCCAGCAGGCTGTACTTACGCCCCAGGCGATGCGATAGCCAGCCGTTAAACAGCGCGCCGAACGCGGCGCCCAGCATCATGCTGCTGACCACCCACTCCTGCGCCCGGCTGGTTAAAGAGAAATGATCGGTTAAAAAAGGCAGCGCACCGGCAATCACGCCAATATCCAGTCCGAACAGCAGACCGGCCACCGCAGCGGAGACTGAGACGAACATATTCATGCGGCGAACTTTGCGCTCGTGCGATTGCTGAACAACCGGGGCATGACTGACATAAGACATGGTACAACTCCTGCCTTTATGGAAAGTATGGGTTTTCCTAACGGTAAGAGATTAGCGGCGGGGCGGGTCAGGCCAAAAACAGGCGAAGAGATGGATGATACTGCTGCACTACCGCGTTTTGTGATGCAGGTTTCATATAGCGATGTTATTGAGTGGACGAATTTCATTCATCAACATTTTAAATTTTAAGAAGAAATACCTAACGATCATATGTACTAACCTGATTACCATAAAAAATGAATATGGATTAATTATTCAACAAAAGCTGCGCAAGCCCGACTTAAGGACGAGACAAAAATGGCGGGCGCGCTGAGCAGGTTGCAGAGCTGGCTCCTTTTGCTTCATGGCTGGAGGAGCCGACAGGCAAGCACTAAGTGAGAGGTTTAGCTCCCCCGATAGGTTGAATATCCATACTGGCTCAGGAGCAAAGGGATATGAAGCTTTTCGTTCGTCTTAGTCACGTTGAAAATGACGGGGACAGACGGGAAGAAGGTTTTCATGTCATTAGACTTAAAGTAGTCCCCCACCCTGAACGTCACCTTATAAATGCCGGGCTCCATCTCACCGCTGGCCGGGTAAAGAGATTTTATTCTGCCGTCCGCATCAGTTTTAGAGGTTGCAAGATGTTGCCAGGAAGCACTGTCCTGTTTATCCAGTTCCACCACAACCCCCGCTGAAGGGAGGCCGGTTTGCTGGTTGAGGATGTGTACGCTCAGGGTCCCTTCCGGGGCAGCAAAAGCACTAAAACTGAGTAGCGAGATAATCGTAGCCGTTAGTATTTTCATGACGTTAACCAGTAGTTAAGAAGTAGCGTAACTATAGACGCAGCCTCAAAATTTAAAATTAAACTTTTTGTTATATTTCTCTGGCGGTTAGCGGAGTGTTGTGGAAGAAAAAACGGTGGCATTCAGCGGCCCCAAAAGCAAAAGGGGTCGCCTTTCGGCAACCCCTTTAAGCCCCTCGTTCATCCCACTGACCCGCGCCAGCTGGGTGCGCGCATGGGTATACCAGGCGCAAGTCTGCAGCTCCACGCCGTTGATTTCAAACAGGGTGAGCGACAGCTTTTCCACCTGATGCCAGTCGACGTCCGGGCATGCCGGATGCGTCAGTTTACTCATCTCATCGCGCAGTGCCTGAAACTCAGGCAGTGAACGCGGATCGCCGCCGGTTCTCACCGGCCGGGGTTGTTGGTCATACATGTTTTGGTTGTCCGTGGGCATAAAAAGAGCAGGGTCAAAGTCAGAGGCGGGGGTTACTCAGGGAGCAGAGGAGCAATCATCGTAAAGAACGCTTCTTCATCAAATGGGGCAGGATTTACGCTCAGCGCTCCCGCCGGACAACAGGTCCATCCCTCCCCCTCACCGCTGCGCATAAACAGGCGGTACAGGGGCCGGATATCGCCCGCTGTACTCAGGCAGACCTCAACACAGCCGGTCACGCCCTGGCCGTAAAGAAAGATGGGGGTAAAGCGGATATTCCGCTGCTGATAGTGCAGGACGATACCCGGGACGGAAAATGTGCTACCGCCAATCAGAAACTCAACCAGCGCCGTGTTTGTGGTTTCAGTGCGCACTTCTGTTCCGGCAAGCCATGTTTCCATTGACGCCTGAAGCTGGCTTATTCCCTGGCGAAAGGCCGCGATATCAGCTTCGGCCTTCGTGCCAAAGGCCGTGCTGCGGGGGTGTTGATCCTGCAATTTTTTCAAAAAACGGGCTTTTGCCGACATACTTTCACTGTCCGTCAGGAGGTTAGAGGCGGGTTTGAGCGTCAAGATACTGCTGCTGTTTAAGGTGGCGTATCAGCACCCGCCCCTCAGGCATAAATTCGGTGCCGTAGCGCACCAGGCCGACCCCTTTGAGCTCAGCATCGATGGCATAGCGAAGTTCACCGGGAATGTTCTGGTCGAGGAGGATGACATCGATGCTTTTCAGTCGCGGTTCGTATTTGAGTAATACGGCTGATAAGGTGCCCATCAGTTCATGGGCCGTTCCCGGCATTCCCTGCAGGATTTTAGTCATATCCGGCAGGCCATAGTCAGGCAGGTGCGCCAGCGTACCGGCACGGCAGTTGAGGATGCGCTGCATATTATCCAGCACCGAGAGAATCACCTGGTTCTGCTCGCTGACCAGGTGAAGATCGAGACCGCCGGTGAAGTTGCCAAACAGGGCTTCATACAGCGATGGACGCGGTGACTCACTCATCTTTCAGCGCCTTCAGGGTCAGGCGGTTGTTACCGGCCTCAATTACCCGGGCTTTATCCGGATCGAGGTCGTCCCGGCTCAGCACCACGCGCCAGGTGTTGTTCACCTGGTCCGGCGACATAAACATCCCGGCCACCGCCACATACTGCGCACTTTCCTCCATCGGCATATCGACCGTCACGGCCCCGCCCGGCTGCAGGCGAATGTCTTTCTCTGCCACCAGGTCTGCCTTGATGGCCTGACTGTCAGACTTAAACAGTGACGGGTAATCCGTACTGTCGAAGGTTTTACGGTCCTTGAGCTGATAGATACGCACCACTGTGGACAACGGAACGCCGCCAGCGTTGCTGTTTACGGCCTCACGGGCCCGCAGATCCAGATGCAGGGTCTTTATCTGCTTATAAAAAATCGATTTGGTCACAGCGACAGTGCCGTCGCTGACGCTCTGGGTCAGCCCACAACCGGTCAGCATCAGTGTGATGCCGGCGGTCAGTGCCACCAGGGTGGATTTACCAGCGGTAGTCGCCATCTTCATCGGTCTCCCTGCGGTGAATATGTTCCTGAACCCGCTCATAGCGACCCAGGTTAATGGTGATTGTTTTAGGGTGTGAGGCGGTCTTAGCCGCATTTAGTGGCCGCATGACGGCAGTGCGACCCAGCTGCACAGCGCCTGCTTTGGGATTCGTGCTCATCGTCGCGTCCGGGAGCAGGCTGCGGTCGACGCACAGCTGCAGGCGAACATCGAGCCGCGAGCCAAGATAGACATGCAGCAACGCCATCAGGTCCGTGTGAAGCTCACCACCGGGCAGCCAGCCCTGCACCTCATCCGGATTAGTGGACGTCAGGCGCATCAGCACCTGGCTGTTCACATCGGTGGCATAGTTTCCCATCACCGGGCGACTGGTCAGGGTGACGGGCTGGCTGACACTCATGGTCAGCGGCTTTTTCAGCGGCACGCGGCGCTTGTCGTGGTGCCAGATTTTCGCCTGTGTGTCAGGTGCCAGCAGGCGTACCAGCGAGGCCAGACCTTCGGCCGTTCGCCCCGGCAGAAGCATCACCGGCAGCAGCGCGAGGAAGCGTGACGCAGGGGCGGCGATGCTGTCCGTGCAGCCGTCAATACCAAGGCCTGCCAGGCCCAGCAGATACTGCGAGATGTCGTCCTTACCGCCGGCTTCAAAGCTCGCCGGGTAAGAGTATTTGCGCCAGATGCGGTAATACTGAGCAATCAGCCGGTGGTTGAAGATATCGAGGAAATCCGCCGTGGCCTCATAGCCTTCCCGTCGCTGGGTGATGTCATCGATATAGTGCGTCGGCAGCGGGGACTCCACGCCGTAGAGCCCCATAAAGGTGATGCGCACCGTCGGTGGCAGATGGGTATGTTCAGACGGCTCAATCCCTTTGATTTCAGACGCCGGGAAGCCCATTCCCGGATGAGGCCGGAAGCGCACCGGCTCATGGCGCACCTGCCAGCTGCTGCCGATAACCGGTTTACCCGGCTGGCTCTGCTCCAGTACCTGGCAGAAGCGATAAAAGTTCATGTACGGCAGGTACTGCCGTAGCCGCTCCATCAGCCGGGCAGGCGCGGACTGTGATTCTCTTTCCACCGGATGCACTTTCCTTCTGGCTGAACAATAAGGGTGAGCTGGTTAAACTGGTTCATATCGGCATAGAGGCCAAAGAACCGGTTGAGCATTTCGCCAAACAGGTGAATATCCCCCTCCCCTGTGAAACCGTTGCTGTCGAGGGTGACCTCGATGTCCAGCCCACGCAGCAGATACCCATGTTCAAAACGCTGAAGCCGATGATGGGTCACCTGCTGAATAGCCTCCAGCCGGCGGTTATTGAGCTCATCTTCCTGCCAGTTATACAGCGCCAGGGTACCGCGCAGCACTTCAGCGGTACTCATCATATTGAGGAAGCCGGAGCCGAGGTGGCTCAGCACCCGCCAGTGAAAACGGTCTTCGGCAGGGGGATAGACCGGGAGTGTAGGCTTGCAGAGGTTTCTGACCGTTAACGGGGCCTGCACCACCTGTTCACAGCGGTCAAGGAGCGTACTCTGGAGTGCCCGGCGCGGTAACTGGCCGTTGGTGCCGGTGATTTGCAGCGAGACGGCTTCACGCTCAAACATCCGGTCATCTTCCCACTGGTGGCCTCCCAGAATAAGCCAGGTGTCATACAGCCCGGTCACACTGCGTTTCACGCGGGTGTGGTAGTAACGCGGTGGTGCCTGACGGCGCATCATGCCGCCTTTATGCCGGAAGCTGCTGAACGGCACATACTCCGCATCACGGGTCCGGTTTGAGCCCGTGACTGAGTCGACGGCATAAATCTCGGTGTGTCCGTCCTGCAGTCGTTTAGGTCGCAGCAGATATTCGCTTTCAAGCCCGGTGATGGTGAGCGGGTCTGCTTCCAGGGTGAACAGGTTAATCACCGGTACGCAGTGAAGATGAACCGCGTCATCGGTGACCGGCAGGTCTGATGGCCACGGTGTACTGAACACGACTTCAATATCGAAGTACTCCGCCCCGGCGGGCGGCGTAATACCGTCCAGGCCATTGAGATGGACAAACATAAACTTGTCGCGGAAGGTGAAGTACTCCAGCAGCAGCTGATAGCCGCTGAAGGCGGTATCGCCTTTAGGCCACAAGCCGTCCTCTTCAGCAAACCCGCCGGGGGAAAAATACCCTTCAAGGCGGATACGGTCAGTCTGCCCGGGCAGACGCATGTACAGCGCCGCCTGCCGTTTGGTCAGCATCAGGTGCAACTGGCTGCTGACCGGCGCATCCGCCCCGAGATACAGGCTCAGGTGACTGAGGTCAGCATGGGACCAGTCCGCCTGTGTACTGCAGGCAAAGCGCATGCGCAGGAGCGAGCGTCCGTCCGGTTCGGTGGTCATGGTGACACCCGAAACACTGAGCGGATTGAGCATCATATCCTGGGTCGTGCGGTAGCGACAGACCGTGTTTTTCGGCCCCACCGGGCGGGAGTATACTTCCAGACCCGCGGGCATCACTTCTGCCATTTTCACGGACTGAAGCGCGGGTGTAAACGCCACTACCGAAAGTGACGGAATGGTACGCAGATAGTGTGGCCAGAGCATGCTGACCAGCCCTTCGGTGAGCTCCGGCAGGTCGTCGTCAATTTTTTCACGCAGCCGTCCCATCGAGAAGGCAAAGCCTTCGAACAGGCGTTCAACGTACGGGTCGGGTGTGCCCGCTTTATCCAGGTCCAGCATCGCGGCCCGGTCAGGATGGGTCTGGGCAAACTCTTTGGCTGCTTCACGGAGGTAGCGCAATTCCGCGTCGTAATAACGCAGGGTTAAATCTTCCATTCAACAATATGCCTTAACGAACCATGTTCCATGGTCTTAAATTAATAAAAACTTATTCCAACAAGACTTCACTCTTTTATGCTAAAGTCGGAATCCTGCTATGGAACAAACAATCTCATTCAGAACAATCAATACAAGTAAACCTTTCTGATTTTGAAGGCTTAAAAACCTGATTAACTCACGCAAAAAAATAACAGCGATAAATTCCTTAGTCATATCAAAATTCCATTTTCTGGATGCACCCGTAGATGAATCGCCCTGATTGCTTTTGCTCAGGACTTTGTCCGATGACTATCTCACCATCATAACTTTCTGTATCATCGACTTGGCTATTGCTGCTCTTAACTGGTTTAACGAAGAGAACATTCTCCATGCCCAGCCATTCGTCTTCGTTCGTAGGTTGGGCTCCTAGATTTTTAACAAGAGTGATCATATCGCCCTTAGCCTCAGCAAGCAAAACAGCACCGCCCTCACCCACGTTTTGCTGGACGTTGTATATGTTGTTTTCTTCTATCAATAATGGTTCTGCAAAACTGTAAGTAAAATTGTTATATATATCGTCATCACCAAAAACTATAGAAGCACCAGCTTTCTTCAAAGTACTATCGCTTTTATTATTTCCTGCAAGGCTTATTCCATCAGAGCGCTGACAGAGTAATGCCTTTGATAATGAATAGATGACCGCTTTTCTTGCAGCCACCGAACCTGCATCTGGCGCAGCAAACAATACAGTTGAACGAAAAATGAGAGCCAGACAAATGCTCCATGAAGTTAATCGAAACACCCCAAGTTCACCTTTTTTAAAACGAACAGTTAACTACAGAGAACAGCGGCGCGAGCGGGGTCGACCGCAATCAGACTGGCCAGCAGCTGGTCCATCACCGGCGCGAGGCGGGCCTTGTCAGCCTCACTGCGACCGGCTTTCAGCCGCAGCAGTTTCAGGTGGCGGGCCTGGACTTCAAACAACAGCTCAGGCTCCCATTCAGTAAGGGTGACGTCACGGACCCGTTCGCCCAGCTCGGCAAACAGATGTACCGCCAGCTCATTCTTCCCGTACTGCTCAGCAATACGGCCCATCAGCAGACGCAGCAGCCACTGCTGGCGTCTGCTGTTGATGCCGGGCCTGGTCTGTAGCCAGGTCAGTGCCGCCTCCGGGCCTTCGCTGTCCGCCAGTGCCACGGCTTCCGGCTCCAGCGCCAGAATATCGTCGTGACCAGAGGTGACCGGGGCTGATGGGGTGTCATCACCCCACCCACCGACGGTGTCCAGCACGCTCTGCTGGATCCAGTTCAGCGTCACTTCATCCGCAAACGGCGTGCCGTCACTGAAGGCCAGCATTTCCAGGCCTGACAGGCGGCTCAGCAGCCCTTTCAGATCAGCCGCCACAATGTCCGCCAGCGTGACCTGACCGGACTTCATCAGGGCCTGGTGGATATACCACTGCAAATCCAGCCACAGATGGTTGGCCCCGCGGGAGAAGGTGCTGTCTGCCGTCTCAAGCATTTCACTCCAGTTCTGCTGCAGGTAAAGGCGCTTGAGTAACGCCCGCTGGTCCGCTCTTGGCGGCTCGATGCGCGTGCGACCCTGTGCATCGGGGGCCGGAATGGCATGCAGCGTATCGTGACGCAGACTTTTCATCAGGTGATGGGCTGACAACCAGCCGTCAGGCTGTTCACGCAGATATTCGGCGAAGGTACGTGCCTGGGCCAGTAAATCCTGGCCGGAGGTGATACGCCCTGTTACCGGGGCGTCACCGTGACGTATTGTGGATTGCGGTTCGCTGTTGCTGGCGTTCTGCGGTACAACTGCGTCCACACCACCGGCTCTCTGCAGTCGGCTCTCAAGTGCACCGTACAACGCATTAAGCTGCGGACGGGTTTCATCGGGCTCATTTTCGGTTAACTGTGCAATCAGCAACAGTGCACCGGTGGTGCGCACCGCCTCTTCCCGGACCACTTCCGGGTACAGCAACAGGCTGTCGGTCATGCGGGAGCCTGCCAGCCACTCCAGCGCTGCTTTGCGGCTGCGGTCACGTTGTGGATGCAGTTGGGCACCAAAGCGCTCAAGGAGTCCGGCCAGCAGTTCGAGTCCCTCCGCCAGGCCCTGCTCACCCTCACGGTGCAGTTTTGCCCAGCAATAGTACGTCGCCACCCGAATGTCTTTCGCCGTACCGGTGAGCAGCTTCTCCGCCAGCTGGCAGATGAGTTCCGTATCCGCCCCGGAGAGTTTGTTGACCTCTTCGCGCATCTGCTGAAAGTCATCGTCGTAGCCCGGGTCATCCCCGACGGGGGATGCCTCTGACAACGGCTTCAACCAGCTGTCCCATTGCGCCACCCGCTCCCGGGTGATGTGCAGCAGCGCCGCTTCTTCTTGCTGGCAGGCGCTGAGTAATGTGTTCAGGTTGCTCATCAGTAATCCTCCCCGGTGCCCGCACTGGCAACCCGGTCTGTCGGTGCCGCCCCGGCTGTGCTGAAAATGGTCTCCGGCAAACGGAAGTGACGCAGTTTCAGCAGCGCCAGCGGCCCTTCTCCGGCTTCGGTTCGCAGGGTGTAATTCAGGGGACGACCGTCCTGTGCTTTCCAGCTCAGGCTGTAGCTGCTGCCCGTCCCCGGGTACGCGCTGACCGCCGCCGTGTCGAGCAGGCGTATCCACCCCCAGGCACCGGGAATATCCGCATACTGGCGGGTACCCGCCTGCGTACTTATCCAGCTCAGGTTAGCGCCGGGCGCCTCGGTATCCGCAGGCCATGTGAAGCGCTTCCACGCCGGCAGTTGGTTAACGTAGGTCAGTTTCTGACTGTCGATAATCATGTCCGTCTGCATCACCCCGGCGGCAGTGCCCGGACGCAGCTCAAAGTTCATGCCGGCGTTGCCTTCGGTAAAGGCCACATCCGAGATATGACTCAGGGTGTTGATGGCATTGAGGAAGGCCGGGTTAAAGGTCAGTCCCTGCGAATTGATGCTGTCCGGTACCCAGTGATTACCTTCCCGGTGCAGCACACCTTTGAGACGGGTCTGCAGGAACTGCGCGATACGCCCGGAATCGGCATTGAGGTATTTAGCCAGCAGCGGCAAGGAAACGTCGCTGCTGCTGTTACTGAACGGATAGCGACCACCAAAGGCACTGTTCCACTCACTGACCACGGCCTGCTGCCACTGCGTATTGAGGCTGTCGGCCGCCGGGGTCAGCACCTGCTGCCAGGCCTGCTCCATCGGGTTCACAAACACCGTCTGACCAAAACCGCTCCACTCCTGGCCGAGGCCAGCGGCAATCAGGCTGCCATAGTCGCGGGTTTCGGTCAGGTCGACCGCCTTACCCTGGAATACTGTCTGGGCAAGGGTCTGGGTCATCGCCTGTGGGTCAGCGGCGTTGGTCACCTGCTGCAGGCGCAGACGTACCTGGGTAACACGGGTCAGATACGACTGGAGGCTTTGGGCCTGCGTCCCGGAGCGGGTTTTATCCATCAGCGCCAGCACCGGACCAAAGGTGGCATCCAGTGGCCCGTGAACGCCTGCACTCTGATCAATCGCATCTTTGTCATCCCCACCCAGCAGATTCTTCGCCGATTTCACCAGCGAGTCAGAAATCGCTTCACCCGTTTGCCCGGTGCGCCCCTGCACGTTCAGGGTGTTCATCAGGGCCACCAGAGGCGACTGGCGGACGTCAGCCATCAGGGTCAGCTGGTCAATCGAGTCCGACAGCGTGGCAGCCTGATTCCAGCGCAGGCTGTTAAGGAATTCCAGCCAGGCTCCGCCAAAGTCCGCAAAGTAGCGGTCCGTCAGACGCTTCTTCAGCGCTTCCGGGGAGGTTTCATCCTGTGCCGCCGCCGGCCGCTTGCTGTCCGTCAGCACCCAGTCGAGTTCGTCCCGGCGTGCCTTCACCACTTTCTCGATGGCGGGCTGAACAGACTGCTCCCAGGCCTGACGGGTGAACATCCCCGGCACCACCTCAGAGGTACTGAACAGGCGTGCCGCGTCTGTATCGCCGGCCATGTCATCCAGACGCATATCGACATACAGGTGTGCGACCTGAGAGAGCATCTTCTGGTACAGGGAGGACTCGCTGTTGCGCACGCCCATCAGGCGAACCAGCAGCGAACGTGCCTGGCTGACCATGCTCTCATCTGCAGGCAGACGCCACTGAGGATGAGCCGCCAGCTGCGCCCCGTAAAACGTCAGCAGTGATGGAGCCATCCCCTGCCAGACGCCGTCTTTCACGCCACTGCGTTTTGGCCAGTCGTGCAGCAGCGCCGAACTGAACCAGGCGGCGTCCATATGTTCCGGACGGGCCAGCATCAGGTAGAGTCTGAGCTGGTCATAGGTCGTTTTTGCCATCTGCTCACGCAGCGGGCTGCCCGGCGGCAGCGCGTTAAAGGCACTAACCTGCTTTTGAAGATGGTCAGCGGCCGCATCCCGCAACAGCGGCAGCGCGCTGTCCTGATAGCGTGGCCAGAGTGCGGCCAGCAGGGCATTGTTCTGGCTCAGCCCGGCCTGCTCATACCAGGGCGCACCGTGCTCAGCGCGGTACTGCAGACGGGCCAGCGTTTTCTGGAGTTCAGACAGCGCGTGCAGGCGCTGTTCCAGCGGCTGATTCTGTCGGGCGGCAAGTGCGGCCTGGGCATTCGCACCGTCAATCTGGCTGCGGTTGGTGACATACGCGATGCTCATCCACGCAGCCCAGCCCATCATTGCCAGGGCGACAACTGATGCGAACACTTTGCGCCAGGGAATACCCGGTTTGCGCGGACGGAGTCCGGCCGGGAGTGTCCGGACAGATTCAGGCAGAATATCCCAGCGCTTATCCATGCCCCAGTGGTGCGTCACAGCACGTTCAGCACCGGCAGAGGGCTGACTGAACACCACGCCGGCCAGCGGCAGCGGGCGGTACGGATTGAGCATCACCGACAGTGGCGCAGTCACGCTCTGTGGCTCACGAATAAGCTGGTCAGCGAGCGTCAGTAAGAAGTTATGTTTAACCTCGCCGCAGGTCTGCTGCAGACCCTGCGAGGTCAAATCCGGCGTCAGGGCGGAGAGCTGTTCTGCCAGTCCTTCGGTACGACACCCGACAGGTAACAGGCAGCCGGTCGCCTGCGTAATGCGCCCTTCCGGCTTACCGGCGCGCGGGTGCAGGGACCAGACATACAGCGGGAGTTTCCAGCCAAGCGTTTCCATACGTGCGCTGATGGCATGAGACAGGGAGTCCATGGTGCTTTCAGACGGTACCGGTACCGGCAGCGGCTGCTCCAGCCCCGGTGCTGAGAGCTGGTCAAAGGCCGAGGTGACCCACACCAGGCCATCCACCGGACGACGACGCAGCTTACGCAGCGCGGTCAGCCAGGCACTGTCTGCCGGGGTATTGAGGTCCCCGCCCCACAGCAACAGCGTGCCGCGGTCTTCCTGCCAGAGCTGAACTGTCAGACCCGGGGTCAGTTGCTCAACCTCAGCGGAAGTACCCGTTATCAGCAGGATGCGCGTTTTACGTCCCCAACGCCGACCGTAGAGGTTACGCATGGCTTCACGGATGGTATCAACGGTGACATTGCGTGGTGCGGTCTGCTTGACGCGGCCTTCATCGGCCGGCAGGACATTCTTTCGCTTTGCCTGAAAGCGATGCCAGCGCTCCTGGATTGCCTGACGCACGATCCCACCATGGCGAATGAATAAGACTAAAATCAAAGCGCCTGCAAACCCAAGCCATTTTAAGCCTGAAGTATCCAAACCAATCAAGTGACCGTAGTTCCAGATTAGCCAGGCGACTACTGCAGTAATAATTATTGTCAGCCCGAAACGCCCCCAGTTACCACGCCATACAGTATCCTCAACTGCTTTCATTCTTATTCCCTGTTGTCACTGTATTAATAAAACGCTGCCCTTCACCTTCCGATAACATCAAACAGTTTGTCTTTAATAGCTGTATCGCATCACTGACTATGGCAGTCATTATCCAGGGGGAGAATGGTCCGCAGCGCCCGGCATATGTCTCAAGCCAGTGCAGTTGTTCTGTTTTCCAGTGTCCCTGATATAACTCACTCGCTTTAAGCATCAAGGAAAACGACTGCCCCCAACGAACGTGGTCACCGATGATATGCTGTGTGTTGATAGACTGGGTCTGGGTAGAAAAGTAGAGATCGAATTCACTGAACAGGTCATCGCCTTCCAGAGACATAGGACGGAGCAAGCGTACGTCGTGGTCTAGTTCATATTTGGTCGCAACATCATCAGTTGTCAGCAAGAGCGTAGCAAGCGCATCGCTATACCGATCACGACCACACAACTGTTGAACCATGACAAGCTCAACTGAAATATCTGGCGTTTTGATCCTTCGTTCTACGGAATCAAATGAAAGAGAGCGTTGCACTGACAATGTGGGGACTGGGCGTTCCGTTGGCAT
This sequence comes from Dryocola sp. LX212, assembly GCA_041504365.1. Classification (NCBI taxonomy): domain Bacteria; kingdom Pseudomonadati; phylum Pseudomonadota; class Gammaproteobacteria; order Enterobacterales; family Enterobacteriaceae; genus Dryocola; species Dryocola sp. LX212. The sequence goes on along the minus strand of CP167917.1, from coordinate 1,681,772 downwards.
CAACTCACGCCAGCAATCTTCAAAGATTACTCTTAGCTCAGTGTCTTCCTCGGCAGAATCAGTTAGCAGAACTACCTTCAACGCTATTTCTGTTGGTAATCGCATCAGCGCATCTTTAACACCTTCAAGCTGAATCAATGATGCTGCCATAGCTGGGCTAATATCAAGCCGCATGGCCAACCCGTTGTATTCTTCTAATTCTGTACTTACAGGTATAAACATTGGCACTGTCAGTGACTGAGGCAGGATCACTTCGCTGCTCATTACGGCCAAATAACGCCCAGCCCATTCGGTCCATTGCTGTTGAGAGTAATCAGCTTCTTTCGATTCAAATTCGTGCTTATCAATACCATTGTTATAGAGCCAGGCTCTCAGGCAAATGCAGAAAATCCAGATTAGTGGTGGAGAGCCGGACACAACCCAAATATTGTAATTCTGCCCTGCACCCAGCAACTGATTAGCATGGAGAACAAAGAGCAACCCTCCAGCGATCAGGGCAGCGAGACCACCGATAAGCCAGATAAGAAGAGAAGGTTCTTCCGGCATCGGAGTAACATGTGATTTTTGACGCTCCCAGCTCATTAATTATCCTATAGCGCAATCCGGCGCGCTGGAGATGACCTGACAACCACATTCACAATGGCAACCATCCACGACAACTGATTTACCATCAGAAGACCATTCAGGCGAACCTTCTATGATAGAGTTTATTCCGTGGCCTTCTTTTGGACAGTTTATTTTATCTCCCACCAGTGCGACTTTCTTATTATTAACGATCATAGTGGATGATGCTGAGATCACTGCACCACCATGCGTTGTCTTATCACCTAGCAAAACAAAACCATTAGACATTTTAAAACCTCGTTGTAAAAATGGTCATCAAAAATAGTTATTACTCTAGCAATCCACACACGAATTCAATCATCGTTTAACTAACCATCATTTTTTGAAATTGATTGAAGTTTTTTAAAGTCAGGAAAATCTTTCCCATGAGCATCAATGGTCCCATCAGGATACTTAAAGACTGTATAATTATTATTGTTTATAGAATTCTTCCTTGGACCTTCAGAATAAACAACGCCTTTAAAATTGGAAATTAAATCAATATTAACAGAGTTTGCATTTTTAACTCCGTAACTATATAGATTTCGATCTCCAAGCATAATCAAACTAACACTTTTACCATGATTCCCCATGAAATCAGTATCTATCCATGGAAAATACTCCCTTTTGATTTTTACATCTTCAGATGAGATATTCTCAATATTACCGTTATAATTTTGCGGAAGATTATCGTCGAAGACTAAGACAATTGAATTCCTTATGCTTGTGTTAATTTCTTTATCAAATTTATTTTTGTCATACATTAATTTTACAGTTACATTGCTCAATTTCCATTTACAATCTCCACCGCCATCAATTGGAATTGATGCATTCGAAATCAAGCCTATAACTTTGACATTTTTCTGAATGAAGTTATACCCAGCCTCTTTGTATTTCTTTCCTTTGGAATCATACCTTTCAATAAAGCAGGAATTGGATCGATACATAACACTAATTGGTAATACATTTATGTCTGATTCTGAATTAACTTTAATATCTACGAATTTGCTATTTTCGGGAGGAGATAGCGATTCATCTTTTTTACAGCCAATTATGATAAATGGGAATATTCCGCACATTAGCTTAGTTAATATATTCATGATCTTCCTTCGCTACTTTTTTGAATCTTGCCAATGAATTATTCCATGCATCTTTTGACTGCGAAATCTCTAATGTTTTTGGAAGCATATTCTGTAGCACTAAGAACATTTTATTTCTATTGACTTCATCTTGCGAAACGCTTTTCCCTAATTTTGACGCCTGTTCTACCTGCTCAGAAAATTCTTCACGTTTTTTCTTTCTTTCCATTTCACGTGTCGGATCAACTAATTCAATTATCTCATTATTGTTAAATGGCATGTATTTATTTGACATAGAGTGATTTGCTGGATTTGTCCAAGAGTCAACATCTGGATTGGTATTTTTAGGAAAATAATGTCTTAAGATTCCAGGAGACAAACATTTTACAAATTTATTTTGCTCTTCAGCTGTAGTGCAAAATATTTGCTCATTAAGTTCTGGAACAAGATATAGCTTACATTTATCAAATGATATATCCCTTATTGACATATAAGGGGTTCTAACACCCATACCTATAAGTGGCATTATTCTTTTTGAGTACTTAACAATAGACTGTTCAGCCTTAAAAAAGCAGACAGTGCTACCATGATGCCAATAAGGATCACCAAACTTAACACCGCCCCCTTATTCTGGAAGAGATAGCAAAAAGTATAGCACTATTCCGCTCAGCTACTTAGTCCAGAGGGGCGGCATTAGCATATTCAATTAAACTTTTTACTGTGTCTACTTGAAATGTTTTCTAGTTTATTAAAATCTGGGAACGCATCTCCATTATTGACAACCTCACCGTCTGGATAAATATATCTTGTGAAATTCCCACCACTTTCATTTTTAACTTTTGGACCGATCGAATAAGTTATTAAATCGGAATTAGACTCAGGTGCGAATAAAATCTTATAAGTATTTTTTGTTTTATAGGTAGAATATAATCTTTTACTGTATGTCCATAAGTCCCTTGAATGCCCATTTAAAAAACGCTCATTGATCCATGGGAAATAACGTTTTGATATTAATAAATCTCCAGTGACATCTTCATAAACACCATCGTCTCTTTGTGGATGATTATCATCAAAAATAACAATAATGCCGGAACCTACAACATGATCAACTTTTCCTTTGAATGCGTCAGCCCTATATTGGATATCAATAGTCACATTACTCAGCTTCCAATCACATTGCCCTCCTCCATCGGATGGAACTAACGAACTATAATCAGAGCCATTTTTTTCTTTTTTTAACTGTATTTTTGTATATTTAAAACCTGGTTCCGTATATGATTTCCCATCAGAGTTATAACGTTTTTTATGACAAACATTTGAACGATATATGACCCCAACAGGTAATAATTCCATTTCATCCGGAAGTTTCACTACCAACTTAACGCTTCCCATTTTGGAGTCTGTGGTAAATTTGTCATTTCCATCGTATTCAGTAATTTTTAAGGTTAACAGTATAACCAATATAGCTTCAGCTGATATCTTCATACTCTTCCTTAGCGATGTATTTAAAGCGAACAAGACTATTGCGACAAGTAGTATCAGTAGTGGAAATATCTAACGTTCTGGAATGAATGGGTTGTAACGTTAGGAGCCAACCATTTTTTAACACTTCATCAATAAACTAGTTTAGCATGCATGAATATTACTCACTAATTAGTGATTGAATCTTTTTATAGTCAGGAAAATAAGGGGAGGATTTAGTCGTTCCATCCGGATAAGTAATAGACATATATTCTCCGACTTTTTGTTCTTTAGGCTCTACGGCATAAATAGTTTTGGTAGAATGAAATCGCGGATGAAAAGAAACACGCCCTCCGTTACGTACCCGATACATCTTATCAGGAGTACTTCTAATAATTGATTCGCTTTTTTTATAGCCATTGATGTGATATGTAGTAACCATTGGGAAATAATCACCAGTTAGATCAAGATCCCCATTAACATCTTGGTATGATCCACTAATCCGTTGAGGATCATTATCATCGAAAATTACAACCTCACTAATTGGAACACTATGAGAAGCACCATCCCCAAGAATGCTGTGAAAACTAAGTGTTAAGTTGCTTAGCTTCCACTTGCAATCACCGCCGCCATCTCTAGGGATTGGTAATTTGTACCCTTTTTCCTTGCCCTCATTATTTAATGAAAGCTTCATAGTTTTATAACCTGGTACCTCATAACTATGTCCAGCACCATTAACTTGCTTTTTATGGCAAATATCGGAACGATACATAACCCTCAGAGGTAGCATTTCTAGAGATTTTGGCAATTGGATAGAAATCAAAACATTCTCTCCTTTTTCTGAAGGAGAGAATGCCTCATCTTTATTACAAGAGCATAAAAACAAGGATATTGCTGGAAGAAGATATTTAGTTAATGTTTTCATATTGTTCTTTCGCCCTCTGGTTAAAACGAACGAGTGCATTCTCGTTTACAACACTTCCCTGAGTAGCTTTCAATGCCTGAGGCAAAAGATGTTGCAATTCTAGAAATAACTTATTGCGCACAGCTTCATCCATTGATGTCTCATCAGATGAATTAATTGATTTATCAACCATAGATTCAAACTCCTTCCGTTTAATTTTTCTTTCCAATTTTCTTGAAGAGTCTGTCAATTCCAAAAGTTGATTATTCAAAAATGGAACATATTTATTTTCCATTGAGTGATTTGCAGGGTTCGTTAATGAATCAAGATCAGGGTTTGTATTCTTCTTAAAGAATCGCTCAATACTTTTAGGATCAAGACACCCGATGAATTTTTCTTGTTTTTCCTTTGATTCACAAAATGCACTTTCATTAAGCTCTGGAACGAGATATAACTTTGCTTTTTTAAATGCAATTTCTTTTATTCTTACAATAGGAGAGTTGCTACCAAAATCAACACCCGTAGCTGCAAACTGCCTTTTTTTGAACCTAACTACCGTTTGCTCGGCTTTTAAGAAGACAACAATATCTCCGTGATGCCAATATGGATCCTGTGATTTATTTTTGATACTGATAGCAGTGTCAGCAAGAGCTTTGGGGAAACCGAAAACGACAGCCATATTGGCCCAAAGTTTATACATTTCATTATCAACATCAACTTCCATAGGTATACTGGTTACCGTATCAGTATCATTTACATGTCTATAGTGTGTAATGTTCCCCAACGACGATATCGCGTTTCTTGTAAACGTACGCGGCATGCCGTAAGTATAAATAACAGGGTGGTAATTTATCAGCTTTGATGCTTGTAGCAATGTCAACGCGCCACCTAAGCTATGCCCACAAATAAATAACTCTCGTCCTGCAAGCAAGGAATTTAATCGTTCAAAATCTTCAGGGAAAAGTCGTTGCGCATGCCTAAATGCCTCTAAAAAACCTCGATGACACTGCCCTACGGGGGAAATATCTAGGCAGGGCACTGGAACGAATTTAGCATCTGTCACTATATCTGCACCTGCAGATGGCTCAGTACCTCTCCATGCAACTATTATCTGCTTGCCATTATGAAGATAAAATAGTTGTGTCCCCCCTTCTCCATTATTTCCTTCTGTCGTATCTAAAAAAACCGGGTCTATATAGCGTTCACTAAAAGGTACATCTATAACTATAGGACAATAGCCTAACAAGGGAACTTCAGATAAATCTTGGAATTTTTCATTAAATAAGGAAAGAACATCTACTTTTTCTTTATATGCGTAATTAGCCAACAAACCTAAATTCATAGCATTAACAATCGAATATTCTTTTGTATGATGGAGAAGAATATTCCAAGCCCTAAACGGACAGGTTTTCACTATTACTCTCGCATTAAAATACATATTCGAGATCGTTAAACCTGAAAACTCTGGATCTGGAAAGTGAAATTCAGGTAGTTCCTTGGCTTCCCAACCTAGTATTTGAGGTGCTTTGTCACATAGCTGTCCTATAACCACATAATAGCAAATAAGATTGGTCTTCTTATCTACGATAACCGGTGACATTTTCATCGAATAGGAATTAGTCCTTTCAATGTTTAGTGTCCTTTTTTCCATTTCATCGGCAAGTGGTTGAGCTTCGACAAAAAGGGTGAGGTCAGGATGAAGCAAGTCATCGATCCTAAACACCCCTTCAGAATTGGTTATTCCAGTATATGGTTCTATGACCTTATCGCGTGATGCCTCATTTTCAGCGCGACAAGCCATATTTGTTACAGGGTTGTCATTTTCATCAACTAATTGAATCTCAATCCAGCATTTCTTTTGCGCTGGAGCCTGGGCTTTTCCGAATGTTCCTACCGCTGATGTTCTTGATTCGCTCATGATGACGCTCCTTGTTCGCTGTCAGTACTGCTTAGAGGAAACTCAATTTTCATTGATGACGGAGACGCAGTATAAATTGGCATAGTATTGCCGAGCTTATCTGTTGTCCCTGAATAAACATCACCTTCAGCGGTGGTTACCTTATAAAGAGTGTACGGCATCACCTCACCCGTATCCTGATTAGTTATTGCAAACCCGCCTTTAAATCCTTTAGGCAGTTCCTGAGGAGACAGATTTAAATTTGCCGCCCCCATTTTTTGCACATTCGCAGCTTTCAGCAGGATGTTACCCGGGCACCCAATTTCAATATTTCCGCCACTGATCTTGATATAAGCCCCATTACAAACAAGGGTTAATTCCTTGCTGGCATTTACCGTCACGCTACCGCTATTGCTGGTAACAGTGACATCCTTCAATGCCTGAACATTCAGTGCATCTCCCTGTGCCTGCACATCCACTTTGCCCAGCCCGGCAAAAAGTTGCATCCCTGCACTTTGTGCAAATAGACTGACCGTTTTCGACGCCGCAACAGTTACCGACTGAGCTGCGCTTATGTCCGTATTGCGACCAGATACGATTCCTACACTTTGACTTCCAGACGCGATCCGAACCGCTTCGGGAGTGACCATCCCAATTCCCATCGGTGAATGAGCTAATATCCCTGGTTTTTGCAGTCCGGACAGCGCACTATTCAGACTCGATTGGCTATCTGAATCTGCCGAAGTTGCTTTTGCTGTTTCAGCTGCTTTGCTGAGACTTTTTGCGAGAGAAAGAGCCTGTTCCAGCTGCTGTACAGCTTCATGCATATCGAGCATTATACCGTCAGCATTTGGTTGAGAATCAGCACTTAGGAAAATCCCTTTCCCCCCCCGAACAGCTACCCAATCATCGGTGCGCAACTCTGCACCTTCTCCTCTAACCACGCGCTCCTCATCGACGTTGTGCCCTAAATTAAGCTGGGTCTTGCCGCCATACTCAGTACTGAGCTTGACGTGCTCTTCGCCGCGCTTGTCCTCCATCCGCAGTTTGTTCAGCCCGGCGGTACGGATAACGTTGCGCGTGCTGTTGGCCTCCGTAACATGGTCAACATGGCGGGAGTCGTGCATCGCGTGGGCTATATACGGGCGGTCCGGATCACCTTCATGGAAGGCGATGGCCACTTCCGTGCCCTGAATCAGCGGGAAGTGGAAGCCGTACTTGTCACCACCGTAAGGCTTGGCAAAACGCACCGGCATACTTTCCATGCCCTGGCGCTTATCGTCGCGGTCGGCATCGAACTTCACCCGGTACATGCCCGAAGCATCCTGCCAGGCGTAGATATCGTTGTCTTTGGCGCTGGTCACGCGCGCCATCAGGGTGCCGCTGACCACCGGGCGTTTTTTGGCCTCAGGTCGCCAGCAGCGATTCTCGTAGTACGGCATCGCCGCCCACTCCACCTTCAGGGCGTTCTGACGACTGGCGGTGTAACCGGCACTGACGATGATGAGCCCGTTCTCGGTTTCACGCGGCAGGGTCGGCGGAATAGCCGCTTCGGTAATGGTCAGCACCTGGGCCGGCCCGAGGGTGTGGTCGGTGCTGCTGCCGGTCACCGTCGTCTGGTTTGACAGGAAGCGTTCATGCTCCAGACGCGCCCAGAAGTTGGCGGTTTCTGCCGCAGGGGTAATTTTGTCACCCCGTTCAAGATGGCGCGGGCGGTGGTGATACACATCCCCGTAAGTGACACCGTCCCCGTCACCCCGGGTCATGTCTGCCGGTACCGAAGAGAGGACGTTCTGAGCTTCCCTGTGGTTGTAGTCATTGGCCGTCACAGAGCGTTCCACCACGTTGTGCCAGACATGTATATCCCACACCGAATCCACCGCGTTATCGTTTGTTCCTGACGGGCTGTTCAGCGGCAGCTTTTTACCGAACGTCCAGGCGCTCTGTTTGTCTGCAAAATGCACCACTTCGGTCTGCGTGTCCGGCTGCAGGGTAAAGAAATAAAATATCCCCACTTCGGCCAGCAAACGTTCGATAAATGCGAGGTCATTTTCCTGATACTGATTAATCTGTTCCCGCTTCGGATAGTCGGCTTTGAGCGTGAACTCATACTCCCAGCCTTTCAGCCCATGCTCCTGGAGGACTTCGGTGACCACCTCCGGTACCGATTTATTGACGAAAAAGCGGTGGGTACGGAATTGATTTTTTAACAGTGCCAGAAACGGTTCAATGATAATCTGGTAAGTCGCCTGGTCGCGTGACCCTTTGATACGCTTAAAATGCGTGACCACACCGTGGACAACTTTTCGGTCAGTCAGGGCGAACAAATCACCTGCCCCCATGGTCAGAGTCGCTGGTTTGCTCAGCATCTGGCGGGCATCAATGTTGAGATCAATGCTGGTAAACAGGACGGTGTAATAATACAGATCACTCATAAATTCTTTGCCGCTGAACTCCTCCACATCCAATGAAGATGTACAGGAAGGAATATCCAGACGGTAGCGGTTCATCCCGTCTTCAGTTACTGCAGACAGGGTGTTCTTCAGCGTATCAGTCAGACTCATGATGTAACTCCATGGGATAACCTGCTGTCCATGATTCTATTACCGGCAGGCAAATTACAGGTTTAATGAAGGGTACTCAGCGAGTACAAAAAAAAGTAAGTACGGCACCAGCTCCGACAGCGCATAAGAGCGCTTTTATCAGCAACATGGTCATTTCAAAGTTGTTCATGGCGAATTCGCCATCGCCACTGATGGGAATAAAGTGCTTAACGAATGTGTAGATAAAAGCATCGGGAAGAAACAGAACACCGACAATAACGAGCAGGAAGAAGATAATTACTTTCATTGAGCCACCTGCAACGATTATTAGAGTTAAAAAATTAAATCTATATTTCCTGATGAATTATTAAGCCCTGTCACTCATGAGGCTTACTCCTCTGATACTTCAATTGAGCCATACGGTCTTGCTATTTCACGATCGGTGAGAGGGAAATTATAAAATTGACTATGGTTAACCTCTACACCAACAACAAATTTTCTTGGTTCATCGATATTCCTGTCAGAGGTCAAGACAAAATCAACGATATATTTCCTATTATCTGCAAAATGATAGAACGATGGAGGAATACATAACTGCTCAGATTTAATTGAAAGTGGTGGGCTATCAACAAACGCTTGTTGTTTCGAAGGTGTTCCTCTTAGATTTATCGATATAATCGCAGGATGATAATCCTGTGCATCTGTAATGTGAAAACAAACATTGCCGTCAATCAACTTGACCTGAGTCGTTTCATTTAGCCGAAATCTATCCCCCTGACCTGGACATCCTGTTAGCAGGAAGATACATGACAAGGTGAGCGTGCTCAAAAATAACGTTCTGTATTTTTTAATCACCATGGAAACCCTCTTAACGCCTCTTTATAATGTTGTCGAATGGCACTTTCTGAGATATCGCCATCCAGAGTAACGTCACTTGATCTCCGTAATGTAATCCACGCTTTATAACCATGACTCTGCAACGTAAAATTATCCGCAATGATTTGTGCCTGCTGCTCCATCGGGTATTCACTTAGCAGACGTCCATCAAGTGTGTAGTGATAACTGACCATCCAACTCACCAGACCCCGCCCTATAACATTCATCCCTCTGGTCAACTGCCAGACGTGGCTCATTTCATGGATAAACATATGCTGAAGATCGTATGTTGACTGTGAAAAATCCCCCCGGTACTGATTACGAAAATACAGCTCACCATTCGGCGTCATTGCCGTATTTTCATTCTGCAGATTAAAAGGCAGATAGCTGTCCTTGTGGATCCACACGCTTGCATAATCAATCGTCGACGCAAATACCGACTGTGCCAGCTGTATCTCACCTGTCGTCAGTAATCTGACACCACCTTGCTCTAAGTCATCCTTGTCCTGCTTTTTCTCAGTCATGAGCAAACTCCAGCATAATGCCGTCTTCCTCATCCCAGCCCAGCGTCAGCGACTGGGGTTTCTGTTTCGCGGCCATGTGGGTCAGCAGCTGCTGGCTCAGCACCGGCAGAATTTGCTGGTTGAGCAGGCTGTCGACGTTGCGGGCCCCGGTATCCGGCAGCAGGCATGCTGCGGTCAGCGCGTCATACAGGCTCTCGCCGATGTTTGTTGTCAGGCCGTAGTGGCGATGCAGACGCTTACTCACCTGGGCGAGCTTCATTTCCACGATGGTGCGCATGGCAGGCTCACTCAGCGGACGGTAAATCACGGTCTGGAAGCGGGCCAGCAGCGCCGGCTGGAAGTGGTCACGCAGAATGGGCCGCAGCAGTTCGTGCAGGTCGCCTTCGCTGGCGTCCGGCTGTTCATCCAGCAGCTGCATAATGTGGTCGCTGCCGAGGTTGGAGGTCATCAGGATAACGGTGTTGCGGAAGTCGATTTCGCGCCCTTCGCCGTCGCGCATGAAGCCGCGGTCGAACACCTGGTAGAACAGGTTCATCACGTCCCGGTGCGCCTTTTCGACTTCATCGAGCAGCACCACGCTGTATGGGCGCTTGCGCACCGCTTCGGTGAGAATACCGCCCTGACCGTAACCCACATAGCCCGGAGGAGAGCCCTTCAGCTGCGAAACGGTATGCGGCTCCTGGTACTCCGACAGGTTGATGGTGATAAGCGACTTTTCACCGCCGTACAGCACGTCCGCGAGCGTGAGTGCCGTTTCGGTTTTACCGGTGCCGCTCGGGCCGACCAGCAGGAACACGCCCTGCGGACCGTTCTCGGAGGTGAGTCCGGTTTTGGCCGCGCGCATACGCTGAGCAATGGCGTTGAGCGCCACATCCTGGCCCACCACACGCTTGCCGATTTCCGCTTCCAGGTTCAGCAGTTCGGTTTGTTCATCCTTCATCAATGAGGAAAGCGGCACCCCGGTCCAGTCGGCAATGACGTTGGCGACGGTGCGGGGGTCGACATCCACCTGAATCAGGGCATCGCCCTGCTGCTCCTGTGTTAGTTGCTGTTGCAGAGCCAAAATTTCCGCCTGCTGGCTGATATCCTTCCTACTGGCCATCAGCTGCTGTGCCAGTGATTTTTCGTCGATAAAACGGGATTCAAGCTGTGTCAGAGCGTTGGTTTTTTCCTGCCGCTGCTGTTCATTCATGCTCAGCCGGTCACGGTGTGTATTGCCCCCGACCGCGATATCTTCCAGCAACGCCTGCTCTTCCAGCTCCAGCGCGGTCAGTTGCGCTTTCAGGCGCACTATCGCTTCCGGCACGGTGTCGAGACTCATGCGGACGCGTGCGGCGGCGGTGTCCAGCAGGTCAACGGCTTTATCGGGCAGCTGACGCCCGGTCAGGTAACGACGCGACAGGGTGACCGCGGCACGTACCGCATCATCAGTGATGTGCACGCTGTGGTGTTCGGCGTAGCGCGATTTCAGTCCTCTGAGCATCAGGCAGGCCGTGTCGTCGTCCGGCTCGTCAACTTTCACCATCTGGAAGCGACGTTCCAGCGCGGCATCACGTTCAAAATACTGCTTGTACTCGCTCCAGGTGGTGGCGGCGATGGTCCGCAGCTCGCCGCGTGCCAGCGCCGGTTTTAACAGGTTGGCCGCATCCGCGCCGCCCGCCTGGTTGCCCGCGCCGATAATGGTGTGCGCTTCGTCGATAAACAGCAGCACCGGGTTCGGCGACTGCTGTACCGCGTCGATAACGTTTTTCAGGCGCTGTTCGAATTCACCTTTCACGCCCGCCCCCGCCTGCAACAGGCCGAGGTCGAGGGTCCGCAGGCTGACGGCTTTCAGCGATTCAGGCACGTTGCCCTCGGCGATACGCAGCGCCAGCCCTTCCACCAGCGCGGTTTTCCCCACGCCCGGCTCCCCGACCAGAATGGGGTTGTTCTTGCGACGACGGGACAAAATATCCACCATCTGACGGATTTCGGTATCACGGCCAAACACCGGATCGATGTTGCCCTCTTTCGCTTTGGCAGTGACGTCAAGGGTGAATTTATCCAGCGCGTTCTGCAGCGCCGGGCTGAGTTCACCGTCTTTTACTTCGGCTCCCACCGAACGACCCACCATTTCAACATCGCCGCCCTGCCGGGCGAGTTCCGCTTCCTGCTGCAGCTCCGGACGCTCGTCGGACTGCGCATCAATCAGCGGACGCAGGCGCTCCAGCTGACTCTGGCCCAGCGTCAGCAGAGGCCACAGGCCGTCACAGCGTGCCAGTTTCGGTTTATCGACCAGCGCCATCAGCAGATGGATGCTGCGGATTTGCTCCTCGCCGTTCAGTGAAGCAAGCAGCCAGGCCTCCTGCATCAGTGTCTGAATACTGTCAGATAACTGAGGGCGACCGCGCACCGAGCGCGGCAGGTTATCCAGCCAGCCGAGCAAATCCTGCCACAGGGCGTCCATGTCCCATTCGTAGCGACGCGCCAGCACCGTCAGGTCACCTTCGCCCTGCTCCAGCAGTTTCAGCAGCCAGTGCTCTGGCAAAATTTCCGCATGCGCGCGGGTCTGGCAGAGCGAAGCCGCCCCTTCCATCGCTCGGGCACAGTAAGGGTTCAGACGTCGCAACAGGATGGCTGGATTTTCCATGAGTTTCTCTCTTTGTGTATTCCGGACACGCTACCGCCCTTCGCTGTTTCCTGTGGTTCAGGAGACCAAAGCGCATAAGGTCGGGCAGGCAGATTGTGGGTTTCTTTGCTGAAAGCCCGTTTCAGACAGGCACTCAGCAAAAAAACTGCGGACAGGAAACCCTGTCCGCATCGGGCTTACGCGGTGGCGCGTTCGTTCCAGGAGTCGGAATGAATGATGTTGCCGTCTTTGTAGGTCCAGGTGATTTTTTCGTAGCGCAGTTCAATTTCTTCCAGGTGGTTATGCTTCTCTTTGGAAGGATCTTTGATGTCGTGCATTTTCGGCGCGACTTTCACCAGCTTGACGTTTTCCAGCTTGGTGTTGAAATACTCCACTTCCTGACCGGCATCGTTGATTTTGTACCATTTGAATTCGGCAGATTTCAGGGTCTGACCGGTAGTCACCGCCTTGTAGAGGTACGGGCTGGACGAGTCGATTTCCTTGGTGAATTTGAACGGCGTGTGGATACGGGTACCGGTCAGCTTGCCGGTGTTATTATCGGTAGGGATGTACAGGGTGTGATCCTGTGCAACCACTTCGATGCTGCCTTCACGATCCTGAACGTCCACAGAACCTTTAATGTCCGCGCCGCCGTCGTCCTTCAGCCACAGATAAACAGGAATTGCCATGGTTACTTCTCCATTTCTTGAGTTGAAGCGTCGCCATCATCCGTTGAATCCGGTGACGCTTTTGATGAGTCCGGCACCTGACAGGCATCGGCCTGCGGTACCAGACTGATTTCGACCCGGCGGTTGAGCGCGCGTCCTTCCGGGGTGTCGTTGGTTGCGATCGGGCGGCTCTCGCCATAGCCCTGCACCGCAAAACAGCTTTCCGGCACATCACCGGTATCACGCATCCAGTCACGTACCGCTTCGGCACGTCTCAGGGACAGCGTCTGGTTCAGTTGGGGATTGCCTGTGTTATCGGTATGACCGGCCACGACAATCAGCCAGCCTGGCTTTGCCTTGATGCCCACCAGCGAGTTCACCAGCATTTTGGTCGAACCCGCTTTCAGCACGGACTTCCCGGAATCGAACAGCGACATGCTGTCGAGGCGAAGGGTTTTCGGACCCTGGATGATTTTCTTAATGACCGGTGGTGGTGGTGGTGGCGGAGCCCAGTCGCTGACGGCGGCCTCAACAGGTGGAACCAGGCGCAGCCCCTGATACAGTCCCAGGCGATAACGCAGTGGCTCCCCGCGACGCTGCCAGTCATCCAGCAGTGCGCCATCAGCTCTGAGGCGCTGCTGCGCCCGCAGTTTCGGGGCAACAGGCTTACCCGTCAGCTGGTGATATAACGCAAGGTGATCGCCAACATTACGGATGAGGCGCTGGTTGTTCATCCAGGACGCCAGCATGGCAAGTGCCAGGAAAATTCCGCCCAGTAATCCGGCATAGCGCCAGAACACCATTCTGCGGCTGACACCACGTCGGCGTGGTAACGCCGGCAGCAGCAGTTCAGGCAGCGGCAGTGGTTCGGTGGTGACAACGACATCCGGTGGCAGCGCCGTCACGGAAGTGATGTGCTGTTGCCAGAGATTGCCCGCGATACCGCTCACCGGCACCATGCACATGCCCTGCACGCACGGCTTCATCACCGGCAGTTCGCCCTGGCGTACCGACAGCAAGTCATTCACCGCGCTGTTCTGCCAGGTAAGCAGACTGTCCAGCCAAAGGCCCTGACTCAGACGCGAAAGACGCCCGTCTGAGCCGGCTTCCCGGGTCCATTCCGTCAGTGACACATTGCCCTGACCAGGCTGATACACCTGAATACCGCTCCGTTGGCTGACCGTGGTAAACCAGACGGGCTCTTCCTCCGCGCAGGCCACAGGAGGCGATACCCAGGTCACAGTCCACAGCGGGGGGAGAGTGCCAAATGCCGCACGGCACTGGACAACAGCCCGCTGCCAGCCCCGCAAAGACTGGGTAAAATCATCGCCGGAGGTGTGCTGTTCAGGTACCACCGCCAGCATGACGGAGATTTGCGACACCAGGGCCGGGCGCACCAGGCTCAGGTGCTGAGCCAGGAGTGGCAGCTGTTCCGCATCCTTCACCCACAGATACCAGCTCTGCCGGGTTTCCCGGTGACGGGAACCGGACACAAACAGCGGGGCGTTATCGCCACAGACGAGGGTAACCGCCCCCTGAAAATCTTCCGGCGGCAGGTGTTCATCCACAATGTCCCGGACAGCGGTCGCCCGCGCCTGCGAAGCCCGACGCTGACGCCAGAACATCACCCCGGACACCAGAATAACAAGCAGGCTGAGTGCCACACGGCTGCCTGTCGACAGCGGCCAGAATCCCAGAATGAGCCACAGCGCCAGCACGGCACCCAGGGCAGTTAACAGACTTCGGTACGCATCCCGCATCGCTTACCCCGGCCTGACAGTCTGGCTTACCAGCCCGGTAAGCGAAGACGAAAGGAAGAACCAGAGCGCCACCAGGGCGACAGCGGCCACAACCCAGGTCAGCCAGTACCAGCGACGGCCGCTGCGCAGGCGTGATGCCCGGGCAACAATGGGGGCGTCCTGTGCCAGCGAGAAGGCCGGCACCCGTTCCGCGAGCGCGCGAACGATATCTTCCCGGCGTTCATCATCCTGGGCACGATACTGACCGACGAACCCCAGCTGCAGGGTCCGGTACATGCAGGTCAGGACGGCGGCGTCAGGGGCGGTTTCTTTCAGCAGGTTGCGGATCCGCTCCCACAGCTCCTCACCGGCATTGAGGGTGCCAAAGAAGTGAGCCTGCAACGGATCACGACGCCACGTCAGGTAACCATCATCGGTGGTTCCCCGGTTCATCACGCTCTCATCAAGCAGTGCACACAGTGCATACACCATATGGTCACGGCTGATGTCGCTGTAACCGGCCTCCGTGAGCGCCGCTTTCGCATCCTGCACCAGACGGCAGGCCCGGCGATAGAGCCCTTCCCCGTCCCGGACTTCCTGCCCACCGCGCAGCTGGCTGGCCATCAGCCAGCCCGGGTAGAAAATGCGTTCTATCTGGCTGAGTTCGGATTTATTCATGAGCGCAGCACCGCAAAGAGTTCAAGATTCACATCCCCCAGTGAGCGCGGGGTGTAGAAGGTGCAGCTGCCCATTTCAAGCATTGCGCGAGCCGCCTCAGTACTCAGATCCAGCGAGAAATACTGGTTCTCAAGACGTAACGGGATAGCGGCCGGAACATGGGTCAGCGGCTTGATAACCATTCCGCTCAGGGCCACGTTCACCACGTCAGACACATCATCAAAGCTGCCCGCTTTACACAGCTGCGGGAATTTCGTCTGAAGTTCATGGTTCGGCATGGAGGAGCGTACGGAGAGGTAGAAGTCTGCGCCTTCACGCAGGCGCGCATCGTGCAGGGCACCTTTCCAGATCTGATCCTGATGCTCCAGGTGAATACTCACCACCCGCGACGGCAGGCTCGCTTCCAGCAGCTTGTCGAGCAGTGCCAGCAGCGGCGGGAACACCCGCTCCGGTACATCGTGCTGATAAGCAGGAATATCGCTGGCGTCGTGCTCCAGCGAAAAGGTCAGCAGACTGCCGGCCAGACGGGTCAGTTCGCGGTACAGCAGTTCCGGGTGACGATCCGGCGTCTGCAGCAGTTCCGTCAGCACCGGCTCAGCACTGTTCAGGGCATTGAGCAGCCAGAACAGGGAGACATCCGCGACCGCAAAGTCGGCCATCCGCTCATTGCTTTCACGACGCATGGCCATCAGGCGACGACGACGGGCCTGCAGGCGAACCAGCAGGTCACCCAGTTCGGTGGTCAGTGACGGGCTCGCAGCAACCGACAGCATCGGCGGGATAAAGGCCGGGTCACGGCTCCATTGTCCCTGTGCATTGCGCACCAGACGGGCGACCGGACAGGTCAGGTATGCCGTGTTTTCCTGGCTGGACAGACGCAGGGTCAGCGCATTACGCAGGATCGCAAGTTCCCCGCTTTCATGCCCGGCCAGCTCCTGCACCACCACACGCTCCGCTTTCCAGCGACGCGGGCGTTCACTGTCCTGACCGTTATCGAGGTTGCCGCCGCTGGCACTCAACAGCGGCAGCGCGACAACCACGTCAACAGCCTCACTGCCGGCGGCAACAGACAAATCACAGACCGGAGGAAGGGTATCTGCCAGGTCGGTATCCACAAGGGTACCGTCCTGAAAGCGCACCACCAGACGGGTGGCGTTCAAGCGCGAGAGCGCCAGTGCGGCATCATCAAATTCTGCCGCCACCACGCCCCAGGGATGAGAAATACCCATCCGGGCGACCATGTCGGCAACGTGTTCACTCCAGCGGGCCTGCTGCTGGAACTGTTGCGGGGCCAGAGCGGCCCCATCCTCCCAAAGTGGGCGGTAAATTTTCATCCCTGATTTCCCCTCGCCTTACGATTTGGCTTTCGGCATCTGAGAAACCAGTGACAGGTTGACGTCCATGCCTTCCACCTGGAAGTGCGGGATAGCGAACAGGCGGACTCGGAAGAAGCCCGGGTTGTCTTCGATGTCTTCGACAATCACTTTGGCGTCACGCAGCGGGTGAGACGCCTGCAGTTCGTCGCCCGGATCGGTCATTTCGGTCACCAGTCCACGGACCCAGGTGTTCAGCTCAAGTTCCAGCAAACGACGGTCTTTAGTGGTGCCGATGTTTTCACGCTGAATGAGCTTCAGGTAATGCGCGATGCGCGACAGCAGGAAGATATACGGCAGACGTGAGTTAATACGGCTGTTAGCGGTCGCATCGGCCGTGTCATACAGTGCCGGTTTCTGGGTAGAGTTCGCCGAGAAGAAGCAGGAATAGTCGCGGTTTTTGTAGTAGGACAGCGGAATGAAGCCCAGATTGGCAAATTCAAATTCGCGGGTTTCCGGGATCATCACTTCACTCGGAATTTTCACCTGATTACCGGTACCGAGGTCATACAGATGAATAGGCAAATCCTGCACTGCGCCACCTGCCTGCGGGCCACGGATCTGGACACACCAGCCGTTGTTGATAAAGCTCTTCACCATGTTGGCGGCAAATGCAAAGGAGGCGTTAGTCCACAGATATTTATCGTGGTCAGGGCCTTTGACTTCTTCAACGTAGTTGAAGCTGCGCACCGGCACGGTATCCGGGCCATACGGCAGGCGACCCAGCACACGCGGCATCACCAGTCCCAGATAACGGGAATCGTCGGTCTCGCGGAACGATTTCCATTTGATATATTCAGCACGGTCGAAATAGTTGCCGATGTCCTTGATGGCGGCGACCTGCTCCATATCGTCTTTTAAAAAGAAGGCCGGTCCCGCGGAGCCAATAAATGGCATATGAGCAGCAGCGGAAACTTTTGATATATTCCGCATCAGCGCCACATCCTGGGCTGAGGCATCAAACTCATACGCTGAAATGACGGCAGCGACAGGCTCGCCACCCGGTGTGTCGTATTCCGCAATATAGGTCTGCTTGTACAATCCGCTCTGAATAATCTCCGGGCAGTCTTCGAAATCCTGCCGCAGTTCTTCCTTAGATAAATCAAGCACTTCCAGCTTAATATTCTGCCTGAAATCTGTTTTGTCAACGAGGGATTTAAGTCCCCGCCAGACGGACTCCACTTTCTGGAACTCATCGCTATGCATGATCTCATCAAGCTGGCGGCTGATCTGAAAGTCAAGCTCCGCGATATGATGGTCCAGCAGGGTCTTATCTAATTTTTCGACTTTCTGTCCGGATTTCTGCAGGCACTGCATAAAGACCTGAACTGCGGCGGTCACACGGGCATTCGCAGACGTTTCCGCCATCACGGTATTATCATCAAAGCCATTCAGATTGCCCATTTCGGCAACCGGCTGCAGATTTATTTTTTCGAACAGTGAGGCATAGACACCGCCGTCCGGAAGTGTTTTTTCAATTGTTGCACCCGCCGCCGGGCTCTTGGCTTCGTTATTGACTGACATAAGCATTCTTTCCAGTTATTCCGTTAATATTTCCGGTACCTGACAATTAATTCCGGGACGGGGCCAGCGCATTTAGTTCGTTACGCAGCTCATCGCTCAGCGCAGGATCTTTCAGAATTTTTTCGAATTCTTTCTTAAAGGTTGTGTTGTCCAGGAGATTCGATTTCAGGTCGCGCAGTAAATTACGCATGGCGAGCATGGCTTTAAGCTGGGGAATTTGACGGACAACAGCTTCAGGTTCGAAGTCTTTCATCTTGCTGAAGCTCAGATGGACATTTTCTTCCGAGCCATCGTCTGCAAGCGTGTTTTTTACGGTGAGACTGACTTCAGGGTTCAGCTCTTCGAGGACCGAGTCGAAGTTGTTTTTATTAACATTTAATTTACTTCTTTCCGACAGGGTGCCGGTGGCTTTGCCATTGCTGAAGTCACCTACACTCAGTAATTTAAGGGGAAGCTCAACTTTCTTTTGCGCACCTCCCGTGTGTAAATCTAACGAAATGTTAACGCGCGCCTTCGGGATTTCTGATTGAAATGAATCAGCCATGATTTATTATCTCCATGAATGCTTAAATTATTTTTCTGAATAAATACGCTCACTGAAGTACTACTGCTCTTCAGCATACCTATTTCACACAATGCAAATGTTAATGCATGGTATTGCACTCCGCGGTCAGGCTAGAAACATCACAATAAGAAGGAAGCTTACAATGCAAAATAGTGAATGAACAGATCCTAGCAAAAAATATAGATACACGTAAATGTTCACATTCACGGTGCCTATGAGTATTCATAGGCACCGTGAATGTGAAAAACGAGAGAATGCTGAAGCACCTGACATGTGCGTAACAAAATGACACACACCGACAAGGTTTGTATTTAAAAAATAATAACCATGAAGGCGAGATTTATTAAAATATATACCACCGCATCCTTAGTTACGCCTTGCACACTTCGCATGATTGCTTTCCTATAAATGAGGTGAGATTATGTGAACAGGAAATAAATCATGTATTCGATTCTGGTAACATACATCAATGAGTGCTTCGAACGTATCTACAGAAAACTTCACTTTGATGTTTTTGATATGAAAGTCAAAGGAAGAAGTTGATATTTCAGCTAACTCCGCCACTCTGGCCCGTTTAAAGCCTTTGAGAATAAAGTATAATACCTTGGATTCCGTAGCAGTCAGATTATACTCAGAGAAATTTGACACTTTGAGTGACCGTGATGTCCCTTCCAGGTTTCCATACTCCAGGTGATGATTAAAAATGGCCGCCGTGGCCATGGTTCCACCAGGAGAACCATTTTGGTGGTAGATAATATCTTTTTGGGTGAACAAATTAACCTTGCTCAGACCGTTCAATGGTTCAATTACCGAGTAAACATTTCCCGACAGAACATCCTTTTCATGATTAATATACAAATCCTGTGAATCCCCCCAAGGCATATCACTGTCAGACAAACCGATCAATGCCTTAGCAGAAAAACCTGAAAATAATTTAAAGTTATTATTTGAAGCAATAAACCTATGGGAGGAATCTTTAACGAGCAGGATACCCTGGCGCCAGAGTATTACGGGATTATGGAGATAGTATTCCAAAAATAAATTATCATCTTGTGATATAAAACTTGGTTTGTTAGGATTGTATCTGGACATAATAAACTCATTAAAACGAGACTCACCTGCGGCTTTGTTTTAGTAATCATTATTTACATTAAAGGGAAAATCAATGACATCAAATGATAATGTAAAAATTAAAACCTACAACGTTCCCGAGCTCAAAGGCAACCTTAAGGATTACTGGGTCGCCATTTATGAAGGTAATATAGAAGGTGCCGAGACTGAAGATGAGGCCATTCAAAAAATATTAAATAAACGTATTGATCTCCAGTAAAATCAAGCCATTTTAATCGCCTCTAATTTTTACATTTCTCATTCCGTACAGAAAGAACCCCAGTTCCTGACGTCTGCAACTTCTTTCAAGGCAGTGCGTACTCTGGCATCAAATCATTTCCAGAAGTTTCATTTCATACGCTTCCCTGGCTATATTGCCGTATACCCTCCGTCGATTGAATGCAGCGATCCTGTGATAAACCCAGCCTTTTCACTGCATAAAAAATCCACAAAGTCAGCAACTTCCTTTGCTGTGCCTATACGTCTGAGAAGTTGTTCATTACATTCATCTTCATGCAAAGATTCGAAGGTTTTCCCCAATCGCTCTGATGCACGTGTCAGTGCATTACGATAGAGTGGCGTATCAATAGTTCCCGGGCAAACAGCATTACAGCGTATATTATAGGGGGCATAGTCAATGGCCACTGTTCTAGCCATCGATGCAACCGCCGACTTGCTTAAATTATATGCAAAACTATTTTTTTTGCCCACAAACGCTTGATCTGAAGATACGAGGACAATACTCCCACCATTATTTTTCATATGTGGAAGACTTTCTTTGATTGCAAGATAAGCGCCTTTAACATTAACCCCAATAACTCTTTCAAAGTCTTCAGTCATCGTTGACTCTACGTTACCAGAGAAATGAACACCTGCACTAATGACCAGATGGTCTATGCTGCACTCACTCTCAGATATTCTATTCATTGCCTGTTGAATACCTTCAGAAGATGAAACATCGCATTCAATAAATTGTCCGTATGCACCGGGTTTAATGTCAAAGTTATATACTCGATATCCGCTGTGAATGAACTTCTCACACACCGCTTCACCGATCCCATTACTTCCCCCCGTAACAAGACATACTTTCGACATATCAACAACCTACCAAAACCCATTCTTAGTGTCGTCATTGTCTGTTATTTATTAAAAATAGCATCCTTTTGTTTGTTTAAAATTAAATATTTCAACAATCAAAAAGTTACCACCTAAGTGTCAGCTCAGTCGATAACAGAGCGACTTAACGCACTTTGTAGGCTGCTCACGGAAAGCCCACAATATTTGCACTTCCGCACATTCATCATACCCAGACATTCACTTAATATAATTTAATAATAAAAGTCCTATAACGGACCAGGCATAAATATTTCTGCGTTGTCAAAATGCTTTAATGGACAACACCTGGCAGAGCCCCACTGAATAGCGTGCAATTATTTGCTTAAATGATGATTCTATTTATTAATTAAACACATTACATTCACCATATCGATGAATGGAATTTATATCCGGAACTTTCTGGCAAGATTGGCGGCATCAGGTCAGCTAATATACATATGTGGCTGCAGACTGAAACGGAGCTACGGGATAAATGAGTAAGGCAAAAAGTTCGTCAGAGACAAAAAACCACAAGGTGAGCTGGACCCTCGATGAAATAAACTATTTTGAAGCCAATTACCGAGCGTCAGGTCCGGAAGCGATTGCCACACACCTTGGCAGGACAGTACAAGCCGCCAAAGGGATGGTCAGGAAACTGTTGCACCCTGAAAAAACGGTTCAGAGCTGGTGCGAGGCCGAAAGGACTATCCTGACAAACCATTATGAAACCCAGAAACCAATACGGGGCATTGTCGCCATGCTCCCGGGGCGTAGCGCACTGGCGGTAATGGCCATGGCCGGAAAAATGGGACTGTCACGACCAGAAGACACATGGACTGAGGATGAACTTAGCTGTCTGTATCAATATTACCCATGTGAAGGTCAGCATATTCTGAGCCGTTTGCAGGCTAAATCAGATGAGAACATTCGTGGTAAAGCCCGTGAACTGAGTCTTGTCTCGCCAGGACACACCTGTGCCCGCCAGTAGCGTAAAGAGGAATAGCAGCTTCTCAGTCAGAACCGACACCGCAAATCGCTGACGGTCATGCCGCTTTTTCCCGACAGGGCCTTTCGTCCATTAATAACGCCCTGCTACGCCTGAAGCGCGTCAGAGGAGAACAACCCCACCCTGCAGTGCCTGACCGTTATCTTTGAAGCGGAGAAGGCCACCCTGCTGCGCTGGTATGAAAGCAGCACGATCCTTGATGAGATAATGGCGATGCTGCCAGGCAGAAGACGGCAGTCAGTTTTACTTTTGCTCGCAAATTGGGGCTGCCCCGCCCGTGAACTGCTCTCCGTTGATTAGTACACCCCGATGTTAATAATGTCTTCATAAGCCACATGAGGACATCCTCATGAAGAAGCGTTTATCCGACAAACAGATCATCAGTATTGCCCGCGAGGTCGAAGAGGGGTATCCGCCCGTGAACTCCGCCGCAAATACGCCATTTCTGATGCCACGTTTTAAACCTGGCGTAAGATGTATGGCGGTATGGATGTGCCTGAGGTTAAGCACCTTAAGTCGCTTGAGGAAGAGAACGCAAGGCTCAATAAGCTGCTTGCCGAAGCCATGCTGGATAAGGAGGCGCTTCAGGTGGCTCCTGGGCGATAGTACTGACGACAGACCAGAAGCATGAAGCCGTGATGTTAATGTGTGATGCGACTGGATTTTTGCAACGTCGTGCCTGCAGGACCACAGGTTTATCCCTGTCGACCTGCCGCTATGACGCCTGGTGCCCAGCTGCTGATGCCCATTTATTAGGGCGCATCACCGAACTGGTACTGGAGCGCAGGCGTTTTGGCTACCGCAGCATCTGACAGTTACTGCGCCGTGAAGGCGCTTCATGTTAATCACAAACGTGTGTACCGCCTTTATCATCTGAGCGGGCTGGGCGTAAAACGCAGACCACGTCGTAAAGGGCTGGCAACAGGACGTCTGCCGCTGCTCCGCCCAGCGGCGCCCAATCTGACCTGGTCAATGAATTTCTTCATGGATGCACAGGCCACCGATCGCAGTATCAAGTGCCTAACCTGCATCGATAACTTCACGAAGGAACACCTGATTGTCACTGTTGTCTTTGGGATTTCAGGCGTGCAAGTCACGCTTATTCTGGGCAGCATTGTACTGTTTCGCGGCTTTCCGGCGACGATAAGAACTGACCAGGAGCAAGAGTTTATCTGCAGAGCACTTGACCAGTGGGCCTTTGAGCATGGCGTGGAGCTGCGGCTTATTCAGCCCGGCAAGCCGACACTGAACGGATTTATTGAGAGTTTTAATGGACGCTTTCGCGATGAATGCCTGAATGAACACTGGTTCAGCGACGTCATTCATGCCAGGAAAATCATGAGTGAATGGCGTCAGGATTATAACGAGTACCGCCAGCACTCCAAGCTAAATTATCAGACGCAGTCTGAATTTGCGGCGGGCTGGAGAAAGGGGAATTGGAGAGTGCGGGATCTGACATTACGAACTGAGCGTTGTATCTAATCCTGGGGGTAGGTCAGAAGTTGTAAAAAATATGTTATGACACAAACTAAATGATAATTAAGGGAGGCGAGAAAAAACTAAAAAATATACCAAGTGAATATACCAACACTTTACCAACACCCCAAAAACAAAAGGGGTCGCCTTTCGGCAACCCCTCCAGAATGTTGGCGGAAGCGCAGAGATTCGAACTCTGGAACCCTTTCGGGTCGCCGGTTTTCAAGACCGGTGCCTTCAACCGCTCGGCCACACTTCCAACGAGGCGAACTATAAACATACCCATACTTCATGTAAAGCACGAATTTGTTCGTTCGCCTGAAAAATAGCCAACTTTAGTTTATTTGACTGAAATGCCAACAAGTTGTCTAGTTTAACAACACTTTTTAGTGTCTTATCACTCTACTTCTCTGTGATTGATGATGTACATATCTTTGGTGTAGTTGTTGCCGAGGTTGTTTGGCACGTCTCCCCCTACATAAGGTTTCACCAGCTGCACCAGAACATAGTGTCAAACAGGGAACGCAGGAACATCTTTCGTCAGCAGATTTTCTGCCTGCTGATAGAAGTTCCCCCGCTCCCCCACGTTACTCGCTTTTGCAGCATCATCAGGTAAAGATGGGTAAAATACCTTCCGTTAAATAAGGGTGCCGCTTATTCTTCGCCACTATATACATTAAAGAGAGAGTTTCTGAATGGATCGCATAATTACCTCCTCGCGTGACCGTTCGTCACTGTTAAGCACTCACAAGGTGCTGCGAAACACCTATTTTCTGCTCAGCCTGACCCTGGCATTCTCCGCCATGGTGGCGACAGCCAGCACCGTGCTGATGCTGCCATCTCCGGGCCTGATCCTGACGCTGGTCGGGATGTACGGACTGATGTTCCTGACTTATCGCCTGGCCAACAAACCATCGGGGATTATTGCAGCCTTCGCGTTCACCGGTTTCCTGGGTTATATCCTTGGCCCAATTCTTAATACCTACCTGTCTGCTGGCATGGGCGACGTTATCGGTATGGCGCTGGGCGGAACTGCGCTGGTGTTCTTCTGCGGTTCGGCCTATGTGCTGACTACCCGTAAAGATATGTCTTTCCTGGGTGGTATGCTGATGGCGGGCGTGGTGGTAGTGCTGGTAGGCATGGTCGCTAACATCTTCCTTCAGTTGCCCGCTCTGCACCTGGCGATTAGCGCGGTATTTATCCTGATCTCTTCCGGCGCAATTTTGTTTGAAACCAGCAATATCATTCGCGGCGGCGAGACAAATTACATCCGCGCCACGGTGAGCCTGTACGTTTCACTGTACAATATCTTCATCAGCCTGCTGAGCATTCTGGGCTTCGCCAGCCGCGACTAACGGCTGCGCAATCTGAACTTTATGGCCCCGCTTTTGCGGGGCTTTGTTTTTTCCGCGCGGGCAAATTTGTTACACTGCCTCGAATTTAAATAATGTCGTGGATGAGTATGTTGACGTTCGAAGGCAAAACCATCGAGACGGATACTGACGGGTATCTGAAAAACAGCGCCAAGTGGAGTGAACCGCTGGCGGTTGCGATCGCAGAAAAAGAAGGAATTACGCTTACGGTTGAGCACTGGGAAGTGGTGCGTTTTGTGCGCGAGTTCTATCTGGAGTTTAATACTTCCCCGGCCATTCGTATGCTGGTCAAAGCGATGGCAAATAAGTTTGGCGAAGAAAAGGGAAACAGCCGTTATCTGTACCGCCTGTTCCCTAAAGGGCCAGCCAAGCAGGCCACGAAAATCGCAGGTCTCCCTAAGCCTGTTAAGTGCATTTAATAGCGAATGCCAAAGTTGGTCCATTCTCTGTCGGGCTGGTGCGGTTCGGTAAGCACTTTATCAACCCTGGCGCTGCGTGGGCCACCGGCCTTCAGCCAGTCGATAAGCTGTTCAACCTTCTGTGCCTCACCGCACGCCAGCACCTCCACGCTGCCATCATCCATGTTGCGGGCATAGCCAGTTAAACCCAGATTTTGCGCTTCGCGCTGCGTGCTGTAACGAAAACCAACGCCCTGAACCATACCGTAGACCCAGGCTTGCGTGCATACTGATGCCATAACTTCCTCCGTTTAGGGTTCTTACGTTGCATTTAGCGGGTGTAACCCGGAAAATGACGGCTAATTCTTAGCAAAACAGCATATCAAAATATGACCGTACGTTTAGTGTTAACCAAAGGGCGTGAAAAATCTTTATTACGCCGTCATCCGTGGGTATTTTCTGGAGCAGTTGCCCGCGTAGAAGGAAAGGCGAATCCTGGTGAAACCATCGACGTTGTGGACAGCAACGGAAAGTGGTTAGCCCGCGCCGCTTACTCCCCATCTTCGCAAATCCGTGCGCGCGTCTGGACGTTCGATGCAGGCGAAGATATCGATATCGCCTTTTTCACCCGCCGGTTGCAGCAGGCACAGCAGTGGCGCGAATGGCTCGCTAAACGTGACGGACTGGACAGCTATCGCCTGATTGCCGGCGAGTCCGACGGTATGCCCGGCGTGACTATCGACCGCTTCGGTAACTTTCTTGTTCTGCAGCTGCTGTCTGCCGGGGCTGAATATCAACGCCCTGCCCTGGTCGCGGCCCTGCAGCAGTTATTCCCGCACTGCGCCATCTATGACCGCTCTGACGTGGCAGTGCGTAAAAAAGAAGGCATGGAACTGACCCAGGGTCCGGTAAGCGGCGAGTTACCGCCTGATCTGCTGCCCATCGAAGAACACGGTATGAAGCTGCTGGTGGATATTAAAGGCGGCCATAAAACGGGTTACTACCTCGATCAGCGCGACAGCCGTTTCGCGACGCGCCAGTATGTGAAAGATAAGCGTGTGCTTAACTGCTTCTCCTACACCGGGGGCTTTGCCGTTTCAGCCTTAATGGGCGGCTGCAGCCAGGTGGTGAGCGTTGACACGTCTCAGGATACGCTTGACGTGGCTAAGCAGAACGTAGAACTCAATAAGCTTGACCTGAGCAAAGCAGAATTCCTGCGCGATGACGTTTTCAAATTACTGCGTAAGTACCGCGATGCCGGCGAGAAGTTCGACGTTATCGTCATGGATCCGCCTAAGTTTGTGGAAAATAAGAACCAGCTGATGGGCGCATGCCGTGGTTATAAAGATATTAATATGCTGGCCATCCAGCTTTTAAACCCCGGCGGCATCCTGATGACTTTCTCCTGTTCGGGCCTGATGACCACCGATCTGTTCCAGAAAATTATCGCCGACGCCGCCGTAGATGCCGGACGTGATGTACAATTTATAGAGCAGTTCCGTCAGGCGGCCGATCACCCGGTGATCGCAACCTATCCGGAAGGTCTGTATTTGAAAGGGTTTGCCTGTCGCGTCATGTAGCTTGAAAAGGGGAAAATTGGCCGCATATCACAATGCAGAGCAATATTCCCGGGAGGTGACTATGATTGCCAGCAAATTCGGTATTGGTCAGCAGGTGCGCCACTCATTGCTGGGTTATTTAGGGGTAGTGGTGGATATCGATCCAGAGTACTCCCTTGATGAACCCGCCGAGGACGAACTGGCTGACAACGATGCTTTGCGCACCGCTCCCTGGTACCACGTCGTGATGGAAGATGACGATGGCCAGGCCGTGCATACTTATCTCGCCGAGGCCCAGCTAAGCTGGGAATTTCAGGCTGAGCATCCGGAACAGCCGTCAATGGATGAACTGGCGGCGTCAATCAGGCAGCAGCTTCAGGCACCTCGCCTGCGTAACTGACAGGACCCCGCATTCGCGGGGTTTTCTTATTTAGCCAGTCCGAGTCTCGGGATTTCAATCGCCGGACAGCGGTCCATGACGACATTCATTCCCGCATCCTGCGCCAGCACGGCCGCCTGTTCATTGATAACGCCCAGCTGCATCCACAGCGTTTTAGCACCGATCGCTATCGCGTCTTTCGCTACTTCCCAGGCCGCTTCTGAGTTACGGAACACGTCTACCATATCGACCGGCTCTGGGATCTCTGCCAGCGTACCGTATCCCTGCTGGCCGAGCAGCGTTTTCCCGGCCACTTTAGGTGAGACAGGAATAACCTTGTAGCCCTGATCCAGCAGATATGCCATCACACGATAGCTTGGACGGTCAGGCTTATCGCTGGCTCCGACCAAAGCAATGGTTCTCGTATTTTTCAAAATACTTTCAATATCCGTCGGTTTCATGACGCTCTCCGCCTTAAGGGTGTAGGCAAAAGTGTATGCCAAACGTTACTGCCTCACCATCTTTCCCATACGGATGTATGAGAGCAAAAGCTCAGAATATGTCTATATGTTAATAAAGCTGATTTGTGAAAAGTTTTGATACATTCAGGCACGATTATTCCGGGGCACGCAGGCGGTGGAGAAAAGAATGAATACCGGGCCAATTTTACTCGTCTTAAGCGCCCTGCTCTTGCCCAGTGCGGGGTGGGCAACAACCTTGCGCCTGTCACCCGACATCGACCTGCTGGTGCTAGACGGCAAAAAAGTATCAAGTTTTTTGCTAAAAGGCGCTGACAGCATTGAACTGGATAACGGCCCTCACCAGCTGGTGTTCCGCGTTGAGAAAAACGTGCGGGCGAGCCTGCGGGAGCAACGGCTTTATATCTCCCCGCCGCTGGTCGTCAGCTTTAATACGAGGGAGATAAGCCAGGTTAATTTCAATCTACCCCGCATAGAAAGCGAGAAAGAGAGCGAAGCCTTTAGTAGCACACCCCACCTGCAGCTTCTTGACGGCAGTTCGGCCGTTATTCCCATTAAACTGGACGTGCTGGCACTAAGGCCCACATCGCAGGGTATCGATTATGAAAACGATACTCAGCGCTACAACAAAGCGGGGCAAACCGCCTCTGTGCCGCAGTTTGCGATTATGATGGCGGACGACAGCGCTCTGCTTTCCAGCACGTCCGAATTAGACCCCCCCGTACGCCCGTCAGAGATGCTAACCGAGCAAAGGCTTAAATACTGGTTCACCCAGGCGGATAAAACGACTCGCGAAAACTTTCTGCAGTGGGTGAAAGATCATCCTTCTCAGTAATGACGCGCATTTTTGATTCCCTTCTCTTGCAGCATCAGCGACTTCCAGTAAGCTGTGGTCAACGTTAATCAATTGGAAATTGTCATGGAATCAACGACCCGTACCCTCGCGGCCCGCAAGCATATTGCGCTGGTCGCACATGACCACTGCAAAGAGTCGCTTCTTAAGTGGGTTGAACGTCATAAGGCATCCCTGAGCCAGCATGTGCTCTATGCCACCGGCACTACTGGTAATCTGATTCAGCGAGGCAGCGGGCTGGATGTGAATGCGATGCTAAGCGGCCCGATGGGCGGTGACCAGCAGGTTGGGGCGCTGATTTCTGAAGGGAAAATTGATATATTGATCTTCTTCTGGGATCCGCTGAATGCCGTGCCCCATGACCCGGACGTAAAGGCGCTGCTGCGGCTGGCGACCGTATGGAATATTCCTGTCGCCACCAACCTCTCCACCGCCGACTTCATTATTCAGTCACCGGGTTTCAGTCAGGATGTGGAAATCCTCATTCCTGATTATCAGCGCTACCTGGCTGAACGCCTGAGGTAATTAAGGGCGGCCAGCCGCGGGCACGCCGAGGCGTTTGAGAATGTCGACAAAATCAGACGGCTCTTTTTTGTTAAACATCAGCCAGACACGATGGCGTGCCCGCGTCATTGCCACATACAGCAGACGCCGCTCCTCGGCGTCCAGATACGCTTCCGGCTGCGGAAGCAGGGCCTGTTCCATCACCGATTCCCTTGCCGGAGCGGGGAAACCGTCCTTGCCCTGCTGTAGGCCCAGTACGATGACATAATCAGCCTGCTGGCCCTTGCTGGCGTGGATGGTCATAAAATCGATCTGCAGCTTCGGCCAGCGCGTTGCCGCCTTTTCCAGCGCTGGCGGACGCAAATGATGATAGCGGGCCAGTACCAGTATCCGCTGCTCGGGCTTCGCGTAGCCGCTAAGCTTATCGAGCAGCGCCTCCAGCTGGTCTTCCACCAGCAACATCACCGATTTTTTATCGCCTTTCGATAAGCTATTAAGCGGCTTCGCCAGCTGATTCGGGTTTTGCTGAATGAAGCTGTTAGCTATTTCACCGATGCGGTGATTGAAGCGGTAGGTCGTGTCCAGCGCACACTGGTCCCCTTCCCCAAAGTAATGTGCAAAGGCCGTCGTCAGCGCCATTTCGGCCCCGCTGAAACGGTAGATTGCCTGCCAGTCGTCTCCAACGGCATAAAGTGAAGTATGGGAATTTTGTCGGCGCAGTGCCGCCAGCAGAGCCGCGCGCTGGGGTGAAATATCCTGAAATTCATCCACCAGAATATGCTTCCACGGGCTGATGAAACGCCCTTTCTCCAGCACGTTAACCGCCTGGTGAATAAGGCCTGAGAAGTCCACCGCCTCTTCAGCCTTTAGGGCGGCTTTCCAGCATTTCAGCAAAGGCGCCATGAGCTTAACGCGTCTGGTAAAAACGTGGCGCACTTCTTCCGGACAGGCGGCGATCATCTCTGCCTGAGAGCCGCCGTGCATGCGCATCAGCCCCAGCCAGCGATCCAGCCTGCTTGCAAGGCGTTTTGCTAAACGTTCATCGCGCCAGAATTCGCCTTCAGGGACATCCCACTGCAGTTCATCGCTTAGCCATTCGCGCCATCCTTTTGCCTGAGCTTTTTTCTCGCAGCATTGCTGCTGCCAGTTTTCGATTAAGAGCCTGTGGCGTGCGCTGGTATCAGATTCCAGCTCGCTGATGCGTGGAGCTTTCTTGCTCCCCTGCTGGATAATATGCAGAGCCAGAGCGTGGAAGGTTCTGGCGGTTATGGCGTCGGTATGCAGACGCTCAGCGATGCGCTGATCCATTTCCTCTGCGGCCTGACGCCCAAACGCCAGCAGCAGAATTTGATCTTCCGTTGCCTCGCCGCGTTGCAGTAGCCAGCCTGCTCGCGCGACCAGCACGGATGTTTTACCGCTCCCGGCTCCGGCAAGCACCAGCAATGAGTCCTCACCGTTGACTACCGCCCGCGCCTGGGAAGGGTTCAGCGGTGAACTTTCCACCCGTTCAAAGAAAGTGGCATATTTTTCAAGCATTCGGTCGGTGTAGACAGCATTCCTTTCATGGCGACGTTTTTCGCCCTGCTCGAGCCAGGCTTTGCAGTTCAGCCACGCTTCCCGGCAGTTATCAAACTCTTCAAGACGTGCCTTCGGAAGCGGCAACGCGGTGAAAGCCGACCTGACATTCTGCTGCAGGGCCTGCATGTCGCTGCGTTTAAACCATTTTTCCTGCTGTGTCCGGCGCAAGATTTCGTCGTACTGCTCGTTGAGAACCTGAGCGGCAACTTCGCTCATTTCTGCGCTCCAGCTTTGCCAGAGCGCATGCAGATGCTGATAAAAGCGTTGGGTATCACCCCACTCGGTGCCGTGCAGGCGAACGACTTTATCGTCCGGGAGCACGAATTCGAGCTCCCCCCAGACCAGACCGCGCTTGATGTTAATCGCCACCAGCTGGTTGAATGGGATAAGGTATTCGTGACGATCGCCCTTTACCTCAACGCCCGCGCTGAGCAGCTTCACGCGATTGTAGGGATGCTGTGCTAAATGTTTGCCAAGGGCGGTCGCTTTGAGTTCCATGACGCTTTGTCTGCTCCTGAATATGGTTGCCGCTCAGTTTACCCGCCGAAGGAATCACGCTCCAGGGTAAAAACGCGTTACAATTGCTGTGGTTATTCATTGTATGACATTTACTAACGAAGAGTGCTTATGCGTACCGTCCTTAATGTATTGAACTTTGTGCTGGGTGGATTTTTGACAAGTCTTTCCTGGCTGGTGGCCACGCTCGCCAGCATTATTTTTATTTTCACGCTTCCGCTGACGCGCTCCTGCTGGGAGATCACCAAACTCTCTTTCGTACCCTATGGTAACGAAGCCGTTCATGTCGATGAGCTTAATCCGCAAGGTAAAAGCGCGGTAATGAATACCGGTGGCACCCTGATGAACATTCTGTGGCTGATTTTCTTTGGCTGGTGGCTTTGCATTATGCACATCATGACCGGCATTGTTCAGTGCATAAGCATCATCGGTATCCCTGTGGGTATCGCCAATTTTAAGATTGCCGCCATCGCACTGTGGCCAGTGGGTCGCCGGGTGGTTCCTGTCGAAGTCGCACAGGCCGCCCGCACCGCTAACGCCCAGCGTCGCTTTCAGTAATGCAGAGGGAAATGGCTTCTGATGCTTAGTCCTTTACTGCGCCGCTATACCTGGAACAGCGCCTGGCTGTATAACTTACGCATATTTATTGCGCTAACCGGTACGGCGGCCCTGCCCTGGTGGCTCGGAGAGGTGAAGCTAACCATTCCGCTCACGCTCGGGGTGGTTGCTGCAGCCTTAGCCGATCTGGACGATCGTCTTACAGGCCGGCTGCGTAATCTGGTCATCACCCTGGTCAGTTTTTTTATTGCCTCCGCATCTGTAGAGCTTCTCTATCCATGGCCGTGGCTGTTTGCTCTTGGGTTAATGATTTCCACCAGCGGCTTTATTCTGCTTGGCGGTCTGGGACAGCGCTACGCCACTATCGCTTTTGGCGCACTGCTGATTGCCATCTATACCATGCTCGGCATCTCTTTATATGGCCATTGGTATCAGCAACCCCTGCTGCTGCTCACCGGTGCCGTCTGGTATAACCTCCTCACCCTTGCCGGGCATTTGATCTTTCCGATACGCCCGTTACAGGACAATCTGGCCCGCTGCTACGATCATCTGGCCCAGTTTCTGGATGTTAAAGCCACGCTTTTCGATCCTGATATAGAGGATGAAAGCCAGGCGCCGATGCTGAAACTGGCGATGGCAAACAGCCAGCTGGTCACCACGCTTAATCAGACCAAGGCCTCTCTGCTGACACGTTTGCGGGGCGATCGGGGGCAACGAGGCACCCGGCGTACACTACATTACTATTTCGTCGCACAGGACATCCACGAACGCGCAAGCTCTTCACATATTCAGTACCAGGCATTGCGGGATAAGTTTCGTTACAGCGATATCATGTTCCGCTTCCAGCGGCTGCTTACCATGCAGTCCCATGCCTGTCAGCAGCTTTCGCGCTCGATTTTGCTGCGTATGCCCTACCAGCATGACGCAAGTTTTGAACGCGCATTTACTCATCTCGAGGCAGCTATCGAGCGCGTCAACGCAGCAGACCCGACGGGAAGTGAAAGAAAGGCGCTCGGTTTCCTGTTGAATAACCTGCGCGCCATCGATGCGCAGCTGGCGACGATTGAATCTGAACAGGCGCTGGCAGCCCCAATTAATGAAATGGAAACCCGGCTAGCCGATGACAGGCTGACGGGCTTTGGAGATATCTGGCAGCGACTGGCCCGAAACCTGACACCTGAATCAGCCCTGTTCCGCCATGCTGTGCGCATGTCTACCGTGCTTTGCGTCGGCTATGCGTTCATTCAGTTTACCGGCCTGCAGCATGGATACTGGATACTGCTGACCAGCCTTTTTGTGTGTCAGCCCAACTACAGCGCCACGCGCCGACGCCTGGCATTGCGTATCGTGGGTACGCTTATCGGCGTAGCACTCGGTCTGCCGATCTTGTTCTTTGTTCCTTCGCTGGAAGGCCAGCTGATCCTTATCGTGATTACCGGCGTACTGTTCTTTGCCTTCCGTAATGTTCAGTACGCGCATGCAACGATGTTCATTACGCTTCTGGTTCTGCTGTGCTTTAATCTGCTAGGGGAAGGCTTCGAGGTGGCGTTGCCTCGCGTTATTGATACGCTTTTAGGCTGTGGTATCGCATGGGCCGCAGTCAGTTTTATCTGGCCCGACTGGCGTTTCCGCCGCCTGCCGCTGGTAGTGGAACGAGCGTTCAATGCGAATTGCCGATACCTGGATGCCATCCTTGAGCAATACCATCAGGGGAGGGACAACCGCCTCGAATACCGCATCGCGCGCCGGGATGCACATAATCGCGATGCGGATTTAGCCTCCGTGGTGTCAAATATGTCTTCAGAGCCCCGTGTACCGCCAGAAATGCGGGAGACGGCATTCCGCCTGCTGTGTCTGAACCATACCTTTAACAGCTATATTTCAGCGCTGGGTGCGCATCGTGAGAAACTCAGCAATGCACAAATCCTGCTCCTGCTTGACGATGCCGTTTGCTATGTGGACGACGCTCTTCATCATTTGCCTGCGGACGAAGAGCGTGTACAGCAGGCGTTAAGCAGCCTTTCAGAACGAATTGCGCAAATCGACGCCTCTCCGGAGACGAAGGAGCCTCTGGTCCTGCAACAGATTGGCCTGCTTGTCGCCTTGCTGCCGGAAATTTCTTGCCTCCAGCAGCACATTTTACAGGAGGCTGTTTAACGGCGTTTTCGCTGCTCATATTGTTTGTACCAGTCAGCCAGCTCCTGGCGTACCCTCGCCGGGAGAGCGGCTTCATGCGTACCGGATATCGCACCTGCCAGCGCCAGCAGAATCTTAAGGCCAACGCATTTTTTAACGGTGCGCAGCTTTATCCAGCTGCGTCTCGCGCCGTAAGCATACAGGGTGTGGATGTCCCTGATCCCTGCTTCCCAGAGCATGATTTCCAGATTGGCAGTCAGGTTAGGCAAATCTTTCAGACGCAGCTGAACCTTTCGACCCGAACGTTCACGGCGTGCGCTTCTGAGTGCATGTGAGGAAAGGTACAAAAGTTGTTTGGAATCTTTCCAGAGCTCTTCATCAACGCGGTAGTAGCTCAGGGCAATAGGACGACCACGCTTACTGAAGATGAGGGGAGGCGAGGCTTTTTTCACGAAGTAGCTTTCGCACTCTTCACAAGCCCGGAGGTACAGTTCGCCCTCTGAGACCATAGCAAAGACCACATCTTCTACTGCCAGACTGTATCCACCGAACTGGGAGCGATAATCGATTTCCCCCAGCGCTGAGAGGCATTCTCTGGATTGATGTATTCGCACATATGACTTCACTCTCATGAATATGTCCTTAATTATCATGAATTAAATTTTACTGGCTTCGTTACCCCTTCCCGTAACAGGAAAATAAGTAACCTGGCAGCAGGCTGCAATAGCAATTTAACAAATGAGCAAAGTACGTGAAGATTTTGCGAGATGTCTTCCGAAATTTTGATTGATCTTTACCCGCACAGGCATTACTGTATATGCATACAGTAATCCACCAGGCGGGACTCACTATGCACACATTCAACTACCGAACTGAACTTGCTCAACGCGCGGCCAAAGCGCTCTCCCCTGCCGCTTCTCAGGCAGACCATGAGGTCAGAGGATTGATTAGTGAAGTGGTCTACAGCGAGGACCAGCCATGGATGACGCAGCTTCTGCTGTTACCGCTTCTTCAGCAGCTCAGCCAACAGTCACGCTGGCAGCTTTGGCTCACGCCAAAACAGAAATTAAGCCGTCAGTGGGTTGAGGCTTCCGGGCTGCCGCTGGCAAAAGTCATGCAGGTGAGCCAGCTGGATGCACTTTTCACCGTTGATGCTATGGTAAAAGCATTAGAGACTGGAAATTACAGCGTTGTTATCGGTTGGTTATCGGACGAAATTACCGATGAAGAACATTTTCGACTTGCTGATGCAGCAGAAAAAGGTAACGCGATCGGGCTCATTATGCGGCCTAAGCGAAGCAGTGGATCTGCAAACAGACCACGAAGCGAGCTAAAAATTCATTCTAGTTTGTATCATTAAGTAAATTTAAGAAAAATCTTGGGACTTTTTATGTCATTCGGATAACACGCTGTGTTTATTCGCGAATCCCCTTCGCAAGCCGCTTCTGGCGGGATTCCCGCCCAAAATTCGCGTTCACATTACAGTCATGTTTGTTAGCAAATGTGTACGCAAGTCGTTTTTTTTCATATGCCTGACCGAGTTCACACTTGTAAGTTTTCAACTACGTTGTAGACTTTAGCTCGCCAGGGTTGCTCTTCATAACACCGATTGATCGGTAGAGTAACAATTGAGCGTGAACCCGGGCGAAGGATTAAAACCCTGGGCTTTAAGATTTAAGGCTCATGGCCTATTTGGATGATAATGAGGCGCAAAAAATGAAAAAGACAGCTATCGCGATTGCAGTGGCACTGGCTGGCTTCGCTACCGTAGCGCAGGCCGCTCCAAAAGATAACACCTGGTATGCTGGTGGTAAACTGGGCTGGTCTCAGTTCCATGACACCGGTTTCTACGGTAATGGTTACCAGGGCGGCATCGGCAACGGTCCTACCCACGAAAGCCAACTGGGTGCTGGTGCCTTCGGTGGTTATCAGGTTAACCCATACGTTGGTTTTGAAATGGGTTACGACTGGTTAGGTCGTATGCCATATAAAGGCGACGTAAACAACGGCGCTTTCAAAGCACAAGGCGTTCAGCTGACTGCTAAACTGAGCTACCCAGTAATGGACGATCTGGACGTATACACTCGTCTGGGTGGTATGGTTTGGCGTGCAGACTCCAAAGCAGCATATAACAACGGTGCTGGCGGTCGTCTGAAAGACCACGATACTGGTGTTTCTCCAGTATTCGCTGGTGGTGTTGAGTGGGCTGTTACTCGTGACATCGCTACCCGTCTGGAATACCAGTGGGTTAACAACATTGGTGATGCACAAACCGTTGGGACTCGTCCAGACAACGGTATGCTGAGCGTAGGTGTTTCTTACCGTTTCGGTCAGGAAGATAACGCACCAGTTGTAGCTCCAGCTCCAGCTCCAGCGCCAGAAGTACAGACCAAGCACTTCACTCTGAAGTCTGACGTTCTGTTCAACTTCAACAAAGCAACGCTGAAGCCGGAAGGTCAACAGGCACTGGATCAGCTGTACACCCAGCTGAGCAACCTGGATCCGAAAGATGGTTCTGTTGTCGTTCTGGGCTTCACCGACCGTATCGGTTCCGACCAGTACAACCAGAAACTGTCTGACAAACGTGCACAGTCTGTTGTTGATTACCTGATCTCTAAAGGTATCCCAGCTAACAAGATCTCCCCACGTGGTATGGGCGAATCTAACCCAGTTACTGGCAACACCTGTGATAACGTAGCGCCTAAATCTAAACTGATTGATTGCCTGGCCCCAGATCGTCGCGTTGAGATCGAAGTTAAAGGTATCAAAGACGTTGTAACTCAGCCTGCGGCATAAGTTACCGTTCTAAAAAAACCCCGCCTTGGCGGGGTTTTTTATTGTCTGAAATCTACCAACGGAAAAGCGGCCGGGAGGGCAATTTAGCCCTACTCTTTACCGAGTAAGGCCTGCAGATCCTGTTTCAGATTCGACATTTGGCTTGCGTACTTCTCTTTACGCTCGGCATCTTCAATCAGTTGCACAATAGTTTCTGAAAGCGTACAGCCGCGCCGATGTGCAAGCCCCGCAAGTCGCTGCCAGACCAGATATTCCAGATCGATAGATTTCTTGCGTGTATGCTGGTGTTCCGCATTGAAGTGACGCTTACGGCGGGCACGAATCGTCTGCTTCATGCGATTATGAAGCACAGGATTCATGTGCTGCTCAATCCAGCCCAGTACCTGTACAGGTTCATTTTCCAGGCTGAGCAACGCGTCAACGGCTTCTTGTGCCGCACTGGCTTCGATATAGCGGGTGATGAGTTCACCCTCCCGGTGTTTCTTAACCAGATACTTCCACTTCCAGCCGCTCTCGAGATTTTCTAACTGTTGATATTTCATCGCGATCTCAGTGTGACCGTGTAACTTACTTCAGGATAACAGTTTTTTCCGCTTTCGCTCACCTGAAAAATGAAAGCTGTGAGCCGTATAAACTTGTTCTCTGCATTAACCGTGTGCTGTCCTCCCTATTCTTGTATAATCGCGCCTTTACATCTAATTAATAAATAGCGACTTTGACGACTAATCGACTTGAATGGCGTGCGCTTGTTCCCGATACCGAGAGTTATCAGGAACTGTTTGCGCAGCCTTATGACACCGACTCTGCTCCCTTCTCCGCTGTCCAATCACGCCTGTTTTATGGCCTGCAACAGCTGAGCCAACCGGTAGCCTCGGCTGATCTGATGCTGGTAAAAGCTGCTGAAGAGTCCGAGTACCTTAACCTTATTGCCGCGGCGACCCGTGAAGTCTGGCAGACGGCTGAGACGCTCACCGGCGGTCACTATGTGATTGAAGGTAGCCGCATCACGCTGTGTCCAGCACAGACAGTTGAAAACAGTTTTGCAGGCACGGGCGACGTAGTCGCTGCCGACTGGATTGAAGCCGAGCAGCTGTTTGGCTGTGTACGCCAGTTCAGCGGCGAAATTAGCCTCACGCCAGGACTTATCCACCGTGCAAATGGCGGTGTGCTGGTGCTGTCCTTACGTAGCGTCCTGGCACAGCCCCTGCTTTGGTTACGCCTGAAGCAAATGGTGACGCAGAAGCGTTTTGACTGGATTTCTCCCGATGAAACGCGTCCGCTGCCGGTGAGCATTCCTTCTTTGCCTCTGGAACTTAAGCTGATTCTCGTAGGCGAGCGCGAATCTCTGGCTGATTTTCAGGATATGGAGCCAGAGCTGGCTGAGCAGGCAATTTACAGCGAATTTGAAGAGAACCTGCAGGTTAACTCTGCGGAAGAAATCCTTTTATGGCGTCAGTGGATCCATGCCACCGCACAGACTAAGCAGCTCCCCTCACCTGGTGAAGATGCCTGGACAGTCCTGATCCGTGAAGCTGTGCGTTACAGCGGCGATCAAGAAACGCTCCCGTTGAGTCCTCTCTGGCTCACTCGTCAGCTACGTGAAGTGGCGGCATTTTCCGAAGGTGAAACCTTCAGCGGCGAGCAATTCGCCCAAATGCTGCTTCAGCGTGAATGGCGTGAAGGTTTCCTGGCGGAACGCATGCAGGACGAAATTCTGCTTGAGCAAATCCTTATCGAAACCGAAGGGGAAATGGTCGGCCAAATCAACGCGCTGTCGGTGATTGAGTTCCCGGGCCATCCCCGAGCTTTCGGTGAACCTTCTCGCATCAGCTGTGTTGTGCATGTAGGCGACGGTGAGTTTACGGACGTTGAGCGTAAAGCTGAATTAGGTGGCAACATTCACGCCAAAGGCATGATGATCATGCAGGCATTTTTGATGTCTGAACTTCAGCTTGAACAGCAGATCCCCTTCTCGGCCTCTATTACCTTCGAGCAGTCCTACAGCGAGGTCGACGGGGACAGTGCGTCCATGGCTGAGCTTTGCGCGCTGATCAGCGCCCTGTCTAACGTGCCGATTTATCAGCATATCGCCGTGACGGGTTCAGTCGATCAGTTTGGCCGCGTGCAGCCTGTTGGCGGGCTAAACGAAAAGATTGAAGGCTTCTTCCGCATCTGCCAGCAAAGAGAGCTAACCGGACAGCAGGGTGTGATTATCCCAGTCTCTAACGTGCGCCATCTCTGCCTGCATCAGGACGTTCTGGATGCGGTTGAAAAAGGACAATTCACAATTTGGGCCATCGATGAAGTCGCTGATGCGCTACCCTTATTAACGAATATGCCATGGGATGGTGAAGGACAAAATACGCTGATGCGTGCGGTCCAGGAGCGCATCGCTCAGGCCTCCGCTCAGGACATTCGGCACCGCTACCCCTGGCCACTGCGTTGGCTCAACTGGTTCAACCACAACTGATCGGACTTGTTGAGCGTACACGTGTTAGCTAACCTGCGTGCTTCTTTATAATAAGGCTTACTGTAGACATGGTAGATAAACGCGAATCCTATACGAAAGAAGACCTTCTTGCCTCTGGTCGCGGCGAACTGTTTGGTGCTGAAGGCCCACGGTTACCTGCGCCACCAATGCTGATGATGGACCGCGTGGTCAAGATGACCGAAGACGGCGGTAACTTCGATAAAGGTTACGTTGAAGCAGAACTGGATATCACCCCCGACCAGTGGTTCTTTGCTTGCCACTTTATTGGCGATCCGGTAATGCCGGGCTGTCTGGGTCTGGACGCAATGTGGCAGCTGGTAGGGTTCTACCTCGGCTGGTTGGGCGGCGAAGGTAAAGGCCGTGCGCTGGGCGTGGGTGAAGTTAAGCTTCAGGGCCAGATCCTGCCGACAGCTAAGAAAGTGACCTACCGTATTCACTTTAAACGCGTTATTAATCGTCGCCTGATCATGGGCATGGCGGATGGTGAAGTGCTGGTTGATGGCCGCGTGATTTATACCGCAACCGACATGAAAGTAGGCCTGTTCAAAGACACCACTGCTTTCTGATTCCGTTGTAACATCCCCAAAAACGTGAAACCTCCGCAGAGCGGAGGTTTCTTTTCTAAAGAGACAGTGATTACGCGGTAACCGCCCTGTCCTCCATGGCTTCTCGCCAGCCTCCCATCCAGTACGACCTCTGATTTAGTGTCTGGTAAGGACATAACTCTTTGGAACGTCCTGCGATACCTGCTTGATAACCACGTTGATGAGCCCGTTCCAGGCGATCTCGTTTTTGTCTCTTCATGCCTCGTTTCCCTCATTACTTTAGTCTGGTGGAAAGAAAACAGTGATTACGAAACGTGCAATCACATCTAACGAATACCCGCAAACTTCTCTTCCGTCAATGCGCAAAATTCACGCCAACGTCATATTTGTGAGCTACGCGGGATATCATTTGTACAAAAACTGTGAGTTCGCACAGGTAAAGAATTCAAGCCAAAAGAAAAGCTGCGCTTTACCCAAAGGATAAAGTACGCAGCTTTTTTGTGCGGTACAGATGAATTAATTCAGCCGCGAAAGCTCGCTTGCAATGCTCTGAGCCTCCTGCTGCCAGGCCTGAGCAAGCGTTTTCACCATCGCGTCGTAGCCATCATCCTGCTGTTTCATCTCAATGTGGAAGGGCTTTTTGATGAGCTGTCCCTGATGATTAAGCAGCCACTCGCCGCTGACCACTACCTTACCGTCGTAGCGCCCATGGAATCCGGTGACGTTAATATTCAGAGTATCCTGATCGTAACCCAGCGGTTGCGAAGCCACTACCCAGCCCGGCAACGCGCTGCCCAGATTGCTGACCAGCGTGGAACGCAGCTGCTGGTCCAACGGGCTGGCCCACAGATTGCTGGTAGCAATAACGTATTTCACCTCGCTGGTCTGGTAAACCACGCCGTTGCCGGCGAGGTAATCAGGAACAGAAACCTGCTCCACCCATAACAGATGGGTGCCAGGCTGACTCACAGCCTGCATAGCAGGCTTAGAACTTTGAGGGAGCTGATAGTACGTTTTACCATCATCGCTGCTGCTGCAGGCACTCAGCGCCATTACCGCACATAGCGTTAGCCACTTTTTCATTCTTTAGCCCTCTTCGGCTGGGGATCTTTTTTATCCTTCGCTTCAAAGATCAGCGAATTGCTCTTATCGTTCAGGGTTCGCAGCACCGGCTGTAGCTCGCGCAGAACCTGATCGAGGCGCTGCATATCCCCTACCATCTTATTGTAAGCGGCGGAGCCAGGCTGGAAGCCCTGCATGCTGCGGTTCAGCTCGCGGAGCGTGGCCTGCATGTTTTCCGGCAGAGACTGCGTTGCCTTGTTGGCCATCAGCTTGTTCATGCTATCGATGGTCACCTGCAGGCGCTGCATCGTCCGCTGGGTTTCGGCAAGCGATTTGGTCGACTGTTCGATCATCGGATTCAGCGGCAGATTATTAATCTTGTCCAGCGTCTGCAGCAGGCTCTGCTGAATTTGCGCAAGGCCACCGCTCATCGTAGGAATGATTGGATAACCACCGAAACTCTTCATGTCTTTAATCGGATCTGCTTTCGGATAGAAGTCCAGATCGACATAAAGCGCGCCCGTAAGCAGATTGCCGGTTTTAAGCGAGGCTCGCAATCCGCGCTGCAGCAGGCTTTGCAGGCTATTTTTAACATCCATTTCAGAGCCGACAATATTCTGCAGGCGCTCCGGCTCAATGCGGATCAGAATCGGGATACGGAAGTCATCATTGAGTTTCTGACGCATGCCCGGCGTGAAGAACGGCACGCGCGCAACAGTACCCAGGCGAATACCGCGGAATTCAACCGGTGCGCCAGGCTGCAGGCCACGCACGGAATCTTTGAAGAACATCAGGTAGTCAATATGCTCGGTATAGAGCGAATCCGAAATGCTTTTCTGATCGTCAAAGAGTTTGAATTCACTGCCCGTCTGCACCGGTTCGCCCGTTTCCAGCGAGTCCGGCACGTCAAAGCTCACCCCACCGCTGAACAGCGTAGTCAGGGAGCCCATCTCAACGCGCATCCCCTGGGAAGAGAGATCGACCGCCACGCCGCTGTCTTTCCAGAAGCGGACGTTATTGGTGACCAGACGATCGTTCGGCGCGCTAATGAACAGCTGATAGCGGATACTGCGCTTGGTCGGATCGAAGGTGCTCGTTTCAACAGATCCCACGCGATAGCCGCGGAACAGTACCGGATCGCCAGGAGAAAGCTGGCCCGCTTTGTTACTGTCGAGAATAACCCGAATACCTTTGGCATCAGGCGAGGCCAGCGGTGGCGAATCAAGCAGATCGTAGCGCTCCGGCCGCGGTCCTTTTGTGCCCGGCTGCAGCTCTATATATGCACCGGACAGCAGAGTGCTCAGTCCGGAGACGCCGCCGCGCCCTACCTGCGGCTTAACAACCCAGAACACCGAGTCCTTATGCAGCAGTTTTTCCATTCCGGAATTGAGACGAGCGGTAATCTGAACGTGTAGCAGGTCATCAGAAAGCACGGCGCTTTCCACGACGCCGACATCCACGCTGCGGCTTTTGATGGTGGTTTTACCCGCCTCAATGCCTTCCGCGCTGGTCGTAACCAGCGTCACTTCCGGTCCCTGATGGCTGTAGTGATAAAACAGGATCCATGCGCCAATCAGCGCGGTCACAATGGGGAAGATCCACACCGGCGACCAGTTTTTCACCTTTTGTACTTTTGCTTCCCCGCTTTTATTTTCCATGCTCAGACGACTCCTCATGGGTTGAATCTGATGCGCGATCCCATGACAAGCGAGGGTCAAAGGTCATCGCAGCAAACATTGTCATAATAACCACAAACGCAAACATAATGGCGCCGATAGCCGGATAGATATTCATCAGTGCGCCCATCCTGACGAGAGCTGAGAGCACCGCAATGACAAAGACATCTATCATTGACCAGCGGCCTACAAATTCCACAACTTCATAAATCATGTGCATGCGTTCGCTGTCACGATCGCCGTGGCCTTTGGCGTCCCAGCATAGCCAGGCAATAGCCAGCATTTTCAGTGTTGGCACCATGATACTGGCGATGAAAATGACCATCGCCACCGGGAACGAACCTTCATTCCACAGCAGGATAACCCCTGCCAGAATGGTGGAGGGATACTTGCTTCCCAGCAGTTCCGTAACCATGATCGGCAGCAGGTTCGCCGGGAGATACAGCATAATCGAAGTGAGCAACAATGCGATGGTCCACTGCAGGCTATGACGCTTTCTGATGTAGCCTTTGGTTTCGCAACGGGGGCATATTAGCTGGTCAGCTGGCACGATGGCGGTACAGCATGGGCACGAGCGCAGGCCCTGGTTAATGCCTGCTACGCCTGGTTTCAGCGGCTGGTCAATGACCGGCATCGGAGCGATATCGTCCCAAAGCCAGCGTCTGTCAACGCACTGAAACGCACGTAGCTGCAGCAGGCAGAAAAGACACCACGGAAGGAAGCTGCTGCCAACGCCTATATCACCATAGGCCATCAGCTTAACGAAGCTGACCAGCACGCCGGCCAGGAAGATCTCCGCCATTCCCCAGGATTTCAGCTGGAACAGCAGACGCGCCAGAGCACGCTTGAGGCGGTCTGGCAAAATAACCTGGTTAACCAGCAGCAGAATAGAAAGCAGGCAGAGGGTTGGAACGGCCTGCACAAACAGCATAAAGAAGGCGCCGAGGCTGGAATAATCCTCGGAGAACATCACGCCGGGGATTTCCAGCAGCGTCACTTCGCTGGTAATGCCCGCGACCTTCATATTGATGAAAGGGAACAGATTAGCCAGCAGCAACATAAAGAGCGCTGCGATGGCATAGGCGGTAGGCCGCTGTCGCGGAGATTCCCATTGGGTGACAAGCGTTGTG
This sequence comes from Dryocola sp. LX212, assembly GCA_041504365.1. Taxonomy (NCBI): domain Bacteria; kingdom Pseudomonadati; phylum Pseudomonadota; class Gammaproteobacteria; order Enterobacterales; family Enterobacteriaceae; genus Dryocola; species Dryocola sp. LX212. Next base: position 1,638,010 of record CP167917.1, on the reverse strand, counting down.
CCACAACGTGGGCAGGCGGCCTTGTGGCCCTCCTGCAATGCTGGCAGTGCTACCAGTAAGTCACACTGTGAACACAATATGTGCGAACTCGGATGATGCGTGGCACACATATTGGGTCTCCTTAATTTACGCGCCGTTTTTCAGAGACTCGAGGTACTCCCAGCGTTCAAAAGCGTCTTCCAGTGCTTTCTCTGCCGTGGCCAGTTCGCTCAAAACTTTTTGCGTTGCGTCATGCGATTGGTTAAAGAACTCGGGGTCACCGACTTTCGCCTGCAGCTCGCCCAGCTCCGTCTCAAGTTGTTCGAGACGTTGAGGTAGCTGCTCCAGTTCACGCTGCAGGTTATAGCTTAGTTTGCTATTGCTGCGTTTTACAGCATCAGACTTTGCAGGCTCGCTCTTTTGTTGCTTATCCTGAGTGGGCTCACGCAAAGATCGAGCCGAGCCCTGCTGCCCTTTCGCATCGTGATAGCCGCCGACGTAGCGGCCGATGCGCCCTTCACCTTCGAAGATCCAGCATTCGGTCACGGTGTTATCTACGAACTGACGGTCGTGGCTCACCAGCATCACGGTGCCCTGGTAGCCGTCGATCAGCTCCTCAAGCAATTCGAGCGTTTCGACATCCAGGTCGTTCGTCGGTTCATCGAGGATCAGCAGATTGCTTGGCTTTAGGAATAATCTCGCTAATAACAGGCGGTTACGCTCCCCGCCGGACAAAGCTCGCACCGGTGTCATGGCGCGCTTAGGGTGGAACAGGAAGTCCTGCAGATAGCCAAGAACGTGGCGCGGCTTGCCGTTCACCATCACTTCCTGTTTACCTTCGGCCAGGTTATCCATTACGGTGCGATCCGGGTCAAGCTCGGCGCGGTGCTGGTCAAAGTAAGCGACTTCCAGCTTCGTTCCGCAATGCACACGGCCGCTGTCGGCTTCCAGCTGGCTGAGCATCAGCTTCAGCAGGGTGGTTTTGCCGCAGCCGTTCGGGCCAACCAGCGCAATTTTATCGCTGCGCTGTACCTGGGCGGAGAAATCTTTAACCAGCACCTTACCAGCCACCTGGTAGCAAACATCTTCCATTTCAAAGACGATCTTGCCTGAACGGGCCGCTTCTTCGACCTGCATTTTGGCGCTGCCCAACACTTCACGGCGCTCGCCGCGCTCACGGCGCATGGCTTTCAGCGCACGAACACGGCCTTCGTTACGCGTGCGGCGCGCTTTGATGCCCTGACGGATCCACACTTCTTCCTGGGCAAGCTTGCGGTCGAACTCTGCATTTTGCAGATCTTCCACGCGCAGCGCTTCCTCTTTCGCCAGCAGGTACTGGTCGTAGTCGCCAGGATAAGAAACCAGCTTGCCGCGATCCAGATCGACAATACGCGTTGCCATATTGCGGATAAACGAACGGTCGTGGGAGATGAAAATAATGCTGCCCTGGAACTCTTTCAGGAAGCCTTCCAGCCAGTCGATGGTTTCGATGTCCAGGTGGTTCGTAGGCTCATCCAGCAGCAGAACGCGAGGCGAACTGACCAGCGCACGGCCCAGCGCCGCTTTACGCAGCCAGCCACCGGAAAGTGCAGACAGCTCGGTGTCCGCATCCAGGCCCAGCTGTTCGAGCACTTCGTTAATACGGCTGTCCAGCTGCCAGAGGTTCTGGTGATCCAGAATCTCCTGAATACGCGCCATTTCGTTAAGGTTCTTGTCGCTAGGATCGGTCATGACCTTGTGCGAGATATCATGATAGGCCTTCAGATATTCAGCCTGCTCTTCCACCCCTTCAGCAACGAAATCATAAACGGTGCCCGCAACGTTACGCGGCGGATCCTGTTGCAGGCGTGCAACAATCAGATCCTGTTCGTACACCATGCGGCCATCGTCCAGCGGCACCTCGCGGTTAAGAATTTTCATCAGCGTCGATTTACCGGCGCCGTTACGGCCTACCAGACAAACGCGTTCGTTTTCTTCGATGTGCAGTTCTGTGTTATCTAACAGCGGCGCGTCGCTAAACGACAGCCAGGCACCGTGCATACTAATTAATGACATTAAAATTAATCCTTGGCCTGATGGGTAACAAGCCAGCAGTTATGAATCTGGCGATTACGGGCGAAGTCCTGCGACAGGGTTTTCTGAGTAATTTCCTGTGCTTCCAGACCCAATTTTGCAAGCCCGTCAAAGTCCATTTTGAAGCCACGTTTGTTGTTGGAGAACATGATAGTGCCACCGCGACGCAGCAGGCGCTTGAGATCGCGCATCAGATCGATGTGATCGCGCTGCACGTCAAAAGACTCTTCCATGCGTTTTGAGTTAGAGAACGTCGGCGGATCGATAAAGATCAGGTCGAACTGTTCGTCGGTTTCAGCAAGCCAGCCCAGGCAGTCGGCCTGAATCAGGCGGTGATCGCGACCGGTCAGCCCGTTAAGGCGCAGGTTGCGTTCAGCCCACTCCAGATACGTACGGGACATATCCACCGTGGTTGTGGTTTTCGCCCCGCCCAGGCCCGCATGCACCGTGGCGCTGCCGGTATAGGCAAACAGATTGAGGAAGTCTTTGCCCTTGCTCATTTTGCCCAGCATATGGCGGGCAATACGGTGATCAAGGAACAGGCCGGTATCCAGGTAATCGGTGAGGTTGACCCACAGACGCGCGTTGTATTCGCCGACTTCCATGAAGTCGCCCTTCTCGCCCATTTTCTGATACTGGCTCTTGCCTTTCTGGCGTTCGCGAGTTTTGAGGATCAGACGGTTAGAGGGCAGTTCCAGCACGGACAGAGTAGCCGCAATAACGTCAAACAGACGCTGGCGAGCTTTATTGGCATCAACAGTTTTAGGCGGCGCGTATTCCTGCACCACAACCCAGTCGCCATAGCGGTCTACGGCGACGTTGTAGTCTGGCAAATCCGCATCATAAACGCGATAGCATTCTATGCCCTCCTGGCGCGCCCACTTATCGAGCTTCTTGATGTTTTTGCGCAGGCGGTTGGCGTAGTCTTCTGCCAAACCGCTGCTAACCGCGCCGGAGGTATTCTCGCCCAGCTGATAGTTTTTCTGGACGCAGTCCAGCGGGCCATTTTTCGCCTTGAACTGGCGGTCAGCGCGCAGCTGGAGGCAGCTCAGCAGCTCTGGAGATGCGCTGAACAAAGAAAGGTTCCAGCCGCCAAAGTGTGCTTTCATGTTGCGACCCAGCAGGCTATGCAGCGCAATCAGTGCAGGTTCGCTGTCCAGCCGCTCGCCGTACGGCGGGTTGCTGACTACGGTACCCGTGGGGCCTTCCGGCAGCGGATTAGTCAGTTTGGCAACGTCTTTGACTTCAAAACTGATGAGATCGGCAAGCCCGGCACGGCGGGCGTTTGCGCGAGCGCGCTCAATGACGCGGGAATCATTATCTGAGCCAAAAAAGCGAGAGGCGTAGTCACCAAGCCCTTTGCGAGCGCGGACCTGCGCTTCGGTCGTCACTTCTTTCCACAGCTCAACATCGTGTTTTGCCCAGCCCAGGAAGCCCCAGTGTTTACGGTGCAGGCCCGGCGCGCGGTCGGTGGCTATCATCGCTGCTTCAATCAGCAGCGTGCCTGAACCGCACATAGGATCCAGCAGCGGGGTGCCCTGCACCCAGCCAGAACGCATCACGATAGCCGAGGCCAACGTTTCTTTTATAGGTGCCGCACCGGTGGCGTCACGGTAGCCGCGCTGGTGCAGGCCTTCGCCGCTTAAATCCAGCGCAATGCTGGCAGTGTCTTTATTCAGCCAGACGTTGATTCGCAGATCCGGCTGTTCGCGGTCGACGTTCGGACGCGGCAAATTTTTACGGGTAAAGGAGTCAACGATCGCATCTTTTACCTTTAGCGCGCCGTACTGGCTGTTACGAATAGTTTCGTTCAGGCCGCTGAAGTGGACGGCAAAGGTCGCGTCTGGGCCAAAAATAGAGGGCCAGTCGATCACCTGCACGCCCAGGTATAAATCCAGGTCGCTGTAAACCTTACATTCGCTCAGCGGCAGCAGGATGCGGGACGCCAGGCGGCTCCACATCAGGCTCTGGTAGACCAGACGATCGTCCCCCTGGTAATGTACGCCGCCCTGAACTACCTGGCAGCCCTGCGCGCCGAGGCCTTCCAGTTCAGTTTTTAACAGCTCTTCGAGCCCACGCGCCGTACTGGCAAACAGAGAATTCATATCGTCACTTATTGGTCAGAAAAAGAAAATAGTGGCGCATTATAGCTAATCCGCACCGCATGTCATAAAGTTGCCCTTCTTTATTGTAGATCCCCGCATGGAGGCTTTCGTGATTAGCTTATCCCAACTCTATATTCATCCGGTTAAATCCATGCGCGGGCTGGCCCTGTCTCACGCGCAGTTGGCCACCAGCGGTCTGGCCTTTGATCGTATATTTATGATCACCGAACCGGATGGCACCTTTATTACGGCACGTCAGTATCCGCAAATGGTGCTGTTTACGCCGGCCATTCAGCATGATGGACTTTACCTCAGCGCGCCGGACGGCAGCTCGGCGGCGATCCGCTTTGCTGACTTCCTGCCTACTCCTGCCGCAACAGAAGTGTGGGGTAATCACTTCACCGCGCTTATCGCCCCGGAAGATATTAATAGCTGGCTCAGCGGCTTTTTCTCACGCCCGGTACAGCTGCGTTGGGTGGGCGAAGAGCCAACGCGCCGTGTTAAACGCTTCGAAGAGGTCCCGCTCTCTTTTGCCGATGGCTTTCCTTTCCTGTTAACCAACGAAGCTTCGCTGCGCGACCTGCAAAACCGCTGTCCGGCCAGCGTCAAAATGATCCAGTTCCGCCCCAATCTGGTGGTCACAGGTGCCGAGGCGTGGGCCGAAGATAGCTGGCAGGTGGTGCGCATCGGAGGCGTTACCTTTGACGTTGCCAAGCCGTGCAGTCGCTGCATTTTTACCACCGTAAGCCCGGATCGCGGCCGCAGGCATCCGAGCGGCGAACCGCTCAGGACGCTGCAAAGCTTCCGCACCGCCCAGGATAACGGCGACGTTGATTTTGGCCAGAACCTCATCGCCCGCAGCAGCGGAATTATTCGCGTCGGCGATGAGCTGGAAGTACTGGCAAGCAAGCCGGCCAGGGTGTATGGCGCAGGCGCAGTAGACGAAGAGAGTGAACCGTTCGAGCAGCAGGAAAGCAGGGTGACAATTGGCTGGCAGGGGCAAAGCTTCCGCGGCAACAACCAACAGATTTTGCTTGAGCAGCTGGAACTACAGGGCATCCGTATTCCCTATTCCTGCCGGGCAGGCATTTGCGGGAGCTGCCGGATTCGCTTAGTGGAAGGTGAAGTAAAAGCGCTGAAGAAAACGGCCACCGGGGAAGACGGCACTATTCTATGCTGTAGCTGCGTACCGGATGGAGATGTGAAGCTGGAAAAGGTTTAAACGGCCTGGTCAAGACTGAGGCTGTTGCCGGGCGGCAGGGGCCTTAGTCTGTCATTCATCACTTTGATAGCATCACCAAGCTGCATGGTACGCCCGGCAAGCTGTAGACCGGGCTGGGCCAGCAGACACAGCGCGGCGTTATCGCCGGTTTCAACGACCAACAGATTCACCTGCTGCATATCTTCGCTCACCCAGACGCAGGCTGCATCGCCGGGTAACGGCTGCCAGCACTCTCCATGGGAGACAAAGTGCCAGCTTTTTGGCATCTGGGGTTTAAGGTAGCGAATAGCCACCAGCGCATTTAAAACCAGTTCGGCACGCTGCTCGTTGCTGACATCCAGATCGCGGCATTTCTCATCAAAGGAGAAAAACAGCGCCGCATCATCTACGCAAAAGCCTGCATTTTCAAAGGCATCCGGGGTTAGCATCTTGCGCGGGAAACGAGAGCGGAAAATCATACCATTGGCCAAATCGAGCATCATACGATCGTGCTCTTCATCGAAATACCAACGCCAGTTATCGTCCGGTTTTATCCGCATAATGACTTACCCTTTTGTCTTTTCCGCAAACTTAAAACATCCTTATCGCCGCCTGATTAACAGCCCTATAATAAAAGACTAATATGTATAATTAAGCAACACCCACGGAATATAAAACAACCAGGGCGGAAAATAAAGCCCCGGTTGTCCTAAATCCCTTACAGGTGGTTAAGGATTTCTTTAATCAGCGGCGGGCCTTTAAATATGAAACCGGAATAAATCTGAATAAGTGAGGCACCCGCCGCCATTTTTTCACGCGCGGCAATCACCGAATCAATGCCCCCGACGCCAATAATGGGTAAGCGGCCATTTAATTCTTGCGACAGACGTCGAATAATTTCCGTGCTTTTAAGTTGCACCGGACGACCGCTCAGGCCCCCCGTTTCGTCGCAATGCTCCATGCCCTGCACAAGGCTACGGTCTAAAGTTGTATTGGTCGCAATGACCCCATCGATATTATGGCGAACCAGACTGTCGGCTACCTGGATCAACTCTTCCTCAGAAAGATCCGGGGCGATCTTAACGGCGATCGGAACATATTTATGATGCAATTCCTGGAGCGCCTGCTGCTTAATTTTGATCGCGCCAAGAAGATCGTCTAACGCTTCACCGTATTGCAGTGAACGTAATCCCGGAGTATTCGGAGAAGAGATATTGATCGCAATATAACCGGCATACGGATAAATTTTATCCATGCAGATCAAATAATCATCTTTCCCCTGTTCCACCGGAGTGTCTTTATTCTTACCGATATTGATCCCGAGCACGCCGTCGAAGTGGGCCTTTTTAACGTTCTCGACCAGGTTATCAACGCCCAGGTTATTAAAGCCCATGCGGTTGATAAGCCCCTCGGCTTCTACCAGACGAAAGATGCGCGGCTTGTCATTGCCCGGCTGCGGGCGAGGCGTAACGGTACCAATCTCAATGGAACCAAAGCCCATCGCGCCAAAGGCGTCAATGCATTCCCCGTTTTTATCCAGCCCCGCGGCTAAACCAAGCGGGTTCTTGAAAGTCAGCCCCATACAGGTTACCGGCTTAGACGGCACGTTTTGACGCACCAGCCATTCAAGCGGGGTACCTGTTACACGACGTAATTGCTGAAATGTCACTTCATGAGCGCGCTCTGGGTCGAGCGTGAATAGGGCTTTACGAACGAAGGGGTAGTACATGAACTCTCCTGGATTCCGGTGTGCAAACCGGGGCCGTATTATTATCGATTACGCTGATGAATGGAATTGACCTGCAACAAAAAAGCCCGAATCCACGCAATCGTTTTCTCTTCCCTCCACTTCTTATGCGTTTTTTAGCAATTGTTAACCAGATAAATCATTTAAATGAATAACGCGCCTCTGCCACTATCCTTCCAATTGTTATCAAAGTTAACAGTAAGCAAACAAAAGGTTATAAGGAGCTAAGATGCGTGTGATTACTCTCGCCGGAAGCCCGCGCTTTCCGTCCCGCTCCAGCGCGCTGCTGGAATACGCTCGTGAAAAACTCAGCGCGCTGGATATTGAGGTGTGCCACTGGCATCTGCAAAATTTTGCGCCGGAAGATCTTCTCTATGCCCGCTTTGACAGCCCGGCTCTGAAAACGCTGGTTGAACAGCTGGAGGGCGCGGACGGCCTGATCATCGCTACGCCCGTCTATAAGGCTTCCTTTGCCGGAGCGTTAAAAACGCTGCTCGACCTGCTGCCTGAACGTGCGCTGGAGAAGAAAATAGTCCTGCCGCTGGCTACCGGCGGCACCGTCGCCCATATGCTGGCGGTGGATTACGCTCTGAAACCCGTGCTCAACGCGCTGAAGGCTCAGGAGATCCTGCACGGCGTGTTTGCCGACGATAGCCAGATTGCCGACTACCAGCACAAGCCCGCCTTTACCCCGAATCTGCAACAGCGGCTGGATACGGCGCTGGAAACCTTCTGGCAGGCCCTGCACCGCAGGGACTTCTCCGTCGCCTCACCTTTTATTCAGCAAGGAGCCGCCTATGTTTAATCTGCTCAAACGAAATGCCCCCTGGTTAGCCTTCGCTGGATTGCTCAGCCTGAGCGGAACGGTCAGCGCCGCGCCGTCAGCGCCCGACCAGCTGCGTATTGGCTATCAGAAAGGGTCGGTCAGCATGGTACTGGCGAAAAGCCATCAGTTTTTGGAGCAGCGCTATCCACAGACTAAATTCTCGTGGATCGAATTTCCGGCGGGACCGCAATTGCTGGAGGCCCTGAACGTGGGCAGCGTCGATTTGGGCAGCACCGGGGATATTCCGCCGATCTTTGCCCAGGCCGCCGGGGCGGATTTAGTGTACGTAGGTTCCGAACCCGCCAAGCCGAAAGCCGAAGTGATTCTGGTTCCGGAGAACAGCCCGCTGAAAACCGTTGCCGATCTTAAAGGGCATAAAGTTGCCTTCCAGAAAGGTTCCAGCTCACACAACCTGGTCCTGCGCGCCCTGCAGAAAGCCGGGCTTAAATTTACTGATATCCAGCCTGCTTATCTGTCGCCTGCCGACGCCCGCGCCGCGTTCCAGCAGGGTAATGTTGATGCCTGGGCTATCTGGGACCCCTACTACTCTGCGGCGCTGCTGAACGGCGGCGTGCGTGTTCTGACAGACGGCAGCGAACTTAATCAGACAGGATCGTTCTATCTTGCTTCGCGTCCTTACGCCGAAAAGAACGGAGAGTTTCTGCAAGGCGTGCTGAAAACGTTCAGCGATGCCGACGATCTCACCCGAACGCAGCGCGCGGAAAGCGTGACCTTACTTGCCAGGACCATGGGCCTGCCGGAGCCGGTGATCGCCACCTATTTTGACCATCGTCCGCCGACCGACATCACCCCGGTCAGCGCAGAAACCGCAGAAAAGCAGCAGAAGACCGCCGATCTTTTCTACGACAACCACTTAGTGCCGAAAAAAGTCGATATTCGCACCCGCATCTGGCAGCCGACCGGCACCGCAAAAGGAGATAAATCATGAGCCTCAACCTCTTCTGGTTCTTACCTACCCACGGCGACGGGCACTATTTAGGCAGCAACGATGCCGCCCGCGCCACCGACCACGGTTACCTACAGCAGATAGCGCAGGCGGCAGACAGAATTGGTTTTACCGGCGTGCTGATCCCGACGGGCCGCTCGTGTGAAGATGCCTGGCTCGTGGCCGCCTCCATGATCCCCGTTACCCAGCGGCTGAAGTTCCTTGTGGCGCTACGCCCGAGCGTCGTTTCCCCTACGGTTGCAGCCCGCCAGGCCGCGACCCTGGACAGGCTTTCCAATGGCCGCGTGCTGTTTAACCTGGTCACGGGAAGCGACCCTGAGGAGCTGGCGGGCGACGGTGTGTTCCTTGACCATACCGAACGTTACGAGGCCTCGGCAGAGTTTACCCACGTCTGGCGTCGCGTGCTGGAAGGCGAAACGGTCGATTACGAAGGTAAACATATTCAGGTGCAAGGAGCGAAGTTGCTCTTCCCGCCGGTGCAGCAGCCGCGCCCGCCCCTTTACTTCGGCGGTTCGTCGGATGTGGCACAGGATCTGGCGGCAGAGCAAGTTGATCTTTACCTGACATGGGGCGAGCCGCCGCACCTGGTGAAAGAGAAAATCGAGCAGGTGCGCGCCAAAGCAGCTGCGCTCGGCCGCACGGTGCGGTTCGGGATCCGCCTGCACGTGATTGTGCGTGAAACCAATGAAGAAGCCTGGCAGGCAGCAGACCGGCTAATCTCCCAGCTCGACGATGCCACCATCGCCAAAGCTCAGGCTGCGTTTGCGCGTACCGACTCAGTCGGCCAGCATCGTATGGCAGCCCTTCACGGCGGCAAGCGTGACAATCTTGAAATCAGCCCTAACCTGTGGGCGGGCGTTGGCCTGGTGCGTGGCGGTGCCGGAACGGCGCTGGTCGGCGATGGACCAACCGTTGCCGCCCGTATCAACGAGTACGCCGCGCTGGGTATCGACAGCTTTATCTTCTCCGGCTATCCGCATCTGGAAGAGGCGTATCGCGTGGGCGAACTGCTTTTCCCCCACCTGGACGTCGCTATTCCCGAGATCCCGCAGCCGCGCCAGCACCGCGAGAAAGGCGAAGTCGTCGCCAACGACTTTATTCCCCGCAAAGTGGCGCAAAGTTAAGGAGCTCCCATGACCAACAGCACCCGTAAACTCTTGCATCGTCTCGCCCCGTGGGCGCTGCCGGTGGTGATTGTGGTTGTCTGGCAGCTGGCATCCGTGACCGGCTGGCTGTCTACACGCATCCTGCCCTCACCGGAGGGCGTGGTGATTGCGTTCTGGAGCCTCTCTTCCAGCGGTGAGCTGTGGCAGCATCTGGCGATAAGTTCGTGGCGCGCCGCGATCGGCTTCAGCATCGGCGGATCCTTAGGGCTGATCCTGGGCCTGATCAGCGGCCTGTCCCGCTGGGGCGAACGCCTGCTGGATACGTCAATTCAGATGCTGCGTAACGTGCCGCACCTGGCGCTGATCCCCCTAGTGATCCTGTGGTTCGGGATCGACGAAAGCGCGAAGATCTTCCTCGTGGCGCTCGGCACGCTGTTTCCGATTTACATCAACACCTGGCATGGCATCAAAAATATCGACCAGGGGCTGCTGGAGATGGCCCGCAGCTACGGTCTTTCCGGATTTAGCCTGTTCGCCCAGGTGATCCTGCCCGGCGCCCTGCCCTCGATCATGGTTGGGGTGCGCTTCGCCCTCGGCCTGATGTGGCTGACGCTGATAGTGGCGGAAACGATCTCTGCGAACTCCGGCATCGGCTACCTGGCGATGAACGCCCGTGAATTCCTGCAAACGGACGTGGTGGTGGTTGCCATTATTCTTTACGCCCTGCTCGGCAAACTGGCTGACGTCAGCGCACAGCTGCTGGAACGCGTCTGGCTGCGCTGGCATCCGGCCTACCAGATCAAAGAGGAAAGCATATGAATACCGCACGTATTAATCAGGGTACGCCTCTGTTGCTCGACGGCGTGACCAAACGCTACGGCGATAAAACAATCCTGAACGAGCTGGCATTGCATATTCCTGCCGGGCAGTTTGTTGCGGTTGTCGGGCGCAGCGGCGGTGGCAAAAGTACGCTGCTGCGGCTGCTGGCAGGCCTTGAAAACCCGAATGCCGGATCGCTGCTGGCGGGCAACGTCCCCCTGCGTGAAAGTCAGGACGACACTCGTATGATGTTCCAGGACGCGCGCCTGCTGCCCTGGAAATCGGTGATTGATAACGTCGGACTGGGTCTGAAAGGGAACTGGCGAGACGCAGCATTTCGCGCGCTTGAAGCTGTCGGTCTGGAAAGCCGGGCTGAAGAGTGGCCTGCCGCACTTTCAGGAGGTCAAAAACAGCGTGTGGCTCTGGCACGGGCGTTGATCCATCGCCCCGGCCTGCTGCTGCTGGACGAGCCGCTTGGCGCGCTTGATGCCCTGACGCGCATTGAGATGCAGGAGCTGATCGTCTCGCTCTGGCAGGAACACGGCTTTACCGTGCTGCTGGTAACGCACGACGTCAGCGAAGCCGTGGCAATGGCCGACCGGGTGCTGTTGATTGAGGATGGCAGGATTGGTCTGGATCTAACAGTGGATTTGCCAAGGCCGCGCCGTCTGGGATCGGTGAAGCTGGCGGAGCTGGAGTCGCAGGTGCTGGACAGGGTCATGCAGCGAAAAACAGAAGAACCGGCGCGCTCGGTGCGCACCGGTTAGCTTAATGTCGGATGACGCTACGCTTACCCGACCTACGTAATTCAAATGTAGAGTGGATAAGCGTCAGCGTCATCCACCTGCCAACAAATATTATGCCAGCGCCTTGCTGATTTTCTCGAACAGATCGCCGGACAAATTCTCCAGGCCTTTCAGCTGCTCGAGCGCCGCGCGCATCATCTCCTGACGTTTTGCATCGTAACGGTTCAGACGGATTAGCGGTTCGATCAGGCGTGACGCTACCTGCGGGTTACGACGGTTCAGATCGCTGAGCATCTCCACCATAAACTGATAGCCGCTGCCATCAACCGCATGGAATGCCGCCGGGTTGCCCGCCGCAAATGCACCAATCAGGGAACGGATGCGGTTCGGGTTGCCGAGGCTGAATGAACGGTGATGAAGCAGCTCGCGCACTTTCGCCAGCGTATTTGCCGCCGGGCTGGTCGCCTGCAGCACGAACCACTTGTCCATTACCAGTCCATCCTGATGCCACTTCTCGTCATACTGCGCCATCAGCTCTTCACGACATGGCAGCTGAGCGGCCGACGCTGCGGAAAGTGCCGCAATGGCGTCAGTCATGTTATCAGCCCTTTCATAGTGGGCGCGCACCAGCTGCTCGGCCAGCGCTGTCTCACCGTAGGCCAGGAAGCGCAGGCAGGTATTACGCAGAGCGCGTTTGCCAATATCAGCATGCTCAACGCGATACGCATCCAGCCTGTTAGCGTTGTAGATCGCCAGGAACTCGTCCGCCAGTTCGCTCGCCAGCGTGCGGGTCAGGGCTTCGTACACTTCCGCTATGGCGATTGGGTCGATTTTCTGGAACAGCTCGGCGATTTCGTTCTGAGACGGCAGCGTCAGAATTTCTGCCGCCAGCGCCGGATCGATCTTCTCATCAAGCAGAATGGCACGAAACGCATCCGCTACATGCAGCGGCAGCGACAGCGGCTGTTTCTGCTGGCTGCGGTTGACGTTAATTTTGATATAGGTTGCCAGCAGGCTTTGTGCTGCGTCCCAGCGGGAGAAATCATTGCGAGCGTGGCGCATCAGGAACGTCAGCTGCTGGTCGCTCCATTTATATTCCAGCCTGACCGGCGCTGAAAACTCGCGCAGCAGGGACGGTACCGGCTGGAAATAGACGTTATCAAAAACAAACGTTTGTTCAGCCTGCGTCACGTTCAGCACGTGATGAACGGGGTGGCCGCCCTTCTGTAGCGGAATGACTTTGCCTTCGTTGTCATACAGTTCGATGTCGAATGGAATATGCAGCGGCAGTTTTTCCTGCTGCTCCGCCGTAGGTGGCGTCATCTGGCTGATGGTCAGGGTGTACTGCTCGGTTTCCGGGTTGTAGTCGTCACGCACGGAAACAACCGGCGTGCCCGCCTGGCTGTACCAGCGGCGGAAATGGGACAGGTCTACGTTTGAAGCATCTTCCATCGCCTGCACGAAATCGTCGCAGGTCGCAGCGCTGCCGTCGTGGCGTTCAAAGTACAGCTGCATGCCTTTCTGGAAGTTTTCTTCACCCAGCAGCGTGTGCAGCATACGAATCACTTCTGAACCTTTCTCATACACCGTCAGGGTGTAGAAGTTGTTCATTTCAATGACTTTGTCCGGACGAATCGGGTGCGCCATCGGGCTTGCGTCTTCGGCAAACTGCAGCGCGCGCATGGTGCGGACGTTCTGGATGCGGTTAACCGCGCGTGAACCCAGATCGGAGCTGAACTCCTGGTCGCGGAATACGGTCAGGCCCTCTTTCAGGCTCAGCTGGAACCAGTCGCGGCAGGTCACGCGGTTGCCGGTCCAGTTGTGGAAATATTCGTGACCGATAACGCGTTCGATATCGAGATAGTCTTTATCCGTTGCGGTTTCAGCGCGGGCCAGCACGTATTTGGAGTTAAAGACGTTGAGGCCCTTGTTCTCCATGGCGCCCATATTGAAGAAGTCGACGGCGACAATCATATAGATGTCGAGGTCATACTCGAGGCCAAAGCGGGTTTCGTCCCACTTCATGGAGGCTTTCAGCGAGGTCATTGCCCAACTGGCGCGATCCAGGTTGCCACGGTCGACAAACAGCTCCAGCGCAACTTCTCGGCCGGAACGCGTTTTGTAGCTGTCGCGCAGCACGTCGAAATCACCCGCTACCAGCGCGAACAGGTAGCAAGGTTTTGGGAACGGATCCTGCCACTGTACCCAGTGGCGGCCATTTTCCAGCTCGCCTTCAGCAATGCGGTTGCCGTTGGAAAGCAGAAAAGGATATTTGATTTTATCTGCAATCAGTTTGGTGGTGAAGCGCGCGAGCACGTCCGGGCGGTCCAGATACCAGGTAATATGGCGGAAGCCTTCTGCTTCACACTGGGTGCAAAGCGCTTCGCCGGACTGATACAGCCCTTCCAGCGCGGTATTCGTCGCCGGGCTGATTTCATTGACGATAGTCAGCGTGAAGGTCTCTGGCAGCTGTTCAAGCACCAGCGTGCTCTCTTCCAGACGATAATTTTCCCAGGCCTGGTCGTTGACGTGAATACTGACCAGCGTCAGTTCGCCGCCGTCGAGGCGTAAGGCGGCGTCCGCAGCGCCCTGGCGGCTGACTTTGCTGATGGCGGTGACCAGGGTTTTTGCGGCATCCAGGTCAAAGGTCAAATCGATGTCACTAATCGTGTAATCCGGCGCACGGTAGTCGTGGCGGTATTTGGCTTGTGGCTGTTGTGTCATAAAAAACCTTATACATCGTCTGTGGCAAATACGTTATCAGGGAAGATCCTTAGAATAAGCCTTAAGACTAACGTTGAACAGGACGCTCGCTTCGGATGTGCCCATTTACTTCACAATAATCTTCGCGATGGGCAACCAGCCCAGGTTTTAACCAGTGCAAAAAAGTAGCGGTGAACGAATGTGATCGATTTTGATTGCCGCTGTTAAACGTCAACGGTTGCGCCAGTCAATAATTATCACCCTGTTCAAATCCCACTCAGGAAATATATCGTTATCGATGGTTGATATTTAATCAGCACGTAAACCAACCGCCTTTATAGCAATTTTTTAACTATTATGCTTTCTGTTTATTTTTAATTTGCGACACAAGAAAATCCCGTATAAATAACAACCTTATATTGTAAACTTTCTTCAACAAGCAAAAGTTTAGTAAGCAATAGAAATAACTTTAAATAATCATGGAAACATATTTGTCAGGTGTTACCGTCAATGACATGGGGTAAATGGATTGATTTTATTAATGATTTTTGAGAAATTAATTTGATGGAGTGGAAGATTAATCATACTCTTGCATGCCCAAAAACAGGGACGTCATTTGCTCAGATATCAACTAGCAATCTCAGGCTCATTTTATGGTATCGGGGTGATTACTTTTTGCGGGAAGGAAATATCGTTGCCACCAGCCCCTTCGGAGTCATTGTCAACGACAGGATAACCGAAATTGAATTCATCCACGCCTTCCCTTTCACAATGCAACTTTGGGAATCTTTTAAAACAAATACGGATTGTCCCGGCAATCAAGACCCATTAATCACGAAGTGCTGTAGAAGGCCGCACTGTTTATTGCAAAATTGCCCTTACGGAGTAACGGCTAAAAACTAACCTGGATTCACTTTTCCTTTATCCCATGCTAATTAACAAACATCAGTGGCCGGACCCGCCTGGCTATGAGGTGCTCTCCGGATGCGGGCTGTAAGGTGCAATTGCCGCATGAACCAGCAGCGCTCTTCATGGGCTTCATCAGAGTCTCAAAAGGGGAAATTGCGTAATACGTGCATTTTAATTTCAAAGGGTTATGCGCTTTTACGCTACAAATTTTTAACATGCGGCACGAAATGCCCTCGACCCGAAACGAGCCTTGTGTTGTGATCTGGCTTTAATAAACAGATAATCAGGGTATACTCCTGCGTCTTTATCTGCATTTACCCCTTGATGGAAACGCTCCTGTGAGAGGATGCTGCAACGCGCCATGACACGATACGCTTCCCCGATTTTGCAAACGCTACTGGATACTGACGCCTACAAGCTTCATATGCAGCAGGCGGTGTTTCACCGATATTATGACGTGAGCGTGGCCGCTGAGTTTCGCTGCCGCGGTGACGATCTGCTGGGTATCAATGCAGATGCTATCCGTCATCAGGTTGACCACATGCAACACCTCGCGCTCAGCGACGAGGAATTTGCCTGGCTTGAGGGGCTGCCCTTCTTTAAAGCAGATTACCTCGCCTGGCTACGTGATTTCCGCTATGACCCTTCCCAGGTTGTCATCACCAATAACGGTGGTCATCTCGACATTCGTCTGAGCGGACCCTGGCGTGAGGTTATCATGTGGGAAGTGCCGCTGCTGGCCGTCATCAGCGAAGTGGTGCATCAGCACCGCTCCCCAGTTGTCACGACGCAAATGGCCCTGGATCATCTTGAAAGTAAACTGGCACAGTTCAACGAACTGACGTCGGACATCGATATGTCTGCGTTCCGCCTGATGGATTTCGGCACGCGTCGCCGCTTCTCGCGAGAAGTGCAGGAAGCGATTGCAGGTCGGCTGCAGCAGGAGCCATGGTTTATCGGCACCAGCAACTACGACCTGGCACGCCGCCTAAACCTTACCCCTATGGGAACCCAAGCGCATGAATGGTTCCAGGCCCACCAGCAGATCAGCCCGGTTCTGGCAAATAGCCAGCGCGCGGCGCTTGAAGCCTGGCTGGAAGAATATCCCGATCAATTAGGCATCGCGCTGACCGACTGCATCACGATGGATGCTTTCCTGCGCGACTTTGATCTGGCCTTCGCCACACGCTACCAAGGCCTACGCCACGATTCCGGAGATCCGGTTGAATGGGGTGAAAAAGCCATCGCCCACTATGAAAAGCTGGGCATTGACCCGATGAGTAAAGTCCTGGTTTTCTCTGATAACCTGGACTTAACGAAAGCGGTCGATCTTTATAAGCATTTCGCCGCCCGCGTGAATCTGAGCTTCGGCATTGGGACGCGCCTGACCTGCGATATCCCCCAGGTCAAACCGCTGAATATCGTTATTAAGCTGGTGGAATGCAATGGTAAACCCGTTGCCAAGCTCTCTGACAGCCCGGGAAAAACCATCTGCCACGATAAAGCCTTCGTCCGCGCTCTGCGCAAAGCATTCGATTTACCGCTGGTCAAAAAAGCCAGCTGATTCAAATAATACTCATGGGCCATATCATTACGGCCCATGAGTTGCCCCGCTTTCCTTTATTTCTTCATGTGCAGTGCGATTTCTGCTTGTCTGATGGCGCGTGACAGGTAACATAGATATCCCCCAATTGTGGGTAACTTATTTTTGTCATTGACCATTTAATAGAGAGAAAACTATGAGCGTTGTGCCTGTAGCCGACGTACTCCAGGGCCGCGTAGCCGTTGACAGTGAAGTCACCGTGCGCGGGTGGGTGCGTACCCGAAGAGATTCAAAAGCTGGTATTTCCTTCCTCGCCGTCTACGACGGTTCCTGCTTCTCTCCTGTACAGGCCGTCATCAATAATTCTCTGCCTAATTACAATGAAGACGTGCTACGCCTGACGACCGGCTGCTCGGTAGTGGTCACCGGTAAAGTGGTGGAATCTCTTGGTCAGGGCCAGAGCTTTGAAATTCAGGCTACTCAGGTTGAAGTGGCGGGCTGGGTTGACGATCCGGACACCTACCCAATGGCGGCAAAACGCCACAGCATTGAATACCTGCGTGAAGTAGCCCACCTGCGCCCGCGTACCAACATGATTGGCGCCGTCGCTCGCGTTCGTCATACTCTGGCGCAGGCGCTGCACCGCTTCTTCCATGAAAACGGTTATTTCTGGGTTTCCACCCCGCTGATCACCGCTTCTGATACAGAAGGTGCCGGTGAGATGTTCCGTGTTTCCACGCTGGATATGGAAAACCTGCCGCGTACCGATGCGGGCAAAGTCGATTTCGATAAAGACTTCTTCGGTAAAGAAGCCTTCCTGACCGTGTCCGGTCAACTGAACGGCGAAACTTACGCCTGTGCGCTTTCAAAGGTTTACACCTTCGGCCCAACCTTCCGTGCTGAAAATTCCAACACCAGCCGCCACCTGGCCGAATTCTGGATGCTGGAGCCGGAAGTGGCGTTCGCAAATCTTGACGATGTGGCCGGACTGGCAGAAGCCATGCTGAAGTATGTCTTCAAGGCGGTGCTGGACGAGCGCATGGACGACATGGAATTCTTCGCCGAGCGCGTCGATAAAGATGCCGTCGATCGTCTGCAACGCTTCATCAGCGCCGACTTCGCGCAGGTGGATTACACCGACGCAGTTGCCATCCTGGAGAAGTGCGGCCAGAAGTTCGAAAACCCGGTTTACTGGGGCGTTGATCTCTCTTCCGAGCATGAGCGCTATCTTGCAGAGCAGCACTTCAAGGCTCCGGTGGTGGTGAAAAACTATCCAAAAGATATTAAGGCGTTCTATATGCGCCTTAATGAAGACGGGAAAACCGTTGCGGCAATGGATGTGCTGGCACCGGGCATCGGTGAAATCATCGGTGGTTCCCAGCGTGAAGAGCGTCTGGACGTGCTGGACGCCCGCATGGCTGAGATGGGTCTGAATAAAGAAGACTACTGGTGGTATCGCGATCTGCGTCGTTACGGCACCGTGCCGCACTCTGGTTTCGGGCTTGGGTTCGAACGCCTGATTGCCTATGTGACCGGCGTACAGAACGTTCGCGATGTTATTCCTTTCCCGCGCACGCCTCGTAACGCCCAGTTCTGATTTTTTCTACTCTTCCAAGGCCAGCTCTGCTGGCCTTTCTTTTATCTGACGTCCAGACATGGTTTTTCTTCAACAGAAGTTAAGCAAATGTCAATTTCAACCCCCTTCACTCGTTTCAACGTTACTAACTGTGTCCATGACACAGTTACTCACAAAACAACCGCAACAAACGTGATGCTTTTTGCCGAAACCACTTGCTTAGCATAATTGCGCAAAAGATGCACAGACATCTGGACATCCAAAATCCATATTCAGAAATGCTAAAAAAATGTGAAATAGCGTTCTTTTTTTGAGTTATGCAAATTAAACATAAGTAATTCATATATATATGCAAAGAAAAGCGATTTAACTCAGCAAACGAAGCGGAAATTTGAGTTAGTTCACAAAGTTCCGTAAAATAAACATTTAGTTACACATATTTTCTTCTTGTAACTCAGTTACGATATTTGTAGCACTTTCAGGCTAGCGAAACGGTTTCATGAATGGAAAGATGCCTGACAGATACAGAAAGACACCAAACTCTCATCAATGGTTTCGTAAAGAATTATTGACGGCAGTGGCAGGTGTCACAAAAAAACCAATGAGGGTAATAAATAATGATGAAGCGTAACATTCTGGCAGTGGTTATCCCTGCTCTGCTGGTAGCCGGTGCAGCAAACGCTGCAGAAATCTATAACAAAGACGGCAACAAAGTTGATTTATACGGGAAAGCAGTAGGTCTGCACTATTTCTCCAAAGATAACGGCGATAACGCTTACGCGGGTAACGGCGACAAAACTTACGCTCGTCTTGGTTTTAAAGGCGAAACCCAGATCAACGATCAGCTGACTGGTTATGGCCAGTGGGAATATAACTTCCAGGGTAACAACTCTGAAGGTGCCGACGCGCAGGCTGGTAACAAAACTCGTCTGGCATTTGCGGGCCTGAAATTTGGTGACGCTGGCTCATTCGACTACGGTCGTAACTACGGTCTGGTATACGACGCAATCGGCGTAACCGATATGCTGCCAGAGTTCGGTGGTGACACCAGCGGCAGCGACAACTTCTTCTCTGGCCGTACCGGCGGTCTGGCGACTTACCGTAACACCGACTTCTTCGGTCTGGTTGACGGCCTGAACTTCGGCGTTCAGTACCTGGGTAAAAATGAGCGTGCAGGTATCCCAACTCGTTCAAACGGCGACGGCTGGGCGACTTCTTTAAGCTATGACTTCGAAGGCTTCGGCATCGTTGGTGGTTACGGCGCAGCAGACCGTACCAACGCACAGCAGGCTCTGTCTCGTGGTACCGGTGATAAAGCTGAGCAGTGGGCAACCGGCCTGAAATATGATGCTAACAACATCTACCTGGCAGCCCTGTACGGCGAAACCCGTAACGCCACCGTTATCGACGGCGGCTATGCCAACAAAACTCAAGATTTCTCAATGGTTGCGCAGTACCAGTTCGATTTCGGTCTGCGTCCATCTATCGCTTATTACAAATCTAAAGCGAAAGATGTTGAAGGCGTGGGCAGCGAAGACTTCATCAACTACGTTGAAGTTGGCGCAACTTACTACTTCAACAAGAACATGTCGGTCTATGCTGATTACATCATTAACCAGATCGATGGCGACAACAAACTGGGCGTGGGTTCTGATGACACCACCGCAGTGGGTATCGTTTACCAGTTCTAATTATTCGACAACTTCTCTGTTGAATATAAGAAAAACAGGGCTTAGGCCCTGTTTTTTTATGCCTGCTAAGTGAAAAGAACCAAGTTGTGAAGTGGGTAGTTTCTTTTTGTAGCAAACGGTTGGCAATTGTGAAAACAGCAGTTAACCTGAGTACGCTTGTCCCTTCGAAATCACAATGGAACCTCGTCATGTTTGAGAACATTACCGCTGCCCCAGCCGATCCAATTCTTGGTTTGGCCGACCTGTTTCGTGCCGACGACCGCCCAACCAAAATTAACCTCGGCATTGGGGTTTATAAGGATGAAACCGGCAAAACGCCGGTGTTGACCAGCGTTAAAAAAGCCGAAGCTTATCTGCTGGAAAATGAAAATACCAAAAACTACCTTGGTATTGACGGTATCCCCGAGTTTGGGCGCTGCACCCAGGAATTGCTGTTTGGCAAAGGTAATGCAATCAGTGATGCAAAACGTGCGCGCACGGCACAAACCCCCGGCGGCACTGGCGCACTACGCGTGGCGGCTGATTTCCTGGCAAAAAACACCTCAGTAAAACGCGTCTGGGTAAGTAACCCAAGCTGGCCAAACCACAAGAGCGTGTTTAATTCCGCCGGTCTGGAAGTTGTCGAATACGCTTACTATGATGCAGAAAGCCACTCGCTGGACTTTGACGGTCTGGTGGACAGTCTGCAAGGTGCGCAGGCAGGTGACGTGGTACTGTTCCATGGCTGCTGCCATAACCCAACGGGTATCGATCCTACGCTTGAGCAGTGGCAGTCGCTCGCAAATATGTCACAGGAAAAAGGCTGGCTGCCGCTGTTTGACTTCGCCTATCAGGGCTTTGCCCGTGGTCTGGAAGAAGATGCTGAAGGCCTGCGCGTTTTCGCAGCAACGCATCAAGAACTGATTGTCGCCAGCTCCTACTCCAAGAACTTTGGCCTCTACAACGAGCGCGTCGGTGCCTGTACTCTGGTTGCCGCTGATGCGGACACCGTAGATCGTGCGTTCAGCCAGATGAAATCTGTTATTCGCGCAAACTACTCTAACCCACCGGCGCACGGTGCTTCTGTAGTAGCAACAATCCTGAGTAATGATGCGCTGCGCGCCATCTGGGAACAAGAGCTGACCGATATGCGTCAGCGTATTCACCGCATGCGCCAGCTGTTTGTGAATACCCTGCAGGAGAAAGGCGCGAACCGCGACTTCAGCTTTATCATCAACCAGAACGGCATGTTCTCGTTCAGCGGTCTGACGAAAGAGCAGGTGCTGCGTCTGCGTGAAGAGTTTGGCGTTTACGCCGTGGCTTCCGGTCGCGTTAACGTGGCGGGGATGACCCCGGACAACATGGCGCCGCTGTGCGAAGCCATCGTTGCCGTGCTGTAAGCAAAAAACATAAAAAAGAGCCGCTGATGCGGCTCTTTTTGCTTTACCAGACCGGTAATTCATCCTGCAAAAATGGGTTATGCAGGCGCTCATAGCCGAGCGTTGAAAGCGGTCCGTGACCGGGAATAAAGGCCACGTCATCCCCCAGCGGCAGGAGCTTGCGTTTGATCGAGTCGATCAGCGCCGCATGATCCCCCTGCGGGAAGTCGCTACGTCCTACTCCACCTTTGAAAATCACATCACCTGAAATCAGCAGGCTCGCTTTATCATCAAAGAAGACGATGTGGCCCGGCGTGTGGCCAGGGCAATGCAGCACCTGCAGGGTGACATTGCCAACCATGACGCTATCCCCTTCGTTCAGCCAGCGGTCCGGCGTCAGCGGCAGGCACTCGTCAAGGCCAAACATGCGGCTCTGTGCGGGCAATCCCTGCAGCCAGAATTCGTCTGCTTTTTCCGGCCCGATAATCGGCACACCGTAATGCTTAGCCAGTTCGGCCGCAGCGCCTACATGATCCAGATGTCCGTGTGTTAACAGGATCTGGCTGACGTTCACGCCTTTATCCGCAACTTCCTGCTTAATTTTGTCTGCCTGGCCGCCCGGATCCACCAGCGCTGCCTGAAGGGTTTCTTCACACCAGAGCAAAGAACAGTTCTGAGCAAAAGCGGTGACCGGAATGATGTGATAATTCATGCTGCTCCATTACCGGCTACTACTGCCGGATTCCGTAGTTTTACCAATGCCTTAACGGCCCGGTATCAATATGCACAAAGTTGCTTCGCGGGTAGTATCCTACACCACCTGCGCGCATAGATAATGCTGCTTTGCGTACATTGCTTAACGAAATCCCTTCAATATGGAAATCCATGGCCTGACCTTTGGTATGGTAGCTTTTTTTGGCCACACCGCGGCTGTGGGCGCGCAGCTCATTGTTGGTATCTAACGAGCGGTAGCCGGAGACAAGCTGAACGGGCTTATTGGTGCCCAGCAGGCCCTGCAGGCGATAGAGTTGGTCGAATAATTTGGGATCGATGGATTTAATTTTATTCGCGCGATAGTCGCGGAAGAAGTGATTAAGTCGAGCTAATTCATCCTGAATATAGCCTCTGCCATCGAAGAACTCGGCCTTTAGCGACTCACCGGTATGGAGATTGTTGAGCGTTAAAATGCGCGGGCGCGGTGTCGAGAGGGTTGCAAACGCCTGCGTCGGTAACAGTGCGGCACCGAAGGCCACGCTGCCTAACGCCAGCAGCTTGCGGCGATTAGCGTCAAATTTGTCCATGATATCCAGGTCTACAGGTAAATAACGGTCGAATAATATGCACTTTGGGCGCACGCCACGCACCTTAACTGCCAAAGAACGGGGAGTCAAGGCGCAGTAAAACCCAAGAAAACCGGGCCCTGCAGAGGGCCCGACTGAGCATTACCACTCTTCCGACAACTAATTCATTAGTATTACTGCATTTACCTTATCAATTGACCGGCTTTTGTGAGGATTTGTGCACCAGATCGCGCCGTGAGATCGTAATTGTAAATATCTGTTCGATACTGGGTACGACCATCTTCACCCACAAAAGCGGTCAAATAGTAGAGGTTGACCGGGATCTTTTGCCGAATGTTCACGTAGCGCGTATTTCCCGCTTTCAGCTGACTTGAAATTCTTGCGTCATTCCAGCCGGCATCTTGCAGTAGCATGTTAGCCAGTTCCGATGCCTTATTGACACGGACACAGCCGGAGCTAAGCGCACGGGCATCTTTCTGAAACAGCGTATGGTTCGGCGTATCGTGCAGGTAGATGGCGTCAGAACTCGGCATATTGAACTTATAAAGCCCTAACGCGTTATGAGCGCCCGGCTTCTGCTGGAAGCGGAACGGCAGATTGCCAGGTGTGATGGTCTGCCAGTCAACGCGGTACGGGTCGATGGCCTCAGCGTTATTGCTCCAGCCGCGCAGCACGCTGTAACCGTGGCGGTCGAGATAGCCTGGGTCCCGACGGACTTTTGGCAGAATATCATTGCGGGCAAGCGTATTCGGCACGTTCCACGGCGGGTTGACCACCACGTTGTTTAGCGCGCTGCTCATCATCGGCGTTTTACGGTCCGGACGCCCGACTATCACACGGGATGCCAGCACTTCGCTGCCGTTCAGGTAGTAGACAAGCGAGTAGTTAGGGATGTTTACCATGATGCCGGTATCAAGCTTATTCGGCAGCAGGCGCAGACGCTGAATATTGAGGGCAACCAGAGAAGCCCGCTGCTGCGGCGTGACATTGAGCCAGTCGCGGGTGAGATGGCCGATAGCGCCATCCGCGCCTAACCCCTGCCATTTCTGAAAGCGCTTCACGCCCTCTACCAGCTCACGGCTGTAGGCACTGCGCACGGCAGTAGCCGATCTCTTTTTCGACCCGGCAGATGCGGCAGGCACTCCTTGCGCATTACCTTCAACGTCACCTTCAACCGCAATGGCGGAAGGGCTTAGCGCTGGGGCAGTGCGGGGATTTGTGCTGTCGTCACCCGGCAGCGGAATAGCTGGCTCGGCCTGCATCATGCCGCTACGGGCGAGGATTTCACGCAGAGCGGGAACGTCATTGCTCCACTGCCCCGGCCTGAGGGTCTCTTTCCCGTTCAGCTGCGGCCACGGACGCGTATCACCAAGCAGATGAACCAGCGAGTCGTGCATATGGGCATACTGCGGATGCTGAGGGGCGAGGGTAGCAACAAAGCTCACCAGCGTGCCCTGATCGATTGCGACCTGCCACTGATTAATAACGGACAGCGGCGCGGTCTGCATTTTGTACGGGGTCGTACTGTATAACCAACGGTTGCCTTCCGTCGGAATGCCCGACACGAACTGAAGGTAACCCATCATGGCATCAGACAGTACGACATCGCGCGCCATACCTGTCACAGACGGATCGGTGAGCAGTTCAACCCACGTCGTGAACTGCGGCTGAATACCAGCGATAGCAAGCTCAGCCAGTTGCTGCTGAAAAGCATGCACCGCGTCGCGGTTCTCCCACATCGGCTTCATATCCCGAGCGGCATAAAACGCGGAAAGTGCGTTGAGATAAACGGGCGTATAGCCGGAAGGTAACTGAGCGATCAACTGTGAACGGCTTTGCGCCGCTGACATCGAGGCGGAATTAAGCGGCATAGTGCCTGCCATCGTCGCCGTTGCCGTCGACTGCGCTAACGGCTCGTCAAGCGCAGTAGGCTGCTCTGCTGTGACAGCGGAGCTGTCTGATGGCACAATGGCAGGTTCTTCCGCCTGCGCCTGTCCTGTAAACAGCGGAGCCATACTGAGCGCCAGGCAATAGCCAATGGCTGACGCTCGAAAACCGTGCAATTTATTAAGCAACATCCCTTGCCCCCTGTTTTACTGTTTTATCGTCACCGGCGTTTCGCCTGGTTCTCTTCTCAGTATATAAACAGTAAAACTCAATTGCCCGCATAAATGTAAAGAAAATTAAACATTAAGATATTGTTGCGATCAAAAAAGCGGACCGTAGTCCGCTGTAATGGATATACCCGCTATGAAGCTTCCGCGTCCCCCATAACCGGCTCAAGTAGTGGAGGGGCAAAGCCTCGCAGGCCCACAACATGCACATGCTCATGGTTGTTAAACACCTTTCGAACCAACTTGTAGGTAGTGCCTTTTTCCGGGCTGATGTTCTCAGGTGCAGCAATAATTAGTTGCATTTCAAGGCGTTCGCACAGCTCAAAGAGCGTGGCGATTGACTTGGCATCCAGACGAGCCGCTTCATCGAGGAACAGCAGGCGGCAAGGGGAGATGTCTTTACCGCGCAGGCGGCGCGACTCCTCTTCCCAGCTCTGCACAACCATCACCAGAATCGACATGCCGGTACCGATCGCTTCACCCGTTGACAGCGCGCCACTTTCCGCACGCAGCCAGCCGTCGGTACCTCGGTTAACTTCCACTTCCATCTCAAGATAGTTGCGGTAGTCCAGCAGCTCTTCACCGATGGTCTGCGGCGTGCGCTGGCCCATGTCAATCTGCGGATTCAGACGCTGGTAAAGCTTAGCCAGCGCTTCCGAGAAGCTCAGACGGTTGCTGTTAAACAGATCCTGATGCGCCTCATGCTGTTCGGACAGCACGTTAAGCAGCGTGGCGTGGGTTTCCCGTACATTCACGTTAAGACGCACGCTGTTAACCTGGCCGAAGGAAACGCTTTGCAGCCCCTGGTTCAGCATGCGGATACGGTTCTGCTCACGCTGAATTGTTTTACGAATAATGTTCGCCACGCTCTTCGTGCTGATAGCCAGCTTCTGTTCGCGTGATGTCAACTCTTCGGTCAGGCGGCCCAGCTCGATTTCCATCTGCTCGATGGCTTCGACCGGGTCGTCTGTGCGGATGATATCCTGACGGATACGCTCGCGCAGATGCTGGTAAACCGCCACGAAGAACTGGATTTTACGCTCGGGGCGTTTTGGATCTTCGGACATGCGCAGCACATCGCGCAGATGTTCGTTGTCCGCCACGGCCAGTCGCAGCGCACCCAGCGCCTTATCCGACATAGAGCGTAATTCGTCGCCGGACTGGTAGGCAAGCTCGCGACGGTGCAGACGACGCTCAACGCCGTTGTCTTTCACCATTCGCATCACGGCGCACCAGCCAGCCTTCGCCGTGACGACCTGCTCACGCATCTCAACGTAGTCACGTTCCTGACGTTTGAGTTTGCGGGTCAGGTTGTCCATTTCCGCTTCACAGTAGGTCAGCGCTTTTTCAAGCTGGTTGCGGCGGGAACGGTTGTTGCTTAGTGCGGTATGCAGTTCGTCACGACGTGCGCGAGCACGTTCTTCCGCGCCAATATCCGCCCGCACGCCGATATCCTGTAGCTCTTTATGCAGATCGTTAAGCAGCTCTTTCTTGGTATCGAAGGAGCTTTTCAACGACGCCATTAGCTGGCTGAACTGGCTGAGCTGCTGGGCGTGGCTACGCAGCGCTTCACGAGAACGGGTACGCTCCGTTTCTGCCTGCGCCAGACGGGCGCGCAGCTTTTCATTCAGGTCGCTGTTGCCGTCCAGCATGGCTGCAGAATCGGAATAACCGAAGTGCGCGCGACGCTGCACAACTTCCGTTAAGGCAAAGGCCTGCTGGCGGGCGTCGCGCTGGATCTGCTGCGCGTACTGATAATCTTCTTTTAACTGTTCGAACTGCTCGGGGTCACTTTGCAGTACAGAGGCCACCGCTTCCAGTTTTGCCAGCTGATTGCCGTGCTGATGAATAAAGCGTGCCGCTTCTTCGGCTTCCATCAGGCGTTCGCGAATTTCGTCGCAGCGGTCTGCAAGGGTTTCATCGCTCAGCAGGCTGATACGCGGCAGCAGGCGGTTAAGCTGAGCTACGCCCTCTTTTGCCTGATCGAACTGCTGACGCTGCTGCTGGTTATCATTCTCATGGCTGCTGATGGCGCGCTCAATTTCGCCGCGGCGAGTATTAAGCTGACGGATCTCCTCTTCCGGATCTTCGTCAAACGCCACGCCCAGATGCTGGCCGATAAAGCGGCTGAACGACTGGTGTAAACGCTGAGATTTCTGCACGTCAAACGACAGCGTAGCGAAGCGTTCTGCCAGCGTTTCACGTTCGGCATGCAGCTTCTCGAGACGGTTTTCACGCGCCGCGCGCCCAAATAGCGGCAGCTCCGGCAAGCGGGAATAGCGCCACTGGCGCTCGGCGGTTTTCACCAGCACCGCGGCATCCATCTCTTCGACGGTAAAGACGCTGTCATCGAAGGACGACGGGTCCCCTTCGATCAGATAAAGGTCTTCCGGGCACTCTTCAAGACTTTCGAGCTGCTCACGAACCAGCGACAAGTCCGGTACCACGATGGCGTGGCGGGACGGGCCGTAAAGCGCAGAGAAGTAAGGCGCATCGTCCAGGCTGATATCGTCATAAATTTCTGACAGCAATACGCCGCCAAACCGTTCGGCCAGCGCGTTCAGACGCGGATCTTCTGCACCGCCCGGCTGGCTGAGGCGTTCGATCTCTTCATCGATAGCGCGTTTGCGGGCACCTACTTCATCGCGTTCAACGGTGACGTCGCGCTCACGCTCAAGCAGCTGCTGCATGTATTCGGTAACGTGCTGGCTGCTTTCAAACTCTTCGTTGCTCTGCTCACACAGCTGGTTAAGGCTGGTCTGCGCGGCAAGCCAGATCGGGGCCCGCAGGCTCAGACGTTTGATTCGCGTCTGAATCTGCTCCTGCTCCTGGCGCAAAGAAACACGCGCTTCGCTGGCGTCAGAGACGCTCTGCTGCAGCGTGGCGATGCGCTCTTCCAGTTCTTCATGGAAAGCTTCGAGATCTTCGGGGTCGAACTGCTTGCCCTGACGCTTGCAGAAATCGGCCAAAAGACGCTCGGCCTCCTGCTGTTCGCGCAGGCGCTGTTCAAGCTCGTTAAGACGCATGCGCAGCGGCTGAACCTGTTCGGTCAGATGACGCTGGCTATTGCTGTCGCGCAGCAAATCGCGCGCGGCAGCCCACGCGTCGCTGCGGCTGACCGGGCCGCTGATCGCGGTAACAAGCTGATAAGCATGCTCAAACTGGCTGTGCGCAGTTTGCGCCACGCTCATTTTTTGTTCCAGCGTCAGCAGTTTTTCCGTTGCTTCCTGTTCTTTCGCCTGGAAAGTGTCCAGCCACTCGTCGGCGCTGTCTGCTGTCAAATCAGGCAGATGACAAACGGCACGGGCACGTTCCAGCGCCTGCAACGCCTGCTGATACTGAATCGCACGGGTTTGCTGCACATCCAGCGCCTGCTGGTAGTCAGCAAGCTGGCTTTTCAGTTCATCCACTTCCAGCTCGGCGGCTTCGGCGCGTGCTTCGTTCTCTTCTTGCTGATCGTGGGCTTCCGCAACGATTTCGTTCTGCTCTTCGAGGCGCATTTGCAGCTCTTCGAGGTCGGTCTCGTAGCGTTCGATTTTTTCCTGCTGACGGATAGCGGTCTGCACCAGGTTCAGGTGGTCGCTGGCGGCCTGGTAATCCGTTTCCAGATCCCCTTCCGCACCGCTGTGTTCAGCCAGCTCACGCGCCATATCAACGTGCTTATACTGTTCAGCGCTTAGCTGCTGACGGCTTACCAGCAGATCGCGACGATACTCGAGCGCTTTATCCAGATGAATACGGCGTTCGTTGGCGTGGCGCATATAGTCCGCTGCCACGTAGTTTGTGGCTTCGGAGATCAGATGCTTAAACAGATCACGATCGGACTGGGTGACTCGAATGGCCTCCAGCGTCATGCGGTTTTCACGCAGCGCGGCTTCCATATCCTGGAAGGCTTTACGCACGCCGCTGTTCTCCGGCAATAGATAGTCGCGCAGGGAGCGGGTGATGGCGCTGGAGATCCCGCCGTACAGCGAAGCTTCAATCAGGCGGTAGAACTTGCTGCGGTCCGAGGCGCTGCGCAGACGACGCGCAACAATGCCCAAATCGAACATCAGCGAGTGGTAGTCGGTAATGGAGTTGAACTGTTTAAACTGGACGCCTTCGATGGCCTCCACCTTATCTTTCAGCTCCGGCAGGCTCAGCACGCGGGCCTGACGCTCGTTGATGGTCTCCGTCAGCAATTCGGTGGGCTGCAGTGAATCTGGCAGCCCCTGAATAGCAAACGGTTTGATATCAACCTTACGGTCGCGCCCGGCAACCTGCTGCAGACGGACGCCAACCAGAACGCGCTCGCCGCGGGAGTTGATCACGTCCAGCGTCGAGTAGCAGACGCCCGCTTTCAGCTTACCGTGCAGGCCTTTATCACGCGAACCGGAAGTCGCACCAGCTTCGGTGGTGTTACGGAAGTGAAGCAGCGTCAGGTCCGGGATTAGCGCGGTAACAAACGCCGCCATGGTAGTGGATTTACCGGCACCGTTACCGCCCGAAAGCGTGGTGACCAGCTCATCTAAATCAAACGTACGCGCGAAGAAACCGTTCCAGTTTATCAGCGTTAGTGAGCGAAACTTTCCGCGATCGATCATTCCTGTTCTTCCTCCGCGTTGTCCTGGATTGTCTGTGGCTCTTCGGCTTCGTCGTTGAGCTGTAAGCGGCTTTCAACAGGCATTGCTTCACCGTCACGAATCATGCGCAGCTGCGCTTCGCGCGGATCGTCACCGGTGCGTACGTCAGCACCAAAGCGGAATACCGATTCTGTAATGCGGAACTTGCTGCTGTCATGCCCCATAAACCAGATCATGCCGAGACGGCGCAGACGAGTAAGGGACGCGCGAACCTTTTCCTGTAGCTTCTGGCGATCGAGATCGGAGCCGGTTGAGCGGTTGTTCACCAGCTTCAGCAGCTTGCTTTCGTCGGCCAGGGTCAGCAGCTCGTCGTACAACTCCTGCTGGGTAAAAATCCCTTCGTTGGCCAGGCGTTCCGGGCTGAGATAGAGGTAGCAAAGGATTTTGCCGACCATCATGTCCAGCTCGGACAAGACCGAGCGCGGAATAAGCGTTGTGGAACGGGGGCGCAAATAGAAGAATCCTTCCGGCGCGCGGATAAGCTCCACGTTGTAGCGGGCGTAGAACTCTTCCAGATAGTCCTGGAAGTCCATTAAAAAGGCATGATTATCCAGCTCGTCGAGGCCGACGTGCCGTCCTGCACGCAGCTGGCTGTCGAGGGCCGGGAATAACGGATTTGCCAGTGCCTGTGCCAGTTTAACCGGCATCACTTTTTCAATATTTGTTGATGACATGCGCCTGTACCTTGGCTCCGTAATCGTTGATTGCCTGCCACTGCGGCGGCAGGCCAGTAAAGTCTGCTTCAGCCACACCGAGGCGTACCGCCTGGTCGACCACGATTCGTGCCACATCAAAATGGCGCGCGCGCGGGTATTGGGTGAGATAGTCACGCATCACTACGCCTAAATCCAGCGGCACCTGTCTGGTTTTGTAAACCTGTAGCGCCGCTTCAATCATGGCCGCCAGCTGTTCGCGAATCTCGTTGAACTCTTCGAATTCCAGATCGGTTGGCAGTTCGCCGGTCACCTCTTCGTCGCGAAGCGTCATCTCTTCGTCACGCATATCCAGCAAACGTTCCGCGCTGGAGTAGGTGAGCGCCCACGGAGCATCGAAGTAGTTCTGTACCGAAACGCGCAGACGCTGGGCGAAGACGCGGTTTTTATCCATGTCGATAGCGGTACGAATGAATTTGTGCACGTGCCGGTCGTAGCCGATCCACAGGTCGATGGCCTGCTGGCCCCAGCTGGTGATTCGGTCGAGCTTGCTTTGCAGGTCGAAGACAAGGCGATCGACAAAGTGCAGGTCGTCGCGCCCCATAGTAGAGTCCTGAATGCGCAGTAAGTTCGCCTGCAGTTTGTCCCCTGCCGCCTCCAGCGTGTCCTGGAGTTCACGCAGGGTACCGGACGTTTCAGAAAGCAGCAGTTCGCAGCTGGAGATAGCCGCGCGCCAGTCTTTGTTCAGCAGCTGGGCGATATCGTCTTTTACCTGCTGCTGCTGTTCGTCCATGATGCGCTGGGTGAGATCGATACTGTCGAAGATCTCTGCCACGGAGTATTTCAGCGGCGCAAACACGTTACGGTGCCAGTGGAACTCATCACCGTTTTCATCGGCGGCATCTGCTGCGCGCTTGAGTTCACCGGCGACGATTGAAAGCTGCATAGAGAGACGCAGCGTAGAGAACTCACGCTGACGTATGTAGTAATCGGTGATACCGATCCCCAGCGGCGTGAGGCGGTAGATTGAATTCCCTTCGTGGATTTCACTGGTAAAGCGGTTGAGCAGACGCTGGCGCACCATGTCGTTAATGGCATTGTTCGCGCGAACGTTAATGGTCTCAGTGGTCTGCTCGAAACCGTCGCTCACGTGGCGGAACGCATCCACCAGCTCCCCTTCACTCAGCTCGCCGTCAAGCCTTTCGCCGTTAAGCGTGGCAACCGCCAGAAGAAACGTCAGGCGTTCCGTTGGCAGCGAGATGGCGAAATCATTTTTCCTGGCCCAGGCAACCAGTTCAGGCACTGTCTGGGAAACATCACTCATAATTTTTCCTTGGCTCAAGCGGCTTGACTGCCGTCACGTGGATATAGCGACCGAGGCTGATAAACGGCTCCTGGCGGCAATATCGCGTTTCAAGTTCAAGCAAATCGTCAAAACCATCGCGTTGTTTGTGCTTGTCTCGCAGGTAATCGTGGAACACCCGCACCCCGGTTTTGCCGGTAATCTGCCAGCCAATTTGCTCCAGCCAGTGATAAACCTGTTCTGGCTGCAGCGGATTGTCAGGCGACAGGGTTTTCCTTTTATTTTTTTTCATGCCCTGCATCACGTATTCGAAGTTGCCCACGAACATATTGCGCATCAGCAGGCCGTTAGCATTGTAGAACATCAGCGACAATGCGCCGCCGGGCGCAAGGCATTCCCACAAAGACTTAAGCACGGCTTGTGGATCCACGACCCATTCCAGCACCGCGTGAAACAATATCAGATCAACCGGGCTTTCCAAATGTTGTCCGATGTCCTGGGCTGCGGAATGTACGAAATGCATGTTGCTGCTCACACCTTTTTCGCAGGCCAGAGCCTGGGCACGAGCGATCATCCCGGCGGAAACGTCGCAGTGGGTGACGCTATGACCCAGTTCGGCCATACGGCAGGCCGTTTGCCCTTCCCCGCCGCCTGCGTCTAATACGCGCAGTTTCTCAGGCATGTTGCTGAGCAAAGCATCGAGATCCTGCCAGAGGATCGCCTGCCGCAGCAGGCCTTTGGTCGTACCATAGATGTTGCGTGAGAACTTCTCGGCAATGTCATCAAAATTGCGGTCACGCACGGGTACTACTCCACGGCTTTTAGGGGTCAGTCTGAGAAAACCGCTATTTTGGCACAGCTTGCACGAGAATGAACCTGGCTGGTGTAATATCAGCAGCGTTTGCCGCCTGGGTGGTTAAAAAAGGAGCCAGAATTCATGCTATTCGTACTGAAAAAATATATCGGTGGCCTGCTGCTGCCCCTGCCTCTACTCCTGATGGTGATTGGCGTGGCGATTTTATTGCTGTGGTTTACCCGCTGGCAAAAAACCGGAAAAGCGCTGCTCACAGCGGGTTGGCTGGTTTTATTCTTAATTAGTCTTCAGCCGGTTGCCGACCGCATGCTTAAGCCTATAGAAGATACTTATCCTACCTGGCGCGGCGGCGAGCGGGTGAATTACATCGTGGTGTTGGGAGGGGGATATACCTGGAACCCGAAATGGGCGCCCAGCTCAAATCTGATCAATAACAGCCTGCCGCGCGTAACCGAAGGCGTACGCCTCTGGCAGGCTAACCCCGGCGCAAAAATGATCTTTACCGGCGCTCCGGCGATGACCAACCCGGTGAGCACCGCAGAAGCAGGCGCTCGCGTTGCTGAAAGCCTCGGCGTGCCTCGTTCGGCGATAATCACGCTCGATACGCCAAAGGATACTGAAGAAGAAGCGGCGGCTGTGGCTAAGGAAATTGGCAAACAGCCGTTCCTGCTGGTGACCTCCGCCTCACATTTGCCGCGGGCGGTGATTTTCTTCCGGCATGCGGGGCTCAACCCCTTACCTGCACCGGCTAACCAGACGGCGATAGACTCCCCGCTGAATCCGTGGGAAAAAATCACGCCCTCGCCTTTATGGCTGATGCACAGCGATCGCGTTGCCTATGAAACCATGGGCCGCATATGGCAGTGGCTTAAAGGCTCGTCAGGCGATCCAGGGCAATAATCCCTTAGAAGCGGCGTCAAAGGCGGGTCGGTTTACGCGGCCCGTCTGTATCAGCTGATCTACCGCGTCCCACAGGACGTACAGCCAGCGCCGCCACAGGAAAGATTCCGCCACCGGCGCGCGCTGTAAATAGTGCCAGAAGAGGCTTTCCGCCTGCCCTTCCTCATACAAACGGAATATTTCGTATTCACGGGGTGCCCACAGCACCACCCCGGGGTTAACCATCGCCAGAAGCTGATCGCTGCGCCCGTCCTTAAGCATGCTGCGCAGGGTGAAATTACCGTGCACCAGCACGCAGTTGTCGTTAAATCCTTCAAACATGCGGGGCAGACACTCCCGTGAACGGAACAGAATGCGCCGATCCTGCATCGTCAGACCGGTATTTTTGAACTGATTGAGGGTAGTCCATAGCACTTCAATGCGCTGACGGTACCAGGAGGGCCAGATATTTTCCTGGGTGCTGTCCACACTGCCTACACAGCCCCTGCTGTCCACGCGATGCCATGCAAGCAGGCCTTCCACTATCTGGTCCTTCAACTGCTCCCAGCGCTCTGGCGTTCTGGCCGGTGCCTCAACGGAGACGCCTCGCAGGCGCTCCATCAGGATCACATCCGGTCCCGGATGGTCATCATGGGTGACGATGCCATACACCACCGGCAGACGAAGGGTGCCCGAGCGGGCGAGCATCGACATTTTCCATGCCTGCTGCGAGGCCACTCCCGGCGTAGTAAAGCTCTTGGCCAGCAAAGGCATGGCATGCCCGTGGCTGTCATACAGCGACCAGACCGCGGTATCCGTTCGTTCGCTGATACACTCAATGCGGCTTAGCTTTTCACCGAGCAGATGACTTAACTCCCTACGCAGCAACTCCATATCCCGTTACCCCTATGAACACTGGTACTTTTCATTCTGAGCGCGCTTTTACGAGATGTCATCCTCTGAGATCAATATGTCGACAGATAAAAAAAACCGGCGCGGTGGCCGGTTTGTTTGCAGCTGAAGGCGGAACTAGCGCATTGCGACGCGCACGCGCTCCAGATCTTCCGGGGTATCAACGCCAATGCTCGGGATCTCTTTGGCGACGGCAACGTGAATTTTCTCGCCGTTCCACAGCACGCGGAGCTGCTCTAGCATTTCGATTTGCTCAAGCTGGCTTGGCTCCCAGCTGATATAGCGACGAATAAAGCCTGCGCGGTAGCCATAGATACCAATGTGGCGCAGAAAGGTGTCACCAATCTGTTCGCGGGACTGGGCGAAGCGGTCGCGATCCCATGGGATGGTCGCACGGGAGAAGTAAAGCGCGTAACCCTGCGCGTCCATCACAACTTTTACGGCATTCGGATTAAAGGCTTCTTCAGCAGAATCGATCGGCACCGCAAGCGTTGCCATACCGGCCTGGCTGTTGGCCACGTTTTGCGCAACCTGGCGAATGATGACCGGTGGGATCATCGGCTCATCGCCCTGCACGTTGACGATAATGGTATCGTCGCTGAAAGCGCATTTTTCGATAACTTCAGCCAGGCGCTCGGTGCCGGAGTGATGATCTGCCCTTGTCATGCAGACTTCGCCCCCCGCCGCCTCAACCGCGCGGGCGACCTCTTCGTTATCCGTGGCAACGATAATACGTTCCGCGCCGGACTCACGGGCGCGCTCGAGCACGTGTACCACCATCGGTTTGCCATTAATGTCTTTCAACGGCTTGCCCGGCAGACGTGTGGACGCATAGCGGGCGGGAATAATAGCCACAAAACTCATGGATTAGTCTCGTCGAGGGTCAGGGTACGCGCCTCGGTTTCCAGCAGCACCGGAATGCCGTCGCGGAACGGGAAGGCCAGGCCATCAGGCTTACAGATAAGCTCCTGCTTTTCCTGATTATAATAGAGCTTGCCGTTACAAACCGGGCAGGCAATGATTTCAAGTAAACGGTGATCCATAGTTACTCCAGAATGGGCGCCATCAGTGGCGTCAGGATAGCATATCTGATGAATTTTTCGGGGTAATTTCCCAGCCGCTGCCCCATACGGCAGCAAGCGGGGCCGGGATATTCCCGAGCGTAATCCGTTCGGCACTTTGCCAGCAGGCAAATTCGCTCAGGGCATCGTGCAGACCATCGATCGTGTTGAGATGTAGTTTAACGCCTTCCTCAAGATACAGGCCGATCACCTCAAGCGTTCCCTCTTTACGATGCATTTTTGCGTCCATTCGGCCCACCAGCACGCCCTGATGCAGCAGGGGCAGCACGAAATAACCGTACCTGCGCTTTTCCGCCGGGGTATAGCATTCCAGCCGATAGGAGAAATTGAATAACGCTTCTGCACGTTTGCGGTCCCAGACGACAGGATCGAAAGGCGACAGCACGGCGCTGCGGGTCGCTTTAAGCTGGTTTTGTTCTGCGCGGGGCAGCAGCCCGGACAGTGAATGGTCAACATACATCTCGCCCAGCATTTCAACCTGAACCGGAAGGGCTTTGCCTTGTTCGACCCACCCGGCAACAAGCGACTTAATCGGAATATTTTTCAGCCGATAGTAATCGGCCAGCCATTCCGGGCGGAAAATACCCAGGCTGCGGGCGCTTTTTTCCAGCATCAGCCGCTCGGCGTCCTGCTGCTGAACCAAATGCAATTTGTCATCCCAGTCGGGCATCACGCGAGAAGTAAGATCGTAAACGCGCTGAAAGTTACGCCGCTCTCTTACCATCACCTTTCCTGAAGTAAACAAGCCTTCAAGATGTTTTTTGTGCGGCTTCCACTCCCACCAGCCGCCTGCCCCTTTACGCGGATGTTCAAAATCCACTGAACGTACGGGACCGTTGTCCTGAATATAGGCGAGCAGCTTTTCTATTTCTTCGGCGTTCTCCTGCATCCATTCAGCACGGTATTTCCAGCCCATTTTTTCGGGGTTGAGCATTCTGTGGCGCACCAGCGCAAAATCTTCTTTTGGCAGGAAGCAGGCCTCATGCGCCCAGTATTCTATAAGCTCACCGCGCCTTAATGCTTCATCAAGCCATGCCGGGGCATAATGCCCAAGACGGCTAAAGAGGACGAGATAGGGGCTGCGGGCGACAATATTAATCGTGTCGATTTGCAGCAGAGACATTCTGGAGATGGCCAGGAGAATATCGGATGGCCGGGCGCGGCGGCGGGGTTTCAGCAGCAGCCCCTGGGCTGCCAGATGAAGATTACGGGCGGAGCGTAAGGTCAGGTACGGTACGGACATAGCGTCTTCCTGTCATCAACAAAGCTGTTCATGACCGCGCTGAAACTTACTTAATCAGCGCGCTCACCGATTGCAGCAGCTGTTCTGCCTGGGGTTCCGACAGATGGGCATCAACCGGCAGATACCACCAGTTTTGGTGTCCGGCCGCAAATGCCCGACATTTCACCGCGTCTTTTTCTGTCATCAGCAGCGTCTGCCCATTTTGAACCAGCTTCGAGACGTCGGCTTCGTTCAGCGCCTGGTGATCGGCCAGGCTTACGGTGCGGACAGGCTCTAAACCACAGTGCCGTAGGGTAGTAAAGAAACGAGGCGGATGGCCGATGCCCGCCATAGCCACAACGTTATTCAAGCTCTGCACGGCCCGGCGCTCACCCGTTTCGAGATTAACCGCCTCACCGGGTTGCAAATGCATGGCTATCTCACCGCCGCGAGTATCGCCGCCGTTTACGATAACGGCGTCAACGGACTGTAAACGTCCGGCTCTTTCACGCATCGGGCCTGCGGGCAGCCACCAGCCGTTGCCGAACCGACGAACGCCATCCACGACGACAATTTCTTTATCGCGGGCTAAAGCGTAATGCTGAAGGCCGTCATCAGTAATAATTATCTGCGGGTGGGCATGCTGGATCAGCGCTTTAACCGCTGCGCTGCGATCGGGCGCAACGGCAACCGGCGCGCCGGTACGCTGATAAATCAGAACGGGTTCGTCACCGGCCTGAGCCGTTGTGCTCTGCTGAGTGAGCAGCAGCGGATAACTCTCCGCTTTGCCGCCGTATCCACGTGAGACAACGCCCACCCGAACACCACGGGCCTGCAGCTGCTCCACGAGCCAGATAACGACGGGCGTTTTGCCGTTGCCGCCTGCGGTAAGGTTGCCCACCACCACAACGGGCACCGGCGAGCGCCACGCCTTTCGTAATCCTAGTTTATAGCTAAGACGAATGGCACCGCTCACCAGGCCATAAAGCCAGGCGAGCGGTAATAACAGCAGATAGAGGGGAGATTTTCCCGACCAGATGCGTTCGATCATTCGCCGAACTGCATTTTGTGCAGTTGGGCGTACACGCCGCGATGGGCAATCAGCTCCGCGTGAGGACCACGCTCGACGATACGACCATCTTCCACTACAACGATTTCGTCGGCCTGTTCAATGGTGGACAGGCGGTGGGCAATAACCAGCGAAGTACGGTTCTTCTGCAGCTCATCTAACGCCGCCTGAATGGCGCGCTCAGATTCTGTATCCAGTGCAGAGGTCGCTTCATCCAGAATCAGAATTGGGCTGTCGCGCAGCAGCGCACGGGCAATCGCGATACGCTGACGCTGGCCGCCTGAAAGCAGCACGCCGTTCTCACCTATCACCGTATCCAGGCCTTTATCCATCTTCTCAATAAAGTCCATCGCGTAAGCCATACGTGCCGCTTTTTCGATATCTTCACGGCTGTACTGCTCGGTGCGGGCGTAAGCGATGTTGTTGGCGATGGTGTCGTTAAACAGGTGCACATTCTGAGAAACCAGCGCCACCTGATTACGCAGGGACGAAAGCGTATACTCGCGAATGTCCACGCCATCTATCTGAATGCTGCCTTGCTGAATATCGTAGAAACGAGTGATCAGGCTGGCGATAGTAGATTTACCGGAACCAGAGCGACCAACCAGGGCAACCATTTTACCAGCAGGGATCTCGAGGTTGATATTATGCAGCGCCGGGATCTCACGGCCTGGATAAGTAAAGGTCACGTCGCGGAAGGCCACATCGCCTTTCGCACGATCAATAGTACGTGTGCCTTCGTCTTTCTCCTGCTCTGAATCCAGAATAGAGAACAGCGTCTGACATGCCGCCATACCGCGCTGGAACTGCGCGTTGACGTTGGTCAGTGATTTCAGCGGACGCATCAGGGCAATCATGGAGGAGAAGACGACAGTAATGGTACCAGCGGTCAGCGTTTCCATTACGCTCGGGAAGCTCGCGGCATACAGCACAAAGGCCAGCGCCAGGGAGGCAATCAGCTGAATGATAGGGTCAGAAATTGACGAGGCGGACACCAGCTTCATGCCCTGGTGACGCATCCGGTTACTGACCTTATTGAAACGTTCGGTTTCAACTTCCTGACCACCAAAAATCAGAACTTCTTTATGTCCTTTCAGCATCTGCTCGGCGCTGGTAGTCACCTGCCCCATGGTGTTCTGCATGTTTTTGCTGATGTTACGGAAGCGTTTTGAGACGAAACGAATCGCAAATGAGACGACCGGCGCCAGCACAATCAAAATCAGCGACAGCTGCCAGCTGTACCAGAACATCAGCGCAAACAGGCCGATGATGGAGGCGCCTTCGCGTACAACGGTGATGAGCGCGCTGGAGGAGGAGGAAGCAACCTGCTCTGAGTCGTAAGTGATGCGGGACAGCAGCGTGCCCGTTGACTGTTGGTCAAAGAACGCGACGGGCATGCCCATCATATGGCTAAACAGGCGACGACGCATATTCATAACCACCTGACCAGAAACCCATGAAATACAGTAGCTTGAGATATAGCTGGTAATGCCGCGCATAACCATAAGCCCAATAACCACCAGCGGCATCCACAACAAAACTGACTTGTCCGCTTTCCCAAACCCCTCATCCAGCAGCGGTTTAAGCAGCGATAGCATAAAGGTATCGCTGGCTGCGTTGAGGATTAACGCAATCCCAGCCACGATCAGACCTGCTTTAAAAGGCGAAATCATCGGCCATAAACGGCGGAAGGTCTGCAATGTGGAGAGATCTTTATCGTTCTGCATTAAGTCGAACCAGCTTGTGATGAAATAGCCGCATATTCTACCTACTATCTCGGGTTACGCCAAACCACTGATGATACCAACGGGGCAATAATTGCTCTCTGAAGCCATTGATTTGCCATTTATCACTGTTTATTCGAATAGTGATCTGCCCGGAATGGGCTGTGTCATACCATCTGTAGCCCTGCTTTTGATACCGTGCGATAACTTTTACTGACGGTAAACGCCAGGCGTTATAGCGAGAAGCGGAGGCCAGCGCAGCCTGGCCCGATACCGCCCGTAGCAGCGGACCGCCTGATGACGTCCGGCTCCCGTGATGAGGAACCTGAATAATATCAGCCTTTAAAACCTGCCACCGCTCCTTGAGCATAGCCAATTCTGCCGGGGCTTCCACATCGCCCGTCAATAACATTCGGAAGCGACCGTCGCTGACCATCACCACACAGGAGCCGTTATTCCCTTTATATCCGTTTCCGGGCGGCGGCCAGTGCACGGTAAAGTTCAGACCCTGCCAGCGCCAGCGCTGTCCTCGAAAACAGGGGCGATGATTAGCCCACCCAAGCGAACTTCGAACCTCCAGCTTTGGCCACGTCTTTAGCAGACTGGGAAGCCCACCCCGATGATCAAGGTGCTCGTGGCTTAGTATTACGCCCTCGGGTGACAAGTTTTTCCATCGCAGCCAGGGAATAATTACCTGCTGCGCGCTGTCTCCACCGGGCCAGGCACCTCCGGTATCATAGAGCATCACTTTTCCATGGCGCACGACCGCTAAAGCAAGCCCGTGGCCAACGTCCAGCATAGTAACTTCCCACGAGGAGCGATCTTTTTTGGGCAGGACACCCGAGGCCAGTACCGCCAAATAACCTCCAAGAACCACAAGCGACAGCGGTGACGTTTTTAAGATTGCCAGGCGATAAACGACAATGGCTAACCACCCCGCAAGGCTCAGTATCAGAAAACGAGAATCCAGCTCCAGCCATTGACCAGGTAATCGCGCCAGAATGGAAAATAGCCATGCCAGCAAAGTATCAACGCTTCTCCACAGCGCTTCTTCAACCCAGGGAGTCCCCGTCAATACCAGACCTGCCAGCAGAAGAGGCACAACCAGCAGCGAAACATAAGGAACGGCAATTAAATTTGCCAGCAGCGCATTGACGCTGACGCCATGAAACATGAACAGCTGCACGGGCATTAGTAAAAGCGTGATGCCAATTTGCAGATGGAGGATGCCTGCGAGGTAACGAAAATACCCTTTCCAGGCTGCCATTCTCGGTGGCAGCGGTATCCACTGATACCAGAAAATCAGGCAGCCAACTGCCAGCACCGACAGCCAGAAACTGTCTGACAGAACCGTCAGCGGGTCAAAAAACAGGATGCCGCAGAAACAGCATAACCAGACCTCCCATGCTGACCACTGCCGTCCGTTCAGGCGCAGAAGCAGCCAGAGGGCCAGGCCCGTCAGCGCCCTCATGGCCGGAGGGTTACCCCCAGCAAGCCATGCATAGACTCCGGCGGTCACCAGGCTTGCCAGTAATGGTAAACGGAAACCAATTCGCCAGGCAGGAAAGCAAAGCTGGATGCAGCGGGCCAATAGCCACCCAGCTCCAGCAGCCAGCGAGATGTGCAGACCAGAAATAGCCATCAGGTGTGCAGTCCCGGTCTGCCGCAGGAGATCTTTCACTTCTGCACCGATCCCAGTCCGCTCCCCAAAGGCAAGCGCCAGAATAATGCCTTGCCACTCCAGCTGCTGTGTTGCCGCCGTCACGCGCATCATCCATTGCGCCCGGAGCGAGCATGTTTCGCTAAGCCTGGTTGCTTCTGTCATTCGGCCACGTAGGGGAAGATGCTGCGCCAGAGCGTAGCGCTGGCTATCAAATCCTCCTTCGTTGAGTCGCCCATGAACCGGGCGCAGCCGCAGTTTCATCAGCCACTTCTGGCCCGGGCAAACCGATGCCGGAAGGTACACGCCTTTTA
Source organism: Dryocola sp. LX212 (assembly GCA_041504365.1). Classification (NCBI taxonomy): domain Bacteria; kingdom Pseudomonadati; phylum Pseudomonadota; class Gammaproteobacteria; order Enterobacterales; family Enterobacteriaceae; genus Dryocola; species Dryocola sp. LX212. Next base: position 1,596,992 of record CP167917.1, on the reverse strand, counting down.
AAGCCACGCCCACCGGCGGGAAAATAAGATGATTATCAACGCGGGTAATCTGCAGCTCATGGTTTTGAGCGCCGTCCGTACGCATAACGACGACCTGCGCGGCAACCGGCTTCTGGATCAGATTTTCAAACGGCTCGAGGCTTTCTCGCGCGGCAAGCAATCCCCAGCATAAAGACAGTGCAACGATGCCGAGGTAACGACACGTCAGATGTCTCGGAATGAGTAGACATAAACCTGCGGCCAGCAGTACAGCGATAACTTTAATCCCGGGAATAGCCGGTAGCCATAGCAACGGCATGATTCCTGCGATAATACTTATGCATAGCGCTGACAGATTTATCACTCTCGCCTCCTTTTTAATGGGAGTGTGCGGCGAAAGATTTCCAGCGTCGAAGGGTGAAAAAGGAAATTGCGCAGGGCTTTCAGAGAAAAATGAGGGGTGAATATTCGACACAAAGAGAATTGCGAGCAGTGCCGAATAACCCGAATTGCAGGCAAAAAAAACGGCACCCGAAGGTACCGTTTTTAACAGCTCAGTCCAGAGACTCAGTTGCCATAAATATTGGCGCGGTCACGTAGCTCTTTACCTGGTTTAAAGTGCGGAACGTATTTACCTTCCAGATCCACTTTATCGCCAGTTTTCGGGTTACGTCCGGTGCGTGGCGCGCGATAGTGTAAGGAGAAACTGCCGAAACCCCGGATTTCAATACGCTCGCCAAGGGCAAGCGTAGAGGCCATATGTTCCAACATCTCTTTAACTGCATCTTCCACGGCTTTAGCGGGAATATGAGATTGCTGGGTAGCAAGTCTTTCAATCAATTCTGACTTGGTCATGATTCCTCCGGTTTCCTTTCAGGAAAATTAGCTTACAGCTATCAATCGAACAAGGGCGGCCGTAGCCGCCCTGATTTAGCGCTCGGACGATTACTCGCCTTTAGCTGCTTTGAATGCTTCAGCCATTGCGTTAGAGAAGTTGCCTTCTTCCTGTTTGTTGTTAACAGTCGCAATTGCATCTTTCTCGTCAGCTTCGTCTTTCGCACGAACAGACAGGCTTACAACACGGTTTTTACGGTCAACGCCGGTGAATTTAGCTTCAACGTCGTCGCCTACGTTCAGAACCAGAGTTGCATCTTCAACGCGGTCACGGGACGCTTCAGAAGCACGCAGGTAGCCTTCTACGCCATCTGCTAATTCAACTGTAGCACCTTTCGCGTCAACTGCCGTTACTTTACCAGTAACGATAGTACCTTTCTTGTTCAGCGCAACGTAGTTGTTGAACGGATCTTCTGCGAGCTGTTTAACGCCCAGGGAGATACGTTCGCGCTCTGCGTCAACCTGCAGAACCACAGCTGCGATTTCGTCGCCTTTCTTGTATTCACGTACTGCTTCTTCGCCTGTAACGTTCCAGGAGATGTCAGACAGGTGAACCAGGCCGTCGATGCCGCCGTCCAGGCCGATGAAGATACCGAAGTCAGTGATAGACTTGATTTTACCTTCAACGCGGTCGCCCTTGTTGTGGGTCTCAGCAAACTGCTGCCATGGGTTGTTTTTGCACTGCTTCAGGCCCAGGGAGATACGACGACGTTCTTCGTCAATATCCAGAACCATCACTTCCACTACGTCACCAACGTTAACAACTTTGGATGGGTGGATGTTTTTGTTGGTCCAGTCCATTTCTGAAACGTGCACCAGGCCTTCAACGCCTTCTTCGATTTCAACGAAGCAGCCGTAGTCGGTCAGGTTGGTCACGCGGCCAGTCAGACGAGTACCTTCTGGGTAACGCTTAGCGATAGCGACCCATGGATCTTCGCCCAGCTGTTTCAGGCCCAGAGAAACACGAGTACGCTCGCGGTCGAACTTCAGCACTTTAACAGTGATTTCGTCGCCAACGTTCACGATTTCGCTTGGATGCTTAACGCGTTTCCATGCCATGTCAGTGATGTGCAGCAGGCCATCAACGCCGCCCAGATCAACGAATGCACCGTAGTCAGTAAGGTTCTTAACGATACCTTTAACTTCCATGCCTTCCTGCAGGTTTTCCAGCAGCTGATCGCGTTCTGCGCTGTTTTCAGATTCGATAACAGCACGGCGAGAAACAACAACGTTGTTACGTTTCTGGTCAAGCTTGATTACTTTGAACTCAAGCTCTTTGCCTTCGAGGTGCAGAGTGTCGCGAACCGGACGAACGTCAACCAGGGAACCTGGCAGGAACGCGCGAATACCGTTCAGCTCAACAGTGAAGCCACCTTTAACTTTACCGTTGATAACACCGACCACAGTTTCAGCTTCTTCGTAAGCTTTTTCCAGCGTGATCCAGGCTTCGTGACGCTTAGCTTTCTCACGGGACAGCAGAGTTTCGCCGAAGCCATCTTCAACTGCGTCCAGAGCAACATCAACTTCGTCGCCTACCTGGATTTCCAGTTCGCCAGCAGCGTTTTTGAATTGCTCAGCAGGGATCGCAGACTCAGATTTCAGACCGGCGTCAACCAGTACTACGTCTTTGTCGATAGCAACTACAACGCCACGAACGATGGAACCCGGACGGGTTTCGATTGTTAACAGGGATTCTTCAAAGAGTTGAGCGAAAGATTCAGTCATGTTGTTAATCTTCAAGGTTCTTTAGTTTAACGTCCATTTAGCGTCCCGCCGAATGGGGTTGTTTGACATACCCCGCCATTGGCTCCTTGCCGGCAGGGTTAGATTACAGGGGGCAAATTTTACCCGATCTGTAGGGTTATCGCCATGGCAATGTCATGACAATATTGACAAAATTCTTCTTTAATGGCCGCTTACGCTGCCAGCACTTCCCGTGCGTAGGCCAGTGCGCGTTCAATGACTTCGTCAATCGACATGCTGGTCGAATCCAGCACTAAGGCATCTGCTGCAGGCACCAACGGCGCTACGGACCGGTTACGATCGCGATCGTCGCGTTCTTTTATTTCGGCCAAAAGTCGCTCAAAGTTAACACTAAAGCCCTTTTCCTGCAACTGTAGCATACGTCTGTGTGCGCGTTCCTCGGAGGAAGCATCGAGGAAGATTTTTACAGGTGCATCCGGAAAAACCACGGTGCCCATATCTCGTCCGTCAGCGATCAGGCCCGGCGCTTCACGGAAAGCACGCTGGCGGCGCAATAGCGCTTCACGAACGCGAGGGAATGCCGCAACCTGAGAGGCAGCGTTCGCCACTTCCTGAGTACGAATTTCACCGCTGACATCTTCGCCTTCGAGTATCACTTCAAGTTCGCCGTTGCTGGCAACAAAACGCACGTCGAGGTGGGCGGCCAGGGGAACCAGCGCCTCCTCGGAAGCGACATCAACCTGATGATGTAACGCAGCCAGAGCAAGCACACGATATATTGCGCCGGAGTCAAGCAGATGCCATTGCAGCGCTTCCGCCATAGCCTTACACAGCGTGCCTTTACCTGCACCGCTAGGGCCATCAATGGTTATTACTGGAGCGGGTGCCGTCATCTATTTCTCCTTCTCGCAGAAATGCGGGCTTAATCTTAAACGCCGCGCATTATACGCCAGCCCTGCCAGGACTGTTATCTTTCCTGCGAAATATCCACGGGATCCACGCTGAGTGTAGAAGATTTGCGCAACAACGTTGTAAGGAAAGGTAGGGGAGATAAAAAAACCGCATCGAATGATGCGGTCATAAAGCATTAGGCTGGAGTGCTGATGCCGGCGAGTCGGTCAAAATAGTCCGGGAAGGTTTTCGCGGTGCATTTCGGATCGAGGATGGTTACAGGGGTATCAGACAGCGCCACCAGTGAGAAACACATTGCCATACGATGATCGTCATAGGTGGCAATTTCAGCGAACTTCAGCTGCGCCGGAGGCGTGACGGTGATGTAGTCTTCACCCTCTTCCACTTCTGCTCCAATCTTACGCAGCTCGGTAGCCATCGCTGCCAGACGGTCGGTCTCTTTGACGCGCCAGTTGTGAATGTTACGCAGTGTGGTAGTCCCTTTGGCGAACAGCGCCGCAGTCGCAATAGTCATGGCCGCGTCAGGTATATGGTTCATATCCATATCAATGGCGTTCAGCTCACCCCGCTCGCAGGCGATAAAGTCTTCACCCCAGGTTACCTTAGCACCCATTTTTTCCAGCACGTCAGCAAAGCGAATATCACCCTGTACGCTGTTGCGCCCAATGCCGGTCACTTTTACGATGCCGCCTTTGATGGCGCCCGCGGCCAGGAAGTAGGAGGCGGAGGAAGCATCGCCCTCGACCAGATAAGCACCAGGCGACTGGTAATGTTGGCCGCTGCGAATTACAAAGCTGCGATAATCACGGTTTTCGACGTCCACACCGAAGGTTTTCATCAGGTGCAGCGTGATATCGATATAAGGTTTAGATACCAGCTCACCTTTAATAGTGATTTCGGTATCAGCAGCCGCCAGCGGCGCGGTCATCAGCAGCGCGGTCAGGAACTGGCTTGAAACGCTACCGTCAACGGAAACTTGTCCACCAGCAAAACCACCGCGCAGGCGAAGCGGCGGATAATTTTCCTGCTCAAGATAATCAATCTGCGCGCCGCCCTGGCGCAGGGCATCGACAAGATGACCGATCGGGCGCTCTTTCATCCGCGGCTCGCCCGTCAGGACGATGTTATTGCTGCCGAGGCACAGCGCCGCCGCCAGCGGGCGCATTGCCGTTCCGGCATTGCCAAGGAACAGCTCCAGTTCGCCCGGAGCCTGCAAAGCGCCACCCATGCCGGTAACTTTGCAGCGGGTGCGATCGGCCGAAAGCGTATAGCTGACGCCCAGCGCGCTAAGCGCGTTAAGCATATGACGAACATCATCGCTATCAAGCAGGTTAGTCAGTTCCGTCGTGCCACGGGCAAGGGCTGCCAGCAGCAGAGCCCGGTTAGAGACGCTTTTTGAACCAGGAAGATTGATGGTGCCGTTAACCAGCGCGATGGGTTGTAACGTCAGGGATTCCAGCATGGGGAATGTACTCTCAAATCAAACAAAATAAACCCCGCGAGCGTCGCCCGCGGGGAGAAACACAACGCGCGCGGCTTAACCGTGGCGACGTTCGAAGTTAACCATAAAATCAGTCAGCACCTGTACGCCTTCCAGCGGCATTGCGTTATAGATTGACGCACGCATGCCGCCAACAACCCGGTGACCTTTCAGAGCATGCAAACCTGCTGCGAACGACTCTTCCAGGAAGAGTTTATCCAGCGCGCTGTCCGCCAGCTGGAATGGCACGTTCATGCGTGAACGGTTAGCGGGAGCCACATCGTTTCGGTAGAAGTCACTCTTATCGATAACGCCATACAGCAGGTCCGACTTCGCCTGGTTGATTTTGTCCATCGCGCTCACGCCGCCCTGCTCTTTCAGCCACTTGAATACCAGGCCGGAGAGATACCAGGCGAAGGTCGGTGGCGTATTAAACATCGAGTCATTTTCGTTGAGCACGGTGTAATCAATAATAGAAGGGCAGGCCTGATGGGCTTTACCCAGCAGATCTTCGCGGACGATAACGATAGTCAGGCCAGCGGGACCGATATTTTTCTGCGCGCCGGAATAGATCACGCCAAAACGGCTGATATCCAGAGGCTGGGAAAGAATAGTCGAAGAGAAGTCGGCGGTGACCACGGTATCGCCAAAGTCAGGCGTTTCGTGGATGGCTATGCCGTCAATGGTTTCATTCGGGCAGTAGTGCAGATAAGCGCTGTTGTCGGAAACCTGCCATTCGCTCATCGGCTTGATAGCGCGCAGGCCGTCAACGGTGGTTTTGGCATCGAATACGACCGGCGAGCAGTATTTTTGCGCTTCGTTAATTGCGCTGTGGGCCCAGTAGCCGCCGTCAATATAGTCGGCCGTTGTTTTATCACCCAGCAGATTTAACGGTAAGGCTGAAAACTGGCCGCGACCGCCGCCGTGGCAGAACAATACTTTATAGTTCGAGGGGATTTGCAGCAGATCGCGAAAATCCTGTTCGGCCTCTTCCGCGACCTGAATGAACTCTTTACTACGGTGGCTGATCTCCATAACGGAGGTGCCTAAACCATTCCAGTCACAGAGATCGCGCTGTGCACGGCGAAGCACTTCGGCCGGCAGCATTGCCGGGCCAGAACTAAAATTGTATACCTGAGCCATTTCCCCTCACCAACCTTTGAGCAATAAGTTTTATTACGTTATCGGTTTTATCATTCACTCGCGGAGGCTGCAACGGTTAATCAGGCAGCCGGGGAGAATGTGCGCCATATCACACAAAACAATTCACCATCCCGGCTGCAAAAAACCCTATTTTCCCCGTCAGGTCACACGCTTAGCGGTAGAGGCTTTTACCCACTGATGATGTTCGCAACGCGGACACTGCGATTTTTCACCAGCATTAAAGGTCACCACTTCACTGCAGCGAATGCAGGCGTAATCACCCTCTTCCGGCACTTCTTCAAAGCGTTCGTTGCAGGGCTCAGGCAGGATCGACAGGCCGGGCCTGACGAGATGATCGGGGAAGAAATAGACGCTTATCTGCCCGTTGGTTTCGAGAATTGCCAGCCGCACCTGGCCCAGGTGTTCCACGCCGTGCAGACGCAGTTCCATAAAGAATTCAAACTCCGTCATGTTCTGGGACTGCATTTTTTCCCACGCAAACTCGCCCTCTTCAATAATGACGGCAGGTTTACCTTCAAACAGGTTTTCAAGCTTTTCACTGTGGCTCATCAGCCACATGACCAGACGATAGAGGCAGGCGAGCGTGATAAAGACCACAAAGACCGGCAGCATCGGCACATCATGATAAAACGCCACATCGCCCGCCGCCGAGCCCAACGTCAGGATAATCAGCACTTCAAAAAGCGACATCTGCCGCACGCCGCGGCGGCCCGTGATTTTTAAAAACAGGAAAACAAGAATAAAGGTATAAACGCTGCGCACGGCGACTTCCCATAAGAAGTCCGGGGGCATTTCATCAAACGCCATACGCTGTAAATCAAATGTCTTCATTTTCTTCGCCATTACAGTCAGTTACTGACCATAAGCATAGCCTGTTATGCTAGCTTCGCCTGCAAGCGGCCTGGGATAGCCTCAGCCTGCTAAAACCCGTATCATTGCGCGCTTTGCGTACGACAAAAGTGAACCCCTGATGACCCAAACCTTTATTCCTGGCAAAGATGCCGCACTGGAAGATTCCATCGCTCGCTTCCAGAAGCAGCTTGCCGACCTCGGTTTTAATATTGAAGAGGCCTCCTGGCTGAATCCGGTGCCCAACGTCTGGTCCGTGCATATTCGTGATAAAGACAGCGCGTTGTGCTTTACCAACGGCAAGGGCGCGACCAAAAAAGCCGCTCTGGCTTCCGCGCTTGGCGAATACTTCGAGCGTCTGTCCACTAACTATTTCTTCGCAGACTTCTGGCTGGGTAAAACCATCGCTAACGGTCCGTTCGTGCATTACCCGAACGAAAAATGGTTTGCGATCCCGGAAGATGAGCAGCTGCCGGCAGGGATTCTCGACGATCGCCTGCGCGCGTTTTACGATCCTGAAAACGAACTGACCGCCAGTATGCTGATTGACCTTCAGTCGGGCAACGAAGAGCGTGGTATCTGCGCCCTGCCGTTCACTCGTCAGTCGGATCAGCATACTGTCTATGTTCCAATGAATATTATAGGCAACCTGTACGTCTCCAACGGCATGTCCGCTGGTAACACCGCCAACGAAGCGCGCGTTCAGGGCCTGTCAGAGGTGTTTGAGCGTCACATCAAAAACAAAATTATCGCCGAAAGCATCAGCCTGCCTGAAATCCCGCAGGAAGTGCTTGCTCGTTACCCAGGCGTTGTCGAGTCTATCGCCACGCTTGAAGCAGAAGGCTTTCCAATCTTTGCCTACGACGGCTCGCTCGGCGGTAAATATCCGGTGATTTGCGTCGTGTTGTTCAACCCGGCTAACGGCACCTGCTTCGCCTCTTTCGGCGCGCACCCGGACTTCGGCGTTGCGCTGGAGCGTACGGTGACCGAGCTGCTGCAGGGTCGTGGCCTGAAAGATCTGGACGTGTTTACCCCGCCGACCTTCGATGATGAAGAAGTCGCGGAGCATGCCAACCTTGAAACCCACTTCATCGACTCAAGTGGCCTGATCTCCTGGGATATGTTCAAGCAGGACGCAGATTATCCGTTCGTTGACTGGAGCTTCTCCGGCACCACGGAAGAAGAGTTCACTACGCTGATGGCCATCTTTGATGCGGAAGACCAGGAAGTTTATATCGCGGACTATCAGCATCTGGATGTTTACGCCTGCCGTATCATCGTGCCGGGCATGTCGGATATCTACCCGGCTGAAGACCTGCTGTTAGCCAATAACAATATGGGCTATCACCTGCGTGAAACTATTCTCGCCCTGCCGGGCAGCGAGTGGGAACAGCAGGACTATCTCAATCTGATTTCTCAGCTGGATGAAGAAGGCCACGATGACTTTACCCGCGTGCGCGAGCTGCTGGGTCTGGCAACAGGTAAAGATAACGGCTGGTATACGTTGCGCATCGGTGAACTGAAGGCGATGCTGGCGCTGGCCGGCGGCGACACCGAGCAGGCGCTGATCTGGACAGAGTGGACGATGGAGTTCAACGCCTCCATATTTAGTGCAGAACGGGCTAATTACTACCGCTGCCTGCAAACGCTTCTGCTGCTGGCCATGGAAGAGGAACGTGAACCGCTACAGTATCTGAACGCCTTCGTTCGTATGTACGGCGCAGAAACCGTTGAAGCGGCAAGCGCTGCGCTTTCCGGCGAAGCCGCCTTCTACGGTCTGCAGGCCGTGGACGACGATCTGCAAGCCTTCCCTGCCCATCAGGCACTGTTAGCGGCCTATGAAAAGCTGCAGCGTGCCAAGGCGCGTTTCTGGCAGGCCAGCTAGCAATCAGCCGTTTCGGGTGATTCGATCGCCCTCTCTACGCTATATTACGGGGCAATTTAATTGCCCCTTGTTTTTATTGCGGCGAAAATAATTCCATATGTAATCCGCGAGTTAAATAATGGTGACATAGTTAAAGATTAACCTATAAATTATGTTGCAATTATTTTGGAATACTCCGTTTTAATTAACCTTGAAAAGGAGCATGACCCGCTAAATTCAAATTACCGTATAATTATTAAAATTTATTTTCATAAATATAATCAAAAAGTTACCTTGAAAACAGGCTAATCACCTGCTTTTAATAGGCCTATAAGCTTGGCGAGATATGATCCATGTCAAATTTTACTCTATAATGCTTTGTTAGTATCTCCTCGCCGAATAAATAAGAGAGAGTTAGTGTGAAAACTGACAACCCTTTTGAAGTATTACTTCCTCCAGCCATGGCAAAAGTTGCCGAAGACGCTGGCGTCTATAAAGCAACAAAACATCCGCTGACTACGTTTTATTTAGCGATCACCGCTGGCGTATTCATCTCGATTGCCTTCGTTTTTTACATCACCGCCACTACCGGTACCGCGGGCGTCCCCTTTGGTATCGCAAAGCTGATTGGCGGCACATGCTTCTCTTTAGGTTTGATTCTTTGTGTTATTTGCGGAGCTGACCTCTTCACCTCCACAGTGCTGATTGTCGTCGCTAAGGCGAGCGGTCGTATTACGTGGGGACAGCTAGCCCGTAACTGGATAAATGTTTATATCGGTAACCTGATTGGCGCATTGCTGTTTGTGCTGCTTATCTGGCTGTCAGGTATGTATATGACCGCTAATGGGGCCTGGGGCATGAACGTGCTGCAGACCGCCGACCATAAAATGCACCACACGTTTATCGAAGCCGTGTGCCTCGGTATTCTTGCGAACCTGATGGTTTGTCTGGCGGTCTGGATGAGCTACTCCGGTCGCAGTTTAATGGACAAGATGTTTGCTATGATACTGCCGGTCGCCATGTTTGTTGCCAGCGGCTTTGAGCACAGTATCGCAAACATGTTCATGATCCCTATGGGTATCGTGGTACGTAACTTCGCAAGCCCGGAATTCTGGACCGCAGTCGGGTCGTCTCCGGACAATTTCTCGCATCTGACCATTATGAACTTCATCATCGATAACCTGATTCCGGTCACTATCGGGAACATCATCGGCGGTGGTTTGTTGGTTGGATTGACATACTGGGTAATTTATCTGCGCGGTGGCGACAAGCACTAAGTGCCGCTCATTACGCAGGGAATAAGAAATCCACATTAGAAGGTAGGTGTTAAATGTCCGAGCTTAATGAAAAGTTAGCCACAGCCTGGGAAGGTTTTGCCAAAGGCGACTGGCAGAATGAAGTAAACGTACGTGACTTCATTCAGAAAAACTACACTCCTTACGAGGGCGATGAGTCCTTCCTGGCAGGTGCGACTGACGCAACTACCAAGCTGTGGGACAACGTTATGGAAGGCGTTAAACAGGAAAACCGCACTCACGCGCCTGTTGACTTCGATACCGACCTCGCTTCAACCATCACTTCCCATGATGCTGGCTATATCAATAAGTCCCTCGAAACCATCGTGGGCCTGCAGACTGACGCGCCTCTCAAACGTGCCATCATTCCGTTTGGCGGCATCAAAATGGTTGAAGGTTCTTGTAAAGTATACGGTCGTGAACTCGACCCAATGCTTAAGAAGATCTTCACCGAATACCGTAAAACGCACAACCAGGGCGTGTTTGATGTTTACACCAAAGACATCCTGAACTGCCGTAAATCAGGTGTTATCACCGGTCTGCCAGATGCGTATGGCCGTGGTCGTATCATCGGTGACTACCGTCGCGTTGCGCTATACGGCATCGACTTCCTGATGAAAGACAAATTCGCTCAGTTCAACTCACTGCAGACCAAGCTGGAAAACGGTGAAGATCTGGAAGCGACTATCCGTCTGCGTGAAGAGATCTCCGAACAGCACCGTGCGCTGGGTCAGATCAAAGAAATGGCGGCTAAATATGGCTGCGATATCTCTGGTCCTGCGACTAACGCACAGGAAGCTATTCAGTGGACTTACTTCGGCTACCTGGCTGCGGTTAAATCTCAGAACGGCGCTGCAATGTCCTTCGGTCGCGTATCTACCTTCCTGGATGCCTACATCGAGCGTGACCTGAAAGCAGGCAAAATCACCGAAACTGACGCTCAGGAGATGATTGACCACCTGGTCATGAAACTACGTATGGTTCGCTTCCTGCGTACCCCTGAGTACGATGAGCTGTTCTCCGGTGACCCAATCTGGGCAACTGAATCTATCGCCGGGATGGGCGTTGATGGCCGTACTCTGGTCACCAAATCCAGCTTCCGCTTCCTGAACACCCTGTACACCATGGGGCCGTCTCCGGAGCCGAACATCACCATCCTGTGGTCTGAAAAACTGCCGCTGAACTTCAAAAAATACGCGGCTAAAGTCTCCATCGATACCTCTTCTCTGCAGTACGAGAATGACGATCTGATGCGTCCTGACTTCAACAACGATGACTACGCTATCGCTTGCTGCGTAAGCCCAATGGTTGTTGGTAAGCAAATGCAGTTCTTCGGTGCTCGTGCGAACCTGGCGAAAACCATGCTGTATGCCATCAATGGCGGCATTGATGAAAAACTGAAAATGCAGGTTGGTCCTAAAGAAGCGCCAATCACTGCAGAAGTGCTGGACTACGATAACGTGCTGGACCGCCTGGACCACTTCATGGACTGGCTGGCTAAGCAGTACGTCACCGCGCTGAACATCATTCACTACATGCATGATAAGTACAGCTACGAAGCGTCTCTGATGGCTCTTCATGACCGTGACGTTGTTCGCACCATGGCTTGTGGTATCGCGGGTCTTTCCGTTGCTGCTGACTCCCTGTCCGCAATCAAATACGCGAAAGTTAAACCAATTCGTGACGAAGATGGTCTGGCGACCGACTTCGAAATCGAAGGTGAATACCCAATGTTCGGTAACAACGATCCTCGCGTAGATGACATCGCTGTTGACCTGGTAGAACGTTTCATGAAGAAAATTCAGAAGCTGACTACTTACCGTAACGCTATCCCGACTCAGTCTGTTCTGACCATCACCTCTAACGTGGTTTATGGTAAGAAAACCGGTAACACCCCAGATGGCCGTCGCGCAGGTACTCCGTTCGGTCCAGGTGCTAACCCAATGCACGGTCGTGACCAGAAAGGTGCCGTTGCCTCTCTGACCTCCGTTGCTAAACTGCCGTTTGCCTACGCGAAAGATGGTATCTCTTATACCTTCTCCATCGTGCCAAACGCGCTGGGTAAAGACGACGAAGTGCGTAAAACAAACCTCGCGGGTCTGATGGATGGTTACTTCCACCACGAAGCGTCCATCGAAGGTGGTCAGCACCTGAACGTGAACGTGATGAACCGTGAAATGCTGCTGGACGCAATGGAACATCCTGAGAAATATCCTCAGCTGACCATCCGCGTATCCGGTTACGCCGTACGTTTTAACTCCCTGACTAAAGAACAGCAGCAGGACGTTATTACCCGTACCTTCACCCAAACCATGTAATACCCGGTTTGTCTGAAAAGGCGTAGAATAAAGGCTCCACTTCGGTGGGGCCTTTTCTTATGTCAGAGCCAGTTTTGCAGGATAACTGCTAGATAACTTTTAATTTTGTACCCTAAATAATTTAATTTGCAGTTAGGCGGCAAGGGAGTAAATCCCCGGAGCTTACTAAAATAAGTGGCTGGGGTGAGGGAGTGCAGCCAACCCCCCTGCAAGTTGAAGTATGACGGGTATCCTGCAAAACTGATTCGACGCGGCATTCTGGACATAGACCGCGCTCAACCTGACGGAGGCAGCAGCATCCGTCAATACTGGAGAAAACACCGCAATGTCAGTAATTGGCCGAATTCATTCCTTTGAATCATGCGGTACCGTGGATGGCCCCGGTATTCGTTTTATCACCTTCTTTCAGGGCTGCCTGATGCGCTGCCTGTACTGCCATAACCGTGATACCTGGGATACGCACGGCGGCAACGAAATCACCGTGGAAGAGCTCATGAAAGAGGTGGTGACCTATCGCCACTTTATGAATGCTTCCGGCGGCGGCGTGACCGCCTCCGGCGGCGAAGCCATTTTGCAGGCCGAGTTTGTGCGCGACTGGTTCCGCGCCTGCCACAAAGAAGGTATTCACACCTGCCTCGACACCAACGGTTTTGTTCGCCGCTACGATCCGGTGATTGATGAACTGCTGGAAGTGACCGATCTTGTGATGCTCGATTTAAAACAGATGAACGATGAGATCCACCAGAATCTGGTTGGCGTCTCTAACCACCGCACCCTCGAATTTGCTAAATATCTGTCGAAGAAAGACATCAACGTCTGGATCCGCTACGTGGTTGTGCCGGGCTGGTCCGACGATGATGATTCCGCGCACCGCCTGGGCGAATTCACCCGCGATATGGGCAACGTCGAGAAAATCGAACTGCTGCCGTATCACGAACTGGGCAAGCACAAGTGGGTCGCGATGGGCGAAGAGTACAAGCTGGATGGCGTACACCCGCCGAAGAAAGAGACCATGGAGCGCGTGAAAAGCATTCTCGAACAATACGGTCACAAAGTTATGTATTAAAAAATGGCCCTCAATGTAATGAGGGCCATTTTCACATCTGCACTAAGCCATTCAGGCGTGCGCCACCGGCGTTGGGTGCTGCCCTGCTTTACGCAGCAGCATCAGCAAATAAACAAACGCGACGCCCGCAATCATCACAAACAGCAGATCGTCCGAGTAACTCTGCATCAGCATCGCAGTAAGCGTAGGCCCCAGCAGGCTGCCAATGGTGTAGCTCAGCAGCAGCGCCTGGTTCATTGCCACCAGCTGATGGTGCTCTACTTTCTCACATGCCCAGGCCATGGCCACAGGGTAAAGCGTGAAGCCAGCCGCGCCGAGGACAAACAGCACCGGCCCCATCGCAGCCCCGGTAAGCATTGCCAGGCAGCCAAGAATAATAACGAATACCTGCACGCGTAAAACAAGCAGGCGACCATAGCGATCGGCCAGGCGCCCTACCGGCCATTGCCCAACAATTCCCGCGCTGACCATCACCGCCATCCAGAAGCCGATGCCGGAATCGCTGACGCCCTGGTGGTTGAGGTAGAGCGGCATCAGGCCATACAGCGAGCCCAGAACGATACCGGAGATAATGCAGCCGTTGACCCCAAGGCGTGCGTGACGCAGGCGCAGCATTGGCCACACGGGAGTTGACTCCTGATTCTCACTGCGGTCATTTACGATGCGAGTGAACAGCAGAGGCAGAATGGCGGCCAGAATCATGCCGGTGACCCACGGCAGCACGCTGACGATATCCGTTGGCATCTTGCTGACCATCAGTTGGCCCAGCACGGTACCCACATAATAAACCATCATGTAAGCAGCCAGCAGGCGACCACGGTTGCGCGAAGTCCCGCTGCACATCAGCGCGCTTTCCACCACCACCCAAATCATCGCGCAGCCAACCCCGGCAACGAAGCGCCACATCATCCAGCTCCAGAAGCCGACCATCAGGCCCAGCCCGACGCAGCCAACGGCAAAAATCAGCGAGGCCAGATGATAGCTGCGGTTAAAGCCGTAGCGCTTAATTAACCAGCCGGTGACCAGCGTACCCAGCAGATTGCCGGTAAAATAGGACGAGCCAACCATACCCACCTGCCAGGTTGGCAGGTGTTCGTGGGCAAGCCATAGCGGCACCAGCGTATTTAAAACCGCTATGGCCAGGGTCAACAGCATCAGGCCACAGAGCAAAAGCATCACTGGCCGGGTATAGGTGGACATGTAAAAACCGCGAGGAAGAGAAGAAATTTGTGCGCATAATGCCACCGGCAAAACTATTGTCAATCCAGTGCTGACGGGGCCTGTGGCGAAATCAGGTCTGTCGATTTGTAAAACTAATCCTCCCGACGACCCTGCCGCTAAGCTAAATTGCTATCCCGCTGTTTTTGATGGGATCATGCAAAATAAAACGCAGCGGATCGGATGAAAAATTTCATGGTAAACGACAGGATATTTTCTTATTCGAAAGGCTTAACAGGTGCCGGAAATAAAAAACGCGCCCGCAGGCGCGCTAATTAATTAAGCCGAAATTAACTGGCAATAGCCATGCCTACCGTCATATGCAGACCGTAGAACACGCCGCGACCGATCAGCTCACCCGCCACCACCAGCACAAAGGCTAGTGTCAGCAGACCCACGTTAGGCTGACGTCCCTTAAGCTGCGGCACTATCCAGCAAACCAGCGCTACCACCAGCAGGGCGAGGCGCCAGGACATCAGCGTGCCGTACTGAGGGATCAGCGCAGAGGCCTGCTGAATCGAGCTTTGAATCATTGCCAGCTCCATACCCTGCAAAAGCACGACAACGGTGCTGACGATCAGTCCAGCTAGCGTGATTACCGGCAGCAAACGCATGCCCCAGCCCGTTACGCCCGCCGCACGGAGCAGCAGATAGCCCAGCAGCGGGCCGCCGATAAACATCGTCAGGAAGAAACTCAGCGGCGTATAAACGCTGTACCACGTTGGCACGGTGTCAATGAGGTACACGCGGCACATCATCCAGACGAAGAAGACGCCCAGCACCATCGTGAGGATCATCCACAGCTTCCCTAACCCCGCGTGCATTTTGCCCATCACGGTAATAAGCCACCAGAAGCCACCGATGGCGAAGAACACCGAGCCGCTTGCAATTTCGTTGCTAAGCGCAGAGGCGCCAATGCGGTTAAGGGAGTTAAAGGCGCGCAACGGTGAGCCAAGATGGAGAATGGAAGCGATGAACCCAATTCCCATAAGCACCCAGAGTACGATCATTGCCCACTGCACCCGCTTTTGCTGAGCGCGCTCGTCAACGCCGTTCAGCAGTGCAAGCGCCATGACGATAAACCCACCCGCTACGCACTGGCCGAGCACCGTAAAAATCATCAGCGGCCATTCATGCCATCCGTTACCCATCTCAGACCTCCTTCGGGTTGGCCAGATAGCCGGTTTTATCCCCGCAGGGGCGGCCGTTGGCGTTAGGTTTAATGACGATATTCGGTTTGGTGAAGTGCGCGGACGGCAGCGGCGCAATGGCAGCCTGTTCGCCGTGCTTTTTACGCAGCTCGTCGATTGGTGCCATATCCAGCGCGCGCAGCGGGCAGGACTCGACGCAGATCGGCTTTTTGCCGTCGGCGATGCGGTCGTAGCAGCCGTCGCACTTGGTCATGTGACCTTTCTCAGCGTTGTACTGCGGCGCGCCGTAAGGGCAGGCCATGTGGCAGTAGCGGCAGCCGATGCACACATCTTCGTTAACCACCACAAAACCATCTTCGCGCTTGTGCATTGCACCGCTCGGGCAAACCTTGGTGCAGGCCGGGTCTTCGCAATGGTTACAGGCTATCGACAGGTAATAGGCGAAGACATTCTGATGATAAACACCGTTATCCTCCTGCCAGTCGCCGCCCGCGTATTCATAAATGCGGCGGAAGCTGACGTCCGGGCCTAAATTTTTGTAGTCTTTGCAGGCCAGCTCGCAGGTTTTGCAGCCGGTGCAGCGACTTGAGTCAATGTAAAATCCGTACTGGGTTGTCATCAGCTACTCCTTACGCCTTCTCGACCTGAACCAGGTTGCTGTGGGATGGGTTACCTTTCGCCAGCGGAGACGGACGTTGGGTGGTTAACACGTTGATACTGCCCGCATGGTCAATTTTATTTGCATCCGGGTTGTACCAGGCCCCTTCCCCCAGCGCGACAACGCCAGGAACGATACGAGGAGTGACTTTGGCATTAATGCGTACTTCGCCGCGGCCATTAAAAATCCGCACAACATCGCCGTTGGCGATGCCGCGCTTCTGCGCGTCGATTGGGTTAATCCACATTTCCTGACGGCATGCGGCCTTCAGCACATCAACGTTGCCATAGGTGGAGTGAGCACGCGCTTTGTAGTGGAAGCCCGTCAGCTGCAGCGGCCATTTTTCGGCAAGCGGATCGCCGTAGTTTTCGAACCCAGAGCTGTAAACCGGCAGCGGATCGATAACGTCGCCTTCCGGCAGTTGCCAGGTCGCGGCGATTTCTGCAAGCTGGGCCGAGTAGATTTCGATTTTGCCAGACGGTGTTGTCAGCGGGTTGGCCGCCGGGTCTTCACGGAACGCTTTGTACGCCACGTGATGCCCTTCCGGATCGCGCTGCTTGTAGATGCCCTGCTGCTGGAATTCCTCGAAGCTCGGCAGGTCTGGAATCGCTTCCTGAGACTGCTTGTACAGGTGGCGCATCCAGCCTTCCTGAGTCCGGCCTTCGGTGAACTGCTGCTCAACGCCCAGGCGTTTAGCAAGCTCGGTGGTCATCTCGTAGATGGTTTTGCATTCGAAGCGGGGCTTGATGGCCTGCCCGGCAAAAATCACGTAGGACATGTTGCCGCAGGAGGCATCCAGGCAGAAGTCCATCTGCTCAGACGCGGTGCAGTCTGGCAGCAGGATGTCGGCATACTTAGCCGAGGAGGTCATGTGGTTATCGATAACCACAATCATCTCGCACTTCTTTTCGTCCTGCAGGATATCGTGGGTACGGTTGATTTCGGAGTGCTGGTTAATCAGGCAGTTGCTGGCGTAGTTCCAGACCATCTTGATTGGTACGTCGAGCTTGTCCTTACCGCGCACGCCGTCACGGGTGGCGGTCATTTCCGGGCCGCGCTCAATAGCATCTGTCCACATGAACATGGAGATGCTGGTCTGCACCGGATTTTCAAGCGTTGGCATGCGCACGAACGGCAGACTATAAGATCCTTCACGCGCGCCACTGTTGCCGCCGTTAATCCCCACGTTACCGGTCAGAATAGAGAGCATTGCAATAGCCCGGGAAACCAGCTCGCCGTTTGAGTGACGCTGCGGCCCCCAGCCCTGGCTGATAAACGCAGGTTTCGTACTGCCGATTTCACGGGCTAGCTTAATGATGCGATCGACCGGAATACCGGTGATCTGCGAAGCCCACTCCGGCGTTTTCGCTATGCCATCTTCTCCCTGGCCCAGGATGTAAGCTTTATAGTGCCCGTTAGCAGGCGCACCCGCTGGCATCGTCTTTTCGTCATAGCCAACGCAGTATTTATCGAGGAACGGCTGATCGACCAGATTTTCAGTAATCATCACCCACGCCAGCGCTGAAATCAGCGCCGCATCGGTGCCCGGACGAATCGGGATCCATTCATCTTCGCGGCCTGCGCCGGTGTCGGTATAGCGCGGATCGATGATGATCATACGGGCGTTAGATTTTTCGCGAGCCTGCTCAAGGTAGTAAGTCACCCCGCCGCCGCTCATACGCGTTTCGCCTGGGTTATTCCCAAAGAGCACAACCAGCTTGCTGTTCTCAATGTCTGAAGGGCTGTTGCCGTCCGCCCAACCACCGTAGGTATAGTTCAGGCCTGCGGCAATTTGCGCGGTAGAGTAGTCGCCGTAGTGGTTGAGATAACCGCCTACGCAGTTCATCATGCGGGCGATTAGCGAGGAGCCTGGCGGCCAGGAGCGGGTCATCGTGCCACCCAGCGTGCCGGTGCCGTAGTTCAGGTAAATCGCTTCGTTGCCGTACTCTTTGATAATGCCCTTCATGCTGGCGGCGATAGTATCAAAGGCTTCTTCCCAGCTGATGCGCTCGAACTTCCCTTCCCCGCGAGCGCCTACGCGCTTCATCGGGTACTTAAGACGGTCAGCATTATAGACGCGACGGCGCATGGAGCGGCCACGCAGGCAGGCGCGCACCTGGTGCAGCCCTTCGTAATCGTCATCGCCGGTGTTGTCGGTTTCCACGTATTTAATTTCACCATCTACCACGTGCATGCGCAGCGGGCAGCGGCTACCGCAGTTGACCGTACAGGCGCTCCACACTACTTTTTCGTTGCCGCTAACGGTGCCGGCAGGAGTCTGTGCGAAAGCCATACGGGAGAACGGTAATGTGAAGGCGCTGCTCGCCGCAGCCAGCCCACCGATAGCCGTGGTTGTCACCAGCTTACGGCGGCTTACCTCTGCCGCGAGGATCGCGTTAGGGGTTTTATCAGTCATGATGACCTACTTTGTTTGCTCACGTTTAAAATAAGCTGTCAGCACAACCGCAGGATCAACGGCCCGCGGCTCCATTGCAGCCAAAGAGAGAAAGTAAGCGTCGGTGAAATTAGCGTTATGCTGATTAGCCTGTCGCGTCACGTCATGTAAATCACGGCGGCCAAATGATAAGTTTCTTGAATAAATAATTATGAAATCATCACCCACTTTCTGGCGACAATGATACTTCCTTAGGGGTAGGCGTTATTGTCTCGCGTCAAAGAAGGCGGATAATCTGCTGGGTTGGGATTGTTTCGCGCATAAAAAAAGCGCCCTGAGGCGCTTTTTACATTCAACCCATAGTTGAGTTGAATAATTAACCAATATAGTCGAGCCCGTTCATGTACGGACGCAGCGCTGCCGGTACTTCGATGCGGCCATCTGCCTGCTGGTAGTTTTCCAGCACGGCAACCAGCGTACGGCCTACGGCCAGGCCGGAACCGTTCAGTGTGTGCACCAGACGGGTTTTCTTGTCGGCCTTGCTGCGGCAGCGTGCCTGCAGGCGGCGCGCCTGGAAATCCCAGCAGTTAGAGATAGAAGAGATTTCGCGGTAGGTGTCCTGCGCCGGAAGCCAGACTTCCAGATCGTAAGTTTTGCGAGCGCCAAAACCGATATCGCCGCTGCACAGCAGGACTTTACGATAAGGCAGACCCAGCAGCTGCAGCACTTTCTCAGCGTGACCGGTCATCTCTTCCAGCGCGTCCATAGAATCTTCCGGACGAACAATCTGTACCATCTCAACTTTGTCGAACTGGTGCTGACGGATCAAACCACGGGTGTCACGACCGTAAGAACCCGCCTCGGAACGGAAACACGGCGTATGCGCGGTTAGCTTCATCGGCAGAGAATCTTCGTCGATGATTTCGTCGCGCATCAGGTTGGTCAGCGGGACTTCTGCGGTTGGGATCAGCGCATAGTTGCTGGCATCAGCTTCTTCTTCCAGCGGACGGGTATGGAACAGATCGCCGCCGAACTTCGGCAGCTGGCCTGTGCCGTACAGCGTGTCCTGGTTTACAAGGTACGGTACGTAGTTTTCAATATAGCCGTGCTGTTCGGTGTGCAGGTCGAGCATGAACTGGCTCAGAGCACGGTGCATACGGGCAATTTGCCCTTGCATCACAACAAAGCGAGAGCCGGTCAGCTTAACGGCAGCAGCGAAATCCAGGCCTTTAGCCATCTCGCCCAGCGTTACGTGGTCGCGCACTTCGAAATCGAATTTACGCGGCTCGCCCCAGCGGCTGATTTCAACGTTTTCGCTGTCGTCTTTGCCCAGCGGTACGCAGTCGTCCGGAATGTTTGGCAGCGTCAGCGCAATATTACGGATCTCCGCCAGCAGCTCGTCGAGCTCGGCCTTCGCAGCGTCCAGCTCTTCACCCAGCTTGTTCACTTCCAGACGCAGCGGCTCGATGTCTTCCCCACGCGCTTTCGCCTGGCCGATGGATTTCGATCGCGAGTTACGTTCAGCCTGCAGGTTTTCTGTATTGACCTGCAGCACTTTACGACGCTCTTCTAAGGAGCGCAGCGTTTCTACATCCAGCTTGAAGCCTCGGCGTGCCAGTTTTTCAGCGACTGCGTCTGGCTCTGTACGCAGCAGATTGGGATCGAGCATGCTTATCCTGTGCTTATCGAATTAAATGAAGGGGATGCGGTCACAGCCTGCAACCGCACTGATAGTCTTGCTAACCTTACCGCAACGACTGCATTAGCGGTAGCGTTTTGTGGGGCTTTTCTGATCCTGTTCAGCAAGCCAGGCGAGCTTTTCACCTATCTTGCCCTCAAGACCTCTGTTTGTCGGGGAATAATAGCGTGTTTGTGCCATTTCCTCCGGGAAGAAGACTTCACCCGCGGCGTAGGCGTTGGGTTCGTCATGGGCGTAGCGATACTCCTGCCCGTAACCCATCTCTTTCATCAGCCTGGTTGGTGCATTGCGCAGATGAACCGGCACGTCGTAATCCGGACGCTCGCGGGCATCTGCCATCGCGGCTTTAAAGGCGGTATAAACGGCGTTACTTTTCGGCGCGCAGGCCAGGTAAACGATAGCCTGGGCAATGGCGCGTTCCCCTTCTGCCGGGCCAACGCGTGTAAAGCAATCCCAGGCTGATATGGCTACCTGCATGCCGCGCGGATCCGCATTGCCCACGTCTTCCGAAGCAATGGCGAGTAAACGACGCGCAACGTACAGCGGATCGCCACCAGCGGTGATAATCCTCGCATACCAGTAAAGTGCTGCATCCGGCGCTGAGCCACGCACTGACTTATGCAGCGCGGAAATCAGGTCATAAAAGCGGTCGCCTTTATTATCAAAACGGGCGCTGCGTTCACCGGCAATCTCAGTGAGCAGCGTGGTCTGCAAAACTCGTTTGCCTTTGGCGTCCGTTTCCGCCATGTCCGCCATCATTTCCAGCGTGTTCAGGGCACGACGAGCATCGCCGTTTACCAGCTCAGCGATGGCTTTACGGGTTTCATCAGGTAAGACCAGGTCAGTCTGCTTACCGTAGCCGCGATCGCTGTCTTTCATTGCCTGATCCAGCACCTGTTCGATATCGTCCACGGTAAGGGATTTCAGCAGATACACACGGGCGCGGGACAGCAGCGCCGAGTTCAGCTCGAAAGAGGGGTTTTCGGTGGTGGCACCGATGAAAGTGATGGTGCCATCTTCAATGTGCGGCAGAAATGCATCCTGCTGGCCTTTATTGAAGCGGTGGACTTCATCCACAAACAGAATAGTGCGGCGGCCTGCGTTGCGGTTCTGGCGGGCTCGTTCTATAGCTTCGCGGATCTCTTTCACGCCCGAGGTAACCGCTGAAATCCGTTCTATGTCGGCATTCGCATAGCGACCAATCACTTCCGCAAGCGTGGTTTTACCGGTGCCGGGTGGCCCCCATAAAATCATTGAATGCAGGTGCCCTGCTTCAATCGCCCGCGGCAGTGGTTTGCCAGGGGCCAGCAGGTGCTGCTGGCCGATGTACTGCGCCAGGTTCTCTGGCCGCATACGGGCGGCCAGAGGCTGGAAGGTGTTATCAGAAAAATCGAGCGACAGATTGCCCACTCAGACCTCTACTTACGCTGGTCGTCCACCGTTACGTCTTTTGGCGGGGTGAACGTAAACTTGCTCATGTCCACCGCACCGTTCTGCTGGGTTTTGAGCGCGTAGCTGCTGCGCTGCTCGTCCTGCTCTACCGCGCTGAACTGGTGGATGATTCCGTCACGCCCTACGTTGATGGTGAACTGCTTGAGGTTACCGGCGCTGGTTTTCGGCGTCAGCACAAAGTCATCACCATTTTGCTTGATGTTGTATTGCTGCCAGTCGCTGGTCTGGTTACGTGCGATCAGCATAAATGGCGTGTTGCTGGTGGCGTCTTTCAGCCAGGTCGCGCTGACCTGCTCAACAAACGGGTTGTAGAACCATAAGGTTTTGCCGTCGGACACAAGTATGCTTTCGTCCGGCTGGGTCATGTGCCAGTTAAACAGATTCGGACGCTTAACCCACAGGTCACCCTGGCCTTCCTGCACCGCAGCACCGCTGCCGTCGGTGACTTTCTGGGTGAAGCTGGCGTGGAAGCTGCTGACTTTATCCAGGCGCCCTTTCAGGTCACCTGCGGCATCTGCCCAAACGCTGGTTGCGGCAAAAGTAGTTAACAAAGCACAGGCAATGGCGATCTTTTTCATTATTATTCCTCTGTATTCAGTAGCCCCCGCGCGACGGCGCGGCGGCGCTTCTGCTGTCCACTCTAGTGCAGAGCGAAAGCGGAACAACAGAAGAAAAAGCTGATTTTCCGGCAATTTACCCTTCTTTGCATAAAAGCCGCAGCCACGGCTTTTATGCAGGTCACTACTCAAACGGCGGCGGTGCAAGCACTTCGCGGTTACCGTTATGCCCCTGCGGACTCACGATACCCTGCGCTTCCATTTGTTCAACGATGCGCGCCGCGCGGTTATAGCCGATACGGAACTGGCGCTGAACGCCAGAAATTGACGCTTTGCGTTTTTCAACGACAAAGGCCACGGCCTGGTCAAACAGCGGATCCAGCTCTTCATCGCCGTCAAGACCGCCACCCGCTCCGCCTTCACCCTCGCTATCGGAGGTGATGCCGGAAATATATTGCGGACGACCGCGCGCTTTCCAGTCCTGTACCACCGCATGAACTTCCTGATCGCGCACAAAAGCGCCGTGCACACGTACAGGCGTGGTGGAGTTAGGGCCGGAATAAAGCATATCACCCATGCCTAGCAGTGATTCCGCGCCGCCCTGATCCAGGATGGTACGGGAGTCGATCTTGCTCGATACGGTAAAGGCGATACGCGTCGGGATGTTCGCTTTTATCAGGCCGGTGATAACGTCAACGGATGGGCGCTGGGTAGCAAGCACAAGGTGGATCCCCGCCGCACGCGCCTTCTGCGCCAGGCGAGCAATCAGCTCTTCGACTTTTTTACCCACGGTCATCATCAGGTCGGCGAATTCATCCACCAGCACCACGATATACGGCAGTTTTTCAAGCATTGGATGCGTGACGTCCATGCTGTCGCCCGGTTTCCAGAACGGATCCGGAATTGGACGCCCCATGCGTTCGGCTTCCAGCACGCGTTCGTTATAGCCTGCAAGATTACGCACGCCGAGCGCGGACATTAATTTGTAGCGGCGTTCCATCTCATTGACGCTCCAGCGCAGGGCGTTGGCGGCGTCTTTCATGTCGGTAACCACTTCGGTCAACAGGTGAGGAATGCCTTCATAGACCGACAGCTCAAGCATTTTCGGGTCGATCATGATGAACTTAACTTCTTCCGGTGTCGCCTTGTAGAGAATGCTGAGGATCATCGCATTCACGCCCACGGACTTACCGGAACCGGTTGTACCCGCCACCAGCAGGTGAGGCATTTTCGCCAGGTCGGCTACCACGGATTCCCCCCCGATGTCTTTACCCAGCACAACGGTCAGCGGAGAAGTGCTATCGCGGAATTTCGCGCAGTCGAGCACTTCACGCAGATAAACCGTCTGGCGCTTTTTATTTGGTAATTCCAGGCCAACATACGGCTTGCCCGGAATAACCTCTACTACGCGCACGGCGACGGTCGAGAGCGAACGTGCAAGGTCACGGGACAGGTTAGAGATACGCGCCGCCTTGACGCCAGGGGCTAAATCCAGTTCGAAACGGGTGATAACCGGGCCCGGAGAGTAGTCCACGACGTCCGCTTTAATGCGGTAATCCGCCAGGCGGGCTTCCACCAGGCGCGCCATTTGCTCAAGCGCGAAGGTATCAATCGGCTCAACCTCTTCAGGTGGAGAGGTAAGCAGATCCAGCGACGGCAGCGGCGTGGTCGGTTTTTGTAATGGACGATCGTCACCGTTACGCATCAGGAACGGGTGAATCAAACTTTCCTGTGGCTGTGGCGCGACGGGCTGCTGCGGCTGGTAAGCAGGCTGCGCATTGGCGGCCTGATACTGCTGCTGGGCCGGTTGCTGACCATAACCCTGCGGGGAAGCTGGCTGAACCGGGGTCGGTTCTTCGATTACGCTCGGGGTAAACAGCGGCTCGCTTGGGCCATCGTCCACCAGGACTTTCATTGGTGAGAAGTCGAAATCATCCAGCGAGAACGGTGCATTTGCAGGCGCAGGTACCTGCTCGTAACGCTGCTGTTGCTGAGCTGCAAACTGGCGTGCCAGCTCTGCCTGCTCAGCGGCATCTTCGTCTTCCTGAGAAGACTGCTCCGCTTCGTATTCCTGACCGTAACGCTGCTGTTGCTGAGCGGAGAACTGGCGGGCCAGCTCATGCTGTTCCTGCTCGGCGGCGTTATCATCCTCGTAGTCGTCGTAGCCACCGTTCTGGCGACGCTCTTCTTCACGCGCGGCCTGCTCTTCTGCCATACGCTGGGACGGAAGCTTAATGCCATAAGAGGCCAGCTCACGACGCGTTGGGACACGGACACGATTAGGACGCGGAAGCTGCGGACCTATCCCCTCTTTCACCTGCGTACGCGGTGCATCGCTGGCGATACCGAATACCGGCGTAAATGCAGCAGCCGTGGCGGCAACCTTCGCCGCTTCCTGAACAACAGGCGCAACAGAAGTAACATCTGGTGTAGGAATAGCCGGGATGCCCTGCTGTATTGACGGGCTAGCAGAAGGTGCAGCTGATATTGCTGCCTGCGCTACCGTGTGCTCGTACGGATCGGGCTTAGGTTCATGAACCGGCTGATACCATGCCGCAAGCTGTTCGCGTTCACGAGCGCGCTGGGCCTCCACTTCTTCGAAATGGTAAAGCGGCGGGCGCGACGGCTTAGCTTCTTCTACCGGTTCAGGCTGATACTGCGGCTCGGCTTCTGGCGCAGCAGGCGCTGACCAGTGGCTGGTCACCTCCTGCGGGAGCTGCTGTTCCGCCTGCGGGGATGCGGCATAGCTTTCCGGTGCCGGTGCAATAACGGGCTCCGGGGTCATCGTTGTTGGCGCTGGCTCCCAGGCAATGGACGGAGAGGTCCCCGTCTCCGGAGAAGGCGTCTGTACCGCCGGCATTGGTGCCGTAGGCACTGCCGGGCCAGCATAGGCCTGGTTAGCCATTGTCGCGGCGGCTGCGGCAGCCACAGGCTCGGCAATGGAGTAGCCGCTCAATAACGGGTCGTATTCTTCGTTTTCTGGCAGCGTCGCTTTATTGCCGGAAAATAAGACGTCATTCGCGTCGGCTTCAACGCCACGGGCGCAGAACAACACGTCGTCTTCATCATCCATGCGTTTGCCGGAGAACAGCGCAGCGTCTGTTTTACGCGCGTTAGGATTAGCAAACTTTTCCGATATACGCTGCTTGCGGGCTAAAGCGCCACGCAGGATACGGGCACGACGAGACTCACGCTTCTCCATTGCTGGCTCGTGTTCTTCGTCAGGCTCTGCTGGCTCTTCGTCGTAGTCGTATTCCTCGTCCTGCCAGGTGTTGTCCCTACGGGTGCGATTGCTGGCAAAAGTCAGTACGGCAAGCACGGCGCTACCGATTTTTTCAGCGATACCTACCCACGACCAGCCGGTGAACAGCGTCAGACCCGCGGCCCAGACACACAACAGCGCGATAGTGCCGCCGCTGCTGTTGAGCAGTGGCATCATCGCCGTACTCAGCAGGCTGCCAATCACGCCGCCGGAGGCGAAGTACCAGATATCATCGGCGTTAATAGAGGCAAGACCGCAGGAGGTCAGCACCATGGCCAGCACGCCAATCAGGCGCAGCGAAACGGCAAAATAGTCGATGTAATCTTCGCTGCCTCTTTGCTGCCACGTGAACCAACAGCCGCCGATGATGATCACCGGGATGGTGTAGGCCATGACGCCAAAGATGAACAGCAGGGTATCCGCAAGCCATGCACCTGGCGCCCCACCCAAATTATGGATAGGTTCATGCCAAGCCGTTTGTGACCAGCTCGGATCTGACGGGTTAAAACTCAGTAATGCAGCCATCAGGTAGACAGCGAAAATGGCAACAAGGATCAGCAATGCCTCGAGTAAACGGCGCCCGCTGCTGAGCTTCCTCAATGTAACTTCTTTATCTTCAGTATATTCCTGGCTCAAGTAAGACTCTCCAGGTCCTTAACTTTCATGGAAAACAACAGTGCCGGGACAATCCCGGCACTGAAGCTGTATGGATTACCAGGAGTGTAACCAAAATACGCCGATTTTGCACCTGGCCCGTGTTAACGGGTCTTAATAACCAGACGATTACTCTGTTTGACCTCTTCCATGACCACATAGGTACGGGTGTCATTAACGCCCGGCAGTCTTAACAGGGTTTCGCCTAATAATTTGCGATAGGCCGACATATCCGGTACACGGGTCTTCAACAGATAGTCGAAATCGCCGGATACCAGGTGACACTCTTGAATTTCTTCGAGTTTCTGCACGGCGGAGTTAAATTGCTCGAACACGTCCGGTGCGCCACGATTCAGAGTAATCTCAACAAATACCAGAAGTGATGCATCCAGATAATGCGGGTTTAACAGCGCCGTATAGCCCTGAATAAAACCCTGGCGTTCCAAACGACGCACGCGCTCGAGGCACGGGGTCGGTGAAAGCCCAACACGCTTAGAAAGCTCTACGTTTGAAATTCGCCCGTCTTTTTGCAGTTCGTTGAGAATATTGCGATCGATGCGGTCGAGATCTTTGCCAGGGCGCTTCTTGCTATCTACCATTATTATTGTCTCTCTCTATTCCTTCCATCACCTGCCATAACCCTGGTAACGTCACTGTTCCGGGAGTACGTGAGAAGACCGGTGCCAGCTGGCTGCTATCGATATCACGCATGGCGTCTGTCCACACCATGCGTAGATTTCAATTGCCCGGTTAATGCATCAGGTATGCGTGATGATATTGTGTCATCACACCAAATGTTTTTCCTTCCTCGAATGTTTTCGCAAATGCTTAGCGGATTGTCAAAGCAAAACATCTAAATTTAGTGGAACGTGCCAGTTATTACCGCTACTTGACGATTATTCATCACTTTACCTCCGTGACTACTCTTCCTAAGAAAGTGAGTATTTATGCGGTTTTAGCGCTATTTCACCGGGTTGATTGCCTATGGCTATTACACATATTGTTAACACTGTTCACCCTGAGGGCCCTGGCACCTTTTTTTAACGCGCCAAATTCCCTACAATCCCCCGATTGTCAGCAAACGTTCAATGAGGAACTCATGAGCACAGCTAAACACAGTAAGTTGCTTATTCTGGGCTCCGGCCCTGCGGGCTATACCGCAGCGGTCTACGCGGCTCGCGCTAACCTTAATCCGGTTCTGATCACCGGCATGGAAAAAGGTGGGCAGCTCACCACCACGACCGAAGTGGAAAACTGGCCGGGTGACCCGCACGACTTGACGGGGCCGCTGTTGATGGAGCGCATGCACGAGCACGCGACGAAATTCGAGACCGAAATCCTGATCGACCACATTAATAAGGTTGATTTACAGACCCGCCCGTTCCGCCTGACCGGCGACAGCGGCGAGTACACCTGTGATGCGTTAATCATCGCAACTGGTGCTTCCGCTCGCTACCTGGGTCTGCCATCAGAAGAAGCGTTTAAAGGCCGCGGCGTTTCAGCCTGCGCAACCTGCGACGGCTTCTTCTACCGCAACCAGAAAGTGGCGGTCATTGGCGGAGGCAACACCGCAGTGGAAGAAGCGCTGTACCTGGCGAATATCGCCTCAGAAGTGCACCTCATCCACCGCCGCGATACATTCCGTGCGGAAAAAATCTTAATTAATCGTCTAATGGAGAAAGTGAAGAACGGCAACATCGTTCTGCACACCAACAAAACGCTTGATGAAGTGACCGGTGACCAGATGGGCGTTAGCGGCCTGCGTCTGCGCGATGCGCATAACAGCGACCAGACTGAAGAGCTGGAAGTAGCGGGTCTGTTTGTTGCAATCGGCCACAGCCCGAATACGGCGATTTTTGCCGGTCAGCTGGAGCTGGAAAACGGCTACATTAAAGTGCAGTCCGGCATCCACGGCAACGCGACGCAGACCAGTATCCCCGGCGTCTTCGCAGCCGGTGACGTCATGGATCACATTTACCGTCAGGCAATTACCTCTGCTGGCACGGGCTGTATGGCCGCGCTGGACGCCGAGCGTTATCTGGACGGCCTGGCCGAACAAAAGTAGTGAGTATTACGGTGGACGTTCTCCGGGTCGTCCACCGCCTGCCCCGCCGACGAGCATCACTCTTCTTGCCCCTACGTTTCCTGACAGTTCTCTGCGTCCCCGATCCTCGCCTTTCTTCTCTTTGCGTTGTAACATGCCAGCAAAATTTGCCTGATAATTCCTTTATCTACCTGCACTGGCCGCCATGAATAAAACCCGTCAACAAGAACTTAATCGCTGGCTGAAACAGCAAAGTATCATTTCCCGCCGCTGGCTTGGCCTCTCACGTATTTTAGGGCTGGTAAGTGGTCTGCTGATCGTGGCCCAGGCCTGGATACTTGCGCGCCTGCTCGACCATATGATCATGGAAAATATTCCTCGCGAGGCGCTGCTGCTGCCGTTTATCACGCTGGTACTGATCTTTATTCTGCGGGCATGGATTGTCTGGCTGCGCGAAAAAGTGGGATTCCATGCGGGGCAGCACATTCGCCATGAGATCCGCCGTAAGGTGCTGGATCGCCTGCACGCCGCAGGCCCGGCCTGGATCCAGGGCAAGCCAGTCGGCAGCTGGGCTACGCTTGTGCTGGAACAGATCGAAGATATGCATGACTACTACGCCCGCTATCTGCCGCAAATGTCGCTGGCGGTCATGGTCCCGGTACTGATTCTGCTAACTATTTTCCCCGTTAACTGGGCTGCCGCCCTGATTCTGCTTGGCACTGCTCCGCTGATCCCGCTGTTTATGGCAATGGTCGGCATGGGTGCCGCAGACGCAAACCGTCGTAATTTCCTGGCGCTCGCTCGCCTGAGCGGCCATTTCCTCGACCGCCTGCGCGGTATGGAAACCCTGCGCCTGTTCAACCGCGGGGCCGCGGAAACAGAAAGCATTCGTAGCGCTTCCAAAGACTTCCGCCAGCGCACTATGGAAGTGCTGCGCCTCGCGTTTCTCTCTTCCGGCGTGCTGGAGTTCTTTGCTTCTTTATCTATAGCCCTGGTCGCGGTCTATTTTGGCTTCTCTTATCTGGGCGAGCTTAATTTTGGTCATTATGGCGTTGGCGTCACGCTTTTTGCCGGGTTCCTGACGCTTATCCTCGCGCCGGAGTTCTTCCTGCCGCTGCGTGATTTAGGGGCTTTTTACCACGCCAAAGCTCAGGCTGTGGGTGCCGCGGACAGCCTGATTACCTTTATGGAAGCCCCTTTACAGCGCAAAGAAGAGGGGAGTATCCAGCTTCCTGCTGGTGCGCCTTATACAATTGAAGCGCGCAATCTGAAAATTTCTTCCGCCGAAGGCCATCCGCTTGCCGGGCCGCTGAACTTTACTCTGGCAGCCGGAGAACGCGTTGTGCTGGTCGGGCAAAGCGGCGCGGGAAAAAGCTCGCTGCTTAATGCCCTGTCCGGCTTCCTGCCGTATGAGGGAGAACTGAAAATTAATGGCACCGAGCTTGCGCATCTCGACTCCTCCTGGTGGCGCGAACAGCTCAGTTGGGTGGGACAAAACCCCCAGCTTCCGGCCGGTACTTTGCGGGAAAACGTCCTGCTGGCTAACCCCGATGCGAGCGATGAAGCCTTGCATGAGGCGCTTGAGAAAGCCTCCGTCAGCGAGTTTTTGCCCTTGTTGCCGCAGGGACTTGATACGCCGCTGGGGGATCAGTCCGCCCGCCTGTCGGTTGGACAGGCACAGCGTGTAGCCGTTGCCCGCGCTCTACTGGTTCCCACCGAGTTCCTGCTGTTGGATGAACCGGCTGCAAGCCTTGATGCCCACAGCGAGCAGCGCGTCATGGAAGCGCTTAGTGAAGCCTCGCGACAACAGACTACCGTTATGGTCACTCACCAGCTCGACTACATCACCGAATGGGACTGCATCTGGGTGATGCGCAACGGCGCCATCGTCCAGCAGGGCGATTTTGCTACCCTGGCCGCTCAGGACGGCCCATTTGCCGAGCTGCTGGCCAATCGCAAGGAGGAGATCTGATGCGCGCCTTACTGCCCTATCTCGCACTCTATCGCCGCCATTTCTGGCTGCTTTTCCTGGGCGTCGTGCTCGCCATTGTTACGCTTCTTGCCAGCATTGGCCTGCTGACGCTTTCCGGCTGGTTCCTGTCGGCCTCTGCCGTCGTAGGGGTGGCCGGTCTTTACAGCTTTAACTATATGCTGCCTGCTGCCGGTGTGCGTGGCGCAGCTATTACCCGAACGGCCGGACGCTACTTCGAGCGTCTGGTCAGCCACGACGCAACGTTCCGCGTTTTGCAGCATCTTCGCGTCACGACCTTCAGCAAGCTGCTCCCCCTCTCCCCTGCCGGACTTGCACGTTTTCGCCAGGGCGAACTGCTCAACCGCCTGGTTGCCGACGTCGACACGCTCGATCATCTCTACCTGCGGGTGATTTCACCGCTGGTTGGGGCATTCGTCGTTATTCTGGTGGTGATCTTTGGCCTGAGTTTTATTGATATAACTCTGGCACTCACGCTGGGCGCGATTCTGCTGGCAACGCTGATTATTCTGCCGCCGCTGTTTTACTACGCCGGGAAATCGGCCGGTGAAGCCCTGACCGCTCAACGCGGGCAATATCGCCAGCAGCTTACCTCCTGGCTACAGGGACACGCGGAGCTGACCATTTTCGGAGCGGCAAACCGCTACCGCGAACAGCTCGACAGCACGGAGATTCACTGGCAGGAAGCTCAGCGCCGCCAGTCAGAACTAACGGCACTCTCCCAGGCGATGATGCTGCTCATCGGTGGTCTGGCGGTGGTAGTCATGCTGTGGATGGCGGCGCACGACGTCGGGGGCAATACCACGCCGGGCGCGCTGATTGCGCTGTTTGTCTTTTGTGCGCTGGCCGCTTTTGAAGCGCTGGCGCCGGTCACCGGGGCGTTTCAGCACCTTGGGCAGGTCATTGCTTCCGCCTTACGCGTAACCCAGATTACCAGCCAGCAGCCCGAGGTCACATTTAAATCTGGCCCGCAGGAAGCGCTGGCTCAGGTCTCCCTGGCAATGGATCAGGTAAGCTTCACCTACCCGGGCCAGCAGCAGCCTGCGCTCAAAGAAATTACGCTTACAATTCCGGCGGGCCAGCACATTGCCATTCTTGGGCGTACCGGCTGTGGCAAATCAACATTACTGCAGCTGCTTACTCGCGCCTGGGACCCTCAGCAGGGCTTGATTAGCGTCAACGGCCAGCCGCTGGGCGAAGTGAGTGAAGAGACGCTGCGCGCCGCAACCAGCGTTGTGCCACAGCGCGTACATCTGTTCAGCGCAACGCTACGCGACAACCTGCTGCTGGCCGCGCCTCAGGCAACGGATGAACAGCTCACTGCCATACTTGAGCGCGTGGGGCTTGAAAAACTGCTGCCGGAAGCCGGGCTGAACAGCTGGCTGGGTGAAGGGGGCCGCCAGCTGTCCGGCGGTGAGCTTCGCCGTCTCGCTATCGCCAGGGCCTTACTGCACGACGCGCCGCTGATGCTGCTGGATGAGCCAACTGAAGGTCTCGATGCGGAAACTGAACGGCAGATCCTTGATTTACTTGCGGAAGTAACCGCAGGGAAAACCGTTCTGATGGTCACGCACCGCCTGCGCGGACTGGCCCGTT
The DNA here is from genome assembly GCA_041504365.1 of Dryocola sp. LX212. NCBI lineage: Bacteria > Pseudomonadati > Pseudomonadota > Gammaproteobacteria > Enterobacterales > Enterobacteriaceae > Dryocola > Dryocola sp. LX212. The sequence continues at coordinate 1,564,791 of CP167917.1, read as the reverse complement.
TCGGCAGCATAATTGTGATGGACAACGGACAAATTATTGAGCAAGGTAATCACGCCGAACTGATGGCTACCGGTGGTCGCTACTACCAGTTCCGCCAGCGTTTGTAACGCGGCAATTAGGCTATTATCAATCAATATTTCCTGCGTTGTCGGAGTGATGAAGTCATGCGCCTGATACAGCTTTCTCGTGACTCTATCGCCTTCCCCTCTCCGGAAGGCGCGTTGCGTGAACCGAATGGGTTACTGGCACTAGGGGGCGATCTCAGCCCGGCCAGACTGCTGATGGCGTACCAGCGCGGGATTTTTCCTTGGTTCTCGCCGGGGGATCCTATCCTGTGGTGGTCCCCGGATCCCAGGGCCGTGCTCTATCCGGAGCAATTTCACCTCAGCCGCAGCATGAAGCGCTTCCACAGCCGCTCGCCGTTCCGGGTGACGCTCAACCATGCTTTTGAAAAAGTCATTACCGGCTGCGCCCAAGATCGTGAAGAGGGTACGTGGATTACCCAGGATATCGTAGAGGCCTATCAGCGCCTGCATGAGCTGGGCTACGCGCATTCTATTGAGGTCTGGGAAGGCGAAGAGCTGGTTGGCGGCATGTACGGGGTGATTCAGGGGGCGTTATTCTGCGGCGAGTCCATGTTCAGCCGCCGGGAGAATGCCTCTAAAACAGCGCTGCTGGTATTCTGTCGGCACTTTTTGCGCCACGGCGGCAGGTTGATTGACTGTCAGGTTCTGAACAGCCATACCGCGTCTCTGGGAGCCATCGAGATCCCCCGCCGGGATTATCTCCGCCACCTGGCCGATTTACGTACGGAGCATCTAATTTCCCACTGTTGGGTGCCACAAACCCTACCGGACTAATAATGTTTACGGCACATTTTTGTTGAGGGTGTTATAATTAGCCGCGCAGAGTGAACTCTGCCCATTACCCCGCCGCCGTATGGGAACTGCAATTAAAGGGAACGCCCCTCGTTTATCTCTTCGCACCCCTTGTTGTTAGCGCATTTGATGCAGCTTTCGCGTGGTTTATGGGTAATGTGCAAAATGCACTTTGCTGGTGAATTCACCAACAATTCTTTACATGATAAGCGAACTTCGGCATTATCTTGCCGGTTCAAAACATTGGTAGTGATACCCCCGAGGATTAGATGGCCAAAGAAGACAATATTGAAATGCAGGGTACCGTTCTTGATACGTTACCTAACACCATGTTCCGCGTTGAGCTGGAAAACGGGCACGTGGTAACCGCTCATATCTCCGGTAAAATGCGTAAAAACTATATCCGCATCCTGACGGGTGACAAAGTCACTGTAGAGCTGACCCCGTACGACCTGAGCAAAGGCCGCATTGTCTTCCGTAGTCGTTAAGAGTTTTTTGCTGTCGTAGCCGGGCGCTGCGACCGAGCAGTCGCTAATAAAAAGGCCGCATTGATATGCGGCCTTTTTTTGTGCTCAGAGCAGCTAGTGTGCCGCTTCCGGCTTGCGCTTCTGGGCGCTGACAAAGTTGTAGGTCAGCTGGTTATTCTCCAGCGCCACGGTCACCTGTCCGCCGTCTACCAGTGAACCAAACAGCAGCTCGTTGGCAAGCGGTTTTTTCAGGTTGTCCTGAATGACACGCGTCATAGGGCGAGCGCCCATGGCACGGTCATAACCTTTCTCCGCCAGCCAGTCACGCGCTTCCTGGCTGACTTCCAGCGAGACGCCTTTCTGATCCAGCTGCACCTGAAGCTCGACAATAAATTTGTCGACCACCTGATGAATCACCTCGGTGGAGAGGTGGTTGAACCAGATGATGTTGTCCAGACGGTTGCGGAATTCCGGCGTAAAGATCTTTTTGATCTCTTCCATGGCGTCGGTGCTGTTGTCCTGACGAATCAGGCCAATAGACTTACGTTCGGTTTCACGCACGCCGGCGTTAGTGGTCATCACCAGAATCACATTGCGGAAGTCCGCTTTGCGCCCGTTGTTATCGGTCAGCGTGCCGTTATCCATTACCTGCAGCAGCAGGTTAAAGACGTCCGGGTGCGCTTTTTCTATCTCATCAAGCAGCAGTACCGCATGCGGATGTTTGAGCACCGCATCCGTCAGCAGCCCACCCTGGTCAAAACCAACGTAGCCCGGAGGCGCGCCAATCAGGCGGCTTACCGTATGGCGCTCCATGTACTCGGACATATCGAAACGCAGGAGCTCAATGCCCAGCGATTTAGCCAGCTGTACGGTCACTTCCGTTTTACCTACGCCCGTTGGGCCAGCAAACAGGAAGGAGCCTACCGGTTTATGATCCTGCCCCAGACCCGCACGGCTCATCTTAATGGCTTCGGTTAACGCCTCAATGGCTTTATCCTGACCAAAGACCAGCATTTTCAGGCGGTCGCCCAGATTTTTCAGCGTATCGCGATCGCTCGCAGAGACGCTTTTTTCCGGAATACGCGCGATGCGGGCAACCACGGTTTCAATATCCGCCACGTTAACGGTTTTCTTGCGCTTGCTTACCGGCATCAGGCGGCTGCGAGCACCGGCCTCGTCGATAACGTCAATCGCTTTATCCGGCAGGTGACGGTCGTTGATGTACTTCACCGCCAGCTCCACCGCTGCACGAATCGCTTTCGCGGTATAGCGCACGTCGTGGTGCGCTTCGTACTTGGTTTTCAGGCCGTTGATGATCTGCACGGTCTCCTCAACGCTTGGCTCAGTGATATCTATCTTCTGGAAACGGCGCGCCAGCGCGCGGTCTTTTTCAAAGATGTTGCTGAACTCCTGATAGGTGGTTGAACCGATAACGCGGATCTTGCCGCCGGAAAGCAGCGGCTTGATTAAGTTTGCCGCATCGACCTGGCCGCCAGAGGCCGCACCAGCGCCGATAATGGTATGGATTTCATCGATAAACAGGATGCTGTTCTGATCCTGCTCAAGCTGTTTAAGCAGCGCCTTAAAGCGTTTCTCAAAGTCACCGCGATATTTAGTCCCGGCCAGCAGCGAGCCGATATCCAGCGAGTAGATCGTACAATCAGCCATGACTTCAGGCACGTCGCCCTGCACAATGCGCCAGGCCAGGCCCTCCGCAATAGCAGTTTTACCCACGCCGGACTCCCCCACCAGCAGCGGGTTGTTCTTACGGCGACGACATAGCACCTGAATGGCTCGCTCAAGCTCCTTGTCGCGGCCAATCAGCGGATCGATACCGCCCACGCGCGCAAGCTGGTTGAGATTGGTGGTGAAGTTTTCCATACGTTCCTCCCCGCCTGCTTGCTCTTCATTGACCGGATTGTCGGCACCCGGCGCCTGGTTTGGCTCGTCTTTACGCGTGCCGTGGGAGATGAAGTTCACCACATCGAGACGGCTGACTTCGTGTTTGCGCAGCAGATAGGCTGCCTGGGACTCCTGCTCGCTGAAGATGGCAACCAGCACGTTGGCACCGGTTACTTCACTGCGGCCAGAAGACTGGACGTGGAAAACCGCGCGCTGCAGAACACGCTGGAAGCTGAGCGTAGGTTGCGTATCTCGCTCTTCTTCACTGGCAGGCAGCACCGGTGTGGTTTGTTCGATGAAGGCTTCAAGTTCCTGACGCAGCGCCACCAGATCCACGGTACACGCTTCCAGCGCTTCCCGGGCCGATGGGTTACTGAGCAAAGCCAGTAACAGATGCTCGACGGTCATAAACTCATGTCGGTGCTCGCGCGCTCTGGCGAAAGCCATGTTTAAACTGAGTTCCAGTTCTTGATTGAGCATAGGCACCTCCCCCAAATTGTTGCCTTCTTCAGGCTTGTTCTAGCGTACACAGCAGCGGATGCTCGTTCTCCCTGGCATACTGGTTCACCAGCGCTACTTTGGTTTCTGCCACTTCCGCAGTAAATACCCCGCAGATGGCCTTCCCCTGATAATGAACCGTGAGCATCAGCTGTGTGGCTCGCTCTACATCATAAGAAAAGAACTTTTGCAGCACGTCAATAACAAATTCCATCGGCGTGTAGTCATCGTTCATTAACATCACTTTATACATAGAGGGTGGTTTAAGCGCTTCGCGCAGTTTATCGCCCACTAATTGGTCAAAGTCTAACCAGTCGTTCGTCTTACCCATTGCGCATCGTCATCATATTAAATCGTCTGGCCTTCACCAGAACGAGGCCCTTAGGTTGAGTGTAATACGCTTTTGGCTACTGCAACTAATTGTGTTGCAAAGTGATGGCTGGAACCCTTAGCGAGCCAGATCACAATATTAGCAATAGCGTTAACTGCTTCAAATTTCTGAGTGATTGTCCCCCCTTCTTCCCGGCTGAACGCTTGACGCAGTGATTAAAATATCTACATTGTACTGGCGTGAGTTGGCGAGGTTATGAACAGCCCGCCCTTACCCACCGGTTCATTCCATCTCAATTATAAGATTTACGAAGGATGTCGAAGCATGGAGACGGGTACAGTTAAATGGTTCAATAACGCCAAAGGGTTCGGCTTCATCTGCCCCGAAGGCGGCGGCGAAGATATTTTCGCACACTACTCCACCATTCAGATGGATGGGTACAGAACGTTAAAAGCCGGGCAAGTTGTCAGGTTTGATGTACATCAGGGGCCAAAGGGCAATCACGCCAGTCTTATCCTTCCACTCGAAGTGGAAGCGGCGGTTGCCTAGCCCCGTTGATTTATTGTGTACATCCCAAAGCCAAAATGCCAGCCCTGACGGCTGGCATTTTTATTGTCAGCAAAATACCAGGCTACTCCCTCGCCAGCGCGTCAATCGGGTTCAGCCTTGCAGCGTTACGCGCGGGCAGCCAGCCGAACAGCACGCCTGTCGCGGTTGAGCAGGCAAACGCGGTGAGCAGCGCCATCGGCGAGAAGCCAATCTGCCAGCCGGGTAAAAACAGCCCCAGCGTGAAGGCTATCAGCAGCGAAAGCGAAATCCCCAGCGCCCCGCCCACCAGACAAACCAGTACGGCTTCGATTAAAAACTGCTGTAAAACGTCGCTTGCCCTGGCCCCTACCGCCATACGGATCCCGATCTCTTTCGTACGCTCGGTCACCGATACCAGCATGATATTCATCACCCCGATACCGCCCACCAGCAGAGAAATCACCGCCACCAGCGTCAGGAACAGCTGTAGAGTACGTGTGGTCTTTTCCGCCGTTTTCAACAGCCCGTCCATATTGTAGGTGAAAAAATCTTTCTTGCCGTGGCGCAGCTCGAGCATGCGGTTAAGCTGCAGCTCTGCTTCATGGCTGTCATAGCCATCCTTCACGCGAACGGTAATGGTGTTGAGCCAGCTCTGCCCCATCACCCGCCCGGCCATGGTATTGTAGGGCAGCCAGACGCGCAGCACCTTGCTGCTGCCAAACATCGACTGCTTCTCTTCCGCCACGCCAATGACCGTGGCGGGCATATTGCCTACCAGGATCACCTCGCCGATCACGTTAGCCTTGTTCGGGAACAGCTGACGCTTACTGTTGCTGTCCAGCACAACGACCTGGGCACGCCCGGCAAGCTGCTCGCTGTTGAAGGTGGTGCCCTGGCTCATGGTCATGCCGTAGACGTCAAAATATTTGCCGTTAACGCCGTTGACGCTCGCGGCCGCGTCCACGTTGCCGTAGCGTAACCGCAGATTGCTGGAGATGGACGGCGTTGCGGACGTTACCCACGGCTGCTGTTCAATCGCCGCCAGGTCGGCGTACTTCAGCGCCTGCTGGTACTGCGGATCGTCATCGCCAAAATCCTTGCCGGGATAGACGTCGATAGTGTTGGTGCCTATTGCGCGAATATCCTCGAGCACCAGCTGCTTTGCCGCATCGCCCACTATAACTATCGACACCACCGAGGCGATGCCGATAATAATCCCCAGCATGGTCAGTAGGGTGCGCATCTTATTGGCGGCCAGCGCCAGCCAGGCCATTGAAAACGCCTCGCGGAAGCTGCTGATGGTTTGTTTTATGCCGGAAGCCGTCGGGCGCGTAGCCGCATCGCTTTTTGCCTTTACGTCCCGTGAGATGGAAGGAGGATTGCTGATAATTTCGCCGTCGTGGATCTCGATGATGCGCTGCGCCTGGGCGGCAACCGTCGGATCGTGGGTAACGATAATCACCGTGTGCCCCTGCTCGCACAGTTGCTTGAGCGTGGCCATCACCTCTTCGCCGGAATGGCTGTCCAGCGCCCCGGTCGGCTCATCGGCAAGAATAACTTGCCCGCCGTTCATCAGGGCGCGGGCGATACTCACTCGCTGCTGCTGGCCACCCGAAAGCTGCGAGGGGAGATAGTCAACCCGCTCCGCCAGCCCCAGCCGCATCAGCAAAGCGCGGGCGCGCTGCTGGCGGTAGACCCGGGCCGTTCCCGCATACACGGCGGGAACCTCAACGTTTTGCGTCGCGTTGAGGTGCGACAGCAGATGATAGCGCTGGAAGATAAAACCAAAATGTTCCCGACGAAGGGTTGCCAGCTCGTCGCTGTTCAGCGCGGAGACGTCCACCCCCGCCACTTTATAGCTGCCGCCCGAAGGTTTATCCAGGCAGCCGAGTATGTTCATCAGCGTGGACTTGCCGGAGCCGGACGCCCCGACAATCGCCACCATCTCACCCGCTTCAATCGTGATGCTGACACCTTTGAGCACTTCAACCTGCTCGTCCCCGGAGGGGTAGCTGCGGCGAATTTCCTTGAGCTCAAGCAGTGCCGTCATGGTGCGCTCCCGGCGTTCGAGCGGCCCGTCACGACCTCTTCTCCTTCGGTCAGCCCCGTTGCAACCTGTACCTGGGTATCGTTACGCATGCCGATGGTGATTTCACGCTCGCGGGTTTCACCGTTGCGCAGCACGGTAACTTTGTAACGGTTATCGCCCACCGGTTCGCCAAGCGCCGCCAGAGGAATGGTCAGAACGTCTTTCACGCCGCCGAGCTGGATGTGGACCTGAGCGGTCATTTCCAGACGCAGCACGCCCTGCGGGTTCGGCACTTCAAAGCGCGCGTTATAGAAAATCGCGTCGTTAACTTTATCCGGGGTCGGCAGGATATCTTTCAGCGTGCCTTCATAGCGTGTCAGGGGGTCGCCCAGCACCGTAAACCACGCTTTCTGGCCTGGCTTAAGATGAATAACATCCGCCTCGGAAACCTGTGCCTTCACCAGCATAGTGCTGAGATCCGCCAGCGTAAGAATGTTTGGGGCCTGCTGTGCCGCGATCACGGTCTGCCCCTGCAGGGTCGTGATCTGGGTGACTTCGCCAGCCATTGGCGCAACGATGCGCGTAAAGTCGAGGTTGGTTTTTGCGGTATCCAGAGAAGCCTGATTGCGCTGGATTTGCGCTTCGATAGTGCCTATCTGGGCGATCTTAACGTCGAGGTCCGTTGCCGCGGTGTCCAAATCCTGACGCGACACGGCCTGGGTTTTCGCCAGCGCCTGCTGGCGGCTCAGCGTCACCTGAGCGAGTTTTGCCTGCGCCTGGGCCTGGCGACGCTGGGCGCGAAGCTCCATCAGCGTAGCCTCGACCTCTTTAATCTGGTTCTGCGCCTGTTCTGGGTCGATAACCCCCAGCAGCTGATCCTTTTTCACTTTATCGCCGATATTCACCGACAGCGTTTTTAACTGGCCGCTCACCTGCGCGCCGACGTCAACCTTGCGTAATGCATCCAGCTTGCCCGTTGCCAGCACGCTCTGCTCGAGCGCGCCTTTGCGCACAATCATGGTCTGGTAGGTGGGCGTGGGCGCGTTCAAAAACTGCCACAGCCAGATGACCAGCATCAGCACCAGTAGCGCAAGAAGCCAGTAACGTTTTTTTATTTTTCCCTTGAATCTCATAGGCATCCCGGAGGTAAAGCTCAGTTAAACAGAGCGTCAACAAATGTAAAAGCTCTCTCGTGACGCACGGCCCGATTGAGCGTTGGTTGAGGTTAACGGTGCTGAAATAGCCGTCTTAACCGCAAACCGAGTAATGATTATGTCGCAGATAGCCGTAAACCAACAGACAACGACAGCGCCTCAGAGCGGCTGGCAGCTGTTTCTTTCCCTCGCGAAAGGTGTGCAGCAGCCGGGTTCTGCGTGGCATAACCCGGGCTATCGCCACAAATTCATGCTGCGCTCTTTGCTGACGCCGTTCACAACAGGCCAGCTGCTGTCAGCGCTGGCGCAGCAGCCGCTGCTTGATGTCCTGCTTAGCGCCCAGCCAGGGCTGCCCTGCCGCCTGCATCGCCCCTATCTGACGGCGAATTTTAACCGCAAGGATACCCTGAATGCATTGTGTTTCCACTACCGGACGCTGGAGGATGCGCTGCCGGAAAAGCTGATCCGCCGCCATTTAACCATCGGCGGTGCCCGTCTCGCCGAGCTAGAGGGCAAGAACGATTTTCGCTATTACATCGATTTTTGCACGCTTGCCGATCTGGATAAAGAAGGCGAAGCCACGCTGGTGATGCGCAACGAAGAGGGAACCACGCTTGCAGAGCTGACCTTTACCCTTTGTGAAATTAACGGCAAATCCACGCTGTTTATTGGTGGCCTGCAGGGGGCAAAATCCTGGGTCCCGCACGAAGCCATTCAGCAGGCGACCAAAGCGTGCCACGGTTTATTTCCTAAACGCCTGCTGCTGGAGGCGGCCTGTCAGTTGGCCCGGCACTTTAACGTTGAGCAGATCCTTGCCGTCAGCAACAGCGCGCATATCTACCGCTCATGGCGCTATAAAAAGAAGAAAAAAGGGAAGCTGCACGCGGACTACGACAGCTTCTGGCAGTCGATGAGCGGCGAGCTGCAAACCAGCGGCTTCTTCCGCCTGCCGGAAAGCGTCGCCCGCAAGCCGCTGGAGGAGATTGCCAGCAAGAAACGCGCTGAATACCGCCGCCGCTACACGCTGCTGGATGCCATGAGCGACGGCATTGCTGGCAAGCTTTAGTCTGCTCTGCCTCGCGCCAGCCACAGCACCCGCGAGAACATTTTCCTCAGGACTGGAGGAATGGAGTCCACGCCGCGCCGTCCCGCCTCCATCGCCACTTCAATAGCCAAATCCGGTTTGGAAGAGCGATGGATTGCCTTGACGATTATGCGGCGCATATTCATATGTACGTTCTCAGGAATTTGCGACACGCGATGATAGACGTCCGCGAATCCCTGGCGGTACATAAAGTGTTCCATATCCAGCGCCGGGAGCGCCGTCAGGTGGTCCCGCTCCTGGTCTTTATCGTTATCCAGCAGCCCGCGCACCGTAGCAGCATACTTCTTCCCAGCTTCATCCCCGTCCACCAGCACATGCCATTCAATGCCCATGCGGCGGGCAAATTTGATCAGCGGTTTCAGTCCGGACTGCGCAAATTCAATAACCTTCACCCCTTCCGCATCAAAATGGTGGCCGCACTGGCGCGCGAGCTCGTTCATCACCCAGACTTCCGTCTCCCCTTCAACCAAAAGCCAGCAGCGGGCAAACAGAGATGAGGCGCGGTTAAAACGGATGTGGAAGGCGATACGGCGGCTGTCTTCGGCGTTCATGCCGCCAGGGCCAAGCCGCCAGGCGGCGACCCTCGATGATTCGCGCACCAGCCGACAGACCTGCTCAACCGGGGTTAGCGACAGAAGCTCGCCGGAATTGGTGGTGGTAATTTTTTGCAGCGGCAGCAGGTTCAGCAGGTGCCAGGCAACGGAGAGCATTATAGGATGCAGCCTGGTCTCCGGATCTTCCACCAGCAGCAGCGGGCGCGCATCGCGATCGAGCGTAACGGAACCTTTGGCCTGCAGCAGCGTAGAGAACATGCTCAGCAGGATCATCCGGTGGGTGCGGCTGTTGGGCCTGTCGATCATCCGGTTAATGACGTCCAGATAGCGCCAGCTGCGCTGCTCGTCGTGAGAGCGGCGGCGCATCAGCCTCTTGTGGGCAACGGCCCCCTGCTCAGAAAAATAATGCTCCAGCAGCTGCACCATGGCGGAAAGCCCCTGCCGCAGCTGGGCGTCGGTAAGATTCTGCGGCCGGGAAACCAGCTCGCGAGCCAGAAAGTCCAGCTGGCGGGCAGTCATTTCGGTTTCCGGCATCGCGGGTATGCTGCCGTTGCGTAAACGACGCATAAAGCGCGCGTCCCGCAGGCGCAGAACTGGATTCAAACGGGTGATCTGCTGTGCCAGAGAATCAATATCAACAAGTTCTATGGCTCTGCCTTTGTTGTCCAGGAAACTGCGCAGTGTCAGCACCGAATCGTCTTCTGCAAGCTCCCCTTCCAGACGATAAAGAATGCGGTGATAACCGTCACTGCCTTCACCCCACAGCGGCGCAAGCTCACGGTAGCGACGACCAAGATGATGGCCCGGCACGGTTTCCCGAAACGTCAGAATGATATGAAGATGGTGCTCGCGCCCCGGCATGTCTCCGGGTGGAAAATAGAAATCGTCACGAGAAAAGTGGTATAGCTGCTCCTGCGGCGAAAGCAGCAGCGTCAATGCATCCAGCAGGCTCGACTTACCCCAGGCATTCTCGCCGATTAGCACGTTGTTCTGCTCAAGCTGTAATGACAAACGATTGATGCCGCGAAATCCGACAACCTCTACGCGTTCAAGAAACATACTCCCTCCAGGATCTGAACGACCAGTTCAACTGGCGCTCCAGGCGGCATGTTGTCGAGTATAGCGGCAAAGTGGTGGTCGTTAACACCACCCTGAACTTGTGCAGAAATAAACAAAATAGATCAAAGAAAGCTGCTTCAAATAACGGAGAAATTATTTATTTTTGTACAACCCAAGAAAAATCCTACTTTATTCTGAATATGACTATACTTTTCACTGGTATATTCTTAAAAGGAATCGCACCTCATTGCCTTAAATCAAACTAGTTGGATATATTGCGCTGGCTCTGGGTAGACGAATTCTTTAAAATTTCCAGGCATTTTTTCGTCATACCCTTAATGACGGTAATAAAACAGCAATACAAGCAGGCGTTAATTAGTAACGTAGGTTAGCTATTGTTGTTTTTTCAACACAGAGGTGGTTATGTTTAGAAAATTAGCAGCAGAGTTCTTTGGAACATTCTGGCTGGTATTCGGTGGCTGCGGCAGCGCGGTATTAGCAGCGGCTTATCCTGAACTGGGGATTGGTTTTGCTGGAGTTGCGCTGGCATTCGGTTTAACCGTGCTGACGATGGCTTATGCCGTTGGCCATATTTCCGGCGGTCATTTTAACCCGGCGGTAACTCTGGGCCTGTGGGCTGGCGGTCGCTTCCCGGCGAAAGAAGTGGTTGGCTATATTGTTGCGCAGGTTATCGGCGGTATTGTTGCGGCGGGTATTCTGTATTTAATCGCCAGCGGTAAGGCTGGTTTTGATGTCGTAGCAAGCGGTTTTGCATCGAACGGCTATGGTGAGCATTCACCTGATGGCTACAACATGCTTTCTGCCATTATTATCGAAATCGTATTAACCTGCGGCTTCTTAATTGTTATTCACGGCGCGACGGATAAATTTGCTCCGGCTGGTTTCGCACCTATCGCCATCGGCCTTGCGCTGACCCTGATTCACCTGATCAGCATTCCGGTCACCAACACCTCTGTTAACCCTGCACGCAGCACCGCAGTGGCTATCTTCCAGGGTGGCTGGGCGCTACAGCAGCTGTGGCTGTTCTGGCTGATGCCAATTATCGGCGGTATCCTTGGTGGTCTGATCTATCGCCACCTGCTGGAAAAACGCAGCTAATAAATTAAGATGCTGTGCAAAAGGCCTGGCCCGTGCCAGGCCTTTTTTTTGCGTCATGATGCATAAACATCCTGATATTGTGTGACTTTACTCACTTAACTTCTTTGGGTAGTGTGTAACCCGCCGTCATACCTATCGCAAGGACTCACCACCACATGTTTTCGGGATTGTTAATCATCTTAGTGCCGCTGATTGTCGGATACCTTATTCCCCTGAAGCAAACAAGCCTCCTGAAGCTCATCAACCGCCTGCTCAGCTGGATTGTCTACGTCATCCTGTTTCTGATGGGGGTCAGCCTCGCCTTTCTGGACAACCTCGCCAGCAACCTGCTGGATATTTTTCATTACTCCGCCGTCAGCGTCATTGTCATTCTGCTGTGTAACGCCGCAGGCCTGCTGTGGCTCGAGCGCACCCTGCCCTGGCACCATAGCCACCAGCAGGAAAAGCTGCCGTCGCGCATTGCCATGGCGCTGGAATCCCTGAAGCTGTGCTTTGTTGTGGTAGCGGGCTTTTTGCTGGGGCTGACCGGCTGGGCATTCCTGCAGCACGCCACCGAGGCCAGCGAGTACACTTTAATATTCCTGCTGCTGCTGGTCGGCGTCCAGTTGCGCAACAGCGGCATGACGCTGAAGCAGATCGTGCTTAACCGTCGGGGGATGATCATCGCAGTGGTCGTGGTCCTGAGTTCGATGGTGGCAGGGGTCATCAACGCCCTGATTCTTGGCCTGCCGATCAAAACCGGGCTGGCGATGGCCTCGGGCTTCGGCTGGTATTCGCTGTCCGGCATCCTGATGACCGAGTCCTACGGGCCGGTTATCGGTAGCGCAACCTTCTTCAACGATCTGATTCGTGAGCTGCTGGCCATCGTCCTGATCCCGGGGCTGGTGGCTAAAAGCCGTTCGACGGCGCTTGGCCTGTGCGGAGCAACATCCATGGACTTCACCCTGCCGGTACTGCAGCGCAGCGGCGGCCTGGAAATTGTACCCGCCGCCATTGTGCATGGGTTTATCCTCAGCCTGCTCACTCCGCTGCTCATGGCCTTCTTCGCCTCCTGATATCCGGCTGGCGGCAGGCTCCTGCCGCCAACTTTGCGCTAAATCAATCTCTCGTCAGGTTCCGGCAAAAAACGCTTTTCTCCCGATCCCCACAGGCATAACCTTAAATATGTATATTAAATATAACTTTAAAAGGTACGATCATGTTTTGTGTGCAATGTGAACAAACGATCCGCACCCCTGCGGGTAACGGCTGCGCTTACGCTCAGGGGATGTGTGGCAAAACTGCCGAAACTTCAGACCTGCAGGACCTGCTGATTGCCGCCCTTCAGGGCCTGTCGGCCTGGGCCGTTGCCGCACGAAACGTGGGCATCATCGACCACGAAGTTGACAGTTTCGCGCCGCGCGCCTTTTTCTCGACCCTCACTAACGTTAACTTCGACTCCCCTCGCATCGTTGGCTACGCCCGCGAAGCCATCGCGCTACGCGGCAGCCTGAAGGCTCGCACTCTGGCCATTAAGCCGGACGCTGTGGTCGACAATCCGATGGCGGATCTGCAGCTGGTCAGCAGCGATTTGGGCGAGCTCCAGCGCCAGGCGGCAGACTTTGCGCCAAACTGCGATAAAGCGGAAATCGGCGAAGACATTCTTGGCCTGCGCCTGCTGTGCCTGTACGGCCTGAAAGGCGCGGCGGCCTATATGGAACACGCCCACGTGCTGGGCCAGTATGACAATGACATTTACTCCCAGTACCACAAAATCATGGCGTGGCTCGGCACCTGGCCTGCGGACATGGGCGCGCTGCTCGACTGCTCCATGGAAATCGGCCAGATGAACTTCAAAGTGATGAGCATTCTCGATCGCGGCGAAACCACAAAATACGGCCACCCGACGCCGTCCCAGGTGAACGTTCGCCCGGTAGCGGGCAAATGCATTCTGATTTCCGGGCACGATCTTAAAGATCTCTACAACCTGCTGGAGCAGACCGAAGGCACCGGCGTTAACGTCTTCACCCACGGTGAGATGCTGCCCGCCCATGGCTACCCGGAACTGCGTAAATTCAAACACCTGGTGGGTAACTACGGCAGCGGCTGGCAGAATCAGCAGAGCGAATTCGCCCGCTTCCCCGGGCCGGTCGTGATGACCTCAAACTGCATTATTAACCCGGAAGTCGGCTCCTATACCGACCGCATCTGGACGCGCAGCATCGTCGGCTGGCCGGGCGTCAGCCATCTCGAAGGGGATGATTTCGCTCCGGTGATTGCCCAGGCGCAGCAGATGGCGGGCTTTCCGTACAGCGAAATTGAACATCTGATCACCGTCGGCTTTGGCCGCCAGACTCTGCTGGGCGCGGCCGACACGCTGATTGATTTAGTCAGCCGTGAAAAGCTGCGCCACATCTTCCTGGTTGGTGGCTGCGACGGCGAACGCGGCGAGCGCAGCTACTTTACGGATTTTGCCACCAGCGTGCCGAAAGACTGCCTGATCCTGACCCTTGCCTGCGGCAAATACCGCTTCAACAAGCTCGACTTCGGCGACATTGAAGGGCTGCCGCGCCTGGTGGATGCGGGCCAGTGCAACGATGCCTACTCGGCGATTATTCTGGCGGTCACCCTCGCAGAGAAGCTCGGCTGCGGCGTTAACGACCTGCCGCTGAGCCTGGTGCTCTCCTGGTTCGAACAAAAGGCGATTGTTATTCTGCTGACCCTGCTGTCGCTGGGCGTCACCAACATCGTCACCGGGCCGACCGCGCCGGGCTTCCTGACGCCAAACCTGCTGGCGGTTCTCAACGAGAAGTTTGGCCTGCGCGCCATCACCACCGTTGAACAGGACATCAAAGCGCTGATGAGCGCATAAGGAGCCGCCATGACTATGCCTACGCCGCTGTGCCCGTACCGCATGCAGGTGCATCACATTCATCAGGAAACGCCGGACGTCTGGACGCTGTCGTTAATCAACCACGACTTCTACCCTTACCGGGCCGGGCAGTACGCATTAGTAAGTATTCGCAACAGCGATGAAACGCTGCGCGCGTATACCCTTTCCTCGACGCCGGGCCTCAGCCCGTTTGTGACGCTGACCGTACGCCGCATCGAAGGTGGTGCAGGCTCAGGCTGGCTGACTCAGGAAGTGAAAGTGGGTGATGACTTATGGCTGTCGGAGGGCCAGGGGGAGTTCACCTGCGAGCCGCTAACCACCGACCGCTATCTGCTGATGGCCGCTGGCTGCGGCGTCACGCCGGTTATGTCGATGCGCCGCTGGCTGGCAAAACATCGCCCTCAGGCGGACGTGCAGGTGATTTATAACGTGCGCTCCCCGGAGGACGTCATCTTTGCCGACGAGTGGCGTCACTATCCGGTTACCCTGGTGGCCGAAAATAATGCGGCACACGGCTTCATCGCCGGACGCTTAACGCGTGAACTTCTTGCCGCCGTTCCCGATATCGCCTCCCGTACGGTCATGACCTGCGGCCCGGCGCCTTATATGGATCTGGTAGAAAAAGAGGTGAAGGCACTTGGCGTAACTGAGTTTTATCAGGAGAAATTCTTCACCCCCGTTGCCGCACCCGCTGAGAGTGGTCTGAAATTTACCACCCTTAAACCAATGCGTGAGTTCTACGCTCCGGCTGGCACCACGCTGCTGGACGCGCTGGAAAGCAACAGCGTGCCGGTAAATGCCGCCTGCCGCGCGGGCGTATGCGGCAGTTGCAAAACCAGGGTCGAGTCCGGCGATTACACGGTCAGCAGCACCATGACGCTCACCGAAGCCGAAATTGCCAGCGGCTACGTTCTGGCCTGTTCCTGCCATCCACAAAGTGATTTAGTCCTCGCCTGATCTCCATCATGCCATCCGCTACGGGTGGCACTTTCTGCACGGTCACCTCCTTTTCATTGACTAAGCTTGTTAACGGTAACTGAATCGTGACAAGGAGAAACGATGAAACAGAACGTAGCCAGCTATCTGACAAAAACACTCGAAAGCGCAGGAGTGAAACGCATCTGGGGCGTCACCGGGGATTCCCTCAACGGCATCAGCGACAGCCTTAACAAGATGGGCACCATTGAATGGATGCCGACGCGTCATGAAGAGGTTGCTGCCTTTGCCGCTGGCGCAGAAGCCCATATCACGGGCGAGCTGGCGGTCTGCGCCGGGTCATGCGGCCCGGGCAACCTGCACTTGATCAACGGCCTTTTCGACTGCCACCGCAACCGCGTGCCGGTGCTGGCTATCGCAGCACATATTCCCTCAAGCGAAATCGGCAGCGGCTACTTTCAGGAAACGCACCCCGAAGAGCTGTTCCGCGAATGCAGCCACTACTGTGAGCTGGTGTCATCCCCGGAACAGATCCCGCAGGTGCTGGCCATTGCCATGCGTAAAGCCGTGCTCAACCGTGGCGTTTCCGTGGTGGTTATTCCAGGGGACGTGGCGTTAAAACCGGCGCCTGAAAACGCCAGCACTCACTGGTATCCGGCACCGCAACCGGTGACAGTGCCTGCCCACCAGGAGCTGCAAAAGCTCGCCCAGCTCTTACGCTATAACGACAATATTGCGCTGATGTGCGGCAGCGGCTGCGCGGGTGCGCACGAAGAGTTGATCCAGTTTGCCGCCATGCTGAAAGCGCCGATCGTTCACGCCCTGCGCGGCAAAGAGCACGTCGAATATGACAATCCTTATGATGTCGGCATGACCGGGCTTATTGGCTTCTCCTCCGGCTTCCACACCATGATGAACGCCGACACGCTGATCCTGCTCGGCACCCAGTTCCCGTATCGCGCCTTCTACCCAACGGATGCGAAAATTATTCAGATTGATATCAACCCCGGCAGCATCGGGGCGCACAGTAAGGTGGATATGGCGCTGGTTGGCGATATCAAAGCTACGCTCGCGGCCCTCCTCCCGCTGCTGGAAGAGAAAACCGATCGCAGCTTCCTCGATAAAGCGCTGGATAACTATCGTGAAGCGCGCGAAGGGCTGGACGAGCTGGCAAAACTTGGCGATGGCAAGCTCATTCATCCCCAGTACGTCGCCCAGCAAATCAGCAAGTACGCCGATGAGGACGCGATTTTCACCTGCGACGTGGGTACGCCGACCGTCTGGGCCGCACGCTATCTGAAAATGAACGGCAGGCGTCGTCTGCTCGGCTCCTTTACCCACGGCTCCATGGCGAACGCCATGCCTCAGGCGCTTGGGGCGAAAGCCACCGCGCCGGACCGCCAGGTCGTCGCCATGTGCGGCGACGGCGGCTTCAGCATGCTGATGGGCGATTTTCTTTCCGTGGTACAGATGAAGCTGCCGATTAAAATCGTCGTCTTTAACAATAGTGTGCTGGGCTTTGTGGCGATGGAAATGAAGGCCGGTGGCTATCTCACGGATGGCACAGATCTGCACAGCACCAACTTCGCGAACATCGCCAACGCCTGTGGCATTACCGGTATCAGGGTAGAAGATCCGGCCGAGCTGGATAACGCCTTACAGCGCGCCTTCAGCATTGACGGCCCGGTGCTCGTAGACGTCGTGGTCGCCAAAGACGAACTCGCTATTCCACCGCAGATAAAACTCGAACAGGCTAAAGGTTTCAGCCTTTATATGCTGCGCGCTATCATCAGCGGGCGGGGAGATGAGGTGCTGGAGCTGGCGAAAACCAACTGGTTCCGGTAAAACATTGGGTTACTGTGGATATTGATAAGTGTTGTAGAGTGGATAAGCGTGAGCGCTATCCACCCTACAACACAAAATCCCGCGGCGGATGGCACTTCGTTTATCCGGCCAATATTATTAACTTTTCAGGAACCTACCGTGATAGATCTGCGCAGCGACACCGTAACCCGCCCTTCCAGAGCCATGCTCGAACGTATGATGGCCGCGCCGACCGGCGATGACGTCTACGGTGATGACCCGACGGTCAACGAACTGCAGGCGTATGCCGCAAAAATCAGCGGTAAAGAGGCCGCTCTGTTTTTGCCAACCGGCACGCAGGCCAACCTCGTTGCCCTGCTGAGCCACTGCGAGCGCGGCGAGGAGTATATCGTCGGTCAGCTGGCGCATAATTATCTCTACGAGGCTGGCGGTGCCGCCGTACTGGGCAGCATCCAGCCTCAGCCCATAGAGGCCAGTCAGGACGGCACGCTGCCGCTTGATAAAGTCGCGGCAAAAATCAAACCAGACGACATCCACTTTGCCCGCACAAAATTACTCAGCCTTGAAAACACCCACAACGGCAAAGTCCTTCCTCGCGAATATTTCCAACAAGCGTGGGAATTCACCCGCAACCACAACCTGGCTCTGCACATCGATGGCGCGCGTATTTTTAACGCCGTGGTTGAGTATGGCTGCACGCTGGAAGAAGTTGTGCGCTACTGCGACTCCTTCACCATCTGCCTGTCAAAAGGCCTGGGTACGCCGGTGGGTTCACTGCTTGTGGGCAGCCACGATTACATAAAGCGCGCTATTCGCTGGCGTAAAATGGTTGGCGGCGGGATGCGCCAGGCGGGAATTCTGGCGGCGGCAGGGCTGTACGCGCTGGAGAACAACGTCCAGCGACTGAAAGAAGACCATGCCAACGCCCACTGGCTGGCTGGTGAGCTGCGTGAAATCGGCGTCGATGTCAGCCGCCAGGATACCAATATGGTCTTCGTTCGCGTGCCAGCGGAAGAGACCGATAGCCTCGGCAAGTTTATGCGCGAGCGTGGCGTACTGATGAGCGCTGGAGCCGTTACTCGTCTTGTCACACACATTGATGTCAGCCGCCAGCAGCTCGCCGAAGTGGTTAACCACTGGCGCGCCTTCGCACAACGCTGAAAAGGGAGTCAGGGAAGATGACGCAGCCGCAAAAAATTCTCGTACTTGGCGCAAGCGGGTATATTGGCCAGCATCTGGTGCCGAAGCTTGTTGAAGCCGGGCATCAGGTTGTGGCCGCTGCCCGCCGTGTGGAGTGGCTGAAGAAGCAGCAGTGGCCGGGCGTCGAGTGTCGCCACGTAGATTTACAGTGGCCACACCACCTCCCCGAGCTGCTCGCGGGCGTGGATACGCTCTACTATCTGGTGCATAGCATGGGTGACGGGCCGGACTTCGTGGCCCATGAACGGCAGGCGGCGCTAAATCTGCGCGACGCGCTCGCCGGTCAGCCCGTAAAACAGATTATCTTCTTAAGCTCGCTCCAGGCGCCCAACGGCGATCGGAGTTCTGACCACCTGCGCGCCCGCCAGCTCACAGCGGATATTCTGCGGGATTCCGGCGTGCCGCTTACCGAACTGCGGGCCGGGATTATCATCGGTGCTGGTTCGGCGGCCTTTGAAGTGATGCGCGACATGGTCTATAACCTGCCTGTCCTGACGCCGCCGCGCTGGGTGCGATCGCGAACAACTCCCATCGCGCTGGAAAACCTTCTTTATTATCTGGTTACGTTGTTAAAGCATCCTTCGCAGGAAAACCGGCTATTTGAAGCCGCCGGACCGGAGGTGCTCAGCTACCAGCAGCAGTTTGAAAAGTTCATGGCTATCAGCGGACGCCGCCGCCCTTTGATTCCGGTGCCGCTGCCCACCAGCTGGATCTCCGTCTGGTTTCTGAATGTGATCACCTCCGTGCCGCCAACGACCGCGAAGGCGCTGATCCAGGGGCTTAAACACGATCTGCTGGCGGACGATCGTGAGCTGAGAGCGCTGATCCCGCAGCAGCTCATCTCGTTCGATGACGCGGTGCGCGCAACGCTTGCCGACGAGCACAAATTAGCCAACTCTCAGGACTGGGGATACGATGCGCAGGCCTACGCCCGCTGGCGTCCAGAGTACGGCTTCTTCCCGAAACAGGCGGGCTGCACCGTAGAAACCAGCGCCAGCCTTGCGGCTATCTGGGAAGTGGTAAACCAGCTGGGAGGCAAAGAGGGCTATTTCTTTGGCAATGCGCTCTGGAAAACCCGCGCGTTTATGGATCTGCTGGTTGGTCACCGGCTGGCTAAGGGCCGCCCGGCTCATCCGATGCTTAAGGTGGGCGATACAGTGGATAGCTGGAAAGTCATTATTGTCGAACCGCAAAAGGAGCTGGCGCTGCTGTTTGGCATGAAAGCTCCGGGACTTGGCAGGCTGACCTTCACGCTGAATGATAAAGGCGATAAGCGAACGTTGGACGTTCGGGCGTGGTGGCATCCGCACGGCACCGCAGGGCTGTTCTACTGGCTTGTGATGATCCCCGCCCATCTGTTCATTTTTAAGGGGATGGCGCGGAGAATTGTAAAATTAGCCGAACAATGTTCGCACAAGGCGTATCCTTAGTTCTTATTCTTACTGCTCTTACTCTTTTATTCATTGCAAGCGCTGCCGTTTCACGGAAAAATGCGCAGCGTTAATCTCAATCAAAATGAGTTGGTCGACATGAAGGTACTGGTCACGGGCGCCACCAGCGGTTTAGGCCGAAACGCGGTCGAATATCTGCGGGCCAAAGGCATAAGCGTACGGGCCACGGGCCGCAACGAGGCCATGGGCAAGCTGCTGCAAAAAATGGGCGCAGAGTTTGTCCATGCCGACCTGACGGAGCTCGTCTCCTCGCAGGCAAAAGTGATGCTGGCGGATGTCGACACGCTCTGGCACTGCTCGAGCTTTACCTCTCCCTGGGGAACCCAACAGGCCTTTGATCTGGCTAACGTGCGCGCCACCCGCCGGCTGGGCGAATGGGCCGTGGCCTGGGGCGTGCGCAACTTCATTCACATCTCCTCCCCGTCGCTCTATTTTGATTACCACCACCACCGCAACATCAGCGAGGATTTTCGCCCGGTCCGCTTCGCCAATGAATTCGCCCGCAGCAAAGCCGCCAGCGAAGAGGTGATCCAGCTGCTGTCGCAGGCAAACCCGCACACGCGCTTCACTATTTTGCGTCCGCAAAGCCTGTTCGGACCGCACGATAAAGTGTTCTTCCCGCGCCTGGTGCAGATGATGCGCCACTACGGCAGCGTGCTGCTGCCGCGTGGGGGAGACGCGCTGGTAGATATGACGTATCTGGAAAACGCCGTACATGCGATGTGGCTGGCAACCTGTCAGGATAACCTGCCGTCTGGCCGCGCCTACAACATTACTAACATGGAAGCGCGTCCGCTGCGCACCATCGTGCAGAAGCTGATTGCTGAACTGGGCATTGAGTGTCGTATTCGCTCCGTGCCCTACCCGATGCTGGATATCATCGCTCGCGGCATGGAAAAATTTGGCAATAAAGAGTCCCGCGAACCGGCGCTGACGCACTACGGCGTCTCTAAGTTGAACTTCGATTTAACGCTGGATACGACAAGGGCAGAAACGGAGCTGGGCTACCAGCCTGTCGTCTCCCTTGATGAAGGTATTCGCCGTACCGCGCTGTGGCTGAAAGACCACGGTACGCTGCATCGCCAGAAGGGCTGACCTCAGCCCTGCCCGTATTTTTCCAGCAGCGCTTCTGCAATCGCCTGACTTTGTGCATCCGCCACGCCGTTATACAGCGCCGGGCGAAAATGCATCTGGAAGGCGCTAATCACCCTACGCTGCTCTGCCTTCGTCATCCCCCTGTTCACCTGATAACCATAGCGCGACAGCAAATCCAGCAGGCTTGCGGTGTCCACCGGGGAGTATGGATCGCGCCCGTTAAGATAAAAAGCTACGCGTGCTGCATCCGGCCAGGCGCCGATGCCCTTTTCCGCCAGCTGCTGCCAGGGGAAGAGCGGGCCCGGATCGACCTTGCGCTGGGGAGCAACATCACCATGCGCCACCACGTTCTGCGGGGCGATGTGATAGCGTTCGATAATGTCTTTCGCCAGCTTTTCCAGCACGTCTATCTGCGGGGCGTTAAACGGGTAAAACTGTTTTACGCTGCCGTGGCGCGTATAGCCGGTGTTCTCCAGCTCAATACCAATCGAAGTATCGTTGATACGGGTTGCGCCACGCCAGAAGCTGACACCTGCATGCCATGCAAGCTCGCTTTCAGGCACCAATTGCCAGATTACCGGCTTGCCGCCGGACAGCGGAGGGGTATTGGGAATGAGATAGTGTGAACTAACGTTGGCGCCGGTCAGCGTGGTCAGCGAGCCGTGGAAATCATCGGCGGTATAATGAATAACCAACACTTTTACACGCGGGTAAGCAGCTTGCGCCCGGCGGCTGGCGTCGATTTTATAGCTGCCCTTATCGACGATGACCTTTTCGACGCTGTCCTTCTCGCTGGCGCAGCCCGCCAGCAACGTGGCGACCAGCAGCGCGGCAATACGACCATTCATCAGCGGGTTTTCACTGCGGTGCCGGTAATGCTGACCATCAGCATGCTGCTGTCTTTGCCCACGGTTTCGTAATCAATATCGATACCGACGACGGCATTGGCCCCCAGGCCTTCGGCCTGCTCCTGAAGTTCGCGAAACGCGATTTCACGCGCTTTTCGCAGCTCCTTTTCGTAGGCACCCGAGCGCCCGCCTACGATATCGCGTACACCCGCAAAGAAATCTCTGAAAATATTGGCCCCAAGAATAGCCTCCCCGGTGACCACACCGCAGTATTCCGTGATGCTCTGCCCTTCCAGGGTTGGGGTTGTTGTAAATTGCATTGCCTTCTCCTCTCTTTGGATCAATATCTTAGCGCACGGTCTGTCACGCATTTTGACAGCGATACGCTATGCTAAGGTAGACCTCCAGCAAAAAATAAGGAAATAAAAATGCGCAGCTCCGTTTTGGTTCTTCTGCCGTGCGCCATGATTCTCTCGGCCTGTACGACAGTGACTCCTGCTTATAAAGATATTGGCACCCGCAGCGGCTCGTGCATTGACGGCGGCCCGGATACCGTGGCGCAGAAGTTTTATGACTACCAGATTGCCCATAAAGCGCAGGGTACCGCCGCGCTGACCGGAATGCGTCCGTACCTCAGCGATGCGCTCGCTCAGGACCTGCAGAAAGCCAGCGCCTCCCCTAATGCTCAAAATGCCTTTATGCGCGGCAATATCTTCTCCAGCAGCGCGGACGGGGCGGACAAGGCGGACGTTGCTTCTGCCTCCACCATTCCGAATACCGATGCACGCAACATTCCGCTTCGCGTGAACTTGAGCAAAGGTAGCCTTAACTGGCAGGATGAAGTGCTGATGATCCGCGAAGGGCAGTGCTGGGCCGTGGACGACGTGCGTTACCTGGGCAACAACAGCCATGCGCCTTCCGGCACCCTCCGTCAGGCCATTGAAACCAACTGATCGACACGCCGCTGCAATCGTAAAGGGGTTAAATTCATAACCCCTATAAATAGTCTGGAGTTTATGCATAACGCCGACATTTATTCTTACCCCCATCCCGCCCCGCTATTTTGTGCTACTTTTAAGTATAGATCCCGGTTGTTTTTTAAGTTTTCACGCACAAAGATTGCATAACTATTCTGTTAAAGGTAATCTTTGCGGCCTCAATTGCTATGTAACCCGCAACGAATGAGCATTCAACTAAACGGCATAAACTGCTTTTACGGCGCGCATCAGGCGCTGTTCGATATCACCCTTGAGTGCCCGCATGGCGAAACGCTGGTGCTGCTTGGGCCAAGCGGAGCGGGCAAAAGCTCGCTGCTGCGCGTACTGAACCTGCTAGAGATGCCGAAATCCGGCCAGCTCAACATTGCGGGTAATCATTTTGACTTCGTGAAAGCGCCCGGCGATAAGGCGATTCGCGAACTGCGTCAGAACGTTGGCATGGTGTTCCAGCAGTACAACCTGTGGCCGCACCTGACCGTGGTGCAGAACCTGATCGAAGCGCCCTGCCGCGTGCTGGGGTTAAGCAAAGATCGGGCGCGCGCCCGTGCCGATAAGCTTCTCGAACGTCTGCGCCTGAAACCGTACATGGATCGCTATCCGCTGCACCTGTCCGGTGGTCAACAGCAGCGCGTGGCGATTGCCCGTGCGCTGATGATGGAGCCGCAGATCCTGCTGTTTGATGAGCCAACCGCCGCGCTCGATCCCGAGATCACCGCGCAGATCGTCAGCATCATTCGCGAACTGGCAGAAACCAACATTACTCAGGTCATTGTTACGCACGAAGTGGAAGTGGCGCGTAAAACCGCCAGCCGCGTGGTGTATATGGAAAATGGCCATATCGTGGAGCAGGGTGACGCGAGCTGCTTTGCTAATCCACAGACCGATGCGTTTAAATTCTATTTATCACACTGATGTTGAACGGGAAAATGACAATGAAAAAAGTTTTGCTTGCCACATTGCTTGCCGGTTTGAGCCTGAGCGCCACGGCGGCACAAACCATTCGTTTTGCCACAGAAGCGTCTTACCCTCCGTTTGAATCCATGGATGCCAGCAACAAAATCGTTGGTTTCGATGTCGATCTGGCTAACGCCCTGTGTAAAGAGATGGAGGCGACCTGCACCTTCTCTAACCAGTCTTTTGACAGCCTGATCCCAAGTCTGAAATTCCGCCGTATCGACGCGGTCATGGCCGGTATGGACATCACGCCAGAGCGAGAAAAGCAGGTGCTGTTCAGCAGCCCGTACTATGACAACTCCGCGCTCTTCGTGGGCCAGAAAGGCAAAGTTGCCGATATCTCCGCACTGAAAGGCAAGAAAGTTGGCGTGCAGAACGGCACCACGCACCAGAAATTCATCATGGATAAACATCCGGAAATCACCACCGTCCCTTACGACAGCTACCAGAACGCGAAGCTGGATCTGCAAAATGGGCGTATCGATGCGGTATTCGGTGACACAGCAGTAGTGACCGAATGGCTGAAAGCCGAACCGAAGCTGGCACCGATTGGTGACAAAGTGACGGATAAGGGCTACTTCGGCACCGGTCTGGGCATCGCGGTTCGTCAGGGCAACACTGACCTGCAGGCGAAGTTCAACACCGCCCTTGCCAAAGTGAAGCAGGATGGGACCTACGAGACCATCTACAAAAAATGGTTCCAGAAGTAAGCCGCCTGAATGAACGAAATTTTTCCATTAGCAAGCGCCGCCGGGATGACCGTCGGCCTTGCCGTTTGTGCACTGGTCATCGGCCTTGCGCTGGCGATGATCTTTGCCGTCTGGGAGTCCGCCAGCTGGCGTCCCGTAGCATGGGTCGGCTCCGCGCTGGTCACCGTGCTGCGCGGGCTGCCTGAAATTCTGGTCGTCCTCTTTATCTACTTCGGCTCTTCTCAGCTGCTGCTGACCCTGTCGGACGGCTTTACCCTGAACCTTGGATTTGCCCAAATTCCCGTTCAGATGCAGATCGAGAACTTCGACGTCAGCCCGTTCCTGTGTGGCGTTATCGCCCTCTCCCTGCTCTATTCCGCCTACGCTTCGCAGACGCTGCGCGGCGCGTTAAAAGCGGTGCCCGTCGGGCAGTGGGAATCCGGCCAGGCGCTGGGGCTGTCGAAAGTCGCTATCTTCTTCCGCCTGGTGATGCCGCAGATGTGGCGTCACGCGCTCCCCGGCCTGGGAAACCAGTGGCTGGTGCTGCTGAAGGATACCGCGTTAGTGTCACTTATCAGCGTGAACGACCTGATGCTGCAAACCAAAAGTATTGCGACCCGTACCCAGGAGCCGTTTACCTGGTACGTGATTGCCGCCGCTATCTACCTGGTGATTACCCTGCTCAGCCAGTACATCCTTAAGCGTATCGATCTGCGCGCCACTCGCTTTGAAAGGAGACCGGGCTGATGCTTGAGTATTTACCGGAGCTGATGAAAGGGCTGCATACCAGCCTGACGCTGACCGCTGCCTCCATCGTGGTGGCGCTGATTCTGGCGCTGATTTTCACCATCATCCTGACGCTGAAAACGCCGGTGCTGGTGTACATCGTCCGTGCGTATATCACGCTGTTCACCGGCACGCCGCTGCTGGTGCAGATCTTCCTGATTTACTACGGGCCGGGCCAGTTCCCTTCGATTCAGAACTACCCGGCGCTGTGGCACCTGCTTTCCGAGCCGTGGCTATGCGCGCTGATTGCCCTGTCGCTGAACAGCGCCGCCTACACCACGCAGCTGTTCTACGGTGCGATTCGCGCCATTCCGGAAGGGCAGTGGCAGTCCTGCGGTGCGCTGGGGATGAGCAAGAAAGACACGCTGGCAATTTTGCTGCCTTATGCATTTAAGCGCGCCCTCTCTTCCTACTCTAACGAAGTGGTGCTGGTGTTCAAAAGTACCTCTCTGGCCTACACCATTACGCTGATGGAAGTGATGGGCTACGGCCAGCTGCTGTATGGCCGTACCTACGACGTCATGGTGTTTGGCGCAGCGGGGCTGGTCTATCTGGTGGTCAACGGTATTCTGACGCTGCTAATGCGGCTGATAGAACGCCGGGCGCTGGCGTTTGAACGGCGGAGCTAAACGGCAAAACAAGGCGGGGATTTCCCCGCCTTTTTATTATCCCGGTAAATATAAATATACAATTTTATTGCATATAAATTCACGCACTGGCAAGGTTATCTGACGTCGGGAAACGACGATTTCATAACAACACGACAGACGGGAGCAGCACCTATGAAGAAGTTATTTTTGGCCGCCATGTTCGCAACAACCGCATTCAGCACCGCCGCCGCAGATAAAATCAGCTTCGGTTCCTCGGCGACCTATCCGCCTTTTGAATCGCTGAACGCCAGCAGCCAGATCGTCGGGTTTGATATCGATCTCGCCAAAGCATTATGCAAACAGATGCAGGCCGACTGTACCTTTACCAACCACGCCTTCGACAGCCTCATCCCGTCGCTGAAGTTCCGTAAGTACGATGCTGTTATTTCGGGTATGGACATAACCCCCGAGCGCAGCAAGCAGGTTGCTTTCACCGATCCGTATTACGCCAACTCCGCAGTGGTTATTGCAAAAAAAGGCGCGTTTAAGTCGCTGGATGAGCTGAAGGGCAAGCGTATCGGGATGGAGAACGGCACTACACATCAGAAGTATTTGCAGGATAAACATCCGGAGATTAAAACCGTCTCTTATGACAGCTACCAGAACGCGATTATTGACCTGAAAAATGGCCGTCTTGACGGGGTGTTCGGCGATACCGCCGTGGTCAACGAGTGGCTGAAAACCAATCCGCAGCTGGGCACGGTGGGCGAGCACGTCACCGACCCGCAGTACTTCGGCACCGGCCTGGGCATTGCGGTACGTCCGGATAATAAGGCTCTGTTGAAAAAACTGAATGACGCGCTGGCGGCCATTAAAGCCGACGGAACGTACCAGAAAATCAGCCAGCAGTGGTTCCCGCAGTAAAGATTAGCTAACGGCGGATGACGCGCTGCTTATCCGCCCTTCAGAACGTAGGTCGGATAAGCGTAGCGCCATCCGGCATCTGCAGAACATTCAGGCCACCTTCACCAGCAGCACCAATACTTCGTAGTGCGCGGTATGCGGGAACATATCTAAGAGCTTCACGCGCTCAACCCGGTAGCCGGAAAGCGAGGCGATATCCCGGGCCATGGTCTGAGCATTACAGCTTGAATAGATGATGTGCTGCGGGGCCATATTGTTGAGGAAGTAGCACAGCGCCTGGCCAATACCGCGACGCGGCGGATTCACCAGCACCAGGTCGGGCATGTCGCTCTGCTCAGTCGCGAACCGGGTAGAGTCCAGCGCCTGAAAATGAATGTCTTTTAGCCCCAGCCTGTCCGCCGACTGGCGCGCGCTGGCGATAGCCTCCGGCGAAATTTCAATCCCCGTCAGCTTCATCTCAGGCGTTGCGCAGTGCAGGCCAAAGCCGCCCACGCCGCAGAACAGATCCCACATGTGCTTTACCGGCAGCGCACTGACCCAGCTGCGGGCCGTCGCATACAGCGAGGCGGCTACCGTCGGGTTTGTCTGGAAGAAGCTTTGCGGACGGATATACAGCGGCACACCGTTGAAGCTCTCTTCAAGCGCCCGCTGTTCGCTTAACGGTATCTCCTGCTCTCCTTCCATAATTGCCATATGCACCGGCTGGATATTCGCGGAGATAACCTTCAGCTGCGGAAGCTGCTGTTGCAGCCACGGCAGCGCGGCGCGCAGCTGCTCAAGCTTGGCTTCGGAGCGCAGGACAAAGCGCAGCATCAGGCCACCGTCCAGCTGGCTTTCCGTCAGCAGCAGATACTTCAGCTCACCGCGCTTGCGCGAGACGTTGTAAGGCGTCAGCCCGGCGCGGGCAATAAAAGGTTTAAGCGCGGTAAATACGGCCTGGAAAGAGGCGGGATAAAGCGGACAGTCGGTTAAGTCTTCGGGCGTGCCGTCGCGATGCAGCATGCCCAGCAGCGGTTTTTCCACGCTGCCGCTGACGACCATTTTGGCTTTATTACGAAACGCTTGTTCAGGACCGCTGACCGGATCACTCCACTCTTTAACCGCCGTATCCTTCAGCAATAGCTGAAGATCGTTCATCTTCGCGGTGAGCTGATCGGTGACCGGCTGTTCAATCCACTGGCAGGAGCGGCAGCGACCGGCCTGATAAAGCGCGCAATGCATAATGAAATCCTGAAACGGGGGAGCGCAGAGTGTACCACCACGCGCTTACTGAAGTTTGAAAAAAAGCCTGCTGCGAGAGGGAACAAAAAGCAGGAAAAGCACCAGCAGATCCGGCAGCTTCTGGGTCATCAGGGAGCGGAAAATCTCGCGCTTTGACTCACCGGGAATACTGAACAGTTCGGGATAGCCCCAGCCCAGGGAAGCGGTCCACAGGTAGCCGACCGAAATCACCTGCGTAGCCAGAAACAGCCAGCGCCCCCAGCTTCGGCCTTTAAGAATGACGAACGCGCAGCGTACCTCGACGCACAACATCACCAGGCTGCCGAAGAAGATCAGCGTCAGCGGCCAGGTTTGCACGCTGCGGTGAACAAAATCCAGTATGCCCCGCACGCCGAGCAGGTTAAGCAGCATCAGCAGGTCCAGAAGCCGGGTCGAAAGAATAGCAATAGCCGCCACTGCGACAAGCGTAGGGACGTTTAATTTGGCCTGGTTATTACGTCGCTTCCTGAAAATTTGCTTAACCTCGCGTTCCATACGACACAGTGCCGCAAAACGGCGGCACTGGAGGCAATAATGATTACAGATTTTAAGCGTTTCAGCTACGCCTTGCACGCTGGATATCGCGCAGCCGCTGCTTTTCTGCTCGCGCCATAAACCACCATGCTATGAATCCTATTATACCGACAACGCCAAGAATAATAGACGCCAGAGCATTTATTTCTGGATTAACGCCCATACGCACGCTGGAGAAAACCAGCATCGGCAGCGTTGTCGCACCGGGCCCTGAAACGAAACTCGCAATCACTAAATCGTCCAGCGAGAGCGTAAAGGCCAGCAGCCAGCCGGAAATAATCGCCGGGGCGATCATCGGCACGGTGATGACAAAAAAGACTTTTAGCGGCGTTGCCCCCAGATCCATAGCCGCCTCTTCGATTGAGCGATCAAGCTCCCTCAGGCGCGAGCTGATAACCACGGAAACATAGGCGGTACAGAACGTTACGTGCGCAAGCCATATAGTCAGCATGCCGCGGTCGCTCGGCCAGCCGATAGCGTGTCCCAGCGCCACAAAAAGCAGCAGCAATGACAGGCCGGTGATGACGTCCGGCATAACCAGCGGCGCGGTGAGCATAAAAGCAAAACCCGTTGAGCCCCGGAAAGTGCCGAAGCGCACCATCACCACGGCGGCTATCGTCCCCAGCACCACGGCCATAGTGGCCGCTGCCGCCGCGATTGTCAGGCTGAGCCCCACGGCGTTCATCATCGCCGAGTCCTGGAACAGCGCCACGTACCAGCGCGTAGACCAGCCCGCCCATACAGTCACCAGTTTTGAACTGTTAAACGAGTAGATCACCAGCATCAGCATCGGCGCATACAGGAAGGTAAAGCCGATAATCAGGATCAGAATCCGCCACGGAGAGCGTACAACCGGCAGGTTATTCATGCGTGATCCCCCGTCATTTTATTCTGGTATTTGTGAAACCACATGATCGGCACGATCAGCAACAGCAGCATGATAATGGCGACGCCCGAAGCCACCGGCCAGTCGCGGTTATTAAAGAACTCCTGCCACAGGACGCGGCCAATCATAATGCTGTCCGGCCCGCCGAGCAGCTCCGGGATGACAAACTCCCCTACCGCGGGAATAAACACCAGCATCGACCCGGCGATAATTCCGCCTTTGGTCAGCGGCACGATGACGCTGAAAAAGGTCTTCAGCGGGCGGGCCCCTAAATCCATAGAAGCCTCCACCAGCGAATAGTCGATGCGCGTCAGCGCGGTGTAAATCGGCAGCACCATGAACGGCAGATAGGCATAGACGATGCCGATATACACCGCGAGATTGGTATGCAGAATGGTCAGCGGCTGATCGATAACCCCCAGCCATATCAGCACGTTGTTCAGCACACCGTTGTTTTTCAGAATGCCCATCCAGGCGTAAACGCGGATCAGAAACGACGTCCACGAAGGCAGGATCACCAGCAGCAGCAGGATATTCCGCGTAGAGGGCTTGCTGTGCGCTATCGCCCAGGCGAGCGGATAGCCCATCGCCAGGCAGCAAAGCGTTGAGATACCGGCAACCTGAAGCGACTGCAAATACGCCTCCGCGTAGAGCGGATCGTCCGTCAGCTGGAAGTAGTTGGCAAAGTTAAGGGCTATCTGGAGCTGGTCATCCGCCCATGTCGCCAAATCCGTGTACGGGGGTATGGCGCGCGCCATCTCCGCAAAGCTGATTTTAAAGACGATGAGAAACGGCAGCATAAACAGCAGGATCAGCCACAGGTACGGCAGGGCTATCACCAGCTTGCGGCCATGCTTCATCTGTACGCGCGCCAGCCAGGGCTTAAACCCGCTGGCGGGTGGCGTAGCCGAACGTTCGGTAATCAGACTCATGGTGCCCCCTAAACCGTCAGAACCACGCAGCTGTCCGCGTCCCAGCACAGGCGGACTTCATCGCCCCAGGTCGGCGCGCCTTTGCGGTAGCGGCGATCGTTCTGCATCTGTGAGCTGATCATCTGCCCGCTTTTCAGGCGCACGTGATAAATCGAGAGGTCGCCCAGGTAGGCAATGTGCACCACTTCGCCCACCGCAAAGTTGAAGCCCTCCGCGGGCGGCTCGTCGCAGAGCATGACCTTTTCAGGACGCAGCGCGACGTACACCGGCACGTTGTCGACCACGGACGCATCCGGATCTACTTTTAGCGGGTGGATTAATCCCGGGCTGTCTATCACCAGACCGTCTGCTTCGCGCGATTTCAGTAGCCCCTCAAAAACGTTTACCGATCCGATAAATTCGGCGCTGTAGCGGGTCGTCGGGTGTTCGTATATCTCTTCCGGTTCGCCGATTTGCACGAACTTACCGCGGTTCATAATGGCGATACGGCCGGCCATGGTCATCGCTTCTTCCTGATCGTGCGTCACCATCACGCAGGTCGCCCCGACGCGTTCGAGGATATCCACCACCTCCAGCTGCATGCGGTCACGCAGCTTTTTATCAAGCGCGCCCATAGGCTCATCAAGCAACAGTAGCTTCGGGCGCTTCGCCAGGCTTCGCGCCAGGGCCACGCGCTGCCGCTGGCCACCGGAAAGCTGGTGGGGCTTTCGTTTGGCAAACTCCTGCATATGCACCAGCGCAAGCATCTCCTGTACGCGCTGGGCAATCTCCGTCTTCGGCAGCTTGTCCTGCTTCAGGCCGAAGGCAATGTTCTGCTCAACGGTCATGTGCGGGAACAGTGCGTAGGACTGAAACATCATGTTGATTGGCCGCTGGTAAGGCGGCACGTGTGAGAGATCCACGCCGTCCAGCATAATCTGCCCGGCGCTGGGCGGCTCGAAACCCGCCAGCATGCGCAGCAGCGTCGACTTGCCGCAGCCGGATGGTCCGAGCAGCGCAAAAATTTCGCCTTTATAAATGGTCAGGCTGACGTCGTCCACGGCGTGCTGTCCGTCGAAAGACCTGGTCAGGTTGCGGATTTCCAGCAGCGGCGTGAGCGCCCTGCGCGTCTTCGCCTGCGGGCGGGGAATTGCGTCGTTCAATTATGTTGCTCTCCGGCAAAAGCAGATAAGGGTACGGCCCGGTTGCCGTACTAATAACGCGACGCGAGCCGAAGCCCGCGTCCGTATTGGGGCAGTCGCACCATCAGGGTGCAGTCCCCCGTTGCAAACCGGGCTAAGTGCCTGGCAGGTTTGCTTATTTCCCGGTCTTAACTTTAGTCCACGAACGGGTGATCACTCGGTCGACTTTCGGCGAAAGAACGGATTGTGTGAAGAGCTTCGCACGGACGTCCGCAGGGGGATAAATGCCCGGGTTGTCCCGTACTTCCGCATTCAGCAAAGGCGTGGCCTCTTTGTTCGCATTCGCGTAATAGACGTGATTGCTGATATTGGCCACCACGTCCGGCTTCATCAGGTAGTTAAGGAACTGATACGCCTCTTCTTTATTCTTCGCGTCGGCTGGCATCGCGAACATATCGAAGTAGACCATCGCCCCCTCCTTCGGAATGGTATAAGCAATATCCACGCCATTTTTTGCCTCTTTCGCGCGGTTAGCTGCCTGCAGGATGTCGCCGGACCAGCCAATCGCCACACAGATGTCGCCGTTCGCCAGATCGTTGATGTATTGGGAAGAGTGGAAGTAGCGGATAAACGGACGCAGCTTCATCAGCAGGTCGTTCGCCGCTCCGGTGTAATCTTTAGGATCGGAACTGTTGGGATCTTTACCCAGATAGTGCAGCACGCTGGCGTAGATTTCACTTGGTGCGTCGAGGAACGACACGCCGCAGCTTTTCAGCTTCTCCAGATTTTCCGGCTTGTAGACCAGGTCCCAGCTATTTACCGGCGCGTCTTTACCCAGCGCGGCCTTCACCTTTTCAACGTTATACCCAATGCCGGTGGTGACCATCATATAAGGGATGCCGTACTTGTTATCTCGATCATTCTGCGCCACCAGCTTGAGCATTTCCGGATCGAGATTTTTATAGTTTGGCAGCTTGCTTTTATCGAGCGGCTGGAAGATCCCGGCCTGCGCCTGGCGCTCAAGGAACTGCGACGAAGGCACCACGAGATCGTACCCGGTGCTGCCCGCCATAAGCTTGCCTTCCAGCACCTCGTTGGAATCGAAAACGTCATAAACGACCTTGATGCCGGTCTCTTTAGTGAAGTTTGCCAGCGTGTCCGGCGCAATATAGTCGGACCAGTTGTAAACGTGCAGCGTCTTTTGCTCTGCCGCAGACGAGGTGGCAGAAACCGCCATCAGCGCACCAGCGACCAAAGCCGACAACCATTTTTTATTGGCGAGCATATCTCATTCCTTCTGAATAAAAGTTATCAGGCGTGACCTTCCCACGCTGCGTGCCATGCAAGAATCATGCACCTCTATGCAAACTGTAGTTAAAAAAGGACGGCGTCCCCCGTCGACGTTGCACGTTTGTGACAGCCCCGCAAGAATAACTGTAGCCCGCGTGAGCGAACAGTGAGCAGAGAAAAAAACGTCATTTATCGATTTTTGAAGGAGATGTGGTCTATGAGATCCCCCGGAGGGGCGGCAATGCCAGAGGATAGTGCTATAGAGGGGGCTTTAAGGCAGGATAAAAAATCGTTGAACGCAGCGAGCCTGGCAGCCACTGCGCCTGACGATGCAACGTTTAGTGCAGGAAGTGAGCCTGCGTGGTTATGCCAACCGGCTCTTCCTCTTCAGCGATAAACAGCAGCTGATTTGCGCACGCTTCGAGGATAACCATCGAGATCTGCTCTTCGCTCTGCTTCACGAAGGCGGCAAACTGCTCGCGGGTAATGCCGACCGAAGCCTGCAGGGACTGGCAAACCACCAGCTTCGGCAGGTTATCGTCCTGCACGTCGAGAAAGGCCTTCACGGTCAGGGAGCTGGCGTTGATGGAGGAGAGGTCGGAAGCCAGCGGCAGCAGCGCGGAGGGCTTCACTTCGGCAAGCGCCGAGAACAGCACAATATTATCCACCAGGTCGATTTTGGCATCGTAAACCCCATCGAAATTCTGCATATGCGGCAGATGCAGCGCCTGGCAGGTATCGCACTCGAAAATAGTCACGCCGATCTCATCGAGCCAGCGGCGTAAGATGTCCAGGGTCGGGACAACGAGTGAATCCATAAATGCAGATGCCTCTTAGAGATGGTGAAAGTCGCGCCATAGCTTACGCAAAAACGGCGCGTCATACTATTACTATGCGTCCATTTGGCGGGGGTTATCCCCTCAAATGACCGGCTAACGTTGATTATCCGCCCGTTTTCAGACAGTAGCCCGGCTGGGCCTGATGCTCAATCCATTCGATCATAAGCGTGGCGATATCCACCCCGCTCGTCTTTTCAATCCCTTCCAGACCGGGCGAGGCGTTTACCTCCATCACCAGCGGGCCGCGATGGGCGCGTAGAATATCGACTCCGGCAACGTCCAGCCCCAGCGTCGCCGCTGCTTTCAGCGCAATGTCACGCTCCCGATCGGTAATCATAACCCGGTTAGCCTGTCCACCACGGTGCAGGTTGGATCGAAAATCGCCGGGCTTTGCCTGCCGCTCAATGGCCGCAACAACGTTGTTGCCTACCACCAGGCAGCGAATATCCCGCCCCTTCGCTTCTTTAATGTATTCCTGCACCAGGATATGGGCATTCAGGCCGCGGAACGCGTCAATCACGCTTTCTGCCGCCTGACGCGTTTCCGCCAGCACCACGCCAATGCCCTGGGTGCCTTCCACCAGCTTCACCACCAGCGGCGCGCCGCCTACCATATCAATCAGGTCGCTGGTGTCGTCCGGGGAGTGGGCAAAGCCGGTCACCGGCAGGTCAATACCCTGGCGGGCGAGCAGCTGTAGCGAACGAAGCTTGTCCCGCGCGCGGGTAATAGCCACCGATTCATTAAGCGGATAGCTGCCCAGCATTTCAAACTGGCGCAGCACGGCGGTGCCGTAAAACGTAATGGCCGAGCCAATCCTGGGGATAACCGCGTCATAATGCGGCAGCTGGCGCCCTTTATAGTGCACCGACGGGGAAAGCGGGTTGATGTTCATATAGCATGACAGCGGATCGATAATTTCCACCGTGTGGCCACGGCGCACCGCCGCCTCACGCAGGCGTTTACAAGAATAAAGCGTTCCATCCCGGGATAAAATGGCGATTTTCACCCTGCACCTCAGCGTTTCCGGACCGATAATAACAGCCCGACTATCATATCACCGCCCTGCGCTTTCAACGATGGGCAGCGTGTCGGGGGATTTCTTTAACGCGTCTATAAGCTGCCTTGTTGTCGAGGTGAGCTGACCGGGATCGTAGACGGCATAGAGATCTGCTGGGATCGGCTTACTGGGCGGGCGAAACACAACGCCGGGCCAGTTCATCTGCGCGTAGCTGTCCGCCATAATCGTCAGCCCCAGTCCGATGCTGACCAGCGCCAGTACCGTTTGCGGCTCCACCGCTTCACGCACCACACGCGGCGTAAAGCCTGCCTCACGGCACTCCCGCTGCAGAAACGTCCAGTCGGAATGGACTGCCGTCATGGTGACAAAAGCTTCGTGGCGCAGCTGTCCTATCTCTACGGTGGCCTGCTTTGCCAGCGGATGCTGCTCTGGTAGCGCCACCATAAAAGTGGCTTCGTGGAGCTTTTCGCTTTTCAGCCCGCCTGGCGGGCTGGTTTCCATGCGCCAGATGCCCGCGTCGATATCGTGACGCTCCAGCAGGGCCAGCTGGTCCCCCGGCGATTTTTCGCGGAACAGTATATCGATGGCCGGGTAATCCGTGATAAAGCGCTGTAGTGCAAGGCGCAGCCCACCCCAGATAGCGGTGCCGACGATGCCCAGATGAATGCGACCGCCCTCCCCGCGGCCAATTTGCTCTACGCGGGCAAAGGCCATACTCGCGTTATCCAGCAGCTGCCGGGTTTCCTGAAGCAGCACCTCCCCGGCATGCGTTAACGCCACGCTGCGGGAGTGACGAATAAACAGCATCGTGCCCAGCTGGGACTCCAGCTCCTTGATATGGAAGCTGAGCGGCGGCTGGGACATGTTCAGCCGCACGGCCGCTTTGCCAAAATGCAGCTCTTCGGCGACCGCCTGAAAATAACGCAGAAGTTTCAGGTCCGTACGGTAGACGCGCTGGGAAGTGTTCATGGGACTCCTTGTTAGTGGACGCCCCATAAGCTACCACCCCGCGGCGCGCATGCAACGCCTCCGGGGCTAATGTGCGAGCGGTGCCGAAGCGTTGAGCGTAGGCGTGTGCTGGTACTGGAAGCTAAAGTGGAAGATAACCGCCAGCACCAGCGCGTAAGCCGCGAACACCAGCCAGATCGTCGTCCAGTCTTTGATCCCTCCGACCGTGAAATAATCCACCACCTAGCCGCTCAGTATCGCACCCGCATAAGCCCCTACGCCGTTGACCATGGTCATAAACAGCCCCTGCGCGCTGGCCCGGATACGCGAATCCACCTCCTGCTCCACGAACACCGAACCGGAGATATTAAAGAAGTCGAACGCGCAGCCGTACACCACCATGGAGAGCAGCAGCAGAACAAAACCGATGGCCGACGGGTCACCCCAGGCAAAGAGCGCAAAACGCAGCACCCAGGCGACCATGCTCATCAACATCACCTGCTTAATGCCAAAACGACGCAGGAAGAAGGGAATGGTGAGGATAAACGCCACTTCCGACATCTGCGAAACGGAAAGCAGTATCGACGGATAGCGCACCACGAAGCTATCGGCAAACTCTGGCTGGCGGGCAAAGTCATGCAGGAACGGATTGCCGAAGGTATTAGTTATTTGCAGCACCGCGCCCAGCAGCATGGCGAAGAGGAAAAACACCGCCATACGGGGATTTCTGAACAGCACGAAGGCATCCAGACCCAGGCGTCTCACCCAGCTGCGGGATACCTGTCCTCGGGCAACAGGCGTGGTAGGCAGCGTCAAAGCGTAAAGGGCCAGCGCCACAGACGCCCCCGCCGCGATATAGAGCTGAATATTACTTAGCTCAAGGCGCAGCAGGCTTACCGCCCACATCGCGGTGATAAACCCAACGGTGCCAAAGACGCGGATGGGCGGAAACTGGCTGACGGTATCCATCCCCGCCTTTTCCAGGCTGGCGTAAGAGATGGTGTTAGACAGCGCAATGGTCGGCATAAAGGCCATCGCATTGCCGAGCATGATCCAGAACATCAGCCCCGGCTGGCTGACGCTGGCCGCCCAGACCAGCATCACCGCACACGTCGCGTGACACAGGGCATACACTCGGTTTGCTGGCAGCCATTTATCGGCAATGATCCCCACCAGCCCCGGCATCAGCACTGCCGCCAGCCCCTTTGTGCTGTAGACCATGCCCACGTCCGCCCCGTGAAAACCGAGAGTGTTGATCATATAAGAGCCCAACGTCACCAGCCAGGCACCCCAGATGAAGTACTGCAAAAACAACATGATTTTCAGGCGGGGTTTTATCGCCACGGAGTTAATCGCCATGTGTTTTATCCGGTTTGGTGGGTATCCCTCAGACCAGCTTGCCGAGGAAGCCGCAGATTAGATTAATGAAGTTCTGACGGGAGAGCTGCGCAGCTGCCAGCGTCTGCGCGTGGGACAGCTGCACGCTGCCCAGCCCTTCGGCAAGGTTAGTGATAGCCGAGACCGCCACCACCTTCAGGCCGCAATGGCGGGCGCTGATCACCTCCGGCACAACGGACATGCCCACTACGTCACCGCCGATGATTTGCATCATGCGGATTTCCGCCGCGGTTTCAAAGTTTGGCCCAGGATAAGAGACGAACACCCCCTCGCTCAGCGGGAAGCCCTGCTCTTTTGCAACCTGCTGAAGTACGCCGCGATAGTCCGCGTCATAAGCATTTGCCAGCGAGAAGAAACGTTCGCCGAACCGGTCGTCGTTTAATCCAACGGTCGGCGTGCCCGGCATGGTATTGATATGGTCGTTCAGTGCCACAAGGCAGCCAGGCCCGACGTCCGGACGCAGCGAACCGGCGGCATTCGTTGAGAACAGGATTTCGCAGCCCAGCAGTTTGAAAGTGCGTACAGCGCTGGTCATGACCGACATGCCTCGCCCTTCATAGAAGTGGCCACGCCCCTTCATGCACGCAACCGGAACGCCTGCCAGCGTGCCGACAACCAACTCGCCCGCGTGGCCATGAACGGTGCTTACCGGAAAGCCCGGCAGTTGGTCATAAGGAAAGACAACGGGCTGCTCGATCTTATCGGCCAGCTCGCCCAGCCCGGAGCCAAGGATAAAGGCAACGCGGGGGATCAGGCCGTTAATGCGGGAGCGGATAATATCTGCGGCGTAGTACGGAGAATTGTCCAGGGTGGTCGACATCAGGGGCTCCTTATCATGCTCGGATTAAAATTTGTCTTCACGACAACCTTTATACCGACCGGTTGCGGCCCCTCACCAATACCGTTTGCACCCCGGATTCATAGCGAAAATGTATCAATTAAAAAAGGCGACCGAAGTCGCCGCTCAGACTGATGACAAACCTAAACCGAATGGAATTCGAAAAGATCTCACCGAATAGATAACAAGGAAAATCAATTCATTGATTTTCGGCTGCTAACCACAAAGAAGGAAAAACCACGCTTTTTCCTTCTTTGTCAGCAATCTAAACGGCGACCGAAGTCGCCGCTTATTTTATCTTGTTGCCCACCCCTGCTTGTGCAGATAATCCAGAATGAACGGACGGCTTTCTTTGATCACCGTGCGGCGGATATGGTCGCTCCAGGTGTCGCGGCGCGCGTTGCTGTCGCGGGAGAGATAATACTGCGCCATCTCTTCGTCATACGCGGCCAGCACGTCCGGGTCGACCGGCTGATAGTGATTTTCATGAACCAGCATGGCGGCAGGCATGCGCGGCTTCACACTATGATCCTGAACCGGCCAGCCCAGGCACAGGCCGAACAGCGGCAGCACGTGCTGCGGCAGGCCCAGCAGCTCCGTTACGGTCTCAATATTATTACGAATGCCGCCAATATAGACGCCGCCGAGACCAAGCGATTCCGCAGCGGTGAAGGCATTCTGCCCCATGATGGCGGTGTCTACCGCGCCTAATAACAGCTGCTCGGCCAGACCAAGCTGCGCATCCGGGCAAATTTGTAGCAGACGGTTAAAGTCGGCGCAGAAGACCCAAAACTCAGCGGCCTGGGCAATGTGTGGCTGTCCACCTGCCAGGGTAACAAACTGCTCGCGCATCGCTTTATCAGTAATGCGAATAATAGAGCTGCACTGCAAAAAGCTGGAGCTGGAAGCCGACTGGGCGCTGGCGAGAATCGCCGCACGCTGTTCGTCTGTGATGGGCTCATCGGTAAATTTACGAATAGAGCGATGTGAGCGGAGCAGATCAATTGTCGGCGTCATCTCGTTTTTCCTTTGTCTTGTCTGATTGCGATTCTGGTGCCGGGCCTTTGGTCAGCAGCGGCGCAACGTTTTGCGCCATGGCCCAGACCATACACGCCGCCGCCGGTATCATCAGCGCAACACCCAAAAATACCATGACTATCGCAGCGGTGGCTGTACCTATTGGTGCGGGCAATGAAACATATCCGTTCAGGGAAAGGTACGAAAACAACAAAAAAGCGATACCGAAAACTTCCAGAATCAGTACCGACCTGGGTAAGGCCCCTAATGAACGCATCTGCTTGTCTCCGAAGGCAATTAGCGAATCAGTATACACCAGCGAAAACCTTGCTCCGCGATTTACTATAGCCTGCGGATATCAAACTAAGAGGCAGGACCTTCTTTTCATTCCCCCCGGTTATCGGCATTATAGTCTCCATTCGCCGGTTCGTTCGGCCACAAAAACTGAGGAGATTACATGTTTGCAGTTATTTTTGGGCGCCCTGGCTGCCCGTATTGTGTCCGTGCTAAAGAGCTGGCTGAGAAACTGACCGCCGAGCGTGACGACTTCAACTTCCGCTACGTAGACATCCACGCGGAAGGCATCACCAAAGCCGATCTGGAAAAAACCGTCGGTAAGCCGGTGGAAACCGTTCCACAGATCTTCCTCGATCAGCAGCACATTGGCGGCTGCACCGATTTCGAAGCTTACGCGAAAGAGCACCTGAACCTGTTCCAGAACGCAGAATAAGTTTCAGACAGAAAAAAAACCGGCTACTCAGCCGGTTTCAGACTGATGACAAATCTACAACGAATGGAATTCGAAAAGATTTCACCGAATAAATAACAAGGAAAATCAATTGATTGATTTTCGCCTGCTTACCACAAAGAAGGAAAAACCACGCTTTTTCCTTCTTTGTCAGCAATATCAAACCGGCTACTCAGCCGGTTTTTTTTCGTCTTCGCGTCGCCTGCGCACCATGTTTATCATCAGAAAGCACAGCGACCCGAGAGAGGTCCAGAACACCGCGCCGCATAGCCAGGCTACTTCCTGCCAGAACGAACGAGTCGGGGTAAATAAGGTATGCAGAATGACAAGACAAAGCGGCAACGCCAGCATCGCCCCTAGCAATGGTCCGATAACCTGATCCTGTTTAGATATGAAGCTGGCAATCGCACCGGGCAGGATAAACAGCAGCAGCCCGAGTTGAAGATGGCCGGAAGTCATCATGCCCTCCGCAACCTGCAGGTGCAGCGATAAAAAAACCAGAATGAAAAGTAAAAAGCAGCAGATCACCCCCAATCCGCGTTGGCCACGCCTGTACATACCCTCTCCTTTCCGTCATCTGTATCGAACCCTTTGCAGGTAGAACTCTGCTGCGCAGAGATAGCCCAGTCTGATAAAGCTGTGGCAGTCCATGCCAAAAAAGCGCGCTCAAATAAGCACAATATTCTTACTGGCTGTTAAACCTCATAAAGATTAAACTAGCGGCCAGCGTCAGGGTGCGGTTCGTGATATTTCACGGCGATTGTTTAGAATGACTACAATTCGTTTTAAGTAAAAACCTTAGCGCAAAAAACCCTTTCTTTCAACAGCTTACTGGTAAACAAGAAGTTAGCCTTCGTGAATATAAACGTCGCAGATTTGTTAAACGGGAATTACATCCTGTTATTATTTGTGGTGCTGACCTTAGGGTTGTGCCTGGGTAAATTACGCCTTGGTTCAATCCAACTGGGTAATTCCATTGGTGTTTTAGTAGTCTCTTTATTACTGGGACAGCAGCACTTCGCCATCAACACCGACGCCCTTAACCTGGGCTTTATGCTGTTTATTTTCTGCGTCGGTGTGGAAGCCGGGCCTAATTTTTTCTCTATCTTTTTCCGCGACGGTAAAAACTACCTCATGCTGGCGCTGGTGATGGTCGGTACCGCCATGCTGCTGGCCTTTGGTTTTGGCAAATTGTTCGGCTGGGATATAGGCCTGACGGCGGGGATGCTCGCCGGATCCATGACCTCAACCCCCGTGCTCGTTGGCGCCGGAGACACGCTTCGCCATTCGGGCATGTCGAAAGAGATACTGGCTGACTCCCTGGACCATCTGAGCCTGGGATATGCGCTGACCTATCTGATTGGCCTGGTCAGCCTGATTATTGGCGCGCGCTACATGCCGAAGCTCCAGCATCAGGATTTACAAACCAGCGCCCAGCAGATTGCCCGTGAGCGCGGTCTGGACACCGATGCGGCACGTAAGGTCTACCTGCCCATTATCCGCGCGTATCGCGTTGGCTCCGAACTGGTCGCCTGGGCGGACGGCAAAAATCTGCGCGAGCTGGGCATCTATCGCCAAACCGGGTGCTATATCGAACGTATCCGCCGAAACGGCATTCTCGCAAACCCGGACGGTGATGCGGTGCTACAAAAAGGCGATGAGATATCCCTGGTTGGTTACCCGGATGCTCACTCACGCCTTGACCCGAGCTTCCGCAACGGTAAAGAAGTCTTCGACCGCGACCTGCTCGATATGCGTATCGTCACCGAAGAGATCGTGGTTAAGAACCACAATGCGGTAGGCCGTCGCTTGGCACAGCTCAAGCTGACGGACCACGGCTGCTTCCTGAACCGCGTAATCCGCAGCCAGATTGAAATGCCTATCGACGATAACATCGTGCTGAATAAGGGAGATGTGCTTCAGGTCAGCGGCGATGCAAGGCGTGTTAAAACCGTTGCCGAACGCATCGGCTTTATCTCGATTCACAGCCAGATCACCGACCTGCTCGCCTTCTGCGCTTTCTTTATTATCGGCCTGATGATCGGCATGATCACCTTCCAGTTCAGCTCCTTCAGCTTCGGCGTGGGCAACGCGGCGGGGCTACTGTTTGCGGGCATCATGCTGGGCTTCCTGCGAGCTAACCACCCGACTTTCGGCTATATCCCACAGGGGGCGCTGAACATGGTGAAAGAGTTTGGTCTGATGGTGTTTATGGCAGGTGTGGGCCTGAGCGCGGGCAGCGGCATCAGCCACGTCGGCGCGGTCGGCGGACAAATGCTGATTGCCGGGCTGGCCGTCAGCCTCATTCCGGTAGTGATTTGCTTCTTGTTCGGGGCCTACGTGCTGCGCATGAACCGAGCGCTGCTGTTCGGCGCAATGATGGGTGCCCGCACCTGCGCACCGGCAATGGAAATCATCAGCGACGTCTCCCGCAGCAACATCCCGGCGCTGGGCTACGCAGGCACCTACGCCATCGCTAACGTGTTGTTAACCTTAGCAGGTACGCTAATTGTCATCATATGGCCCGGAATGTGACGAAGACCACAGACAAAGAAAAATAATTATTTTTTATGACCGGTCGAACTTTTTCCTAAGGTGCCAGTCTTAATTAATGCCACTGCTTTTCTTTGATGTCCCCAATTTGTGGAGCCCATCAACCCCGCCTCTTTTGGTTCAAGGTTGATGGGTTTTTTATTGCCTGAAATTTATAACCTTTCATATCAGCACTTTACCCTATCCTACCTGAGCCAATGGCGACAAAATGGCGGCAGCGCCTAAAGAGACATAGCTACCTGACCTGAACGGGAAGGATGTGGCTGCACCGCATGGGCTTCTTTCGGACAGGCAATCGAACGGACAAAAGTTTCATGCGTGATAAAGGTGTGGCTGCAGTTTATGTTCTGGCACTGGTTATAGCGTTCTTTAGTCGTCGAAGATACCTGAAAGCTGCTGCGGGTGTGGGCGGAGTTCCCACACAAAGGACAATTCATCATTTTTACGCCCTCGCTATTTTTCCACTATTCGCAATAATCATACCTTATTATTTCATCATGTGAACTTAAAGTTCTGGAATGTGAACTAATTATTCCATATCAAGATCATCAATCTTCACCTCAAGCTCCAGGCTTGTCGTAAAGCCGTTATCCGGACTGACGGAATGCGTCAGGGTGGTAATGGTCCATTCCGCATCATCAATCGGCTGTTTGAACCCTGTCACCTTCACCGGCATTTCCGTATAGAGATCGGCTCGTCCTTCTGCCAGCTGCAGAGTGAAGGACGCCACGCCCCGCTGCAGGCGTTCCCACTGCATTTTTGCGGCACGCTCCGCATTGCTGCGGTTGGCATAGGTGCGGTTCAGAACCAGCACGTTTTCATCCGTTCCCACCAGATAATCACCCTGCTTTGCTTCCGGCTCCTTGGTTGCGGTGGTTTTACGTCGGCGCTTAACGCTTGTGGTTTGCTTCTTCGCAGGCTCCCGCGTATGCAGCCAGCTGGCAATCACTCCCGTATAGGCGCCGCGGTCTGCCAGGGTGAAACGGTGGCCGTCACCTGCGCTTCGGGCGATCGTGATGACCGGCAGCGGTTTGCCGCTGGCGGTTCTGCCCTGCCCCTGCCGGATAAACAACAGATTGCCGTTTTTCACTGAGGCAATAGCGCCGGACTGGCGGGCCAGCTTCATCAGAAAACTGGCGTCGCTTTCGTTGGTCTGGTCCAGATGGTCAACGGGCCTGTCCGTCAGGTCTTTGCCCAGCGCCATCTTGAGCTTGTGCCGGGCGGCGATAGCTTTTACCACCTCCCCTACGGTGGTCTGATGCCAGGACTTTTCACGACGGGTATTGAGCGTTTCGCGGAAATCCGCGCTGCGGGCGCGGATGGTCAGCCGGTCAGGTGCGCCCGCGTGTTCAATTTCATCCACGGTAAACGCCCCTTTCGGGAAAAGCGGCTGACCTTTCCAGCCCAGCGCCAGTGTGATAACCGCACCCCGACGCGGCAGGATTATCTGCCCGTCCGCGTCGTCCAGCTCCAGATCGAGCTGGTCGGCCTCAAATCCCCGGTTATCCGTCAGCGTCAGGCTCATCAGTCGCGGGTCCAGCACCGTCGTCACGTCCTTTCCCTCTATGCTGATGCTGAATGCCGGGGTTTTGCTGTTGAGGTCAATATTCACTGCAGCATGCCTCCCACCGTACTGGTAATGTTGCCAATCGCAGACGTTGCGGTGTCCTGCAGGCTAACCAGCTGATCGCTGAGGCTGCCAAACATATCCGTCAGCGATTCATCCACGCGCTTAAGGGTGAGCGTAAACTCAATCCGGCGCGGCATCCCGCTTTGAAAAAACTCCGCTTTGGTCTGGCTCAGGCTCTCGATAACAAACATTCCGTAGATGGTCCCGCTGCCCTCGATAAGAGGCCATGCCTTGCCCAGCTCCGCCATCTGCTCCAGCGCCAGAAGTGACAACCTGCCTCCAGTGATTTCAGGCAACAGCA
Source organism: Dryocola sp. LX212 (assembly GCA_041504365.1). Classification (NCBI taxonomy): domain Bacteria; kingdom Pseudomonadati; phylum Pseudomonadota; class Gammaproteobacteria; order Enterobacterales; family Enterobacteriaceae; genus Dryocola; species Dryocola sp. LX212. The sequence goes on along the minus strand of CP167917.1, from coordinate 1,520,687 downwards.
CACCGGAAAGCGTCAGCGAATCATTATCCGGGCCAAGAAATTGCGTGGACGGACGGCGGCTCACCCGGCTGTTGGTCGCGTGTCGCCAGCTGCGCTGATACTGCAGCTCCTGATAAGGAACCGTGCGCAGCTGAAACACGTATAAACCCAGCACCATCATCATGAATCATATCCCCCCTGGTCACTGAAATTACTGCGGGCTTTCGCCTGCGTCTGGCGTTCGCGGGCATCAAGCTGGCGCGCCACTTCCCGCGCAATGTCCTGCGCGCTTTGTCCGGGCTGCGCGTAAATGGTAATGGGCGCATGGGTTTCAAAATGCATCACCGGCGCTGCGCTGGCTGGCTTGTTCGTTTGTGGCTGGTACGACGGAGCGGGCAGGCTCATTGGATGCAGTGGCGCGGCTTCAACCGGGGCCGCCGCAACGCCCATCACGCCTGCAACCACCGAGGCCAGTACAATCTGGCGAACCGGGGATTCAGGTCTGACTGCTGCGGGCGCGTTGACCGCCATCGGTACCGGATTAATTTCTGACGCGTAGCGTGCCAGCTCCGCCGTGCGTCTGCGGCTGGTCACGTTCGCCGGACCGTTAACAATCTCCGGGCCGTTCTCCCCGACGATCCCGAACTGACCACGGGGAATAATGCCGCCGCTGTCGTACATACCCGCATACCCCATGGAGGGAAAACCGCCCGGCGGTAAGACCACCCTGCCGTCACCATTCACCGTGGCGGGCTGCTGCGGCGGCAGCTTCGCCTTTGCCGCCTCCCTGCTGACCATGCCGAGCTTCTCAAGCAGCCATGAGACGCCGGATTTCAGCGACTCCAGCGGGTGCATGACCATTTCCAGCCCGGCTGCCAGCGCCTCACCAAACTGCCGCCCCATTGCTGCCGCGTTCTGCAGCTCTGCGGAGGTGGATTTAACCGGGGCCAGCAGATCGGTGAACCAGCTCCAGAGAGACTGCACCTTATCGCCAATCCACTGAAAGACCGGTTTTAGCGGTTCGAATGCCGCACTAATCGGTGCCGCAGCCGCTTTGAATCCTTCAACTACGCCCCCTAAAAATGCGCTGATGGGCTGCCAGTATTTCCAGATAACCAGCGCCACACCTGTCAGCGCCGCAACAACCAGACCAATCGGACTCAGCAGCGCGCCCAGCAGGCCGGAAACGCCATACAGCGCCATGCGCAGCAGCGCCAGCGGACCGGATACCAGAAAACGCATCAGGCTGCCGGCAGCGGATAGTCCACCCCGCAACGCCGCCAGCGGATTCATCACCATGCCAATAATGGCCCGGATGCCGGACAGCCCGGTGCGTAACATTGCCAGCGGTGCCCCGGCTATCGCCCTGACAGAATTTGCTGTCAGACCTGCAGAGCGGCGCAGGGCATTCAGTGGCCCGGCCAGTAATCCGGTTCTGCTACCGGATGCAGCAAGACCACGGCGCAGCAGCGAAAGCGGCGCGCTGGCAAGCCATGACAATCTGTTGCCGGTGCGGGTTACGGCTGATGCCAGAGACGGCAGCGTTTTAGCTCCCAGCATGGACAGGCCAAATCGAATCACCGCCAGCGGCCCCAGCACCGCCGCAATGGCCACGGCGAAGGTGCCGAGCGCCACGGTGATCGCCGCCGTCGCTGCCGCCACTTTCATCAGCGTGCCCGCCAGCTGCGGATTTTGTTCAACCCAGCGGCGCAGCGCCCCGGTGACATTCTTCACGGTATCCATGATATCCAGCAGCGGCTGGCGCAGCGTTTCGCCCAGGCTGCTGAACACGTTCTGCGCCCCGGTTTTAACCAGCAGCCACTGCGCGGACAGTGAATCCTTGTTGATATCGGATTCTTTCTGCATGGAGCCATTCGCCCCGCTGCCTGCGGTCAGGCTTAGCTGCCGCTGCAGCTCCGGCAGGTTATTGGCAAGCTTTGCCGCGTCGTCCCCAAACTCTTTGCCAAAAATCATCGTCATGGCGGACAGGCGCTTGTCCTGCGGCAGATGATTAACCTTTTCCAGCACGCGCTGGATGGTGCCCATTGCATCCTTTGTCATCTGCTTTTCAATCTCTGCCGGATTGAGTTTCAGCAGATCCATGCCTGCAAAGAATCGCTTACTCTGCATGGTGGCAATGGACAGTTCGCGAACCATGGCGTTTGACGCGCTGGCGGCAATTTCAGGCGCGGCGCCTAATGACAGGAAGGTGGAACCGAGAGCGGCGGCCTTGCGGTAATCCAGACGGTCAGCAACCCCGCCCATACGCTGCAGCACGTCGATGATGTCCGCGCCCTTTGACATGGCGTTATCGTCCAGGTAGTTCAGCGCGTCGCCCAGCTGTTCAATGTTGCGGGTTGGCACCCTGTAGAGCTGGGCAATTTTCCCCAGCCCCTCCGCCAGCTCGTCTGCAGGCAACTCAAACGCCGTTGCGGCTTTCGCCGCCGTACTGGCAAAGGCCAGCAGGTCACGCTTCTGGTCCTTCCAGCTGTCATTGGGGTTCGCCACGTTCATCCGGGCGCCGCCTTCAACCAGCGCGGCAAAGTCCACGGCTCCGCGCTCCATCGGCAGCTGTTCACTGGCGGCCTTTATGGCATCCTGCATTTCATAAAAGCGGGCGGTGCGGTTGCCATTATCATCGCGCAGACCGTTGACCTGCTTTGCCACGCCCTTCATGGCATCTTCCATGCTGGCATAGCTCTTCACTGCAGCCATTACCGGCGCGCCCATCGCCACCCCGGCAGCCGTGGTGGTTGCCCCGGCTCCGGCAATACGATCGCGCACTTCCAGCGAACGGGAATACCGCGCTCGCGCGGCGTGCATTTTCCGCTGCTGCTCACCAAGGCGTTTGAGTGATGCCAGCTGCTTATCGAGTGCTTGTCGTGTTTCATCAGCTTCCTTGCGCAGCCTGATTTGCTCACTACTAAGCTTCTTAGTATCAATTCCAGATTCTTTAAGAGCCTGACGCTGACGCTGCACGGATTGCCGCAGCCCATTGTATTTGGTCTGTAATTGGCTTACACGGGCTTTGGCTTGTTCAAAGCGCTTAATCTGTTGCACCATTTCACGTGTAGTTGCGGCGTACTGTGTCGATAGTGCAGTGGCTTCCTGCTTTGCTGCGGACAGGCTCTTTTCTGTTTCAGCGAGTTGAGAGCGAGCCTTGCGAAAGCCATCAACCTTTCCAGCCTGTGAATCAAGCTCTTTAAGCTGAGTTTTGCTTTGTTGTACGGCGGCCGCCAGCGCTTTCGAACTGGCCTGTGCTGCCCGGAATGGGCGGGTGATTTTATCAACCGCATTAAGAATGACCTGCAGGCGCAGGTTGTTGTCACTCATCGCTGGCCCCGCTTCTCTGAATCGCTTTGTGCCGCCACGCCAGCACTTCGGTCAGCGGCATAACGTCCGTTACGGATGGCGGCCAGTGAAAGATGGTGGCAATATCTGCCACCAGGTCATCAACCGTCAGGCTGTCGGTAAATCGGCAAGCACCGATTTCTTCAACAAAAAAGTGACCACCTCCACGGATAACGAGGTGAGATCGGCGGGGTCCAGCTCTGCCATTTCCTGCGCGGTCAGGGTCGGTGTGGAGATACGGGGGATGACGGTCATCATAGCGCCCACATCCATATCCATAATGGCCTGCAGGCGCGTACCGCGTAATGCGCCGGACTGCGGCTTGCGCAGCACAATTTCGGTGATTTCAGTTTTCCCACGTTTGATTGGGGTATCCAGCTGTACGGTTTTTTCTGTCAGTTTGTCGCTCATGTTTATGTCCTGATAAAAGGGGATACTGGCGCGGCTAACCGCGCCGCGTTGCTAACTTAAAAGCCGAGCGCGTTGCGGTGCGCTTCCATCAGATCCACGCCGCCCACGATTTCAATCATGTTGACCAGATCGACCTCGTAGAGCACCTCACCGTTGATGGTCAGCTTCGCGTAGCTGTTGGTGCTGCTGACTTTGGTGCTGCTGCTCTCGCCCGTTTTCCATTCGCCGGAATCCAGCTCCTTATGGCGTCCGCGTACGACGAGCTCCACGGCCTGCACCTCCCCGGTATCATCACGCTGGATGGAGCCGGTAAAGCGCAGCTGAATCCCGTCAACGGTAGCGGCGCCCATCTGCTTGAACAGCAGCAGCTCGGTGCCGCCAATGGTAAATTCCGAATCCAGAGAGCCGTCATCCAGCCCCATATCCACGTCCACCGCGCCGGGCATCCCGCCGCCGCGATACTTTTCAAACTTGCGCGTGAATTTTGGCAGGGTCAGGGATTCGATCAGCCCCTGCCAGTTGTTCCCGTCGTTGAACAGGTTCAGGTGTTTTAACTTGCGTGGTAATGCCATGGGGTCCCCTTACGCGCTGACCTGACTGGAGAAGTCCAGCAGGTACTGGTCGGTGATGCGCTGGCGCAGCATCAGGTTTTCAAGCGGCGGTACCGGCGTGTAGTCGTAGTCGATGGTCAGCTTCCCGGCCTTCAGGGAATCCTTATCGTTCACCGACTCATCCAGCCAGCAGTCCCCGCCGATGAGATAGCCCTGGCTCACCAGGCTGCGAATTTTGGCGCGGATGCCTTCGATAATGTCGCGAGCCAGCGACGGGTTTAGCGGTTTATCCACCGCCCACATATGCCCTTCCGCAATGGTATCTGCCAGCACCTGCGCCGTGCGGGTGTAGTTCTCAAAGGCAAACAGCGGATCGTCACTGAGGCAGCGCGAACCCCAGAAGCGGAAGCCGTCCTTACGGATCAGGGTGGTGACGTCGTTCTGGTTCAGCAGACCGGCATCCGTTGCCGGGTCCTGTAAATCCCAGAACACGTCCGCAGAAAGACCGGTGACGCCGTTCACGCCGACGTTAGACAGGGTTTTATGCCAGCCGGTCTGCTCGTCAATTTTGGCGCGCAGGCCGAGCGCACGGGCGGAGGCGTAGGCCGTCGCATCCGCGTTCAGCACGGTGTCAAAGTTGATAAAGTCAGGCCAGATCAGCATGCCTTCGCGCTGGCTGAAATTGTCGCGGTAGGCAATGGCCTCTTCGACCGTTTTACAGCCGTAGGCGGACAGGTAGGCAAAACCGCGCAGGCTCTGGGCAATGCCCATCAGCTCAGTAGCAACGGCCTGCGTATCATGCCCCGGCACGCCGAGGATACGCGGCTTAACGCCGAGCTGGGACTGTGCGGACAGCAGCGCCTTCATGCCCGTTTTCTTACCGTCTGCGGTCACGCCGCCAATAATATTGGTGGTGGTTTCCGCTTCGGTTTCGCCCTGGGCAACGCGCACCACAACGGTGACGGGTTTAGCCTGATCAGCGATGGCATCCAGCGAACGGGCCAGCGTGCCGGACTCGCCCGCTTTGCCGCTGGCGGTCAGCACATCGGTCAGCAGAACCGGCTTGTTGAGGGGAAACATCGCCGCGTCGGCATCATCGCCGGTGCAGACCATGCCCACGATAGCCGTGCTTACCGTGGTGATCGGTCGGGTGCCCTCGTTGATTTCAACAACGCGCACCCCGTGGTGGTAGTCCTGAGCCATAAGGCAGTCTCTCCGGTTTACAGGGGGTCTGCTTATGTTCTGGTGGTTGCGCGCGCGGTGCACGTGATGGCGGTTGTGTCGGCACTGGCACAATATGGGGCGCTGCGGCTTACTGCGTACCCGCTGGAAACTTTCGGTATAGCGACGATATCGCCACATCATAAATAATGGCGACTCTCTGCCTGGATTCCCCGGCATCAATAAGTCTTCCGGCCTGCGCCCATTGATCCTGTGTTAATTTCGGCCTTCTACCCCCGATCCGTCCCTGCTCTCTCGCTGCAGCAAGACCGGCGCGGGTACGTTCAACGATTAATTCACGCTCCATTTCCGCCAGCGCGCCCATGACATGAAAGAAAAAGCGGCCCATAGGCGTTGAGGTATCAATGCTGTCCGTCAGGCTGCGAAAGTTAATCCCGCTTACGCGCAGTTCTTCAATCAGCGTGACAAGATGGCGCATGCTCCTGCCCAGCCGATCCAGCTTCCAGACAACCAGCGTGTCACCTGCAGCCAGCGTTTTGAGCACCTTTTTAAGCCCCGGCCTGTCCGAGGTTTTGCCGCTTATTTTGTCCTCAAAAATCAGCTCACATCCTGCGCTTTGCAGTGCGTTTCTCTGCAGTGCCGTGTTCTGCTCATTTGTTGACACCCTCACGTACCCGACAAGCATGGTTTTTCACTCCCCAAAAGGCCGCAAGCATGCCATGCAGGAACAGAATCTGCATTTTCTTAAAGGTTGGTTTGGGAGAAGCAAGGTTTGTAACCAGCCGGGGAAGGAATGCCAATGGCTGCTGGGTTATCTGGTCAGACGGAGCTATTGAATTATTTGGGATTAGTGGGGTACACGTAGCGGGTAAAGCCACTATTACCTACCCAATCGCACTACCAGCCATTTCACGCTACATCAGCATTGCAGAGAGAATTTCTTCTGATACATCCGGGGCGGCCCTTCATGTGTCATTGATTATTGATAATGAAGTTACTAACACTGGATTTGCTGCGCGCTGCCAGTTCCCGGACGCAACACCATCATCTAATTCATTTTCATGGAGGGTAATTTATGCGCCTGTTTAATCCCATAACAATGACCGAGGTACTTTCCGGCATTCATGAAGTACAAGGGGCTATTGAATTACCGGAGCAGAACTGGTTTTTTACAACCACTGAAATACCGGAAGGAAAAGCGCTCGCCGTTAACGAAAGCGGCGAGCCAATTCTTAGAGATATTACTGAGCGGGAAGAGTAGGCCATTCAATTTCTGGGGCGCTTAAAGTATTAACTGCTTCAAGCGCATCTAAATAATCAAGCCAGACTCCGTACAGTTCGGTTTCATTGTCCTTAAGACGCCCCATTGCTGCTTTGCCGGGCCATTGCTTGCTGTTCATGTAATCATTGGCCTGACTGATAAGGAATGTTTTTTGTATGTCTGCTAACTCAACGTAATCAACAACAGGATCAGAGAGAGCAGGCATCCCGTTCTCATTGATTATAATAATCTTCCCTTCCTCCTGCCCCGCTAAAAGTTCCTGCTGTAGTTCGTCTGTTATTTTCACAGCATCGCCGGGTATGTTTTGCTCTCCTATGCCATTAATATAAAAACCGTTTGTTGCCACCGAATAATAAATCATTTTTTATACTCCTACCGCAATCCAGAAACTTGAAGCAATCGACCCATACGTTGCGCCAGGTAACATGGTCCAGTTAAAACCGCTTGTTTGTGTATTCGTCGCTGTTGCTCCTGCGCAGCCGGTATTTCCTGAAACGGCATTCAATGAGATGGCTAATCCCAATAAAAGGTTAAAGGTCACGGGATACGAAACTGCCTGACTTGAACCCGGAGCGGGCGGCATGACTCTACCCCACTGGATAATCAATCCGCCCGGTAATTTTTGCCAACCACTGGTATTAAGATTTCTGGTGAAGCTACTCATATCCGGGATTTGATTGTCATTGGTGCCAACATCTCGTTTTGCAGCCTCTCCCAAACCAAGGTATGAGAGAAGCCCAGCAACGTCCTTCCCGCTCAGGCTGGTCAGCGTTTTGTCCAGCGGTTGCTTCCCTGCCAAGGCATTTGTCATGGTGGCGGCAAAGTTGGCATCATTACCCAGCGCGGCGGCCAGTTCGTTCAGCGTATCCAGTGCTGCGGGGGAAGAGCCAACCAGTGCCGCAAGGGCCGCTTTCACAAATGCCGTGGTGGCAATCTGCGTATTGTTCACGCTTTGCGCTGGCGTTGGGGCTTTCGGTGTACCGGTCAGCGTCGGGCTTTCTTTCGGCGCGTATTGCGTGTGCGGGTCGGCAGCAGCAAGGTGCTTTGCCATCAGATCATCCACATAGAGCTTAAGCTCCAGCACCTTGTCATCCACGTATTTACGGGTTGCCAGCACCACTGCCGGGTCAATTTTCAGGGTGATGTTGTCGGTGCTGCTGGTAATCATCACCATGCGCACCGTCTGCGTGCGTCCACTACCCTCCGCCAGCTGCGGCTTGTAGCTTTCGGGACAGTTGCCGATGGCAATCAGGGCGCCGGTTTCATCAAACAGGCCAACCTCACGGATCCACCAACCGCCCTCCGTTTCCGGGATCACCTGTTCAGCAATAATCTGGCTGCTGTTCTGCGGGTCGATGTACAGCATATTAAGATCAGCGCGGCGCTTCTCACCAACCAGCGCCGTCTGCTGTGCGTTAGGCGTTGGCAGCGTTCCGCCACCGTCGCCCACTGCCATCTTAGTAATTTTTAACGGGACGCCGAGCGCGGCAGCGCTTGCCAGTTTCGCCGCGCCGATATCCGTCAGCAGGGTGTAAAATTTTGCGCTCATGGGTTCACTCTCATTGTGTCGATAACATGGACCGCCCCGCCCTCATAGGCGGTTCCGCCGGAGATTATGGTTTCGTTGATATAGGGATAAATCGTCAGCTCTTCGCCCGTATAGGTGGCAGCGCCCACCCATAACGGCCCGTTGGTCTGTAGATTAATGGACATGCCGATCAGGTGGCGGCTGCACGGCTTTGCATCGCTTATCAGGCGCTCAAGCTCCAGATAGGTTTCTTCCGTTATGCCCTGGTCCTGCACGCCGATATCCAGACGAAACGTGCCCGGTGCCTCACCGGTCTGCCACCACTCAATGATGCGGATCAGAAAGCCGAACGGCTCCACCACGCGGCGAACGGCGCTGGTTGTGCCCTTGCGCTGATGGATATAAAACGCATCCTGCACCACCCGGCGCTTAACGTTTTCCGCCCAGCCTTCGTCCCAGCGGTCCACCGAAAACGCCCAGGCCAGATACGGCAGAAAATGGACCGGGCACGTTGCCGGGTTCCACAAATCACGCAATGAAACCTGCAGATCGGATATGCCGCTGCAGCTCTGCGCCAGACGGCGCTCAAGCGTGGTGGAGCCGGGCGGCAGCAGGCTATTCATCCGTACCGCCGTTAATCACACTCCACTCTGTACAGGACGCGGCCTGCGTTTTGTCCAGCACCACATCCGCCAGCGGGGAAGCCAGCTCCACGCGTTGCACTCCCTCCACGTGCAGGGCCGCATAAATGGCACTGCGGCGGATATCCCGTCCAAGACGCGTCTGGCTGGCAATGTATTTCTGCAGGCTCGCTTTCGCGGCGGCCATGACCGGCTCCGCCTCCGGTCCCGGATAAAGGTAAATCGTCGCATCGACGCGATAAGGGATAATTTCCGCGCTGCGCACGGTCAGCCGGTCAGCAACCGGACGTACGCTCTCGCTGTTCAGCGCCTTTTCAACCAGTGCCAGCAGATCATCCGCAGCCGTACCGTCTCCCTCACGGTTAAGCACGGTCACCACCACTTCTGCCGGGGCCGGGCTGGTTGCGCTGGCGTCCGCCACGCGTCCGTCCGTGCTTTTCGCGTGGAATTCATAGGCCGCCGTCGGCCCTGCCACGGACAGCCCCTCAAACGCAGCGGGCACGCGCTGGCGCAGGGATTCATCACTTTCTTTCACGGCGGCAACCGGCGGCACCGCGTCATCGTCGGCGGGCGTCACAACAAGACGTTGCACGTTGTTATTAGCCGCCAGCTGGTCCAGATCGCTGCCCATGGCGTAGGCCACCATGACGGCCTGCGTGGCCTCATTGATACGCTGGCGCAGCAGGATTTCGCGATAGGTGTTTTCCTGCAGCTGTTTGGTAACGGGTTCGGATTCAAGAGATAACGTGCGCCAGACGGCCTCCTGTTCATCTGCAGGATAAAGGGCTACAAATGCTGCCTTTCGCTCCGCCAGCAGCGTTTCAAAATCCGGCACATCCACAATTTGCGGGGCGGGCAGCTGGGAAAGGTCAATTACCGCCATTCTCTGCTCCTGTTGATACGGAAAGGGAAACCGGTACGCCGTCATTGCGCTGCCCGGTCAGCTCCACCACCATCGAGCCGTCAATACTGCTGCTGATGTTGATGGCGTCCAGGGTAAGCCGCGGCTCCCAGCGATTCAGCGCCACGTAAACGGCGGACATTACCTGCAGGCGGAGCGCCGGGTTCTGGGGCTGGTCAATCAGCGTGGACAACAGCGAGCCGTATTCCCGGCGGGCAATACGGCTGCCCTGCGGGGTCAGCAAAATATCGCGCACGGACTGGCGCAGGTGATCGGTATCGGTCACGGCCTGCCCGGTGCTGCGGTTCATCCCAATGTACAACGTCATACCGGGCCTCCTGATGTATCGCCGCCGGACTTCACTTTGCTGTGGGCGTGGCTATCAACCACGATCCCGTTTGAACTCATCGCGCCGCCGCTTTGTGTGACCTCGCCGTTTATCACCACGTCGCTATTGATGCGGGTCCTGTCAGCCTCCACCACAAACTCACCGGTTTTAAACGTGACGTTTTCCGCAGCCTCAATCACCATGGATTTAATACCCCGGACGTACCAGCGGCCCGTGGCTGGCTCGTATTCAAACCAACCGCCGTCCGGGTATTCGGTCACGCAGCCATCAACGGAATCAGAAGGTGCAGCAAACTGGCTGGAATAAATGGCGGGCAGCACAAAAGCCGTCTCAAGGTTACCGCCCATGCTCAGCACCACTACCTGCTCCCCCGGCGATGGACACCACCACGTCCGGGCACCACCGGCACGCAGCGTCAGCCAGTTAATCCAGTTGGTTTCGAGGTCACCCGTTTTCACCCGGCACAGCCAGTTCTCCCGATCCACTTCGGTCACTATGCCGGTTCGGACCAGATTGGTGATAAGGCGCATGATTTCGGTAAGTTGTGTGTTCATGGCTATATGTTGCCATTAGTCACTTTTGATATGCAGTGTGGTAACTTGTGTGATTATCCACACAAAACTACAAACGATGAAAATGAGTGAACGCAAATACCCTACTTATGAGCTACGTGAATATGACGATGCTTCAGAACTTTGGGATGCTTTATCCCCGACAAAGAAGATCGACCCAAATTGTGTTGATAATATTATTTATAGAGGACAAGGTGACTCCGAATGGAATTTAATTCCGTCAGCTCTTCGTAACCCTCCGAATTACTTAGCAAGAAGGGCCAATCCTAAATCAGATGACATTGTGGCAAGTGAGATAATGATCCTGAAGTCTTTCGTTAGCCATTGCGACAGAATTGGCGTGAGAATCCCAGGTGATAGTCCAGATTTTCGTGAAAAACACGTTGAGATATGCAACCAAGATTATTGGTTTTTAAATCCCTCATCATGGCCTAACCCAAATGTACTGGATTTAATGGCCTTGGCACAACATCATGGCGTCCCAACTAGGCTTCTGGATTGGACTCGCATACCCTATATTGCCATTTATTTTGCAGTTAGTTCATGCATTGCTAATTACATGAATTGGAACGAATCAAGTAAATTGGCTATATGGGCCTTTAACAAAGAATGTATCAATCTTCATCCTCAAATCAATTTACACTCCACGGCAGGATCAATCAGCCCTCACCTTGCAGCTCAGTCTGGACTTTTTAGCATTCATCCTCATACAGGCGGCAGAGGACGAGATGCAATAATTCATAGCCTCGAAGAGCTTTCTGGTGATTACCCTCACCCGGTATTTTTTAAATACACACTCCCTATTAAAGAGGTAATTAAAGCATACCGACTGTTGAACAAAGCAGGATTCAGTGCCGCCACCATTTATCCCTCCGCAGACGGAGCAGGAAAAGCGATTAATGATGAAATCAATCTCAACCGCGCCCGGAGTAAACTTGACGAATTAGAAGCCCCTCTCTAACACAACCAAGCGAGTAGGTGTGCTTTTGTAATACGATCAACTTCATCGTTGATACCGAGCAACCGCCGCTCCGAATAATGCACCTCCGGCCCCCTACGGCTTACACGATCCCGTAAGCCGTAATGATGCACCCTGGCAATACGCTGCACCTGCCCGGCAAACTGTACGCTAGCAGAGTCGGGGCTGGCGGTGGTTTTCAAATATTTTGCGGTGCGCAGTTTCGAAAACATTTGCCGCTTAATGCGCCCTTTCTTACTCCGGGCCGTTACTTTTCGCGCCTCGTAAGCCGTCCCGTCCGGGTTGCATTGCAGCCTGATATTATTCTGCTGGGTGCGGCGCAGCTGCTGAGCTAAATCCCTCATCATGCGCTTGCGGGCTGGCGGCTCAATGCTAGCCAGCAGCGCCGTCAGCCAGTCATCAACCTTCTGCAGCTCAGACACGTTTCACCGTCCACATCTCTTCCGGCTGGTCTGGTTCTTCCACGGCCTCCACGCTGGACACGCTGCCGTCCGTATTGACCAGCACACGCTCTGTCAGCTGCAGGTTCAGGCTGATATCGCAGATATCATTGCGCAGAATATCCACCTCAAACGTAAACAGCTTTTCGCGCAGCTCCGGGTTGCTGATAGCATCTTGCTGGTTTTCACTGAGCCACAGCAGAACCGGCGCCATCAGCAGGTTCTGGTCACCGCTGAAATCTTCAATCACCACGTTCAGGGTATATCGATACTCCCACGACATGGAGCTGGCGCCGGTTGCCACCAGTGCGCCGTTATCCACAAACAAATGCAGCTTGTCCGGGTTATCACGGGCATAAGGCACGGCCTTATTCAGGGCGCTGCGTAAGGACTGCGGCTTGTTCACTGTCACGCTCCTGACACGCAATTATCGTGTCTACCTTATCGGCACAGACCGCCCAGGCGGCCTCCGTTTCATCCAGTACCCTGAGCAGATCGCCATTACTGCGCGGCGCTGACCTTTCCAGGCGGCACTGCGTCACCTTTGGACAACCACTCACGGTAAGCTGTACCTCCGGCGAGGGCTGGACGCTCCCGCAGCCGGACAATATCAGCAGGCAAAGGAGTATCAGCCCAGCGGCGTAAATCCTCGTTTTCACGTTTCAGTTCCTCGGTCCGGTGCTGTCGGCTTCGCAGCAGTGATGTGGTTTGTTCTGCTGCCGCATAAAGCCGCGCCTGCTCCCGGCTATTGGTTTCGGACAGGATGGATAAAGAGATCAGCTGGCTGTTCTTTTTGCTCAGATCCTGCGCCATGCTGGTCAGTGTGGCGCCCTGGGTTTCAATGGTGTGACGCGCGTTATTAAGCTGCCACGCCTGCCAGCCCAGCACAGACAGCATCAGCACCATAAAAGCGGGATATAAGCGCATCATTAAGAAGCACCTTTTAAGCACCATGCCATTTCCCGCGCCCGACGATTGTCCAGCCCCTTATTGAACACACCTTTGACATATACCCAGCGCGGCAGCTGGCGGCACGCATCAGCCCAGCGTTTCTGTTTAAGAAGCTTAACCAGCGTGGAGCTACAGGCATTGCCGGTTCCCACGTTGAAAGCAAAGGACACCACCGCGTCATAGACTTTTTGTGGCATGGTCTGCGCCACACATTTTTCGAGCGTATGTTCCACGCGCAGAACATTGTTAATCAGCCCCAGCGCCGCCTGCCGTTCCGTAATTGCCCTCTTTGGCACCACGCCGGACGTATTGCCAATCCCGTCGGTCCAGACGCCCGCGCTGCACTGATACGGCTGCAGGCGGCCCCCCTCGTAATCCGCAATCAGTTTCAGGCCGTCCACGGAGGTATGCAGCTGCTGAAATCCGGGCAGCGTGGCGGCGATAGCCAGCACCACCCCGACCATGCAACGCTTAACGATTGAAGGATTCATATTCCCCCCGCGTAATTTTTCCGGCGCTCAGCAGCTGGAAGGTTTTGTGTTTGTAGTACCAGTTGATTGCCAGCATTAGCATGCCAATCAACACGCCCCCAACCGTTGAGGCATCTTTAAGCGACAGATCGCCCATCCATGCCAGCAGTACGGCAATGCAGTACGTGATAAAGGCGCTGATTCGTTCAAGCGTCATAATTCAGTCCCATAGCTGGACAGTCTGCGCCGTGGTTGATGCCGTGATTTCCGGCAGCTCCACCTGCAGCCCGTGAGGTAAAAAGGGGCCGTGCTCAGCCAGCCCCGGATTTGCCCGTAATACCTGCTCAGTGACACCCTGCGTGCGCCCGTAATGACGCCAGCAAAGCGCGTCCACCGTGTCATACTGATGCGCACGGACTTTCATCAGATAAGCTCCACCGTCATGCGAGGCATATCCTGCAGGCGACTCAGCGACCAGCGCACATCACGCCAGAGTTCATCCACTGAGCTGTCCAGTTCGTCCGCCTTTTTGCTACCGCTGCCGGTCGCGTCAAAGCTGCGGTAACGTTCTGTCAGGCTCGCCTTTGTCCAGCACCACACAGCTCGGCGATAAAGCTGCAGGCGCTGGCTTTCCCCGTCGATGTATTCCGCCGGAACATCAGCAAGCGAGCCGTACCCCGCAGATAGCTGCTTTTGCTTAAATCCATACAGCTCGGCATTCACTTCCGCTATGGCCGTCAGTACGGCCTGCCGCAGCCGCAGCGGCGTCACCGTGCCGTCATTGCGCATCTCATCGCGATAATCTTTCAGGTTCAGATCCGGCCAGAACGGGGTATTGGTGATGCTGTCCTTCACCGTTTCGTCTGACTGTTCCGGGGCAATAAATTTCATGTTCATGGCTCACTCCATAGTTGGGCGGTGGACGGGGTTTTGATACGGCTTAAAGCCTGTCGCCACCCCGTGCCGCCCCGCGCGGGTGCACGTATGGTCAGCCATTGCTGGCTTTTCGCAGCTGGCGCGCCAGCTGTTCAATGTCTTTCTTCACCCCTACCCGGTTATCCAGCTGCAGTGCTCGGGTCAGATGGTTATGCGCGGCCACAGCCTGGTCGTTTTCACGCAGGGCATAGCCCAACGCCTTATGGAGACGGGCGCGGGACTGGTCAGGCATATCGTGGGGATCGGTGAGGTCCAGCGCCTGCGTGAGCAGGGCCGCGCTGAATGGCAGACCGGCATCAAACGCTCGCATAGCCGCATCAGCAAATTCTTCTGCAATGGCGGTGGCCGTGGTGCGGTTGAACCGGGACGGCAGCACCCAGCCATGGCTCAGGGCGTGGCGACCAATTTCCAGCGCACCGGCATAGTCACCTGCATCGATACGCCAGATAAGCAGCGTCATGGCTACATCGTCCTGGCGGGTCCCTTCCCCGGCCAGCACACCTGTCACCCACTCGGCATACTTAGGGATCATGCCGCGTTTTAGTTCGGCCTTTTTCTCAGTGGACTGGGTACGTTTGAGCTGGCGCTGGTCCTCGACCAGCTGCATCAGCATTTGCTCATAGCCCGTTGCGTGTCGGGAAGGCCCGCCCTTTCGGGCGGACTGTTCTGCCTGAACACGCATACGGTGAGCACGGGCAGGACTCATGCTCATGGGTTACGCTTCCTCGCTTTCCTGTGTGGTTTCCCCTTCAGCAGAGACGGTGAAATCATCCTGCATGATGTTTTCCACCAGACAGCCGCAGCGGTAGTCTTCCACCACGTAGGCTTCGTTGACCGATTCAAAGTTTTCGATGCGGTCACGCTTCGGATTGTCGATAAGCGAGCGGCGGCGGGTGCCTTCCTGCCAGTAGATGGACAGGTTATCCAGACGGGTGATCAGCAGCGCGTTATCCGGGAAGTAAGGCGCACGCACCGCCTGCAGGCCGCCCATGCGTTTCTGGCTGATAATCATATCTGCCGCCAGCTTTTCGCTGTTTTCCTGCTGCTTGTTGACCAGAGGGAAATACTTATCAGCCAGCAATGAGCGACCGCAGATCACGACCAGCTCCGGGTCATCCTGGTAAACCACATCGACCAGTTCACTGACCGCATCCATGACCAGCGCGTCAAGGTTGGTATAGGTGCCGCCCGGCCCGACCTTCACTTGTCCGACAGTTGTCACGCCGCTATCGTCGGTGGTGCTGCCCAGCACGCTGTCCGGGGCATCTTCACGGTACTTCTGCAGCCAGCCCTTGTTGACGTCCTGCAGCAAAGTATTGGCTGCACGGTTGGAGGTTTTGGAACGCTTCACGCCGTTAAAGCCAATCATGATGCGGTCCAGCGCCTGCCGGGTGGTGATGGCGTTGCGGATACGGGTCTGGAAGTCCTGAAACTTCGCCCAAAGATCCAGCTTCGCGTAGGTTAGTGCCGTATCAAAGTTGGTTTGCTCGCACTTGTACTCCACGCCTGCAAGCTGGGTCGGGTCGGTTGGCTCACGTTCACCCTGAGTGGTATCCGTGGTGCCCGCCACCGTGCCGCCCACGCCCAGCCCCAGCAGTTCGCCGGACTGCTCTGCAACAGGCACAACGTTAATCAGCGTCAAAAAGGCCGCGGACTGCTGAATGGTATCTTCCAGCGTCTGGGCCACGGACGGCTCCACGCTGAACTTACCGGACAGCTCCGCCACTTCCACCCCGTTAATACGGGCCAGCTGCGTCAGGTAGGCGTTAAACTTAAATTTCGTCTCTTTTTTCATGAATTCTGATGCTCCATCAGCAGTTGGTCAGATGTTCAGTGGCGTGGGAATTGCCACCCGGCGCGCGCGGGCGGAAGTCCTGACGGCCATCCTGTGAGGACAGCTTTACTTCCAGCTCGTCAAAGCGGGTTTGCAGCTCGGTGAAACGCTGCTGCAGCGTATCGTTACCCTGGCTCAGGCTGGTTTGACTGCCAGCAAGCTCATCAACACGCCCGGACAGGTTCTGATGCTCTTCGGCAACCAGACCAACCGCCTGATGTACGTCGTTAAAGCGGGCATCGTCCGAGGTCTGTTTAGCCGAAAAGAGTTCTTTAATGCGTGTGAAGAGCGCCGGTTTCGGATCGGGGATTTCTTCAAATTCAAGAAGGGTTTCTTCTGCCGCTGAAAACAGGTTTCCGGCATCCAGCTTGCGCGAGGCCAGCGGGTTCTGTTTCGCGCCTGCGCTGAACTCCAGAATTTCCGTGCCGAGGCTTGCCGGGTCGTCAGTCACGGCCAGGCCTACCAGATAGGCTTCGCCGGTATCGGAAAAATCAGGGTTAATTTCCATGGAGGTGAAAAGTTTCTGGCCTTTCTTGTTCATCAGGACCAGATCGTCAGTCGGTTCAATATCCGCTGACAGCGCCATTTTACCGGCCAGTTTGCCTTCGGTAATTTCTTCGGCATACAGCGCGCTCACTTTGCCATAACGGCGAAACGGGCTATCAGGCGTGTAGCCTTTGATGTGCTCCATATTAATCAGGGCGGTGTACACGGTTGGATCGTAGCTGGCGGCCATCTGCGTCAACCAGCTGCGCTCAATCTTGCGGCCGTCCGTGGTGGCACCTTCCACCCCGATACGGAAACGCTTTGCTTTCTTTGCCATGCTTCAGGCTCCGGTCAGTCAAATCAGGAGCCTTATGGTTGCTGTGAGGGCGGGGTGTTCACAATGGCATGGCATTGTGGAGGAAATGACACAACAGGGTGAAGCGGAAAGGCGGGGCGGCGGGCCGTAGTCTGACAGTATGACAACGACGACACCTGTTAATCCAGACCTCGATCCCCGCCGTCAGGCCATGTTCCTGTACTTTCAGGGGTTACGCATCGCCCGCATTGCCGAAATGCTGGGAGAGAAACCCGCAACCGTGCACAGCTGGAAGAAGCGCGACGGCTGGAGCAAGATCGGCCCGCTCGACCAGATGCAGCTGACCACGGCGGCGCGTTATTGTCAGCTCATTATGAACCCCGCGAAGGAGGGACGGGACTTTAAGGAAATCGACCTGCTGGCACGTCAGGCAGAGCGTCACGCACGCATTGGCAAATTCAACAACGGCGGCAACGAAGCCGATCTGAACCCCAACGTGGCGAACCGCAACAGCAGCCCACGGAAGCCCCCGGAAAAGAACGTATTCAGCGATGAACAAATCGAAAAGCTCCAGGAGGTTTTTCACGACTCACTGTTTGGCTATCAGCGCAACTGGTGGGATGCGGGTAATAAGCACCGTATCCGCAACGTGCTCAAATCGCGCCAGATTGGCGCCACCTACTACTTTGCCCGCGAGGCGTTGATTGATGCGCTGACCAGCGGGCGCAACCAGATTTTTCTCTCCGCAAGCAAGGCACAGGCGCACGTTTTCAAACAGTACATTCTGGAGTTTGCCCGCGAAGTGGACGTGGAGCTGAAAGGCGACCCAATGACGCTAAGCAACGGCGCGTGCCTGTATTTTCTGGGCACCAACGCCCGCACCGCCCAGAGCTACCACGGCAACCTGTATCTGGATGAGTATTTCTGGATACCGAAATTCCAGGAGCTGCGCAAGGTGGCCTCCGGGATGGCGTTACATAAGAAATGGCGACAAACCTATTTCTCAACGCCGTCCAGCCTTACGCACAGCGCCTACCCGTTCTGGTCCGGCGCGCTCTTCAACAAAGGGCGCGCCAAAACGGATCGCGTGGATATTGATCTGACCCACAAGCATCTTGCACCGGGCGCGTTCTGCGCTGACGGCCAGTTTCGTCAGATTGTTACCGTAGAGGATGCGGTACGCGGCGGTTGTAACCTGTTCGACCTCGACCAGCTGCGCCTCGAGTACAGCCCGGACGAGTACCAGAACCTGCTGATGTGCGAGTTTATCGACGATCTCGCCTCCGTGTTCCCACTGGCGGATATGCAGGCGTGCATGGTGGACAGCTGGGAGGTCTGGGAGGATTTCGAGCCGATGATGATCCGCCCGTTCGGCTGGCGCCCGGTGTGGATTGGCTACGACCCGGCGAAAGGCACGCAGAACGGAGACAGCGCGGGATGCGTGGTAATGGCTCCACCTATTGTACCTGGCGGTAAGTTCCGCATTCTGGAACGCCATCAGTGGCGGGGTATGGACTTCCGCGCCCAGGCGGCCGCCATAGAAGCGCTGACCAAACAGTACAACGTGACCTATATCGGCATTGACTCAACCGGCGTGGGCCACGGGGTTTATCAGAACGTGAAGCAGTTCTTCCCCGCTGCGCGAGAGTTTGTCTACAACCCCAACGTCAAAAACGCCCTTGTGCTTAAGGCGTACGACATCATTAGCCATCGCCGTCTGGAGTTTGACGCAGGCCACACCGATATCGCCCAGAGTTTTATGGCTATCCGCCGCGCCACCACGGCCAGCGGCAACCGCCCGACATACGAAGCCAGCCGCAGCGAAGAAGCAAGCCACGCAGATTTGGCCTGGGCAACCATGCACGCGCTGTTTAACGAACCGCTGGAAGGCGTGACCGCCAGCAATACTAATATCGTGGAGATTTTTTAATGGGCAAGCGTAAGAACCGCCAGCAGAACATGCGTAACCATTCAGGTTCGGCAGCCGCCGAGGCGTTTTCCTTTGGTGACCCTGTGCCGGTGCTGGACCGCCGGGAACTGCTGGATTATCTGGAATGCGTGCAGATGGACAGATGGTATGAGCCGCCGATCAGTTTTGACGGGCTGGCCCGCACGTTCCGCGCCGCCGTCCACCACAGCTCGCCGATTTTCGTTAAGCGTAATATTCTGACCAGCACCTTTATCCCGCATCCGCTGTTAAGCCAGCAGGCGTTCAGCCGGTTCGCCCAGGACTTTCTTGTTTTTGGCAATGCATATCTGGAGAAGCGCACTAACAGAATGGGTGGCACACTGAAACTGGAGCCATCGCTGGCTAAGTTCACCCGCCGCGGCACCGACCTAGACACCTACTGGTTTGTGCAATATGGCTACGACCAGCAGCCCTATCAGTTCACGCCCGGCAGCGTATTCCACCTTATCGAACCGGATTTGAATCAGGAGATTTACGGCCTGCCGGAGTACCTGTCCGCCATCCCATCCACCCTGCTGAACGAGTCGGCTACGTTGTTCCGCCGCAAGTATTATCTCAACGGCAGCCATGCAGGTTTCATCATGTATATGAGCGACCCGGCAGCGCAGCAGTCAGACGTGGACAATATCCGCGAAGCAATGAAGAAATCAAAGGGGCCGGGCAACTTCCGTAATCTGTTTATGTATTCCCCGAACGGGAAGAAGGACGGCATCCAGATCATCCCACTATCAGAGGTTGCTGCAAAGGACGAGTTTCTGAATATCAAAAACGTATCACGGGATGACATGCTGGCCGCTCACCGCGTACCGCCACAAATGATGGGAATTATCCCGAGCAACGTTGGTGGGTTTGGGGATGTGGAGAAGGCTAGTAAGGTTTTTGTTAGGAATGAACTGATGCCATTGCAGAGGCGAATGCAAGAGCTTAATGGGTGGATAGGGGAAGAAGTGATCCGGTTTGAGCCGTATACATTGCATTTGCAAGAATAGCAGGAACAAAAAAAGCGCTCATTTTGAGCGCCTTTTCCTATTTCTTAATCAGCAAACGGCATAGGTACCGTCAAATCCAGGAGAATGAACCTTCTTTGATGCTACTTCATTGCTCCGACGCTGGATTACCTTTGCAATACTTTTCAAAATCGAAGGAGAAGCGTTACGAATCTTCAATTGACTCAATACCTTAGTGGCTCCGAATTTAACAACAAGCACACCAAATATTTCATCCGAGTAGGATTCAGAAATTGAATACACACCACTCAAATCCAAATCTACAGAGTTACCTTCGATGATAAAAAACTCGATTTTATGCCGTTGGGGGATAGCCTGATTGCGCGAAGCCAGGTCACCCTCGGGCAACTTGTATGCGATTTTGTTCATCACTCTCCTCCTAATGCCTGCATGATTTCCATAAGCTGAGGGTCATTTTCTTCGTTATCTTTATCGACTGCTAGTTCATGAATCTTAAAACGGCACGATACAGCAACTCCAAGCCACTCATGGCGTAACTCAGTATAGCTCACTTCATCACCAATCGCCTCTAAGCATACATTTCCTGTAGCCAGTTGCAATTCCCCGTTATAAGTTTTTACCAATTTCATCAAGTGATGTAATCCAAGCCCTTGATGGTTATTCTCTTTTTCTTTTACTGCAACCCCGTGACCAAACATGCTACCCCCAATAAAATCGTGGGGAAGCTGCTGAGCCCAATCATCTTGCAGATCGGCATGTTTAGAAGAGTGCCCTTCCTGTATGCACCATGCAATTGCGTCTTGATGTGTTTCGATACCAGATATACCCGCACGACGCAGCTCTCTAAGAAAACCCAACCCACAGTCTGCCAAAGAAAACTCTAAAAAATGCTCTCTTCTATTTGTACGAGGTACTGCAGAACGCTGCGCAAATGAAAAACCCGTAGATTTCCCGTGAGACCAGACATTGTCATGAAGTTCTCCGATTACGTGGGTGAGATCAGTCAGACCTTTTGGATATTCATTTGAGTCTCGGTCAGGGAATGTAAGTTGCCTGACACAGCTATTGATACTGCTGGTCGCGACATCGACAGCTTCAACATTGGTTAATGCAGTGACAAGACTGTAATTTCTACCAACATTGACACGTTCCTGCTGATACTGATCCTCACCCCAGAGCGCCCCTTGCAGATTAATTGCGCGCATGTATTCAGGACTTGATAAAGAACAGCTCTCCTCGGTAATCCCATGGTGATTCACGTAGGCAGCTAAAACCGTAATAAAACCTGGATGCCAATGGTCGTTCGGCAAAAGCAACTGATTAGTTTCTTTCTGATGAAACGCAGCAGTATGCACAATAGCATCTTTTAATCCTAAACCCATTGACCATGTCCCACGAAGTAATTTCGTCCATGATATCCCCAGAAGTTTAATTTCGCAAAACAATGAGTTCCATGCTAAAGCTCAGCGCGCAATCGTATCCCCGCCACGCCTACCCGCTTTAGGGAGTGGTTTTCATGCAGATGCATGACGGGCCAGAAAGCACGCCAGCGCTGGCGGTTCTGACCCGTTGCGATCCTTTTGCGATCATGCGAATTCATGCACCATAGATATGCACCGCCTTCGCATGACTTGCAGTGCCATGTGGGAGGGAGTTTCCCCTGGCAAAAATTCGCTAATGCGTGCTTTCATCCTGCCCTACTTCGTGCACGTTTAGCCTGGTAACCAGCTCGCTTGTCAGTTCCGACAGCCATGAAATGGCAACCTCCTTATCGTCATCGCTGCAGTCAGAACCAGCGACCAGCCGGGCCATAAGTTCGATACGCTGTAGTGCAAGTGACTCCATGAACAAATCGTTCACAACTCCCTCCCATCATTACTGTTTATATATACAGTACATCAAATGTAAATAAAGCTGAAATACTTTTTTACTCAGCTAACCCTTTGAATAATAGATAACCTCATTTCCCGCAAACCTGCGGCATCAGTACCACTGCCGCCATTTATCATCCTCCTGCAGCCTTTCGTTTCGGTAAAAAATCCTCATGCCTGCACCTGATGGGATACTGCCGCCACGAAGAAGCAAATCAACCTCCTTCTCTGAACCTTCAAAGCCCCTTGTGACCAGTTCTGACTCAAGCTGTAGCCGCTGCTGACCCGTTATTTTCTGTTTGTACCCTTTCCGGCGCTTCGGTTTGACCAGGCGCAGCCGCGCGGTCAGCTCCCGCAGTTCCTTTTTGCTCATATTTTCAAAGTCTGGCAGCGGTGAAGCTTCTTCACCGCCGGATAAATCGCCCCCTGATATGTTTAAATTTTCTACAGGGGGACAGTTATTGCCACGAGTCCAAGGGGCGCAAGCGCCCTGGTCGGCTGCCGCCTCCTGAACATCAACGGCCTTACGAACCTTTTTCCACTTCACCGCGTGCGTACAGATGCGGCCCTGCGTTAACGGGGACCAGACACCATAA
Source organism: Dryocola sp. LX212 (assembly GCA_041504365.1). Classification (NCBI taxonomy): domain Bacteria; kingdom Pseudomonadati; phylum Pseudomonadota; class Gammaproteobacteria; order Enterobacterales; family Enterobacteriaceae; genus Dryocola; species Dryocola sp. LX212. The sequence goes on along the minus strand of CP167917.1, from coordinate 1,498,124 downwards.
ATACGGATGCCGTGATCGCCGTAGGTGCTCGGCTCGTCGTTAAGCTCGTATGCCGTCCTGATAAGGTGGTATTTGCGGGGAACCAGCACGCCGCCCTGCTTTGTGATGTAGGTTGCGAAGCAGCCCGCATCGGCAGCAGCCAGTACGGCATCCAGACGCGCATCAGCCAGCACCGGCGCGCCAGCCTTTTTTTCGTTCTGCAGTCTTGCAGCTTGTCCTGCCAGTAAACGCAGCTCGCGGTAAGCCTGACGCCCCGGAATTCCGAAGAAGCGGAACTGTTGAACACGATGCAGGGACGCCCAGGCACTGACGTATTCGGCGCTATCGCGCAGGGTTCTGCCCGTTTCCTTGCTGACTTCTTTTGCAAGGCCGCGCCCGTCGATGTTCTTACTGATGTATTTGGCGATGTAGCTGGTTGGGGTGCCTTTGCGCGGGTTAATAAGCTCCGACTTGAAGCGCGGCCCCGTGTTGCTGCCCAGCTCCTCGCGGTCCTCACGAATGGCAAACTTACGCAGCAGCGCGGTGATGGATCGGCGCTCCTTTTTGCGCATGAAGCACAGCAGGTGCCAGTGTACGGTGCCGTCATGGTGCGGCTCTGCAACGCGGACGCCATACCAGCGCAGACCGGCCTTGTGCATTGCCTTGCGGAACGCGGCGAACGTATCAACCAGATAATCACTGCTCTGCCTGATCGTTTCACTGGCCCACTTTGGATTGGGCCTGCCGTTGCTGAGGGTTGCATGAAAGCGTGACGGGCAGGTGATGGTATAGAACACGGCGCAGTCTCCGCGCATTTCCGCGATAAGCTCCAGTCCCTTAACGCAGGCCATCATTTCATTGCGACGGTGCGCCGGATTACTGCTGCTGGCATTCACCACATCTTCCATATCCAGCGTGTCCCCGGCCTCATTGACCAGCTCATGCGAGCGGAAAAACTCAAGCGATTTTCGGCGCTGCTCGCGCTTGTGGATCACGGCTTCATAACTGACATACGGGGACGCTTTTTTGTTAACCAAACAGACGGCGCGCAGCTGCTCTTCCCGCCATTCACAACGCATCTGCCACAGCTTGCGATACCACCAGTCCGCGCAAAGCATGCGCGCCAGCGAACCCGGAATAAGGTCATAAGGTACGGGCTTGCGGCGGCGCTTCTTGCGGCGAAGCTGCTCGAAAGCGGGCGGGATGACGTCTAAGCGCATGGCTTCCGCTGCAACCCGTTCCCATGACTGGCGGATCTCTTCCGGCTTTACGTCATCCGTCACAAACAGCTCACCGCATGCAGCTTCAAGGCACATGCTCATATGAGCCGCAACCAGCGTGGACAACTGTTTAACCTGATTCTGATTCATTTCAGGCATAACCAGCAGACCATCCAGCCCGTCATGGCTTGCCATGAAACGAAATGAAGCTGACACCTGGCTGTCGCGCACGCGCTCAAGCCGTTCAAGGCAAGGCCTGATCGTTTCGCGCAGATAGCGGGAATAGGCTTTAGGCCTGCCCAGGCCCTTGAAGTATTTAATACGCTCCAGCAGAGGCTTGCTGATATGTGAAGGCTGGGCGCTGACGTCAGCCACAATAACCAGATCGGGATTAAACCGCTGCTGCTCGCGGGCCATTTTGGCGCGGCTAATCAGCCGGTCCTGCTCCATTTCACGCTGGACGGGATCGCGGGATTCATTAAAGAAATAGCGTTCCCAGACCTCATCACTCAGCGCCTCGCAGCGCAGCTGCTCCTGCTCGTTATCCGCAGCGTAGAGAGTGATCAGGTTTGAAAGCGCGGACACCGGCGCAACTTCCGCCGGGTCCAGATAGGGGTTAACCGCCTTTTTAGGCTTATTCCAGGAAAGGGCCGCGGCGGCCTCCTTTGAGCCGCCGGGTTTACTCTTTGCCGTTGCTAATGGCTTCACTGAAAGCCTCCACCCCAGGCAATCACAGTGCACCTCCGCTGTAGTGTTTCCCTTTTAGCTCTGCGATTTCCTGACAGGTGACGCAACACTGCACGCCCGGAATAGCCTGGCGGCGAGCACTCGGTATAGGTGTATCGCAATCAATGCAAAGCACACGGGAAACGCCCGGCGTTCTGTTGCGGGCGGTGTGGATATGGCGCTGGCGTTCTTCTTCAACACGCTGCTGTACGAGATCCATGGAGTCTGCCATTAGTGCCAGTCCCCTCTTGATTCGGCTTCGCAGCGCTCGGCTTCACGCCGCAGCAGTTCCGCCGCTTCTGTCCCACTCATACCTTTCTGCAAGATATGGATTGCCAGGGTCTCCATACGGATTGAGACGGCTAAAGCGCGGTCCTTCCGTTCATCCATGCGCGCCTCAGTCAGCAGCAAATTGATGCCCGCATCGTCTGGACCTGTTTTTAATTCTCGAGTCTGGATATTTCGCATAATCATTTCTCCTGAATTTGGGCAAAGGAATGCCCGGCGGGTTTACGCCATTAATTTCTGTTGTGGGTTAATTCGGCATGGTTAGCCGTTTTGGAAATAAGCTCACGACTGCGCGAAAGTGGTTCATTGCTTTAATCAATTCCCGCTTTTCGTCAGTAGTCAGATCATTAATATGGATGCCATGACGGTCTGCCGGAATCTTTGCCATAAAGAATATGGCCGCCAACGCGCGCTCATTCTGAATCTTGTTAACGTCGCGCGGATCACGCATTTCCTCAATAAACCGTTCAAGCTCTTGCTCAAAATTCAAGCCAAACACTTTCTCTCTTAACGTCGCAATATGGTTAAGCCCGTCCAGGCGTTTACACAGACTTAGTGGGACCCTTGCCGCATCACCTTCTATCGCCATCACTTAACCTCACTGGTAACCGAAAGGGAGAACGAGTAATTCCCCGGCTAACTCATTGAACAAATGCCCATTTAAAAATGTGCCGGGAATTTTTCAACACGCCCGGCGCGTGCCTTAGTGGTAGAATATTTGCGCGAACAATCATCTACCCCTCAAAGGAGAAACCTGATGTCAGACTCTGACAACTTCCACGTATTGCCTCGCCCTGCCCCTGCACCTCAACCAGCACCGGGGCAGGATAAAAAATAGGATCCCGGCATGACTAAACAAAGCTCCGAATACTTCCAGCTGTATTACTGCTATTACCTTGAAGTAATGACGGCAACGCTTCACGGCAGAGCTGACAAATTGATGACAGCTATCCAGCTTATTAGCGGTACTGCTGTGTTCGCTAACACCGGTCTGGAATGGTTGTTTGCTTTGCCTGTCGTCGTTATCGCGACAATTCAACTTGTGTGGCAACCAGCCATTATTTCCGAGCGTGCTAGCGTACAAAGCCGCCAGTACGGGGAGTTGCTTTACGCAGGGGATGAACTGACCCCGGAACTGATTGCTCAAAAGTTGAAAACGCTGCATCACTCTGATTCCGCACCTTTCGGTTCTTTGTTAAATCCAGCCTACAAAAGAACTGCTATTGCATGTGGACGCCCTGATGACACCAAACTCAGTTTCCAGGAGAAACTCTTCGCCTGGTTCGCGGGCTGCTTGCCACGTTAATCATTGTGGAGCCTTAGCTGGCTCCTCTACTTTTACCGCGAGTCGCTTGCTGCCTCGGGGCAATCTTTATAAATGGATGCCACTTTTCCCCGTCTGGTAATGCAATCCAGCCATGCCCGAAACTAGGTAGCTGCGGAGGTGGCGACTGTCGTTTTAAAAAGCGTACAAATGCCTGCATGATTACCCCCTTAAACAATCCCACTAACACCAGAAACAATATCCACAGCCGCCGCCATCACTGGCGTATTCTGTAACCTTGCTTCAATGGTCAGCATGATGAGTGAGAGATTACGGATTGCGTGATTGGCTCGTTCGCGGATGACATTCTTACGGTATTGCGTCATCGGTTCCGGTGAGATTGCTTCATGAGCAATCGAGCCAATTGCCGCCGTTGCGTTTAACGTGCAGACAGGCATATTGCTGGCCTTAGCTTCGTTATGCGGTACGGAAGGAAGGCAGTTTATCTGTGCCAACATTCCATCGAGCAGCGTCGCGTCCTCGGTGTAATCTGTGATCGCCAAAAGCTCATCAACCGTTAGCCGATGTGGTTGCTCTGGGTTTAGCTTGTTGCGCAGCACTTGCGGACGGCTGCCAATAGCTGCAGCTATATCCTCAATATTGTGCTTTAGCGCGAAGGCACGGCATGCAATGTCAAAATGACCGAGTTTGGAAACCTGGAAATCAAACATAGTTCTCATCTCCGAACTTATCGCAAAATCGAACCTCAAGATCGGCTGCGATAGGCAAACAATACTCACACTGACAGTGCGTCAACCGTCAACGCCGCGATGTTAATCATCACCTTTTCGCGTTTTTTATCTTTACGCAGACGATGACGTGGAAGACGACCATCAGCCAACATGTCATTAATCGTATCGACTGGGAGGCCCGTAAGTTCGCTATATCGCTCAATAGTGACGTGTGGTGTATTCAGAGTGATTGAAATGTTAGGAGTCATGGTGCAACATTCCTTCTTTAGTGTGGCTTGTGGCGAGCCGCTGTTATGTGTGTTTAGTTGTGAAGTCTCCAAAAGAACACTTCGAGGTCAACTTTAAGATCGCTTTTGGAATCTGTCAATGCATTTTGGATTGTTAGGGAGTTCTTGTGGATTTCAATAGCGGTGGTAAGAAAGTTATTGAACGGCTTGTGGAGGCATATGGGTACAGCACCCGCCAGGCTCTATGCGACCATTTAGGTGTGTCAAAAAGCACAATGGCTACCCGCTATATGCGCGATATTTTTCCTGCAGATTGGGTATTGCGATGTGCAATGGAAACTGGGGTATCTCTGGAGTGGCTATCTTTTGGCAAGGGGCTAAAACAAGACGTAACTAACGCAGAAACCCTTTCACTACCTAAAAAGAGACTTATTGACGGAAACTTGGAAGATGCTGGTTTCTATGTATTTGATAAGACATTTTTGCCCGCCAACCTAACAAAGCCTTTTGTTGTCTCGGAAGGTGAATCAGAGTTCATTTGCGATATGGAATTTGAAGATGTACGCGATGGAAAATGGGTGGTGAACATAGATGGAGAAGTTCTTATGAGGACTTTGACACGTCTTCCTGGTAGCCGACTCCACATTGACGGCGGCAATCGTGCATTTGAATGTGCAATAACCGATATAGAGATCATTGCGAAGGTATTAATTAGCTGCATCAAATAAAAGGAAATTATATGTCTGGAAAAATTTTTGTTTATGTCGATTCAAAAAAGAATGTGAGCATTCAACACATCCACGATATTGCAGAGAATGACATCTACATTCAAGGAATAAGCTTACTACCTCAAGATGAGGGGAAATTTAAAAGTTTTAGAAAAGATCGAGTTGTAACTGAGTTGAACTCTTTCCCTCCAGACCCTCCTAAGGCAATATCGACCGTAAACCCACATAATTATTCATCCAAAAGAATTAAAAGCGAAATTTTCGATATATGCTTTACTGGATTTAAAAAAGAAATACGCACTGAACTTGAAACTCTCGCTACCAATAACGACATGGTGGTGCGTAAGTCAGTTGCCAATAACTTGCAAGTATTATGCTGTGGTGAAAATGCTGGCCCAACCAAAATAAAAACAGCTAGAAACAATAACACCATTATTGTTAATGAAGAAGCTTTTATTAATTTGTTATTAACTGGTGAAATTGAAGATCAGGAAATTTAAAATGAAAATTGATGACATTGAATGGAACTGGAGTGAAGCCAATGAATTTCTTGGAGAATATCTTCCCGCAGATACTTTAGACAGAAAAAAATATGCAAAATTTCTGTATGAGATCTGTGCTGCCCGGGGAGAAAACTCCAATTTAGTTGTAAATATTAATGCCGAATGGGGGGCGGGAAAAACATATTTTACCAAGCGCCTTGCCCAATCAATATCAAATGCTCATCCAACCGTATACATTGATGCATGGAAAGAGGATTTCTCTGACGATCCTTTGTTAACAGTATTTAGTTCAATTAAAGAACAACTCACTGGCCAATCAGATAAATTCACTACTTTACTTAACAAGACTATTGAAAATATTGGTCCCCTGCTAAAAACTGCTACACCACTTTTACTCGAAGGTATTATAAAAAAAATCAGCGGCATAGAAAACATATCTAGCTTAACAAAAGATCTCTCTACTAAGCTTTTGGAACTCCATACTGAAAAAGCCACAAAGATAACAACAATTAAAAAAGGAATTAGCACTTGGGTTCGCTATATAAAACAAAAAGATGGAACGGATAAAAGCCTCCCTTTGTTCATTGTGATTGACGAGTTAGATAGATGTAGACCTGATTTTGCAATTAGCCTGTTGGAAATAACAAAACATATTTTTAACATTCCTGGAGTAGTGTTTATTATTGCAACGGACACAGAGCAATTACAACATTCTATAAAAGTTGTTTATGGCAGTAATTTTTCAGCAAGTCACTACCTTAGTAGATTTTTCGATAGACGATTCTTATTACCTACACCCAGCATGAGAGAATTTTTAAAAACTATAACAGCAGATAGTATCATTGATGATTTTGATAATTTACGAAAAAAAATCTCCCCATCGCCTCCTGATATTACATCTTTCATCGACAACTGCGCATCAATATTTGAGTCAATGAAAGTAAACTTACGTGATTCAATAAAATTATATGAAAGATTGCTTGATTTAATCTTAACATCCCCTAAAAATTTCGATTCGAATTTTTTACTGATTCTCTCTATAATAAATTCTCAATATAACGATAAATATTCTTTTATCAAAGCAGATAAATTCGATAAACAACAAATTATTGATTTTGATTCAAATATCTCACTAACTTTCGATCTTTCTAGGCTTGCTACCGGTGTGCATGTATTAATGCATAATGGAATGAGGCATCAAAATTCGTTTAAGAATAAAACCATTACTATTCATTTATATCAATATATTGAAAAGGCAAGAATAAACATCGAAATTGCATTGCCAGTTACAGATGCCGGAGGTTACATGGAAGACTGGTCTGATGGAGGTTTGGAACGAAACGATTCGTTGGACACAATGTTAAAAATAGGCTGGGCTAAAAACAAAACATATGATAAGTCATTATTATTGCCACAGTACTTTGAGCTGATCGAACTTAGCACAACTTTCGAGTAGGTATGTTTAAAAAGCTTATTTTAAACATTGACCACTGTTTATATATACAGTTAAATTTAGCCCTCAGACATGAGGGCTTTTATTATGGCAGTACGAAAACTTGATACCGGGAAATGGATTTGTGAATGCTACCCTGCCGGGCGCGGTGGGCGCCGTGTGCGTAAACAGTTTGCTACCAAAGGCGAAGCGTTGGCTTTTGAGCGGCACACTATGGAAGAGGCCACCAACAAGCCCTGGCTGGGTGAAGTCGCAGATCGCCGCAGACTAAGCGAGGTGGTCACGCTTTGGTATAACCTGCACGGCAAATCCCTTACTGCCGGGGAACGTGTTTATAACAAGCTAAAATTAGTTGTCGCTGCCCTGCAAGATCCCCTGGCTGCCGACTTCACCGCTAAGCAGTTCGCTCACTACCGCGACAAACGTCTTTCCGGCGAGATTTATTTTAACGAGAAATGGAAGAATGGCGCGGACCCGGTAACTATCAACCTTGAGCAAAGCTATCTTAGCAGCGTGTTCAGTGAGCTTTCACGGCTGGGAGAATGGACGCAGCCGAACCCATTAGAAACCATGCGCAAGTTCACCACCGCCGAGAAAGAAATGGCCTGGCTGACGCATGAGCAAATCACAGAACTGCTGGCTGCCTGTAACCGGCTTGGAGAAGATTTAACACTAATAGTGAAGGTTTGCCTCAGTACCGGCGCACGCTGGCGTGAGGCTGAAAATCTGGGGCGCTCACAGATATCAAAACACAAAATTACCTTTGTGCGGACGAAGGGGAAGAAGAACCGCAGCATTCCGATCAGCAAAGGGCTTTATGAAGAACTGACAGCCCGCAAGACTGATAAGCTTTTCAAGGAATGCTACTTCCAGTTTATGGGCGCCATAGACTCCACGTCTATCAAACTTCCTCGCGGTCAGCTCACCCACGTTCTGCGCCACACCTTCGCGGCTCATTTCATGATGTCAGGCGGCAACATTCTGGCTCTGCAGCGCATACTCGGCCACCACGATATCAAGATGACGATGCGCTATGCGCACCTTGCACCGGAACACCTTGATACCGCCCTCCACTACAATCCATTAGCAACAATGCCCGCTCCGACTAATATGTGCCTTGTTGGTTAGGGTAACAAATGTGCGGTTAGTGGGTTTTGCAATTGGCTTAGCCGTCTCCAAAATCTTAGGCAGCTTTGAGCGAAAAGCAGACAGAGGCCGTTGAGTGTTGTATAACGATTTCATTTGAGCTGATAGTGTGATGAGAAAGGGAAAATGGGCACAGAAAATAGAAATAATTTCTCCTCCAAGACTAAAAATCAAAGGACAAATAACATGACACCAGAGTTACTAAATACAATAGGGCTGACTTCTAATATTTTTGGTGTAATTCTAATTTTCTTCTTTGGGCTGCCTCAGCCATCACATGATGAAGGTGTGTCTTTAGGGTTGGAGGACGGTACGCCTTTGGGAGATGGAACAACGGTCGGGGAGAGGAATGTTAAAATCCGTAAGCGAAAAGCTCGTTATAAATTTTTCGCCTACGTTGCGCTCAGTTTAATGCTTTTTGGTTTCGTACTTCAATTTTTAGCTTTGCATATTGATCTAATTCCATTTCATTAACCCTCGGGACTCTTAGCAATGTCCGCTTCTGGCACATAGCGGCTGTTCTACCCTCTTCACACATGCGTCGAAATCCCTGGGGATTGCCCAAATTTCATGGAGCACAGTAGCAAGCATCACTGTGCTCTCAGACTTAGAAGGGGTAGAAGCAGGAAGCTATAGTAGATCGGGCAGAAGAGAAAAAGCCTGACGCATCAAGTAAGGCCCATCTGAAATACAGTGGCGACAAAATGGCGGCAGAGGTTGGTAATCCCCCTATTTCCTCCCCACTCACCGCCAAGTTAAGTGATTGATAAACAAGTAACTCATTGTTTTTACTAACCAGTTTATATAAATGGGTTTTTTGTTGCTTGCAATTTATAACCTCTCATATCAGTAAGTTACCCTACACCTAGACCAACATTTCCGTATAGAGATCTACCCGCCCTTTTACCCGTTGCTAAGTGAAGGAAGACATGCCCCACTGCGGGCATTTGTAATGCTTTTTGCTGCACGCTATGCATTGCTATAGTTGGCATAGAATGGGAAACAGAGCCAGTTTCTGGGACAGGTCAATTAGCATGGACACAGTGTCAGCCAGTTAATCCAGTTGATTTCCAGATCGCCCGTTTTCACCCGGCACAGCCAGTTCTCCCGGTCCACTTCGGTCACGGTGCCGGTGCGGATCAGATTGGTGATAAGGCGCATGATTTCTGCGAGTTGTGTATTCATGGTGTCAGATTGCCCGTAATTTCCTATTTAAAGAACGGGGCTTCATTGTCTGGTCTTTGATACATATACTCACTGGTAGTTAACAAAGAGGGATACCCAGATGGAATTTGATAAAATAAACGCTTTCTTAGCCACCGCGATTGGAGGCCTAATATTTAAGTGGCTAGCGGGTGGAGTGTCTACATTTTGGTCATGGTTAAATAAATCCTATCCTGAAGAAGATTTTTTAGTGTCCGAAATTGGCATTGCGAACCCCTTAATCAGGCTTAGTTTTTGTAAGCACAAAATAAGCACAAAACCAAACACCAAACACCAAACACCAAACACCAAACACCAAACACCAAACACCAAACACCAAACACCAAACACCAAACACCAAACACCAAACACCAAACACCAAACACCAAACATAATAAAATATTCCTTTCAATATTCGGTTCTATAGTTATCGCACTATCTATCTTAGGATTTTATCAATTCACGAACATAGTTATTCAAGGACCAATACAATGGATTGATTTCAAATACAAAGAAACCAACGATTCATTTTGGATAAGACAGGATGAGGCAAGAAACAAGCCAAACACTCCAGAATGGAGTATATCTCCTGATACTTGCACAAACAAAAATGCATTAGATAAAATCACATCAATAAAGCCAAAAACCATAGAGTTCATTTGCGGTTACATGCTAGATCCGAAAGGGCGAGATGAACTAGGAAAAGCGGCTAATAAAAACTCACTCGGCCTAATGGTCGTAATCCCCATAGCTTATTTATCATTACTATTTTTCTTCATGCTAGGCATGGCCATGTTCATTGACTTATATATAAATAAAAAAATCACCGTGTTTAATAAATCAGAACCAGAGAGAAGTTATCAATACCTAACATGAACCAGGGCCTAACCAGTCAACGTATTAAAATATCGCGCGTCATTGTCTCCACTTCATCGTTAACACCCAACAGCCGCCGCTCTGCATAACGCACCTGCGGCCCCCTGCAGCTTACATGATCACGTAAGCCGTAATGATGCACCCTAGCAATATGCTGAATCTTTCCATCAAACTGCACGCTGGCAGAGTCTGCGCTGGCGGCAGCTTTCATGTACTATGCGGTGCGCTGCTTAAAAAACATTTGCCATTTAATACGCCCTTTCTTACTTCGAGCCATTATTTTTCGCGCCTCGTAAGCCGTCCCATCAGAATTGCACTTCAATCTGATATTATTCTGCTGGATGCAGGGCAACTGTTGAGCTAAAACCCTCATCATTCGCTTGCGGGCTTGCAGGCTGGCGGCTTAAGGTTTGCCAGTAATGCCGCCAGCCATTCATCAACCTTCTGCAGCTCAAACATGCTTCACCGTCCACATTTCTTCCGGTTCGTATGGCTCCATTACGGCCTCAACGCTGGATACACTTCTGTCAGTGCTGACCTCTTCAAGATTATTCTTGCCTGCAATTTGTATAACTTCACATCAGGAAGTTGCCACCCCGCTTCGTGCATCAACTACGGCGTAGTCGCTCTGCACTCCAATTACTAATAAAGCTAAACAATCTTTTCTGACGGATAAAAAACAGGTAGTTTAGTAACCGCATTAAGAGGCATTAATATCAAGCATATCCTGTAGTTATGTTGTCTTTTCTTTCATTATTATCGTGAATACAAGGATGATATTTATGGCAGTGATCCCACAATTACCCAGGTCAGGAATTCAGGAAGTAGAAAAAAACATGCGCGAAGCGCGTCGTAGAGGGATGCCCGCAAATATGGCTCTCCCACAGACCTACTATTGGTTTTATCAAAAAGTCAGAAATAACGGAGAATGGGACTACAAGCAAAAGGAACGAGGTCTGGCTAATTTTGGCAATTTTAACTATGGTGCGGCAGGTTATGCGGCGGGCATACCCGAGGGGACGCTTTATGCGGGGGCGGGATTTGCGCAAAATCGCGCGGGCACTTCTCACCCATCATGGGGCGCTTGGTACGGTAAATTCCCCTATGGGGACGATCCGCGTGACCAGTTCTGGATTAAACAGGGAATAGATTATGCCAGGCAACACGGTTATTAAATGGGGACACAGGATACTGACGGCACTTCTTTTGCTGTTGGTGCTGGGTTATGTGGGCTTTCAGATCTTTTTCAACGGACCACCCGATGACGGACTGGTAACAAGTCAAAAGGTGAATGAAAGCACCTGGCTTTATGTCACGAAGTATAACGGCGGCGGGGCGACGGTCTCCGACGTTTACCGGTATTACCTTGACGGCAGGCTTGCTGCGAACCCGCTGAAACACCTCGGCGAAAGCACTCCTTTTCTGGTGAGCGATGCAGGTAATGCTAAAGTCTCCGGGTATGGCAACCGCATTAACGTTACCGTGACGGGTCGGATTTATTCCTTTACCAATAGCATTGTGTTTTATTCCGATGGCGCAGCCTTCATGCCAGTCATCAGTATTATCGCTAACGGTGTGCCACAGGTCGCCCACTAATTTTCGTTACAGGCTCTGAATGGCACCGCACGAACGGTGCCTTTCATTTTATTTACCCTTTGACGGCCAGATTAGCTGAGCTCTCTGCTCAGCGGCTTTTTCCTGTTCCATTTAACTATCCAGCCCCCAAACCCTACCAGAATCAGCCCTCCGCCTGAAAAGAGATATAACACCAAAGCAGGATCGTATCTGTCCGCGGCCAGGCCCGCTAACACCGGCAAAATCAGCGTGATAATAAGCTGGATGCGCCAGGATTTTGCCATTGCCATGCCCGTCTGCGCGGTGGGGAATGTTCGCATGATGGTTAGCGTTGCCAGCACGTAGACGATGTTAGTAAAGATATGGGCCAGGATTATCAGCAGCATGGCCAGCCACTGTTTATCGGTAAGCGCCACCAGCATATAGCAGCTGATGAAGAGTGCGAGGAAGAGGAATGGCAGGCTGAATTTGCCGCTCTGCCGCTCAAGCTGCGCTTCGGTAAGCAGGAGCGGGCCAATGAGCTGGCCCAGGCTGCGGGCCAGCAGCAGCATCAATCCGGCACTGGTTGTTTCACCCCCAAACTGCGGGGCCAGCGCGGGCAATAGCGCCATTGCCGGTGCGCCTACCAGCGCCAGAGCGGGCAGCATCAATAAGCTACGTTTGCACTGCAGCGGTAGCGTCCGCCAGCGGATCCTCCCGGTGGAAGCCTCCACCCTATGCTTCGCCACTCCCCGAAATACCCGATGTGCAGCAATAAGCAGCCCGATGGATAAAACAAAACTTATTGCATCCAAAGCAAGAAGGCCTGACGGCGGCACATGCCCGTAAAGCACGGTGCCAATCCCTATGCCCAGTATGACGTTCGCGGCAAAAATTAGCGTTTCCAGGCCGGAAGCCGCTGGCAGATCGCCGTGCCTCAGGCCGTTTTTAAGGATCTGGCTGAGTACTGGAACCATCATGCCCCCCGCGAAGGCTGACACGGCCTGGCTGGTCAGCAGCAGGAGCCGACTATCGCTGGAAAGCGACCCTAACGGAAACGCCAGACCGGCAAGGCCGATGCCCTCACTCAGCACCAGAATTGCCATCAGCGGCATTCTGATCAGGAGTTTTTCCGCAAGCAGGCTGCCCGGGATACCCGGAGCAAGAGCAACAATATAGGCAAGCGTCAGCGCGGAGGGCCTCGCCTCTGAGCCGAGGAGCTTGCCAAACACAATGACATACGTGAGACCGTTACCGACGGATGAAAGCAGCAGCGCACCGCCAAGTAACGCGAACCAGCGATACCGGCGCAGGCAGCGCAGTAAAAGATAGAACATGGGGTATCCCTTATTAACAAGCACAGGTTGATGCCGACAAAAAGTCGGGTTGGTTATGTGTTTATCGATAAGAGAAAAACTACATTGGCAGGCTGCTCGTCAGATAAAGTGCTACAAACTGTAGCTAACAAATCCAGAAATTTCACCTGCCAGATTTAGCGGACTATTTTCGCCACCATGCGGGTGAGATCTTCCCGGCTCAGCGGCTGGCGATCGGTGACGTAATGCAGGGTCATGCCTTCAATAAAGGCGTCCAGCGTGCGGGCGGTAATGGGATCAAAGAAGGTTTCCAGCGCCTGCTGGCTGCGGCTCATCCAGTCCTGCATGATGATTTTTAGCGCCGGGGTGCGGTTGGCGTAGGCGTACAGCTGATACATCACCTGTAAATTCCAGGACGTGGCGATCTTCTCGCCGCAAATCATATCAACCACGGCCTCGCAGGCTTCATCGGCATTGCGTGCCTGCTCCAGTCGGCTGCGATAGCTGTTGGACATTTCCACCGCGAACCGGGTGAACGCTTCGCTGAGCAGCGATTCGATACCGTCGAAATAGTAGGTCATCGACCCCAGCGAAACGCCCGCCGCTTCGGCGATTTTACGGTGGGTAATATGGCTGACGCCGTGCTCAACGAGCATATCCAGCGTAGCCTGCAATATACGCACGCGGCGATCGGGGTCGTTACGACGTGGGGAGATGGTCATGCTTCGCCCGGGCATTAGCCGTTTAAAAGAGAATGCAAAGAGTCTACCCCTGAATGTGTACATATGTACACATCCCTGATAGGGTGATTCTCATTGTTCTTCATCGCTACGGTCCTCTCCATGCCTGCCGCAAAATCATCAAGAAAAGCTCTGCTACACCGTACATGGGCACTGTTCGCCTTCTTCTTTCTCCCCGGCCTGGTCATGGCCTCCTGGGCAACCCGCACGCCAGCCATCCGCGATACGCTCAGCGTCTCCACGGCGGGCATGGGCATCGTGCTGTTCGGCCTGTCCGTCGGCTCGATGAGCGGCATTCTCTGCTCCGGCTGGCTGGTTAAGCGCTTCGGCACCCATAGCATCATTCGCAGCGGCATGACGCTGATGGTCACCGGCATGCTGATCATGAGCATGGCGCTGTACTTATCGTCCCCTGTCTTTTTTGCTCTTGGACTTGCCGTGCTCGGCATGGGGCTGGGCTCCGCTGAAGTGGCGATGAACGTCGAAGGCGCTATAGTCGAAGGATTGATGAAAAAGACCGTGCTGCCGATGATGCACGGTTTCTACAGCCTGGGAACGCTGGCGGGCGCGGGCGTCGGCATGGGCCTGACCGCGATTGAGTTTGGTGCTTACGGGCATCTTGGCCTGATTGGGCTGCTGGTGATCGTGCCGATTGCCATTGCCATTCGGGCGATACCTCACGGCGTGGGTAAGGATAATGCGGACGATGCCGCAAATCCTCACGAGCCGCACCCGCCGTTTTATAAAGATATTCAGCTGTTATTGATTGGCACCATCGTGCTGGCGATGGCCTTTGCCGAAGGCTCCGCCAACGACTGGCTACCGCTGCTGATGGTCGACGGGCACGGCTTCAGCCCGACCTCCGGCTCGCTGATTTACGTAGGCTTCACGCTGGGCATGACCGTGGGGCGCTTCACCGGCGGCTGGTTTATCGACCGCTACAGCCGAGTCACCGTCGTGCGCGCGTGCGCCCTGATGGGTATTCTGGGCATCGGGATGATTATCTTTGTCGACAGCCCGTTCATGGCTGGCGTCTCCGTCATTTTATGGGGGCTTGGCACGTCGCTGGGCTTCCCGCTGACCATTTCTGCCGCGGGCGATACCGGACCGGATCCGGCGACGCGCGTCAGCGTGGTTGCCGCTTCGGGCTACGTCGCGTTTCTCGTCGGGCCGCCGCTGCTTGGCTTCCTGGGCGAACACTACGGCCTGCGGCTTGCCATGCTGGTCGTGCTGGCGCTGATGGTTGTTGCCGCGCTGATAGCCAAAGCCGTCGCGAAACGCTCACAAAGCTCGCGGCTCGTTGGCGAAACCGAATAACCAGTTCAAGGAGTATTTAATGGGTATCAAACTGATTGCCGTAGACATGGACGGCACTTTTCTCGACGACAGCAAAAACTACAACCGGGCGCGCTTCGCAAAACAGTACGAGCAGATGAAGGCGCAGGGCATTCGCTTCGTTGTCGCCAGCGGCAACCAGTATTTTCAGCTGAAGTCCTTCTTCCCGGATATCGACCGCGAAATCTCATTCGTGGCGGATAACGGCGGCTGGGTGGTGAGCGAAGATAAAGATATCTTCAACGCGGAGCTGTCCCGCCAGGAGTACAACACGGTTATCGATCATCTGCTGAGCCTGCCCCACGTCGATATCATCACCTGCGGCAAGCGCAACGGCTACACGCTAAAAAGCTACAGCGAAAACTTTAAGCAGATGGCGGCCATGTACTATCACCGCCTTGAGCTGGTGGAACATTTCGACCACCCGGACGACGTGATTTTCAAAATCGCCCTGAATCTGCCGGACGACATGGTTGAGGATCTGCTGGATTCGCTGGCGGTGGTGCTGAACGGTGTGATGGTGCCGGTCTCCAGCGGCCATGGATCCGTGGATTTAATTATTCCGGGCGTTCATAAAGCCAACGGGCTGCGGATTTTGCAGGAAAAATGGGGCATCGAAGACAGCGAAGTGGTGACCTTCGGCGATGGCGGCAACGACGCTGAAATGCTGCGCCAGGCGGGTTACAGTTTCGCGATGGAGAACGCCCCGGAAAAGATCAAAAAGATTGCACGCTTCCAGGCCGGGCACAACAACCGGGAAGGCGTGCTGGACGTTATTGATAAGGTGCTCAACGGGGAAGATCCTTTTAAGGCGTGACCTGCAATCTTCGATTGACCTTCACCCTACCCCTCGTCCTCGCCGCAGAACGTTCTGTTGCCAAGGCAAAGTTCTGAGACACACAGGCCGGTGTTACCTGGTATTTTATAACGCATCGTGATGACCTCGTGTTCAGGGTTTCAGAAGGTTTTTCTTAAACAGCCTGTCAGTTATACGCGCAGTTATCAGGCAATTAATGGGGGATTTCTACTCATTTTCTTCCTGATTCTGTAATCCGTTAACCGCGCGGTGCATCGCCAAAAACGTCGTAGTCCGGCAGGTTAACCTGCTGATACGGCTCCCACCCGCCGCCTAGCGCCTTATACAGCGCGACCAAATCAATGCTGCTCTGAACCCGGGCCTGCGCCCGCTGCTGTTCAGCCTGCGCAAGCTGCCGCTGGGCATCCAGCACATCGATAAAGGTCGCAATACCCTGGCGGTAGCTGTCGGTGGCGAGATTAAAAGCGGTTTGTAATGACTCCGTCGTCTGCGCAAGCCCGGCTTCACGCAGCTGGTCCGTGCGGTAGCTCACCAGCGCGTTTTCAACGTCCTGCAATGCGGTCAGCACGGTCTGGCGATACTGCAATACCGAAGCCCCCTGCTGCGCCCGGGCGACTTTTACGCTCGACACCAGCCTGCCCCCCTGGAAGATGGGGATCGAAACCTGCGGGCCGATGCTGTAAAAGTGGCTCGCCCAGTCGAGAAGATACCCCGACTCATCGTTACGCAGGCCGAGCTGGCCGGTCAGCGAAAGGCTCGGGAACAGCTGTGCGACGGACACGCCAATTTGCGCCGTGGCGGCATGAAGATTAGCTTCGGCTTCTCGCACGTCCGGGCGGCGGCGAGCAAGATTTGACGGAATGCCTACGGAGACAATATCCGGCAGCTTCGGCAGCGCTTGTTTGCTCGCCAGCTCGCCGTCCAGCGCGCCCGGTGGTTTACCCAGCAGCACGGCCAGGCCGTTCATTGCCTGGCGCTCCTGCGCCATATACTGCGGCAGCTGGGCCTGGAGGCTGCCGAGCTGGGCGCGGGCATTCTCTACATCCATTTGCGGTGCCAACCCGCTTTTCTGGCGGCTCTCCGTCAGCTCCAGCGTTTGCTGAGCGGTGTCGATTTGCGTTTGCAGGGTTTGCATCACGCTCTGCGCCCCGCGCAGCTGCAGCCAGGCGCGGGCCACCTCTGCCTCCAGGGAAACCAGCGCGTCGTTACGCTGTTCAATGGCCGCATCCTGTTGGGCCTTCGCCGCCTCAACCTGACGGCGCACCTTGCCCCACAGATCCAGCTCCCAGCTGGCGTCGAAGCTGCCCTGATAAAGCGTGATTGGCTTGGTCAGCGGGTCGAGCGCGCCGCCGAGCGACGGGTCAACTTCGTTTAGCTGGTCATATACGCCGTGGGATTTAAGCTCGCCATCCAGCCCAAGCTGCTGGCGAGTTGCGCTGGCGCTGCCGTTGACGCTCGGGTAGAACGCCCCGCCCGCCTGAGTTATCTGCTCGCGTGCCCCGGCGATGCGCAGCACGGTCTGTTGCAGCGTCAGGTTCCCGGCGATTGCCCGCTCGATAAGGCTGTCGAGCTGCGGCGAGTTAAAGCTTCGCCACCAGCGCGGATCCGTTGCCGTGGCTTGCGCTCGCGAAGTGACGCCCGGCTGATTCTGGTTTGCCGTATCGTTGAAGCCTGCCGGCATCTGGGGTTTTGCCGGCTGATAATCTGGCCCAACGGCGCAGCCCGCCACCAGCAGCGCAAGCGATGACAACCACATTCTCCCGTTCATTTTAGTGTGCTCCTGCAGCGCCTTCGCTCTTCACCGGCGAAAGCAATAAACAAAATGGAATCAGAACCAGGGCGAGGACGCTCAGCATCGTAAAGACGTCGATGTAGGCCAGGAAACGGGACTGTTCGATCATCGTTTTGTACATGTTGCCCGTGGCGATGCTCAGCGGATCGCCAACCTGCGTCGTAAAGTTGCGGATGGCTTCTGCGCCGCTGCGTATCGCCTGCTGGAACTGTTCGTCAAACTGGTTCATATGCGTGCTGAGATGGGCGCTGTGCGCCTGGGAGCGCTCGGTTATCGCCGCCGTTGACAGCGAAATCCCAATAGAGCCCGCCACGTTGCGGAACATGGTAAACAGCGCCGCCGAATCGGCGTTGAGCCTTCGCGGAATGGTAATAAACGCGATGGTGGTGAGCGGCACAAACAGGAAGCCCAGCCCGAACGACTGCGCGCTGCGGAACAGCACCAGCGTCTCAAAATCGATATTCGGCGTGAGGTTCCTCGTCCAGAAGAACGAAGCCGCAAGGCAGGTGAAGCCAAAGGCGATAATCCACCTCGTCTGTACCAGCGGCATGAGTTTTATCACCAGCGGGATGGTCAGCACGATCAGGATGGCGCCGGGGGAGAGCACCAGCCCGGACCAGGTGGCGGTGTAGCCCAGGTCCTGCTGGGCGAGCTGTGGGATCACCACCGAGCTGCCGTAAAGAATCAGCGCCATTCCGGCCATCAGCAGGCTGGACACGGCGAAATTTTTATCTTTCATGCAGCGCAGATCCACCACCGGTTTTTTGGCGTACAGCAGCCAGAAAATCGCCCCGATGATGCCGATGAGCGTTAGCACTGCAAAGGTACGAATAAAGTTGGAGTAGAACCAGTCGTCGTCCTCA
Source organism: Dryocola sp. LX212 (assembly GCA_041504365.1). Classification (NCBI taxonomy): domain Bacteria; kingdom Pseudomonadati; phylum Pseudomonadota; class Gammaproteobacteria; order Enterobacterales; family Enterobacteriaceae; genus Dryocola; species Dryocola sp. LX212. Next base: position 1,479,342 of record CP167917.1, on the reverse strand, counting down.
CCCCGGTCAAGCATGACCTGAAGGCAGCCGAGGCCAAGGGCGATGAGGCCGATGCCCGTCCAGTCCACGGAAAGCTTTTCTTCTGACTTACGCTCCCACGGCGGGTCTTCCAGCAGCTGATAAATCGCCAGCACGGTGACAATCCCCACCGGAATATTGATAAAGAACACCCAACGCCAGGAGTAGTTATCGGTGATCCAGCCGCCCAGCGTCGGGCCGAGCACGGGCGCGACGATGATCGCAATCGACGACAGGCCGAACGCCTTGCCGCGATCTTCCGGCTTAAAGTAGTCCAGCAGCACCGACTGCTGCGTGGGCTGCAGCCCGCCGCCGAAAAAGCCCTGCATGATGCGGAACAGAATAATCTCCCACAGCTCGGTGGCGATGCCGCACAGGAACGAGCAGATGGTAAACATCACGATGCAGATTAAGAAGAACTGCTTGCGTCCGAACAGGCGGCTCAGGAACGCCGAGATAGGCAGAACGATACCGTTGGCAACCAGATAGGAAGTGAGCACCCACGTCGATTCGTCGTAGCTCGCGGAGAGCGAACCGGCAACGTGCGGCAGCGCGACGTTGACGATGGTTGTGTCGAGGATCTCCATAAACACCGCGAGTGTGACGACGATTGCCACGGCCCACGGGTTGCTGGCGGGCTTCCAGTTCTCGTGATGTTCAGCGGCCTGGTCGCTCATTCTACCGTCACCTTCGGCTCCACGGAGAGGCCCAACGGCAGCGGGTGATTCGCATCCAGCCCTTTATCAATCACGATCTTAACCGGCACGCGCTGGACGATTTTCACGAAGTTGCCGGTGGCGTTTTCCGCCGGGAAGGCCGAGAAGCGCGAGCCGCTGCCCTGCTGGATACTGTCGATGTGCCCTTCCAGCTCCATATCCGGGTAAGCATCCACGCCGAGCGTGACTTTGTTGCCGGGGCGCATGCGTTCGAGCTGCGATTCTTTAAAGTTGGCCGTCACCCAGATGTCCGGGGAAACAACGGAGAAAAGCGCCGTACCGGCCTGCACCAGCGTGCCAAGCTGCACGTTACGCAAGGTGACAAAACCATCAAACGGCGCGCGCACTTCGGTGTAAGAGAGGTTCAGCTCCGCCGTCTCAAGCTGGGCTTTGGCCTGATCGACCTGGCGGGCGCGGGCCTCCACGTTCGTCTCCTGCTGGCGAATCTGGAGCTTGACCTGATTTGCCACTTCCAGCTGCGCGCGGGCGTTGGCAGCCCCGGCTTCGGCGGAGCGCAGTTGGGCGTTAGACGTGTCGATGTTTTGCTGCGAAGTGGCTCGCGGATCGACGCCGCGCTGACGTTTATAGTCCGCACGAGCGTTGGCTAAGTCCGCTTCGGCTTTAGCAACCTGGGCCAGCGCCTGGTCACGCTGGGCGGGATACTGCACTTTCGCAAGATCAAGCTGCGCCTGCGCCTGATGGAGCTGGGAAACGGCAAGGCCAACCTGGGCCAGGGCCCGATCGCGCTGCGCCTTTGCATCGCGCGGGTCGATAACCACCAGCAAATCGCCTTTATGGACGCGCTGGTTATCGCTGATGTGCAGTTCCGTCACGTAGCCCGCCACCTTCGGCGCGATGGTGACGGCGTTACCCTCGGTAAAGGCATCGTCGGTGGTTTCTTCATTGCGGGTCATGAACCACCACACGGCGGCGACAATCACCATGATCACCACGACGATCCCAAGGATTATCAGCGGCTTCTTACCGGGCTTCTTGCGCTCCTGATTCTGCTCTTTATTACTCTGCCGTTCTTCGCCGCTCTCCGGCGTGTTGTTTTGCTCTGTCATAAGTCCAGTTTCGCGCTGTGCGTCACAAAAAAATTTACCGTTTAGTAAACTTAGGACCTTGCTATACATTTGCCAGGAAAAACTGACAATTGATACTTTTCTTAACGGAGCAGCAGCGCCAGGGCGTAGCCGACAAGCGCCGCCCACAGCAGCATAGGCAGGGAATAATAGTGGAAACGAACCCAGATGCGGCGGTCGTTCGCCATGCGCAGGGCGATAAGATTAGCCAGCGAGCCAGGCAGCAGCCCAAAGCCGCCGATATTCACCGCAAACGCGAGCAGCAGCGAGGCGGGCACGTAATTCAGCAAAAGGATGGTGGCAGGCACGTTGCTGATGACCTGCGAAAGGCCAACGCCCAGCGCGAACAATCCCCCCTGGGAGAGCTGGCTCACGCCCTGCAGCGCATGCTCCAGCACCGGCAGCCGGGTTATCAGATGCACGTCTATGAACATCAACACGAACACCAGCAGCAGGCTCCAGTCGATCATCAGCAAAATACGTCGCGCCAGAATCGCAAAGCCCAGGGCAACCAGGCCCAGGCCCCACAGCTCCTGCTTCAGCTCAAGAGAGACGATAAATACCAAATAAAGCGCCACGCTTGCCCACACCAGCCGCGGCTGCCAGTCATGGATTTTATTGTGACCGTGGTACTGCAGCGTTTTTCGTGGGAAGCAGAACCAGCACAGCACCAGCAGGCTTGCCAGCATGGCTAGCGCCAGCGGCGCCATTTGCCAGGTGAAGGCCGCGAAGGAGAGCCCCGAGCGCCCCCACAGCAAAATGTTTTGCGGGTTGCCAATCGGCGTCATCAGCGACCCGGCGTTCACCGCCAGCGCCTCAAAGATGATGAGCCGCGTCACCGGTATCGAACAGAGTTTTTTCAGCGTGATGGTCAGCGGAACGATAATAAACAGCGCGACGTCGTTGGTGAGAAAGGTCGACAGCAGCGCCGCCGCTGCCACCATAAACATCGCCAACTGGCGTTCGCTTGCAAAGCGTTTAACCATGCGGCGGCCCAGCACGTCGAAATAGCCGCTCAGCTCCACGCCTTTGGTCAGCATCATTAATCCGGCAAGCGTAATAATGGTGTGCCAGTCTATGGCGCCAGGCCACTCACGGGGTCGAAAAGGTACGGCCAGACAAAGCGCCGCCCCGACGATAAGAAGAAGATGCAGAAAGCGATCGCGTAGAAAGGGGCGGAGCAGCGCCGTCAGCATTTATGACAGCATCCCGCGCTGTTCGCTGAACAAACGGAACGCTTCCAGCGTCTCTTCACTGACGTGGTGCTCTACCCCCTCCGCGTCAATGCGGGCGGTTTCCGGGCTGATGCCTAAGGCGAGGAAAAAGTTTTCAACAATCTGATGACGCTCACGGCTGAACTGCGCCAGCTTTTCCCCTTCGGGGGTCAGGAATACGCCGCGCCAGGGGATCTGCTCAATCAGGCCCAGCGTTGCCAGCCGTTTGAGCATCTTTGCTACCGTAGGCTGGGAGACGCCGAGGCGCGCGGCCATGTCCACCTGGCGCACCTCGCCCACTTCACGAATCAAATCGGAGATAAGCTCTATATAGTCATCAATCAACTCGCGACGGTGCGCTTCCCGCACCTGACGAAAACCTTCAACATGCTCTTCAACGTTAAGTAATTGCGTCACTTTTTCGCTGTTTTTTTTATCGGCCTGACGGCTCATGGAGCTTCCTCATAACAGTGGCGCTGTGCCGTTCTGCGACGGCGAGAGCGCCCATTGTAAACCACCCTCGTGCATCCACAAAAAATTAACGAAATAGCAATGGCTATACAATATAGCCTGTGCTATATCTGGTTGTAATGCAATCAGCTCTACAGGGAACCGGAGCCGCAGAATTAACGAGGAGGACCGCCATGAAAGAATTTAAGAGGTGCATGAACGTGTTTACACATTCCCCCTTCCAGGTACGCCTGATGTTGTTAAATATGTTATGCGATTGGGTCAATGGGAAACCGCAGCAGGGCGAACAGACGAAGCCGTAGGCAGCCGCCCTGCCTTTTCCGCAGCCAGACGTTTAGGCTATGCCTGCGCCATCTTTTTGTAACAACATTTTTCCATCATTCCCGCTGATGCGCTGCTCATCCGTTATAAACCCACACTATCTGTCAGAATTGCAGCCATGCTCGCAAAATGCGGCTTTCTTATCGGTTGATCTTCAATTCGTTGCGCTCTATCTTCTTGCAGCCCTGCACAGGAAGCGGCTCGCCAGTGCGCTCCAGCCCTCCTTCACTTAGTCTGTCAGGCCGGTTTTTTTCACCCTTCTCGCCAGGGTTATCGCATGGCGTTTTGTAGATCTCGGTAAACATGAATTTAACGGCTAAAGATACCCTGACGGCACGCGGCATTGCCCTCAATCCGTGGACGGGGTTTTACTTCCTGCAATCACTTCTGATTAACTTTGCCTTAGGCTACGAATTCAGCTTGCTTTACGCGGTGGCTTTCAGCTGTGTATTGCTCATTCTTTGGCGAAGCGCCCCACGCGTACAGAAAACATTGATAGGAATTTGTAGCCTTGTCGCAGCCATGTATTTCCCCTTCGGCCAGGCCTACGGCGCACCAAACTTTAATACCCTGCTGGCCCTGCACTCCACTAATTTCGAAGAGTCCACGGAGATCATGACCATCTTCCCGTGGTACAACTACATCGTCTCGGTGTTTATCTTCGCGCTTGGTGCGATCGCCGTTCGCCGCAAAGCCACGCCGAAGCGGGGATGGAATCATTTTGACAGCTGCTGCCTGGCAGTCAGCGTGGTCTGTTTCTTCGTCGCACCGGCGCAAAATCTGGCCTACGGCGGCGTGTTTAAATTTAAGGATACCGGCTACCCGGTGTTTCGCTTCGTGAAAGACGTGGTGGTCAACAATCAGGAAGTGCTTGATGAGCAGGCCCGCATGCAGGCGTTTGCGAAGATGAAGGACACCTGGAACGTGCTGGCGGTAAAGCCGAAATATCACACTTATGTCGTGGTGATCGGCGAAAGCGCGCGGCGCGACGCGCTTGGCGCTTTTGGCGGCCACTGGAACAACACGCCTTTTGCCAGCTCGGTAAACGGTAATCTGTTTATGGATTACGTGGCGGCGAGCGGCTCCACGCAAAAATCCCTTGGGCTGACGCTCAACCGCGTTATCGACGGCAAGCCGCAGTATCAGGATAATTTTGTGACGCTCGCCAACCGCGCGGGCTTCCAGACCTGGTGGTTCTCCAACCAGGGGCAGATAGGCGAATACGATACCGCCATCGCCAGCATCGCGAAGCGGGCCGATGAGGTGCATTTCTTAAAGAACGGGGATTTTGAAGCGGATAAGAATACCCGTGATGACGCGCTGCTGAAGATGACAGCGCAGGTGTTTGCCACCCACCGCACTACGCCACAGCTGATCGTTCTACACCTGATGGGCTCGCATCCACAGGCTTGCGACCGCACCCAGGGAAAATATACCGAGTTCGTGCAGTCGAAAGAGACGTCCTGCTACATCTTCAGCATGACCCAGACGGACGATCTATTAAAGCAGCTTTACGGTCAGCTGCGGAATACCGGCGAAACTTTCTCGATGGTCTATTTCTCTGACCATGGCCTTGCCTTTAAAGAGCGCGGCACCAAAGTGCAGTATCTTGCCCATGACGACGAGTTTCAGCAGAATTTCCAGGTGCCGTTTATGGTGCTCTCAAGCGACGATAAAAAGCATCGCCTGATTAAAGCGCGCCGCTCCGCCAACGATTTCCTGAACTTTTTCGCCGACTGGACGGGGATCAAAACCAAAGAGCTGGCGTCGAAATATAAATTTATTTCGGAGCAGAAGGCAGGCACCACCTGGGTGACCAACTTCAAACTGAAGAAGGTGGACTATACTCATCTGCAGACGGATATTTTTGAAACGAAATCCCGTTAGCTCGCGGGATGGGTGAACAGCAGACATAAAAAAATCCGCCTGAAGAGGCGGATTTTTATTTCACCCGAGGACGGGGAATTAGAAGCGGTAACCCACGCCTGCGATCCAGGTGCCTACATCAACATTACGGATGCGGCTCTGCTCGTAGGAAACGTCCAGAGCAACGTTTTCGATTGGGTTAAACTGCATACCTGCGCCGTAGGAGAAGCCGTAGTCGCTGGTGTTAGTATCGGTAGCGCCAGTAGTCTGGAATTTACCGTAGCCTACACCGACAACACCGTAGATGCTTGCCCAGTCGTTCAGACGGTAAGCAGGACCTGCGGTGATACCGTAGTATTGGCCTTTATTATAAACGCCATCTTCGGTGCGGTTTTTAGCGGTGTAGGTAAAGGAACCGATGTAACCCAGTGGGGTGTCGTTTTCGTAACGGTATTTCAGGTTGAAACCGTTAGCTTTATTCATAAAGCCCTGCATATCGCTCTGGGCATAACCACCGGTAACGGTGCTAGTTGCAGATGCGGTACCTACGGAAACGGCCAGAACACAAGCCAGTGCTGAAAGACATGCAATTTTTTTCATAATATCCACCTCAAATGTGCTTCAAGTAAGTCCTAAGATTTAAATATAACAAAATTAATTCAGAAACTCTTCGACATTTGTGTTGTCTAACGATTTTTTTCATGTAACACAACATTTCCACTACATGCTATGTCGCTAAAATCTCGACGATTTATCATAAAAAACGCGCAAATATTAACGGTTTTAACAAAACGTTCATTCAGATAATTCCGGATCTTTTATGACACTTACTTACAAAACCGGGTCAGATGTTACCTCAGGCGATGCAGAATAATCTCAATGAAAGCTCAACCGCCCTAACTTATTCCATTACACTAGGGAACTTTTCATAAGTTGACCAACCCCGACATTAACTGACAGGACGCAGGATGCCGTTATCTTCCCGTAAATTGCCCGTATGGCTGCCCATCGTAATACTGCTTATCGCCATGACCTCGATTCAAAGTGGTGCATCCCTTGCGAAATCTCTTTTCCCGCTGGTCGGCGCGCCGGGCGTGACCGCAATCCGTCTGGCGTTAGGCACGCTGATTCTGGTGGCGGTATTTAAACCCTGGCGTTTGCGCTTTAAGGCCGAGCAGCGCTTCCCTTTGCTGATGTACGGCTTATCGCTCGGCGCGATGAACTATCTCTTTTATCTTTCTATCCAGACGATACCGCTGGGCATTGCGGTAGCGCTCGAGTTCACCGGCCCGCTGGCGGTGGCGCTTTTTGCTTCCCGCCGGGCCGTGGATTTTGTCTGGGTAGTGCTTGCGGTGCTGGGGCTGTGGTTTCTGCTGCCGCTGGGCCAGGGCATGTCCCACGTCGATTTAACCGGGGCCGCATGCGCTCTGGGCGCCGGTGCCTGCTGGGCGGTTTATATTTTGTTTGGACAAAAGGCCGGGGTCGACCACGGACCGGCAACGGTCGCCATGGGGTCGCTGATTGCCGCTATCGTATTTGTGCCGATTGGTGCCTTTGAGGCTGGTAGCGCGCTGTGGCACTGGTCGCTGCTGCCGCTGGGCCTGGCAGTAGCGATTTTGTCCACCGCTCTGCCCTACTCGCTGGAGATGATTGCCCTGACGCGCATCCCGACGCGAACATTCGGCACGCTGATGAGCATGGAGCCAGGCCTTGCGGCCCTGTCGGGCATGTTGTTTCTTGGTGAGCACCTTACGCTGGTTCAGTGGATAGCGCTGCTTTCGATCATCGCGGCATCCGTGGGCTCCACCATGACACTCAAGCGCGAAACGCAAATTACCAGTATCGATGTGAATTGATGTGCATCAATTTATTTCCCGTGGAACAATTCTCGCACGGGAAATAAAAATTGCGATCAAATGCTTATATTACTGATTATTTCCTGAACCAAATAAGAACTGTTTCTCTTTAACTTCCCAGCCTTGTTACGCTTTCCGATATATCTCAATTTTTCTTTGCAACTCTCTGATATCAAAAGAATGTCATATTACCAGTCAGCCTTCGCTATCGGTTTAATAGGTACTGCCCATTCCGGCAGGATTAAAAAGCGGTGCTATACTTATTCCCGGTAACAAATCAGGAAACACACATCAAGAGGATGAAAGATTATGAGTACCGCTAAACTGGTAAAAACCAAATCTACAAACCTGCTGTATACCCGTAACGATGTTGCAGACAGTGAGAAAAAAGCCACCATCGAGCTGCTGAATCGTCAGGTAATCCAGTTTATTGATCTGTCACTGATTACCAAACAGGCCCACTGGAATATGCGCGGTGCTAACTTTATTGGTGTTCACGAAATGCTTGACGGCTTCCGCACGGCGCTCACCGACCACCTGGATACCATGGCTGAGCGCGCTGTACAGCTTGGGGGCGTGGCGCTGGGGACCACTCAGGTCATCAACAGCAAAACCCCGCTGAAGAGCTACCCGCTGGATATTCATACCGTTCAGGATCACCTGAAAGAGCTGGCGGATCGCTATGGCATCGTAGCAAATGACGTGCGTAAAGCGATAAACGAAGCAAAAGATGAAGACACGGCGGATATCCTGACGGCGGCATCCCGCGACCTGGACAAGTTCCTGTGGTTCATCGAATCCAATATTGATTAATCCATAGTCAATACTTATGTTTCCTTCCCCGCCAGGGGAGGGAAACCGCACCAAAATAGTGCGCAAAATTGCCTGCCCACCCTGCAAAAGTTCCATAACTGTAATGATTACATCACACAATCGTTAATGATTGGTTGTTTCGACGCCATAATTCGCGCTAATAATACCCTCCGACCTGTAAGCCCGCTTTTTGCACCATAATGAGGCACCGTAAGGGTGCATTATGACTGACTTGCAACTGATGTTGCGCAATGTTACAAATCCTCATCCTTGCAAAACAATATGTTGTAAATCTGGCACGATTCTTCCATGTTGCGCTGGCATGCAGGGGATAGCCCCATGGATTAACAAAGGAAATGCTATGAAGTCGATTTTGAAAGTTTCACTGGCTGCACTCACCCTGGCTTTGGCGGTCACTTCCCACGCCGCTGAGAAGAAACTGGTCGTTGCGACCGATACCGCATTCGTTCCTTTTGAATTTAAGCAGGGCGATAAATACGTCGGCTTCGACGTTGACTTATGGGCCGCCATTGCGAAAGAGCTGAAGCTGGACTACACCCTGAAGCCAATGGATTTCAGCGGTATCATCCCGGCGCTGCAAACCAAAAACATTGACCTGGCGCTGGCGGGGATCACCATTACCCCTGAGCGTCAGAAAGCGATCGACTTCTCCGACGGCTACTACAAAAGCGGCCTGCTGGTGATGGTGAAAGCGAACAACGACAGCATTAAAAGCGTGAAAGACCTCGACGGCAAAGTCGTTGCGGTTAAGGGCGGTACCGGGTCTGTTGATTACGCGAAAGCGAACATTAAAACCAAAGACCTGCGCCAGTTCCCGAATATCGACAACGCCTATATGGAACTGGGGACTAACCGTGCCGACGCTGTGCTGCACGATACGCCAAACATTCTTTATTTCATCAAAACCGCCGGTAACGGTCAGTTTAAAGCGGTAGGTGACTCTCTGGAAGCTCAGCAGTATGGCATCGCGTTCCCAAAAGGCAGCGACGATCTGCGCAGCAAAGTTAACGGCGCGCTAAAAACCCTGAAAGAGAACGGCACCTATAACGAAATCTATAAAAAATGGTTCGGCACCGAACCAAAATAATAAGATTCAGCAAGCTTAAGTAAGACCTGAGGGGCGGCATTCGCCCCTCTATTTTTGAACCACGGTATACAGGAACACATTATGCAGTTTGACTGGAGCGCCATCTGGCCAGCAATTCCGCTGTTATTTGAAGGCGCCAAAATGACCCTATGGATTTCGGTCCTTGGTCTTTGCGGCGGTCTGGTGATTGGTCTGGTAGCGGGTTTTGCCCGTTCTTACGGCGGCTGGATCGCCAACCACATCGCCCTCGTTTTTATTGAAGTGATCCGCGGTACGCCAATCGTCGTGCAGGTCATGTTTATTTACTTCGCGCTGCCGATGGCCTTTAACGATCTGCGTATCGACCCGTTCAGCGCGGCCGTCGTCACCATTATGATCAACTCCGGCGCCTACATCGCGGAGATCACCCGCGGTGCGGTGCTGTCGATTCATAAAGGCTTCCAGGAAGCCGGCCTGGCGCTGGGCCTGTCCAAACGCGAAACTATTCGCCACGTGATTATGCCGTTGGCGCTGCGCCGCATGCTGCCGCCACTGGGCAACCAGTGGATCATCAGCATCAAAGATACCTCGCTGTTCATCGTTATCGGCGTCGCCGAGCTGACCCGTCAGGGCCAGGAGATTATCGCCGGTAACTTCCGCGCGCTGGAGATCTGGAGCGCCGTTGCGGTCTTCTATCTGATTATTACTTTGGTGCTGAGCTTTGTTCTGCGTCGCCTTGAAAGAAGGATGAAAATCCTGTGATTGAATTTAAAAACGTCTCCAAGCACTTCGGTAAAACCCAGGTGCTGCACAATATCGACCTGAATATTAAACAGGGTGAAGTGGTGGTGATCATCGGGCCTTCCGGCTCCGGGAAATCCACCCTGCTGCGCTGCATCAACAAGCTGGAAGATATCACCAGCGGCGATCTGATTGTTGATGGCCTGAAGGTTAACGATCCAAAGGTAGACGAACGTCTGATTCGTCAGGAAGCGGGCATGGTGTTCCAGCAGTTCTATCTCTTCCCGCATCTTACCGCGCTGGAAAACGTGGCCTTTGGCCCGATCCGCGTCCGCGGCATGAAAAAAGAAGACGCCGACAAGCTGGCAAAAGAGCTGCTGGCAAAAGTGGGTCTGGCAGAACGTGCGCACCATTATCCTTCCGAACTTTCCGGTGGCCAGCAGCAGCGCGTGGCGATTGCCCGTGCGCTGGCGGTGAAGCCTAAAATGATGCTGTTCGATGAGCCAACCTCGGCGCTGGATCCGGAACTTCGCCATGAAGTGCTGAAGGTTATGCAGGATCTGGCCGAAGAAGGCATGACGATGGTTATCGTGACGCACGAGGTGGGCTTCGCTGCGAAGGTCGCTTCCCGCCTGATCTTTATTGATAAAGGTCGCGTGGCGGAAGACGGCAACCCGCAGGAGCTTATCGACAACCCGCCAAGCCAGCGCCTGCAGGAATTTTTACAGCACGTCTCGTAAAATCATTAAATACCCAGGGCGGGCAAGCGGATGAATGCGCCCCCGCCGCTTTTACAGTGGTGGATGACGCTCTCGCTTATCCACCCTACTTTCAGCCTCACCCCAGATTAATCCCCATTTCTAACCCGTTGATATCCGCCGACTATACTTACTCCTTTGTCTGACTTTCTCAGCCTGGAGGAGTGCCGTGCCGTGGATACTTTTGCTGCTATGCAGCCTGTTTAGCTTTCAGGCCACGGCGGTTACGCTGCCCGCCGCCGCCGTTGCCGCCAGTGCTACCCAAAACAGCAGCACCGCTCCTCCCGCAGAACCCGACGTTGAAGAAAAAAAGAAAGCCTATTCGGCTCTGGCGGACGTGCTGGATAACGACAAATCGCGCACCGAGCTGATTGAGCAGCTGCGCAAAGTTGCCGCCACGCCGCCGCCGGAGCCAGTTCCGGCCATTGCGCCACCGGAGCAGCTCAGCGAAGACAAAACGGTGCTGGAGAACGTCACCGACGTCAGCCGCCACTACGGTGGCGAGCTGGCCGACCGCTTTGCCCAACTGCACCGCAATATCACCAACGCGCCGCACAAGGCATTTAACCAGCAGACTTTTATTAACGCCCTGACCCATTTTGCGATGCTCGTTGCCGCCGTTTTCGCCTTCTACCTGTTGATTCGACTGTGCATGACGCCGGTCTGGCGGCGCATGGGGAAATGGGGCCGCAGGAAGAATCGCGACCGCTCAAGCTGGTTCCACCTGCCGCTGATGATCGTCGCGGCCTTTGTTATTGATATGCTGCTTCTGGCGCTTACGCTTTTCGTCGGGCAGATCTTCAGCGATATGATGAATGCGGGCAGCCGCACCATTGCCCGCCAGCAGGGATTATTTCTCAACGCCTTTGCGCTGATTGAATTCTTTAAGGCTATTCTGCGGCTGATTTTCTGCCCGCGCATACCGGATCTGCGCCCCTTCCCCATCAGCGACCAGAGCGCAAACTACTGGAGCGTTCGTCTGTCGGGCTTAAGCAGCCTGATAGGCTACGGGATCCTGGTCGCGGTGCCTATAATTTCCAACCAGATCAACGTGCAGATTGGGGCGATGGCCAACGTTGCCATCATGCTGTGTATCACCCTGTGGGCGCTGTATTTAATCTTTCGCAACAAACGTCACATCCAGCAAAGCCTGATTCACCTGGCGGACCGCTCAATGGCTTTTTTCAGCCTGTTCATCCGGGCCTTTGCGCTGGTGTGGCACTGGCTGGCGAGCGCCTACTTCGTGGTGCTGTTTTTCTTCTCGCTGTTCGACCCGGGCAACAGCCTGAAGTGGATGATGGGAGCCTCGCTGCGCAGCCTGGCAATCATCGGCATCGCGGCGTTTCTCTCCGGCATGCTGTCGCGCTGGATTGCCAAAACCATCACGCTGTCGCCTCAGGTTCAGCGCAGCTACCCCGAGCTGCAAAAACGCATTAACAGCTGGATATCCGCTTCACTGAAACTGGCGCGTATTCTCACCGTCTGTGTGGCGGTGATGCTGCTGCTCAACGCCTGGAGCCTGTTTGACATGTGGGCATGGCTGACCAACGGCGCCGGAGAGAAAACCGTCGATATACTGATCCGCATCGTGCTGATCCTGTTCTTCTCGGCGGTTGGCTGGACGCTGCTGGCAAGCCTGATAGAAAACCGCCTGGCGTCGGATATTCATGGCCGCCCGATGCCCAGCGCGCGTACCCGCACGCTACTGACCCTGTTTCGTAACGCCCTCGCCGTTGTGATAAGCACCATCACAATCATGATCCTGCTTTCTGAAATCGGCGTGAACATTGCGCCGCTGCTGGCGGGGGCCGGTGCCCTGGGGCTGGCAGTGAGCTTCGGGTCGCAAACGCTGGTGAAGGATATTATTACCGGGGTATTCATCCAGTTTGAAAACGGCATGAATACGGGCGACCTGGTCACCATAGGGCCGATCACGGGTACCGTTGAGCGCATGTCGATACGTTCGGTGGGCGTGCGCCAGGATACCGGGGCCTATCACATTATTCCGTGGTCATCGATCACCACCTTCGCCAACTTCGTGCGCGGCATAGGTTCGTTTGTGGCGAACTATGATGTGGACAGGCAGGAGGACGTGGACAAGGCGAACCGCATTCTGAAAGAGGCGGTAGCCGAGCTGATGGAACAGCAGGATATCCGCATGCTGGTCATCGGTGAGCCTTCGTTTGCGGGCATCGTCGGGCTGACCAACCAGGCATTTACGGTACGCGTGTCGTTCACCACCCAGCCGCTGAAGCAGTGGACGGTGCGCTTTGCGCTGGACGGGATGGTGAAAAAGCACTTCGACTCAGCGGGCATCCGTCCGCCGGTGCAGACCGTGCAGGTGATGCAGCCGGGCCCGGACGCCGCTCAGGCGCTCCAGGCCTCCGAGGCAGCAGCCGGAACGCTGCCGCCAGCAAACCCTACGGTATAGCTATTTAAAGCGCGTGGCGGCCCAGCGTGCGCGTTGGGCATCGTTCATAAAGGACCAGGCGATGAAACGGCTCTGCTTCTGACCCTGGGCCATCTCTTTCTTCACCACTTTCTCCACGCCAGCCTCCTGCATGACGCGGTACAGCGCAGGCAGGTTTTCGCCGCGGGAAACCAGCGAAGTGAACCACATCACCTGCTTCGCAAACGCTTTGCTCTCGTTGATCATCTGGCTAACGAACGCCACTTCTCCGCCTTCGCACCACAGCTCATGTTCGTGGCCGCCAAAGTTCAGCGCGCCCTTCTCGTCCTGGCCCAGATTACGACGTTTACGCTCGCTGCCGCTGCGGGCGGCGGCCTCTGAATCATGGAACGGCGGGTTGCACAGCGTGGCGTCGAAGGTTTCATTTTTATGGATGATGCCCGGGAAAATCGCATCCTTCATTTTCTGGCGGCGCAGACGGATCATGCGCGTTAAGCCCGGGTTCGCATCTATAATCATCGTTGCGCTGCGCAGCGCGTCGGCATCGATTTCGGAACCGGTAAAGCGCCAGCCATATTCATGCTGGCCGATGAGCGGATATATGCAGTTTGCTCCGACGCCCACGTCCAGAATCGTGGCCTGCGTTGGCACATTGCCGCCGTTGCCTTCGGCCAATAAATCCGCCAGATGGTGAATGTAGTCCGCGCGCCCCGGCACCGGCGGGCAGAGAAAACCATCCGGAATATCCCAGCCCTGGACGCCATAAAAATGCGCCAACAGCGCCTGGTTCAGAGCTTTTACCGCCAGCGGATCGGCGAAATCAACCGTTGGCTCACCGTGCGGGCCAGTTTTCACGAATGCCGTTAACGCCGGGCTGCTCTGCTGCAGGGCAGCAAAATCATAGCGTTCACGGTGGCGGTTACGCGGGTGCAGGCCCGGTTTGGTGGCAGGGGTTTTCATCGCGGCTTCTCCTTGTGTGGGCGCGTAAGATACTCTGTGCGGACCACGGGGTAAATACGCCGCGCCGTTTTCATCAACGAAAGAGGTTATATGTCCGCGAAAAGATATTACTACGAGCCTGCAAACGGGCATGGTCTGCCGCACGATCCGCTGAATGCGATTGTCGGCCCACGGCCAATTGGCTGGATCGCCTCCTGCAACGATCAGGGCCAGCGCAACCTTGCCCCCTACAGTTTCTTTAACTGTTTTAACTACCGCCCGCCAATAATCGGTTTTGCCAGCAGCGGCTGGAAAGACAGCGTGCAGAACATCCACGATACCAAAGAGTTCGTCTGGAACCTCACCACCCGTGAGTTGGCAGAACAAATGAATGAAACTTCCGCAATGCTGCCTCGCGGTGAGGATGAGTTTGCACGGGCGGGCTTAACGCCGGTGCCGGGCCGTAAAGTAAAGGCGAGCCTGGTGGCGGAAAGCCCGGTCAACTTCGAATGCCGCCTTACCCAGTGCATTCAGCTGACCTCCGCCGACGGCGTGGAGATCGATACCTGGCTGGTGCTAGGGGAAGTGGTGGCCGTTCATATTGAAGAAACGTTGCTCGTTGACGGCATATATCAGACCGCACTGGCGAAGCCGGTCCTGCGGGCCGGAGGTCCCTCTACCTATTACACCATCGAAGAATCTCACCGTTTCGACCTTATCCGCCCGGATGCACGATAACCTAAACAAAATCAGCCACCTGTATGTGGCTGATTTGTCAGCTTTTCGTCAGCTTTTGTTGTTCAAAAAACACGCACAACTCAATCAATTTTTTGCGTTCTTTTATTATCACAGACCGCCTACACTTTGAGTGTTGATGAAATTTTAACCAACCCTCCCTAAACTCATGAGGATGTGATGATGAAAAAGCTGCTGTATTTTTCTGCTGTAGTCACCCTTGCAGCACTACCCTATGCCAGCATGGCTGCCCAGGAATTGATGAGTGACCAGACCGGCCAGCTGCGTGAAGCGGGCACCGTATCTGCCAACAATGCCCGCAACCTGGATGACCTGGAAGACAAACTGGCCGCCAAAGCTAAAGAGCAGGGCGCAACGGGCTATGTGATTAACTCCGCCGGCGGCGATAACCATATGTACGGCACCGCCACCATTTATAAATAACCGCGAACAATAGCCAATGCTGACTATCAACCCCTGACGGTTTCCAGTTCTGGAAACCGTTTTTGCTTTGCCTGCTCCACTTCAAAGCATGATTGACTCTTTTGCTCCTTCCCTTTTCTGAAGGCTAAACCTCAGTGCAAGCGATTGCCCACCCGCCCTGCCAGCGATGCAAAAAAGATTAGCAAAAGGTGCTGTAAACGAGGCGGAGACAGGGTGATAGTATCCATGCTGATAATTCGCATGCTAACAATCAACATTTTCAATGGCTTAGCTGGTGTTCAATTTATTTGAACAACGCCATCAATTCTCTTCGATTTTATCTGCTGCCCAAAAGTGTGACCATAATCACATCGACGGAACAACGTCATCTTAAACAGAATAACCTGCGAGAAATTAACTATGAAAACCATCAAATATGCTGTAGCCGCTATCGCCCTTTCTACTCTCTCTTTCGGTGCTTTTGCCGCACAATCCGTCAGCGCAAGCGAAGCTCAGAACCTGAATAAAGTCGGCGTGGTTTCTGCCCAGGGCGCAACCACGCTGGACGGTCTGGAAGCGCAGCTGGCTTCTAAAGCAGAACAGGCGGGTGCAAAAGCGTACTCCATCACTTCTGCTAACACTAACGGCAAAATGAGCGGTACCGCTGTTATCTACAACTAATCTGTAGACAAAGCTTTTCGTTTGACCCTGTGAGATGTATTGCCACAACCCTCATTGAAGCGCTGCTTCGACACTGATTTACCCTTGATATACCCTTGCTGCCTGCGGACTCTACCGCAGGCTTTTTTTTGCCTGCCGTCAGGCCGGGAACGCTTGTTCTACCCGCGCCATCCCCTCTTCGTACGTCAGGGCATCGCCCGTTGCCACAAGACAACAGGCCATCTGAATTTTTAACGCCCCGGGAACAGGCTCAACGCCCGCCGCGCAGCGTTCTATCCATCGTGCGGTAACGTCAGGATCTTTAGAATCTGGCAGAACGACATTTTCAACTACCTCTGCCTGCCGCTCCACGACCACCCGCGTTCCCTTATCGTCAATCAGCGTGATTTGCGGGCAGCGCTGCGGATTGGCATAAACCTCTCCCTCCGTGCCGTGCATCAGCAGACCGCGTCCGCCGATATCGCCGAAGAATTTCGCCACTTTGGTCACATATTCCGGGTGGGACACACTCGCCAGACGCAGCGCGGCTGATTCTTCAAACGGCGTGGCAAGCTTGGCAAGCGTATGCGCGCTGTTTCGCACGCCCATACGCCAGCGCATCGCCAGCTGATCTTCCATCGGCGGGCAGAGCGCGCTAATTGGTATATAAAGCGGACGGTGGGCTTCCAGTTTCGCCTGGGCCTGGCCCGCATGGAGGGTTGGCTCAATGCCGATCAGCTTGAAAATCGTTTCGGTGAGGATGCGGGTGGGATCGTGGCTGACGCCATGCACCACCACCGGGTAGCCCAGCCGGTTGAGCAATATCGCCAGCAGCGGCGTCAGGTTCGCCTGCTTTCGCGCGCCGTTGTAGGAGGGGATCACGATCGGCATCGGCTTGTTCACCGGCGGGCTTAGCGTGAGAAGATGCTGCTTCATCGCCTCGTAGAAACCGAGCATCTCCGCCTCGCCTTCGCCTTTAATGCGCAGGGCAATCAGCACCCCGCCCAGCTCCAGCTCCGGCACCTCGCCTTTCAGCATATGGCTGTACAGCCCGCGTGCCGTGTCGAAATCCAGATCCCTGGCGTGATTCTTACCGCGCCCTACCTCTTTGATTATTTTGCGATAGTCCATCTCTGCTCCCCTGAATTATTTTCTCACCCGCTTTCGCCGCACGGTTTTCTTCGGCTCTGACGCGAGCGCTTTTGCCGCCGGTGCTGGCGGCTGGCTTATCGGAAACACCGGCAGCGCGCCCAGCAGCCGCTGACCATAGTTTTTCGTCAGCAGGCGGCGATCGTAAATCACCACTTCACCATAGCAGGCGTGGCTGCGAATTAAACGCCCGACCTGCTGGATCAGGTTAAATGATGCGGCAGGCAGGCTCTGTACTTCAAACGGATAGCGCTTCAGGCTTTTCAGCCATTCGCCTTCGGTCACCACCACCGGGCTGTCCACCGGCGGGAAGGCAATTTTATGAATATGCACCTGGCTTAGCAGGTCGCCTTTTAAATCTAACCCTTCCGCGAAAGATTGCAGCCCGACCAGCACGCTGGTGCCGCCGTCCTCAACCCGTTTTCGGTGCAGTTCGACCAGCTTATAACGAGGCTGGTCACCCTGAACCAGCAGGGTCAAACGCAGATCCGTTACGTGAGAGAGGAACAGCTGCATGGCGCGGTTGCTGGCAAAGAGCACCAGCATCCCTTTATGTTCGCCTTTTGCCAGCTCGGCACGGAAAAACGCCGCCATTTCAGCAAGATGTTGCGGTTCGTTTTCCATAGTAGGTTCAACGCTCAGCTGGGGAATGATGATTTTCCCCTGCTCAACGTGGTTAAACGGCGAGTCCAGGGCAATAAACCTGTCCCCCGCTTTTTCGCGCAGGCCGCTCATCTCCTGCAGGCGTTCAAACTTATTCAGCGAGCGCAGCGTAGCGGAGGTAATAATCACGTGTGGCACGTTGCGCCAGACAAGCTTTTCAAGCTGATCGCTGACGCGGATCCCTACGCAGTGGAAGTAGAGGTGCGGCTGGCCTTCGCGGACGTCCTGGGTTACCCATTTGGAGACCGGCGCGCCTGAGGCCTGCTCCATGGCCGACAGCCGCCACAGTTTGCTCTGGGATTCGAAATAGCCCAGCGCGCGGTTCATCTGCAGTAAAGCACGATGCACGCGCACCACGTCATGGGTACCGGTCTTTTCGCTTAAATCATTAACCAGCGCTTCCGCCAGACCGCGCAGCCCTTCGGTCAATTTTGCCAGACGCTGGCAGATAACCATGATCTCTTCGGGCAAAACGCCCATCTCAAAGCGGTGTTCGCTCTCGTACTCACCCGGCATCCACAGCTTTACAATGCTGCAAAACGAGCTGAGCAGTTCGTGAACTTCGTCGCAGTGGTTGGTGAGGCGTTCCGGCGAGGTGAGCGGCGGCGGGCTTTTCGGGCGGAGCTGCGCCATGATCCCTTCAACCAGTTTCCCGAACAGGTCGAGCTGAAGGCGGCTGTAGCCAGGGGTAATTTCCGCGCTCATCTCCAGCGCATCGCGCGCCACGTCTGGCAGGTGATGGCCTTCGTCGAGCACCAGCAGCAGGTTTTTGGCTTCTGGCAGCACCGCATCGCTTTCCATGGCCGCCATCACCAGCGCGTGGTTGGCGACGACCACCTCCGCATCGTCGATTTCGCGGCGCGCCACGAAGAACGGACACTCTTTATACCAGTGGCAGTTACGCCCCAGGCAGCTGGCTTTATCGGTGCTCATGCGCCGCCAGAGATCGTCGTCTATCGCCTGGGCATTGTGGTCGCGGATGCCGTCCCACTTATAGCCGTCCAGTTCAACCTTAAGCTTTGCGCAGCGCTGCTGCTCGTCTTTGCTGGCCGGGGCCATTTCGTCATCCAGAAATGCAAGCAGATCCCCCTGCGCGAGGTTATCCGTTGCCAATGCGGCAAGGTTGCGGGGACAGACGTAGCGCCCGCGACCGAAGGCGGCGGTAAATTTCAGATCGGGGATAATTTTGCGCAGCAGCGGCAGGTCTTTGCTGTAGATTTGATCCTGAAGCGCGACGTTGGCGGTGCTGACCACCAGCGTTTTTTGTTCGCCCCGGGCGATAGCGATGCCGGGGATCAGATAGGAGAGGGTTTTCCCCACGCCGGTGGGGGCCTCGATCGCCAGGTGCCGCCCTTCGTCCCCCGCCAGGGTTTTTGCCACTTCGGCAATCATCTGCCGTTGCGGCGCGCGGGGAATAAAGTCCGGTATCTGCTGCTGGAGCGCCTTATACCAGGCGGCGATTTGCGCTTTTTGCGCCGGGGAAAGGGCCATGACTCTCACTTCTACTGTATAAACAGCCACTATTCTCCCACTTTTCGCCCCCGGACGGCATTCTTTTTTGTTTTTAAGTCATCCCCTCCACCTTGACCAATGACAAGGCGGCCACGCCCCGCCGCTCTTTATAATTACCCCCGTTTGTCCTCCCACTGGTGCGAAAATATGGCTTATCAACTGACCTTTGACTGGCAAGAATTCATGGAAAAATACTGGCAGAAGCAGCCGGTGGTCCTGAAAAATGCTATCCCGAATTTTATCGACCCGATTACGCCGGACGAACTGGCAGGGCTTGCGATGGAGCCAGAAGTGGACAGTCGCCTGGTCAGCCATACCGCAGACGGTCAGTGGCACGCCAGCAACGGTCCGTTCGAGGATTTTGACGGCCTGGGTGAAACCGGCTGGTCCCTGCTGGCGCAGGCCGTGAACCACTGGCATGAACCTTCCGCCGAGCTGGTTCGCCCGTTTCGCGTGCTGCCGGACTGGCGTCTCGACGATCTGATGATCTCGTTTTCCGTGCCGGGCGGCGGCGTTGGCCCGCACATCGATCAGTACGATGTCTTTATCATTCAGGGCATGGGCAGCCGCCGCTGGCGCGTAGGGGACAAGCTGCCGATGCGTCAGTTCTGCCCGCATCCTGCCCTGCTGCACGTCGATCCGTTTACGCCAATCATCGATGAGGATCTCGAGCCTGGCGATATTCTCTATATCCCACCGGGTTTCCCACACGATGGCTTCACGCACGAAACCGCTCTCAACTATTCAGTTGGTTTCCGTGGGCCGAACGGCCGCGATCTGGTGAGCAGCTTTGCGGACTACGCGCTGGAAAACGATCTGGGCGGCGAGCACTACAGCGACCCGGATCTGACCCTGCGC
This sequence comes from Dryocola sp. LX212, assembly GCA_041504365.1. NCBI lineage: Bacteria > Pseudomonadati > Pseudomonadota > Gammaproteobacteria > Enterobacterales > Enterobacteriaceae > Dryocola > Dryocola sp. LX212. The sequence continues at coordinate 1,459,047 of CP167917.1, read as the reverse complement.
GAGCATCCCGGTAAGGTTGAAGAGTACGAGCTGGATCGCTTGCGCGGTATGATGATCGAGATGCTCAACCAGCCGGAAGACTTCCGACAGTGGTTTGGGGGCTTTGCCACAACGCCGCGTCACGAGCTGGACATTGCCCCGGCAGAGCCTGCCTATGAGCAAAGTGAAATTCTGGATGCCCTGATGCAGGGAGATTCCCTGACACGCCTGAGCGGCCTGCGCGTGCTCAACGTCGGCGAGCGTTTCTTCGTGAACAGCGAACCGCTGAATACAAAAAATGCCAAAGCCGCGGATGTTCTGTGCCGCTACACCACGTTAGGGAAAAGTGAGCTGGGCAAGGCGTTGCAGGACGAAGAGTTTATTGAGGTGCTGACCGGGCTGGTGAACCAGGGCTACTGGTACTTCGAAGATTAATTCCTCTTTCACCTTCACCTTCTTCTGGGGGAGAAGGGAACTGCAAAATAAATCAGTAAAATTTCCCAGAGTCGACCGCACTGTCTACAGTTATACGGGGACCTCCCGGGCTGGCTTTGGGGACAATATGGCGCTTTATACCATTGGTGAAGTGGCCGCGCTTTGCGATATCAATCCCGTGACGTTACGCGCCTGGCAAAGGCGCTACGGACTTCTGAAACCACAGCGCACCGACGGTGGGCATCGGCTGTTCGACGAAGCCGACATCGACCGCATTCGTGAGATCAAACGCTGGATAGAAAACGGCGTCCAGGTCAGCAAGGTTAAAGCGCTGCTCTGCGGCGAAGAGCTGGATCTGGAAACCGGCTGGCGAGAGCGCCAGGAGACGCTGCTGCACTATTTGCAGTGCGGGAACCCTAACCGGCTGCGGGCCTGGATGGCCGACGTCGGACGTGACTACCCCGCCGAAACCCTCGTCATGCAGCTTTATACCCCGCTTCGCCGCCGCCTGCAGTGCCAGCAGGTCACCCTCAGCACGCTCCTGAGCCTGCTCGATGGCGCGCTGATTAACTATATTGCGCTTTGCCTGGCCTCCGCCCGCAAACACAGCGGGAAAGATGCGCTGCTGATCGGCTGGAATATACAGGACACGACACGCCTGTGGATGGCGGCATGGATGGCGATTCAGCAGGGCTGGCGCGTTGACGTGCTGGCGCAGCCGCTGACAAGCGTGCGGCCGGAACTCTTTCCCCAGCAGACTATTCTGGTGTGGTGCGGCGACTCGCCCAGCCATCAGCAACTCGCGCAGCTGGAACAGTGGCGCTGCGAAGGGCTGCCTGTTTTCCCGCTAAACGGCAGCGGCCGTGACCCCACCCGCATCATTCAGGACATTTAAAGGTTCATTAACAAGCCGGCTTCGACTTATAATCCCTTCCGTAACATAGGGAGCGAAAAATGAAATTGTCTAAAATTGCCCTCGTCAGCGGCATGCTGATCATGGCCATCGGCGGAATTGGCGGCGTTATGCTGATGGGCTACATCGTTATTTTGCATAACGGGTAATGTAGCCCTGCAGGCGTTCAAAGAGGCGGTCGGTAACGATCGCCGTCAGCGCCACCAGGATGGCCCCCTGAATCACGTAAGCGGTGTTAAAGCCGCTAAGTCCGATGATAATCGGCGAGCCGAGGGTGTTGGCCCCCACCGTTGAGGCAATGGTTGCCGTACCGATATTAATAATGACCGAAGTACGAATCCCCGCCAGAATTACCGGCGCGGCCAGCGGTAACTCAACCTTACGCAACACCTGCCAGCGGCTCATGCCCGCGCCAAAAGCAACTTCCCGCGTGGTTTCCGGTACCGCACCAATTCCCGCAAGCGTACCCTGCACAATAGGCAACAGGCCGTAAAGCACCAGCGCAATAATCGCGGGCTGCTGTCCAAACCCCATCACCGGCACGGCAATCGCCAGCACCGCTACCGGCGGAAACGTCTGCCCGGCAGCGGTAATTGTCTCTACCAGCGAGCGAAACTCCAGGCCCCACGGGCGCGTCACCGCAATCCCCAGCCCCATGCCAATCACAATCGCCACCACGCTGGAAATGCCTACCAGTATCAGGTGCGCCAGCGCCAGCGCGCTGAAGCTCTCCTGCTGATACATCGGCCTCGCCAGCTCGGGAAACAGCCAGCTGAACAGCCCGGCAGTATGCGGCATCGCATAAAGCAGCCCGATGAACAGGGCGATCAGCCACAGCAACGGATCACGAACCAGACGCATGGTCACCTCGCACCAGATCGCTGAAATGGAGCACCCCGCAGTGCGCGCCCCCTGCATCGACTACCGGCAGCCGCTCACACTGCCTGTCCACAAATAAAGACAGCGCTTCGCGCAGGCTCAGCTCCGCCGGAATCGCCTCGCCGACCATATGTTCGTCGGCCCGCACGCTGTTTGCCACCTGGCGCAGCGACAGCAGGCGTAAGCCAAGCTCGCTGCGGCCGAAGAAGTCGCGGGCGAAATCATTCACCGGGTTAGTCAGCAGCTCTATCGGCGCGCCCTGCTGCACCACCTGGCCCGCGTCCATCAGCACTATTTTATCCGCCAGGCGCAGCGCCTCTTCAATGTCATGGGTCACCAGCACGATGGTGCGCCCGAGCAGATTATGGATGCGGATAATCTCCTGCTGGAGCGCCGCACGCGTCACCGGATCCAGCGCGCCAAAGGGCTCATCCATCAGCAGCACTTCCGGGTCGGCGGCCAGCGCCCTCGCCACACCAACTCTCTGCTGCTGCCCACCGGAAAGCTGATGCGGATAGCGATCCCGGAACTGGCAGGCCTCCAGCTCCAGCAGCTCCAGCAGCTCGTCAACGCGGGCGTTGATTTTCGCCTTCGGCCATTTCAGAAGCTGCGGCACGGTGGCGATGTTCTGCGCCACCGTCCAGTGGGGAAACAGGCCGATAGACTGAATCGCATAGCCCATACGGCGACGCAACGCTTGAGTATCAAAATTGCGGATCTCTTCCCCGGCAAAGCGAATGCATCCCTCGTCGTGCTCCACCAGCCGGTTTATCATCTTCAGCGTGGTGGATTTACCTGAGCCGGAGGTGCCAATCAGCACCGTGAACTGCCCTTCCTGGATGTTCAGCGACAGATCTTTAACCGCCGCTTCCCCCTGGAAGTATTTACTGACATGGTCAAATTCGATCATGGCTGTCTTGCCTCCAGCAATGAAATTAAAAGTTTAAACAGCGCGTCCAGCAGCACAGCGAGCGCTATCACCGGAATGACGCCGAGCAGCACAAGATCCAGCGCACTGCTGAGCAGCCCCTGGAAGATGATCGCCCCGAAGCCGCCCGCGCCTATCAGCGCCGCGATAACCGCCATGCCGATGGTCTGCACGCACACGACTCGCAGGCTGCGCAGCAAAACCGGCATCGCCAGCGGCACTTCCGCACGCCAGAAGATTTGTCGCCTGGACATGCCCATGCCTTCGGCGCTCTCAATGACGTTACGCGGAACATGATGCAGCCCCGCCACCACGCCGCGCACCAGCGGCAGCAGCGCGTATAGCACCAGCGCGATCAGCGCAGGCGTTACGCCAATGCCGCTTACGCCGATAGCCGCAAGCCAGGGAAAGCTTTTTACCAACCCGGCAAGCGGCGCAATCAGCAGGCCGAAAAGCGCCACCGATGGCACAGTCTGGATAACGTTCAGCACCGAGAAGACGGACGGCTGCCATTCAGGGCGCTGATAGCACAGCACGCCCAGCGGGACGCCAATCAGCAGCGCGGGAACCAGCGTCCCCAGAAGCAGGGCAAGGTGGCGGGTCAGCGCATCATCAAAAACGTCCTGCCTGTTGGCATACTCTTTTAACAAGGAGAGATCGGCAAAGTAGCCGCTCAGCAGCAGGGCAACGGGGACAATCCAGATTTGCAGATTCAGCAGCAGCCGCCAGAACACTTTCGGCGTGAGCCGGTTAATGGCATCCGCGCAGAGCAACAGGCAGAGGGCCAGCGACAGCCACAGGCCACTGCCCGGCGACGTTCGTGCCAGGCTACTCCCCTCTTCCGCAAAGTGCGTCGCGGTTTTGCCCATGACTAAAAGCGCGCCGATGAACATCGCTTCGCCAACGAGTAGCGTCAGTACGAGCGGGAGTTTGCGCGTGGGCAGCAAAGTGAGTGTAGCCAGAATAATCGTGGGGATCAGCAGCAGGAGAAATGCATGCCCGGGAAGCTGGCGCAGGGCCATAGGCTCCCCTGAAACCAAACGGTTTGCAGCATAGTTGATAAAGGGTAAAGCAGCGCCCGCCGCCACCAGCAAAATCACCAGCAGCAGGAGGACGCGATTATGGATTTTCGGCAAACTTACATCCTGTTAGTTTTGTCGGACGAGGCCATGCTTATCCGATCTGGATTTTTGTCGGATGACGCTGCGCTTATCCGACCTACGTATTGGCTGACGACGCTGTGTTTATCCGACCGTTTTTTGTCGGATGACGCTGCGCTTATCCGACCTACGTATGGCTGACGGCGCTGGGTTTATCCGACCTACGTATTGGATATGTGTTGTAGGGTGGATAAGCGTATGCGTCATCCACCGCTATTTCGTCGATGGCCTACTTCACAAAACCTTTTTGCTTCAGATAGTCCGCCGCCACTTTTTTCGCATCCAGCCCTTCTACGGCAATGCTGGCGTTCAGCTGCTGGAGGGTTTTCTCATCAAGCGATGCAAAGACAGGCTTCAGCCACTCGTCAAGCTGCGGGTAGGCTTTCAGCACCGCTTCACGCACCACCGGCGCAGGCGCGTAAATCGGCTGTACGCCTTTCGGATCGCTTAAGGTTTGCAGGCCAAGTGCCGCCACCGGACCGTCTGTGCCGTAGGCCATTGCTGCGTTCACACCGGAGGTTTTCTGCGCGGCAGCCTTGATGGTCACGGCTGTGTCGCCACCGGCCAGCGACAGCAGCTGATTCTGGTCCAGGTTAAAGCCATAGGCTTTTTCAAACGCAGGAAGCGCATCCGGCCGTTCGATAAACTCCGCCGAGGCCGCAAGCTTAAATTCGCCGCCTTTTTTCAGCCAGGCGCTTAGATCGTCCAGAGAAGTGAGTTTGTTCTTCTCGGCCAAATCTTTACGCACCGCAATCGTCCAGGTGTTGTTAGCTGGCGCAGGCGTAAGCCAGACGAGATGATTTTTCTCGGCGTCGAGCTGCTTAACCTTTTCGTAGCCCTTGTGCGCATTCTTCCACACCGGATCGTTGTCAGCTTTAAAGAAGAACGCCCCGTTGCCGGTGTATTCCGGGTAGATATCCAGCTCGCCCGAGGTTATCGCCCCGCGCACCACCGGCGTGGTGCCCAGCTGAACTTTGTTGACGGTTTTCACACCGTGGCTTTCAAGCACCTGCAGAATGATGTTACCCAGCAGGGAACCTTCGGTATCGATTTTAGAGCCGACCTTTACCGGCTCGGCCGCCTGAGCGCCCGCTGCCAGCATCAGTAATCCCGCCATGCCAAAACGCGCTTTTAAATTCATGGTGATTCCTCGTTGTTGTTCTTTACTTGAAAATCAGGGAGTCACAACAAGAATAGCCGAGATTGAACCGGCCGGGGAAAGCATAAAGGGTAATAAATTATGGATGATGCTATTTCGGATTATGCTAGTTGGCCCTCCCCCCGGGCGGGGGAAAAGGCCAGCAGAGTGACGGAATTACTGCAGTTCAAACTCGCCGCGCTTCACGCGGACGGAGTCCAGCCCAACGAAGACGTTGAACTTACCGGGTTCAGCATCGTACTTCATCTGCGCATTCCAGAACTTCAGCCCCTCGATATCAACAGGGAAGCTGACCGTCTGGGTTTCGCCAGGCTTGAGGGTAACTTTCTTAAAGCCCTTAAGCTCCTTAACCGGACGGCTCATGGAGGCGGTGACATCCTGCAGGTACATCTGTACTACCGTTGCGCCCTCGCGGTCGCCGGTGTTTTGTACCGTTACGCTCGCTTCGACTTTGCCGTCGCGCGTCATGGTCGGCGCGGACATTTTCACGTCGGACACGCTGAACGTGGTGTAGCTCAGGCCGTAACCAAACGGATAGAGCGGGCCGTTCGCTTCGTCGAAGTAGCGGGAGGTGTACTTGTTCGGCTTTTCAGGATTATACGGACGCCCGGTGTTCAGGTGGCTGTAATAGGTCGGGATCTGGCCCACGGAACGCGGGAAGGACATCGGCAGTTTGCCCGACGGGTTGTAGTCGCCAAAAAGCACGTCGGCGATGGCGTTGCCGCCCTCGGTGCCGCTATACCAGGCTTCAAGCATCGCGTCCGCCTGCTGATCTTCTTTCACCAGCGCCAGCGGACGGCCGTTCATCACTACCAGCACCAGCGGTTTTCCGGTCGTCTTCAGCGCGGCAATTAACTCACGCTGGCTTTGCGGCAGCACCAGATCGGTACGGCTTGACGCTTCGTGCGCCATGCCCTGTGCTTCACCCACAACCGCAACAACCACGTCAGCATTTTTGGCAGTCGCAACCGCCTCATCGATCATCTCTTTCGGAGTACGCGGGTCGACCCTGACGGCTTTCTCGTATTCGTTGAGGAAGTCGACGATGCCTTTATCATCGGTGACGTTCGCGCCCTGTACATGGACAACTTTCGCTTTGTCGACCACCGCGCTCTGGATGCCCTGCAGCACGGTAACGGTTTGATCCGCTACGCCCGCCGCCGACCAGCTGCCCATCATGTCACGCTTGCTGTCCGCCAGCGGGCCCACCACCGCAATGGTGCCGGACTTTTTCAGCGGCAGGGTTTGTTGACGGTTTTTTAGCAGCACCAGGCTTTCGCGGGCCACTTCGCGCGCTTCTTTGCGGTGCAGGCGGTTTTCGGCATTGGTGTCCGCCGGGTCAGATTCTTTCGGCCCTAAGTGGCTGTATGGGTCATTAAACAGGCCCATATCGTACTTCACGTTCAGCACGTGGCGCGCGGCATCGTCCAGCTCGGCCTGGGGTACTGCGCCGCTCTTCACCAGCTCCGGCAGATATTTGCTGTAATACTCGTCGCTCATGCTCATGTTGATGCCAGAATTGAGCGCCACGCGCACCGCGTCTTTTGGGTCACTGGCCACGCCGTGTTTGATCAGCTCTTTGATGGCGCCGTGATCGGAGATGGTAATGCCTTTGAATTTCCATTCGTCGCGCAGCAGGTCTTTCAACAGCCAACTGTTGGAGGTGGCCGGCGTACCGTTGATGGAGTTTAGCGCCACCATTACGCCACCGCTGCCCGCGTCGAGCGCGGCTTTGTACGGCGGCATATAGTCGTTGAACAGGCGCTGCGGGCTCATGTCGACGGTGTTGTACTCTTTGCCGCCTTCCACGGCGCCGTATGCCGCGAAGTGCTTGACGCTGGTCATGACGGAGTAGCGGTCGGCCGGGCTTTTGCCCTGCATGGCTTCAACCATGGCGCGTCCCATGATGGAGGTCAGGTAAGTATCCTCCCCAAAGCCTTCAGAAACGCGTCCCCAGCGCGGATCGCGGGACACGTCCACCATCGGTGCCCAGGTCATATTCAGTCCGTCGTCCGCTGCCTCATAGGCAGAGATGCGTCCGACGGTTTTCACCGCGTCCAGGTTAAACGAAGAGGCCAGCCCCAGGCTGATAGGGAAAACGGTACGCTGACCGTGCAGCACGTCATAGGCGAAAAATAAGGGAATTTTCAGACGGCTGAGTGACATCACCTGATCCTGCATAGTGCGGATGTCGTGGCGGGTAACGGTGTTGAAAATGGCCCCTACCTGCCCGTCTTTGATCATCTCACGAATGGCTTCTTTCGGGTTATCCGGCCCGACGCTTATCAGACGCAGCTGACCAATTTTCTCGTCGTTGGTCATTTTTGTCAGTAGATCGGTAACGAAGGCGTCGCGTGCCTCCGGCGTCAGGGGATGCGGGCCGAACATCTCGTCGGCCAGCGCGGGCTGCAGCGCAAGGCTGACCGCAATACCTACAGAACAGAGCCATTTCATGGGCGTCACTCTCATACTCAGGCCGCCCGGCGGGGGCAGCGCTTGATAATAAAGCCAGCAGTGTGCCACAAGGTTACCTCGGTAAGAAGATCTGCAAAGATGTTAAATGCTGATTTTTCGAACATTTCAGAGTAATACATGGCGTTTTGCGAGCTATGCTAGAAAGCAAGAATTTTTGTGCCATCACAAGGAGTGGGACCATGTCCGTAACTGCACATTCAACAACGAAAAATTTTATCAATGAACTGAATCGCCTGGTGGGTAACACCCATGTGCTGACCGACGCTGCCAAAACAGCACGCTACCGTAAAGGCTTTCGCTCCGGGCAGGGCGAGGCGCTGGCCGTGGTTTTCCCCGGCTCGCTGCTTGAGCTGTGGCGGGTGTTAAGCCTCTGCGTGAGCGCAGACAAAATCATCCTTATGCAGGCGGCGAATACCGGCCTGACGGAAGGCTCAACGCCAAACGGCAGCGACTACGATCGCGAAATCGTGATTATCAGCACCCTGCGCCTGGACAAACTCCAGCTGCTGGATGGCGGTAAGCAGGTGCTGGCCTTCCCTGGCAGCACGCTTTATCAGCTTGAAAAAGCCCTTAAGCCGCTGGGCCGTGAGCCGCACTCGGTAATTGGCTCCTCGTGCATTGGCGCCTCGGTAATTGGTGGGATCTGCAACAACTCCGGCGGTTCGCTGGTGCAGCGCGGCCCGGCCTATACCGAAATGGCCCTGTACGCCCGCATCGACGAGCAGGGTAAACTGACGCTGGTTAACCACCTGGGTATCGATCTGGGCGTCACGCCGGAGCAAATTCTCGGCAAGCTTGACGATGAACGCATTAAGCCAGAGGAGATCCTCCACGATAACCGCCAGGCCTCAGACCATGACTATGCGCAGCGGGTTCGTGACGTGGAGGCGGATACCCCGTCGCGCTTTAATGCCGACCCGAGCCGTTTGTTTGAAGCCTCCGGTTGCGCCGGGAAGCTGGCCGTGTTCGCGGTGCGCCTCGATACCTTCGTCGCTGAAAAGCAAAATCAGGTGTTTTACATTGGCACCAACCAACCTGAAGTGCTGACCGAAATTCGCCGCCATATGCTGGCGAATTTCAAAAATCTGCCCGTGGCAGGCGAGTATATGCACCGGGATATTTACGATATCGCTGAAGCTTACGGCAAAGATACTTTCATGATGATCGACAAGCTTGGCACCGACAAAATGCCGTTCTTCTTCACCATGAAGGGCCGTACGGACGCCATGCTCGAGAAAGTACCGTTCATCAAGCCGCACTTCACCGACCGCCTCCTACAGTGTTGTAGCGCCCTGTTCCCCCGCCATTTACCGGCGCGCATGAAAGAGTGGCGCGATAAGTACGAACATCACCTGCTGCTGAAAATGTCAGGCGAAGGCATAGAGGAGGCGCGGGCCTGGCTGGAAAGCTATTTTCAGCAGGCGGCAGGGGCGTATTTCTCCTGCACCCCGGAAGAAGGGGCAAAAGCCTTCCTTCATCGCTTTGCCGCCGCTGGGGCAGCCATACGCTATCAGGCTGTTCACAGCGAGGAGGTTGAGGATATCCTGGCGCTGGATATCGCCCTGCGGCGTAATGATCAGGAGTGGTTTGAACGACTGCCGCCGGAAATCAGCAGCCAGGTCAGCCACAGCCTCTACTACGGACACTTTATGTGCCACGTCTTCCATCAGGACTATATCGTGAAGAAAGGCGTGGATGTCCACGCGCTGAAAGAGCAAATGCTTGAATTGCTGCGCGTTCGTGGCGCTCAATATCCTGCAGAGCATAACGTCGGCCATTTGTATGAGGCCCCAGAGACGTTAAAACAATTTTATAAGGCGAACGACCCGACAAACAGCATGAATCCGGGCATTGGCAAAACCACCAAGCACAAGTGGTGGGATGAGAGCGCTTGCAGCCATACAAATACGCATGCCCCCCATTAAGATCCCCTGTCAACTGCCGATTTTAGGACTGTTTTTCGGCTATTTTTCGTACTAGATTAGCGGGATCCCGGGCGGAGAATATATGGTCCGCCCGCCTCCCAGCGCAGAGGTGCGAAAATGTCAGTGGTTGAAACGTTACCGTTCGCGAAGCTGAACGTTCGGGAAGCTACCCTCGACGATATTCCTGCTATCACCGCCATTTATGAATGGCATGTCCTGCACGGCCGCGGTTCATTTGAAGAAACGCCCCCTTCTGTTCAGCAGATGGGGGAGCGTTTACGCCTTGTTCAAGAACAAGGCCTGCCGTGGCTGGTGGCCCGCTACGGGGAAATTGTCGTCGGCTACAGCTACGTCACGGTTTATCGCCCTCGCCCGGCTTACCGTTTTACCCTCGAAGATTCCGTGTATATCGACGCCAGCATGACCGGGCGTGGTATCGGCAGGGAGCTGCTGGGCGCGCTGATTGAGCGTTGCGAGCAAGGCCCGTGGCGGCAGATGATTGCGGTAATTGGCGACGGCGAGAACAACACGGGCTCGTGTCGGCTTCACAAACAGTTCGGATTCGAAAGCGTGGGCAGCCTGAGAAGCGTGGGGTTCAAGCTGGGCGGCTGGCGCGACACGCTGATTATGCAGCGCCCGCTTAATGACGGCGACTGGAGCGTGCCTAAATCATTGCTTTAAATGGATAGCTGAGATTTGATGTCGGATGGGAGATGTCGGATGACGCTAGCGCTTATCCGACCTACAGCAACCACGGTGTTGTAGGGTGGAAAAACGAAGCGTCTTCCGCAAAAAGTCAGTCTGCCTGCGAACCATTCACCACGGAATTACTCGCCATCTGCGCCGCTTTTTGCTTTTTATATGCCAAAGCCGATCCCGGGACCGGGGTTATCTTGCCCGTTTCCAGGAAGGATCGCAGACGGTTAGCATCTGCGAAATGGGTGTACTTGCCGAACGCATCCAGTACCACCAGCGAAACTGGACGATTGTTAATCACGGTGCGCATGACCAGGCAGTGGCCGGCGTTGTTGGTGAAGCCCGTTTTGGTCAGCTGAATATTCCAGTTGTTACGATACACCAGGTGGTTAGTGTTGCGGAACGGCAGCGTGTACGGTGGGTTACTGAAGGTTGCCATATCTTCCTTCGTGGTACTGAGCTGGCCCAGCAGCGGATACTGCTTCGTGGCGATCAGCATTTTACTGAGGTCACGCGCCGTCGAGACGTTATCAATCGACAGCCCTGTTGGCTCCACGTAGCGGGTATGGGTCATGCCAAGAGATTTGGCCTTCGCGTTCATTGCGCGGATAAACGCATCGTAACCGCCAGGGTAGTGGTGCGCGAGGCTTGCCGCCGCCCTGTTCTCCGAGGACATCAGCGCCAGCAGCATCATGTCTTTGCGGCTGATTTTACTGTTCAGGCGCACCCGAGAATATACCCCTTTCATTTCCGGCGTGTGGCTGATATCCACGCTGAGCAGTTCATCCATTGGCAAATGCGCGTCCAGCACCACCATCACCGTCATAAGCTTGGTGATGGAGGCGATCGGCCGCACGAGATCGGGATGGCTGGAATACAAAACTTTATTGCTCTGCAGATCGACAATCATTGCGCTGCCGGAAGCAATTTCTTGCCCGGCGCTGGACGCCTGACTCACGGTTTTGCTCGCCTGGGCAAGCGGTGCCAGCGGCACGGTTATCATCAGCACAAGGCTGAACAACGATAGACGGATTTTAGTCGGCATGATGGCGCTTCTGTGATTATTCATTTATGTGATGTTGCCGCTGCACGGGTTCATGAGCTGAATGAAACGAACGGGGCGCCAGCATAATACTCTGGCGCCCCGGAAAACCGCTACTGGAGAATCGTAATCATGGAGATAACCTTGCAGACTCAGAACAGTCTGTAGCCGTATCCCCACAGGATAACCGCCAGCGCGAGCAGAACTTCCAGCACCAGCACGCCGATGGCAAGCGTCGACCCGGAGAAGCTCATCCCTTCATCTTTGTTGATGTTCAGGAAGTCAGGCACGCCAACATAGAGCAGATAACCAGTGTAGATCAGTGCCGCAGCGCCCACCAGCACGCACAGCCAGACCAACGGATAGAGCGCAACGACGCCGCTCAGAAATAGCGGAGTGGCAACGTAGCCCGCAAAGACCATACAGCGTGCAAGTGAGGGCCGCCTCGGGTAATTCCTCGCCATCCACCAGATGACGCGCCCCATGACGGCCACCCCCGCCAGCATCAGCGCATAGAACAGCACGCCGAGCCCGAAGCCGGTAAATAATGAGAGCTGAACGAAAGTGCCATCGCCAAAATTCCAGCCGATTTGCGTGGTGCCGATAAAGGCGCAAATCACCGGGATGGCCGCCAAAATCAAAACGTGGTGGGTGTAATGATGCGAGACGGTTTCGTTCTCGCGCTTAATTTCCTGCATTTCACGATTGGGATGGGAAAGCAGTCCCCAGACATGGTTCATAAGGCCTCCTGTCATGTAAATCCGCGGTGTGAGCAGTGACTTAATTATAAGCTACAGCGGCAGATAGTTTTTTAATCAACTAAAAATATCTGCCCCGTTGAGGCGCGCACCAGACTCAGGCATGTATGCTTAAAGGGTGTTTATAAAAAGGAAACCGACTGAGTCTGATGGATATCAACAGTTTAATTGAGCATTACGGTTATGCCGCGCTGTTACTGGGCAGCATGGCTGAAGGAGAAACAATTACGTTACTCGGCGGAGTGGCTGCCCATCAGGGGCTGCTGAAATTTCCGCTGGTGGTGGTGTCCGTCGCCCTTGGCGGCATGATTGGCGATCAGCTGCTCTATCTGCTGGGACGGCGCTACGGGGACAGAATTCTTTCCCGCTTTAAAAAGCATCAGAAGAAAATCACCAGGGCCCAAAAACTCATCAACCGCCACCCTTACCTGTTTGTCATCGGCACGCGTTTTATGTATGGCTTTCGCATCATTGGCCCGATACTTATTGGCGCCAGCCGCCTGCCGCCGAAAATCTTTCTGCCGCTGAACATTGTCGGCGCATTGATTTGGGCGCTCCTGTTCACCTCGCTGGGCTATGTGGGCGGCGAGGTGATTGCTCCGTGGCTGCATAAGTTAAACGAGCATGCAAAACACTGGATCTGGTTAGTGGCCGTGGTTGCTCTTGTATGGCTTGCCCGCTACTGGTTTAAGCGCCGCGAAAGCAAAGAGGATGATTAGCCTTTCGGTTTGAAATGAGGGTTAGCGATCATAAAGCCCCCGTCAACGATAAACGACTGTCCGGTGGTGTAGCTGGCGTGCTCCGAGCACAGCCAGGCCACCAGGCTCGCAATCTCTTCCGTCTCGCCAAAGCGCCCCAGCGGGACGGACGGCAGCGCGGCACCCTTGCCCTCACCTTCTTTCATATCATTCATCGGCGTGGCGATAGCGCCGGGCGCCACGGCGTTCACCAGAATATTGTGATGCACCAGCTCCATCGCCATCGATTTTGTCAGCCCGCCCAGCGCGTGCTTGGCGGCGGTATAGGCGCAGGCATCTGGCAGAGGAGAATGCTCATGGACGGAAGTGATATTGACGATTCGCCCGCCGCTTCCCTGGCTGACCATGGCCCTTGCGGCTTTCTGCGAGCATAAAAAAGCCCCGTCCACGTCAACGGTAAACAGCTTTCGCCATTCATCAAGGGTCACATCAAGAAAGGGATTTTTGCTCATCGCCCCCGCATTGTTGACCAGCGCGTCGATGCGCCCGAACCGGCCAATCAGCTCGTCGATGCCTTTTGCTCCATCGGGAAGATTGCTGAGATCCAGCTGGACCGTTTCGGCCCGTCGCCCCACCTCCCGCACTGCACGGGCGGTTTCCAGCGCACCCTGCTCGTCAGAATGCCAGGTAATGCCAACGTCGTAACCTTGTTCCGCCAGCATCAGCGCGCATTTTTTGCCGATGCCAGAGTCCGCTGCCGTCACAATGACGACTTTATTCGCTGCGCTCATCACCACCTCCCGTTACCTTTATTCACGAAAAGTAAGTATAGAAGGTGATGAATGTTTCGCCGTTACCGTACTCAGGCCTTGTAGCCACCGCCCAGCGCGCTGATCAGCTGCACGTCGGCATTAAGCCACTGGCCGTGAAGCCGTAGGGCTTTCGCCTGCTCTGACAGGTCCGGCAGCGTCGCGGCGCTGAGGCGAGCGCCAGAAATCAGCCCGGCGTTGTAGCGGGCACTGGCGAGCGTTTTGAGCTTTTGCGTGCCTTTCAGTATGGCCTGTTGATGCTGATTTTCTGCGGCCAGCGCCGTCATCTGGCTGGCTGCTTTCTCAACGTCATCTACCGCGCCGACCACCGCTTTGTTGTAGCTGGCAATCGACAGGTTGCTCTGGGCGCGCACGATATCCAGATTTGAATTCAGACGACCACTGTCGAAGATAGGTAGCGTCAGGCCACCCACCACGCCCATCTGCTGGGCCGATCCACGGAACAGATCGCTCAGATGCAGGGCATCGTTTTGCAGGAAGGCGGTCAGATTCACGTCCGGGTAGAACGCCGCTTTGGCCGCATCGACGCTGCTCAGTGAGGATTCGATATACCAGTGTGCTTCCTGCAAATCAGGACGGCGGGCCAGCAGCTCGTAGCCCAGCGAGTCAGGCAGCTGGGCTTTTACTTCCGGCAGCGGTTTACGCTGGATTTTCGGCACCGGCTGGTCACCTACAATCGCCTTGAGCTGGGCAGTGACAATGTTCATGCGTCCGCTCAGGTCATCCAGCTGCTGCTGGGTTTTGACGAAATCAATGTGGGGTTCCACGCCTTCCACCGACGAGTTGATCCCCTGTTGATAAAGCTGGGTATCCACGTTAACAATGTTCTGCTCGGCCTTCAGGGTTTGCTGGAGCACATCCTGCAGCGCGAGAAGCGTTTGCATATCCCAGTAAAGGCGCACAACGCTCGACGAAATAACCTGCTGCGCCTGTGCCAGCTCGGCCTGTTTGGCTTTCACCGCGCCAATTCTGGATTCCACTTCCGCACGATCTTTACCCCACAGGTCAAGATCCCAGCCTGCCGTCACCCCGAATGTACCGTTAGTGTAGTAGGGACCTGTGGTGCCCGAAGCTGGATCGGTATAGGCAAACGGCCCCATTAATCCTTCCGCCGACAGTTTCTGGCGTTCAACATCGGCAGAGAAATCCATGCGCGGCCCACCGTTGGATTCGGCCATCTGCGCCTGGGCCTGCGCAAGCTTGATGCGCTGCTGCACAACGGCCAAATCCGGGGAGCCGTTCAATGCCTGGCTGACCAGCTGGTCAAGCTGCGGATCGTGATAGTTTCGCCACCAGCCCGACCCCGGCCAGCCGTGAACCAGGGCAGGCGGCAAACCTGTCTCGACCTGTCGGGCAGGAACTTTTTGCGCCAGTTCAGCATCGTCTTTATGCATTAAAGCGCAGCCAGAAAGAGCAAACGACAGCGCTACGCCGAGCGCCGCCAGTGGGAAACGTGAGGAAGTCATAGTCAGCCAGAAATAAGAATGGAGAGACACAGGTTACGCATATCGACACGTTAATTTTTAGGAAACCGTGGCAATCCACTCCTGAAAATGAAGGGAAACGCATGGAAATTATTTAGATATAAATTAGAGAGTTACAAATAATAAACCTGAGAAATAACATGATCAATGTGATAACAAATCAAAGCTAATATTTAACTTAATTTCATCCTCGCATTACACGACGTTACAAACCCGCCGGCTTTCCACTCTCCCCACACTCCTCTAAACTGGCAGGGCCAAATAAGGCCATGCAAACAGGAGTGGCAATGACACAGAACATCTACGACAACCCGGCGTTTTTTGAAGGTTACGCTACGCTTGATCGCTCGGTAAAGGGGCTGGACGGCGCGCCGGAATGGGCAGCCATGCAAACCCTATTGCCTGAGTTAGCCGGTAAAAAAGTGGTGGATTTGGGCTGCGGCTACGGCTGGTTTTGCCGCTATGCCCGCGACCAGGGCGCCGCAGAAGTGCTGGGGCTGGACGTCTCGGTCAAAATGATGGAGAAAGCACGGGAGATGACCTCAGGCGAAGGGATTACCTACCGCCGCGAAGATCTGGAACAGCTACGGCTGCCCTGTAAAAGCGTCGATCTGGTTTACAGCTCGCTGGCTCTTCACTATCTGGAAAATATCCCGGCGCTGTTCAGCACGGTATTTGAGGCGCTGACGCCAGGCGGCAGGCTGGTCTTTTCCGCCGAACACCCCATTTACACCGCTGCGCTGCGTCAGGGCTGGCTGGCGGACCAGACCGGGCAAAAATCCTGGCCGGTGAACCATTACCAGCAGGAGGGCGTGCGCATCAGCAACTGGTTTGCCGACGGCGTGAAGAAGCAGCATCGCAAACTTGCCACCTGGATTAACGCGCTTATCGCCAGCGGCTTCGCCATCGAAAAGCTGGACGAATGGGGTCCAGACGCCGATCAAATCGCCGCCAATCATGCGCTGGATGAAGAAAAAGAGCGCCCGATGATTTTCCTGCTTGCCGCCCGTAAGCCTGCCGTCTGATTACCAGCCCAACTTTTTTTCAACTTTTTCCATTCACGGGGAGGCAACTCCCCCCGCTTCGCGCATCCTTGCCTATACTCAATAAACACAAGCCGTTAGATAAGGGAGCACCAATGAAAATTCTGCTATGGGCCATTCTCATCATCTTTATTATTGGCTTACTGGTCGTCACCGGCGTATTCAAAATGATTTTCTAATGTTTGAAAGGGGGTGCCGAAAGCTGGCACCCAACCCCCAGTCACACATCCTGACCTTGTCCCCTCTCTCTTCAGGCAGTATTATCACTCCAATTGATTGGAGAAATAATGACTATCAAAGAGAATGATTTTCGCAAAATCGACCTCAATCTGCTGATTGCATTTGCGGTGCTGTTTCGCGAACAAAGCGTTTCGCTGGCGGCAGATAAGCTGCATCTGGGACAACCGGCGGTGAGCGGCTCCCTGGCCCGCCTGCGCGAAATGTTCGACGACCCGCTGTTTATCCGCAGCGGCCATCGCATGCAGCCCACCGCCCGCGCCACAGAATTACATACCGAACTGATGCCGCTGCTTGAACAGCTGCAAAGCGCCCTGTTCCAGCAGGCTGAGTTTACTCCTGCCAGCGCGACGGTGACCATCACCCTCGGCATGACCGACTGGGTGGAGATGTGGCTGATGCCGCGCCTCGTGCCAGCCCTGCGTTCAGCCGCACCGGGCGTACAACTGAACGTGGTAGCAAGCGACCCGTTCACCGACGCGCAGCGTCTGGAAGGCGGCGATCTGGATATGGCGATAAGCGTAGCCAACCAGTCTGCCCGCTGGATGGAGCGCGAGATCCTCACGCAGATGGAGTTTGTTACGCTGTGGCATCCTTCGCAGCTATCTCTGGCCTGCCCCCTGAAGATCCAAACCTGGACTGAACAGGAACATATCGCCACCGACAGCCACATCGATACGCTACTGGCGAAGCAGGGCCAGAAAAGAGAGGTTTGCTATACCACGCCGCATTTCGCCGCCCTGCCGGGCCTGATGATGCAGATGCCCGCGCTGGCAACCGTGCCGCAGGGGTTAAGCGAGAGCTGGCAGCAAACCTGGGGGCTGAAATCCAGCCCGCTACCGCTGCCGGTCGCCCCGTTAGAAGTGGCATTGTTATGGCATCAGCGCCACAACAGCGACGCCGCGCTGATGTGGGTTCGGGGGTTTATTAAGCGGCTGGTTTACTAGCCGCATCCAGTAAACGTAGCGCTATCCAACAAAATGCGGATGGTGTGGGCTAATCAGATTTACGGCTTCAGGCTTGCACCACGAGTAGCGATCACCTCTTTATACCAGTGGAAACTACTCTTACGGCTTCGCGCCAGCGTACCGTTACCCTGGTCGTCACGGTCGACATAGATAAAGCCATAGCGTTTGGACAGCTCGGCCTTAGAAGCACTCACCAGATCGATGGGACCCCAACTGGTATAGCCAAGCACATTCACGCCGTCCTCAATCGCTTCTCCTACCTGCACCAGATGATCGTTTAGATAGCGGATACGGTAATCATCCTGCACTCTACCGTCTGCCTCCGGCTTATCTTTCGCGCCGAGCCCGTTCTCAACGATAAACAGCGGTTTTTGATAGCGATCCCATAGCTCGTTAAGCAGGATGCGCAGACCAACAGGGTCAATTTGCCAGCCCCATTCGGAACTGGCCAGATGAGGGTTTGGCACCATACTGAGAATATTGCCGCGCGCCTTCTCGTTAACATCTTTATCTGCGGTCACACAGCCGGTCATATAGTAGCTGAACGAAATAAAATCGACGGTGGTCTGCAACGCTTTACGATCGGCATTCGTGATATCCAGTCTTATGTCATTATCACGGAAATAACGCAGCATGTAGCCCGGATATTCACCGCGACACTGTACGTCGCCAAAAAACAGCCAGCTGTGATTTTCCCGCAACGTTTCCAGCATATCCTCAGGTTTACAGGTCAGCGGATACATCAGGCCGCCCAGCAGCATATTGCCGATTCGCGCATCCGGTATTATCTCGTGACAAGCTTTCACCACCAGCGCACTGGCGACCAGCTGATGATGAATCGCCTGATATATTTCCTTTTTCCCCGGCTTCCCTTCCAGGCCAACGCCGGTGAGCGGCGCATGCAGCGACATATTAATTTCATTGAAGGTCAGCCACAGTTTCACTTTGCTTTTGAAACGCGTAAACACCGAACAAGCATAGCGCTCGAAGAAAGTGATAGTTTCACGACTGCCCCAGCCGCCATATTTCTTTACCAACCCCAGCGGCATTTCATAATGGGACAGCGTCACCATTGGCGCGATATTGTGCTTTGCCAGTTCATCAAACAGGCGGTCGTAATAGGCCAGGCCCTCTTCGTTTGGCGTGGTCTCGTCACCCTGAGGAAAGATACGGGTCCAGGCAATGGAGAGGCGCAGGCAGCTAAAACCCATTTCAGCAAACAACGAAATATCCTGGGGATAGCGATGATAAAAGTCGATGGCGATATCCTTGATGCAATTATCTCCAGGCCTGCGGTCAACGACCTCGCCAAAAATACCCTTTGGCTGGATGTCGGATGTTGAGATGCCTTTTCCCCCCTCAAGCCATGCACCTTCAACCTGATTTGCGGCAATCGCTCCGCCCCACAGAAACGTCTCAGGAAATGCTTTCATGTCGTTCTCCTTTATTTAGCGGCGCACCGTAAGAAACGGCAGGCCTGACTCAATGGTGTGGTTATCCGTGGTGCGTTCTACCGCCACGAAGTCATCGCTATTGCTGACGATAACTGCCGTGGTCAGGTCGTATCCCGCGTCCAGAATCGCCTGGCGATCGAAATTGAGTAGCGCATCGCCCGGCTGAATGCTGTCGCCCGGTTTTACATGGGCCGTGAAGTATTTGCCCTCCAGCTTCACCGTATCGATGCCCACATGGATAAGCACTTCGATACCGCTGTCGCTTAACAGTCCGATAGCATGGTTCGTTTGAAACAACGAGGCCACCTCACCTGAAAAGGGGGCGGTGACCCGATCGCTAAGGGGTATAATGGCGGCTCCTTTGCCCAACAGACCGCTGGCAAAAGTGGCATCAGGCACCTGTTCCATCTCCAGTACGGTTCCGCTCATTGGGGCGAGTATTTCGTCCTTGCCCGCGCTTACCTGCAGATTCGCGTTGACATGCGGTGATCCGTCTGTTGGTAGCCCCCATGCCCACGTTAATGCGCATGACAGCACAAGCGCCAGTGCAGCGCCGAGAGCAGCCCCCCACACGCTGACATCTAAACCGACAGGGGGAATCATTTGCGCCAGGCTGAAAATACTGGCCAGTCCGAAGGAAAATACACGGGTCTGGCAGTAGCCGATGACCATGCCGCCTAGTGCGCCCGCAATACATCCAAAAATGAAAGGGCGACGATTGGGCAACGTCACGCCATATACCGCAGGTTCGGTAATACCAAAGATCCCCGCTGTAAATGCCGAACCAGCCAGCACCTTGAGTTTTTTATCACGCGTTCGCAGCAGTACGCCCAAGGTTGCTCCGACCTGCCCCATTACGGCGGCCAGCAAAAGAGGCAGCATCGTGTCGTAACCCAGAACGCTCAGGTTATTGATCATCAACGGCACCAGCCCCCAGTGCAGGCCAAAGATGACGCATATTTGCCACACTGCGCCCATAAATCCACCCGCAAGCCACGGCGCAAGCGCATAGACAGCCTGGTAACCATGCGCCAACATCTGGCTAAGCCAGGTCGCCGTCGGGCCGATAAGGAGAAAAGTGAGCGGGACCACTACGGCGAGACATATAAGTGGGGTAAAGAAATTTCTCACCGCCGAGTGCAGAATTTTATTGCACTGTTTTTCCAGCCAGCAGCTTACCCATGCCGCTAAAATGATTGGAATAACCGATGAACTGTAGTTAATGAAGGTGACAGGAATCCCCAAAAAATGTTCGGTCAGCGCGCCCGGCTGGCCGCTGGTTTCGAACGCCTGCATCACAATTGGATGCGTCAGCGCGCCACCAATCGACATGGTAATGAATGGGTTACCGGCAAATTTTTTACCCGCCGTATAGCCGAGTACCAGCGGAAAGAAGTAGAACAACGCGTCGCTTGAGGCAAACCAGAGTTTGTATGTTCCGCTCTCCGGAGCCAGCCAACCGCAAATGACGACAAGCGCCAGCATTCCCTTCAGAATACCCGAGGCGGCCATTACACCAAGAAACGGCGTAAAAATCGCCGAAACGATGTCTATCAGGCGGTTAAAGATATTTACTCTTTCACCGGGCAGGATTTGTGAAACCGTTTCATCATTGATGCCGGCTTCAGCACATACTGCGTTATAAACTTCATGTACATGGTTGCCAATGACGACCTGAAACTGTCCACCGCTCTCCACTACCATAATAATTCCGGGATGGCTCTTTAGCGCCTTTGCATCGGCAAGCGTACGATCCTTTAGTTTAAAACGCAGTCGGGTGGCACAATGCACCAGGCTCGCGATATTCCCGCGCCCGCCAACGTGGGCCAGAATAACCTTCGCAATTTCTTGATACGTCATAATTCATTCCTTTCACTTATCGCTTATAGCGATATACGGCTGAGTAAAAGCAAAAAACCTGAGGTTGTCCTCCCCCTCAGGAGAAGCCAACGTTCAGGTTTTGCCTGCCGAAGCAGTAACAATCCGTTTTGATTATGCCTGGCGGCTTTCTTTGCGTACTCGCTCGATATGAATAGCGAGAAACATTATTTCTTCTGTCGTCAGCTCGCGCTGATATTCAGCGGCTAAATATCGGTTAATCTTTTCTGCACAGCGCCAGGCGTGCTGATAATTATCTTTCACCGCCGCGTGCAGCGTCGTATCATCATCAGCCACTGCGTTTCGGCTCAGCATCCGCTGGGTAAAAAACTTCAAATGAGTGACAAACCGCTGATAGCTGAGGCTCTCTTCGTCATATTCAAGCGTCAGCTGGTACTTAACGATATGAAGAATTTCCTGCATCATGCGCGTGACATGTATGACTTCGGGCATTTCACTATTAAGCTGGGCGGTGACAAGATGAAGCGCGATAAAGCCAGCTTCGTCCTCCGCAAGCCGAACGCCAAGGCGCTTTTCAAGAATCTCCAGCGCCGCCTGTCCCAGTAAAAATTCTTTCGGATAAAGACGCTTTATATCCCACAGCAACACATTGCGAATAACCATGCCCTTTTTTTGCCGCTCAATGGCAAAATGGCAATGGTCGGTTAAAGTGATGTACAGGCTCTCTTGTAGCGATCCTAAGCGCTCGCGCGATAGGGCAATAATACGATCGCAGGCTGCTAAAACCTCCAATGGAATCTGGCTGAGCAGCTCGCTTAAGCGCGACACCAATACATCACTTTGCAAGGCAAAAACCTTCTCAACCTTATCTTTGTCCAGTATATCGCCAATATGTTTCTGAAAACCCAGCCCGCGCCCCATAACAACCTGTTCGCGCTGATGTTCGTCAAGAATTACCACCACGTTATTGTTTATAATCCTGGCGATCTTCATGGCCACCT
The DNA here is from genome assembly GCA_041504365.1 of Dryocola sp. LX212. Classification (NCBI taxonomy): domain Bacteria; kingdom Pseudomonadati; phylum Pseudomonadota; class Gammaproteobacteria; order Enterobacterales; family Enterobacteriaceae; genus Dryocola; species Dryocola sp. LX212. Next base: position 1,437,144 of record CP167917.1, on the reverse strand, counting down.
CTGAAAACAAAAAAACCCGATCTCCGACTCACGCCAGAAATCAGGTTTTGCCTGCTAAATGCAGTAACAATCCAACTAAACGAACCTATCACATAGCTTTAAAGGCTCAAGCGGCAAAGGTGAAAATCGTGATAAAGATCGTCCACGAGCTACTTTCTCGCTGACTCAGCGCCAAAAAGCTGGCGATAACGTTCTTCGAACTGCGGGGCGTTCCATTCGCCGTCAAATATCGTCCAGGTGATATACCCCCTGTTAAGCCAGCCGGTATCGGTGTCCGTATCCACCGGTCTTAGAACTTTCTCGCTCATCATTTGCTGCGCTTTGCCGTCCGACAGAATTTTGTAAGTATGCTGCGGTACAGGGTTGCGTTCATTTTCGACGAACCTGGTGCCCTGGATATCGCCTTTTGCCAGCGCAGGATAGTTGATGCTAAGCCCTGATCCACGCGGTAATACCGGCTCCCCCGGGCGCCTGTTTTTCACCAGGGTATCTACAAGGTCCGTCACGTAGTCCACCGAGTCAGGCCAGTATTTACGGGTCGATGGCCAACCAGCCATCATCTCTTTTTCGCTGAGGATATAGCCAATGCTGGCGGCAATTGCCGGATATCCATACCGTACCGCTCGCGCCGCCGCGCCAATGGTGCCGGAGTTTAGCTGCGCCACGCCGGTATTGGGGCCATCGTTTACACCAGAAATAACAAGGTCTACAGGCTGGTCCTTCAGAATGCCAAGCAGGCCGAAATCAACGGCATCCGCAGGCGTACCCGGGAAGCAGTAGCGTTTATCCGCGACCTTTCTGACATCAAAAATCTTATTCGGCTTAAACGTTATCGCTGAACCGATACCGCTTTGGTTGGTTGACGGCGCAACCATCCAGACGTCGTAGCCTTTGGCGTTTAGCTTATCTTGTAAAGATGTCGTGCCTACGGATTCACAGCCATCATCATTAACCAGTAGAATACGCATTGGGCGCTCGGTCGCCTGAGCGCCTCCCGTGATTAACAGTGCGATGAGTGCTGTACTAAAGCGTTTTTTCATTGATGTGCCTCCCTGTTATTAATACCTTCCAAAAAAATCACATTGGCTAGTTAGTTTTACCGTGGAATCATACTGTCAGCCCGATTGAAATCATTATTTTTGAAGTTTGGGTACGTTTCATTAATCATACTTATTTTTAGCTTTTCCAGCCGCAGAAATAAAAAAAACCTAAGTCTCTAAACGTCACATTGACGCGAGAGATGTAGGTTTTGCCTGTAAACACAGTAACAATCCTAATTTTTACTTCCAGGGAACATTAGCATCTTACTCTTTTAGTATCCAGCAGCGGGCGGCTTGAGACTTTTAAAAACGTGAGCAATTTAACATTTGGCAGTACTATTCCTGCCATGCATCATTAATAAAACCACTCACCGATAGCGTTACGCAGCTGGTTATTATTATCTGTTGTCGTAATTATATTGCACATATCGCCCGTGCTATATCAGAGGAATTTTTATACGTGCGGATTTCGGCAAATAAGTCCGTCGCTTCCGCGTACTCTTTACGTAAATAACCCAGCCACTGCTTGATGCGCGCAACGTGATACAGCCCGGTATCGCCCTGCTTCTCCAGCCTGCTGTATTTTTGCAGCAGCTTAATGACTTCCGGCCAGGGCATTCGCGGCTCATTGTACTTAATTACACGGCTGAGGTTTGGCACGTTCAGCGCGCCGCGGCCAATCATAACTGAATCACAGCCCGTTGCCGCCAGACAATCCTGCGCGCTTTGCCAGTCCCAGATTTCGCCGTTGGCGATGACCGGAATCGACAGGCGCTGGCGAATTTCGCCGATTGCCGCCCAGTTGATCAGCTCCGCTTTGTAGCCGTCTTCTTTCGTCCGTCCGTGAACCACCAGCTCGGTGGCCCCCGCCTGCTCTACCGCATCGGCAATTTCAAACTGGCGCGCGCCGCTGTCCCAGCCAAGTCGAATTTTCACCGTGACCGGCAGTTCAGCAGGTACGGCTTCACGCATGGCTTTTGCACCACGATAAATCAGCTCAGGGTCTTTTAAAAGCGTCGCGCCACCGCCGCTGCCGTTGACCAGCTTCGACGGGCATCCACAGTTGAGATCTACCCCCCAGGAGCCCAGTTCCACGGCGCGGGCGGCGTTTTCCGCCAGCCACTGAGGATACTGGCCAAGCAGCTGGACGCGCACCAGCGTGCCGGACGGCGTACGGCTGTTGTGCAGCAGTTCAGGGCAGAGCCTATGGAAGGATTTTACCGGCAAAAGCTGGTCGACGACGCGCAGAAACTCGGTGATGCACAGGTCGTAATCATTCACCTCGGTTAAGAGTTCACGGACCAGCGAGTCGAGAACCCCTTCCATCGGCGCGAGCAGTACACGCATGATATTTTCCGATAAAAAAAGAGGCGCTATGTTAGCGCCTCTTAATGAGTTGGCAAAGCCGAACCAAAAACTTATTAGTTAGAGGCCGACGGCTTGCGCGGTGGACGACGACGGCCGTTCGCACCGGCAGGTTTCGCCGCGCCGTCGCCCTGAGGACGGGACTGGCGACGCGGTGCGCCGCTGCGGTCGGACGGTGCGCTGCTGCTACCGTTGCCAGCGCGACGTTGGCCCTGGCCCTGACCACCGCGTCCGCCACCGCCACGCTGCTGCTGGCGGCCGTTGACGATAGGTTCGGCTGGAATGGACGGGTCCACTTCATAGCCAGGAATTGCCATGCGCGGCACTTCACGCTTCAGCACGCGTTCGATATCGCGTAGCAGTTTGTGTTCATCGACACAAACCAGAGACAGCGCCTGTCCCGTTGCCGCAGCGCGACCGGTACGGCCGATACGGTGGACGTAATCTTCCGGCACGTTCGGCAGCTCGTAGTTCACCACGTGCGGCAGTTCTTCGATATCCAGGCCGCGAGCGGCGATATCGGTCGCCACCAGCACGCGAATGCCGCCACTTTTGAAGTCGGCCAGCGCGCGGGTACGGGCGCCCTGACTTTTGTTACCGTGGATAGCAGCGGCAGTAATGCCGTCTTTACCCAGCTGTTCCGCCAGGTGGTTCGCTCCGTGCTTGGTGCGGGTGAAGACCAGCACCTGCTGCCAGTTGCCTTCGCCAATCATCTGCGACAGCAGCTCTCTTTTGCGTTTTTTATCCACAAAGTGAACGTACTGGGTCACCTGCTCTGAAGCGGTGTTGCGGCGTGCCACGGACACTTCTTCCGGGTTATGCAGCAATTTTTCTGCCAGGCCTTTAATTTCATCAGAGAACGTTGCGGAGAACAGCAGGTTCTGACGACGGGCAGGCAGTTTTGCCAGCACGCGGCGGATATCGTGGATGAAGCCCATGTCCAGCATGCGGTCAGCTTCGTCCAGCACCAGGATTTCGACCTGGTCGAGCTTCACGGCGTTCTGGTGCTCCAGATCCAGCAGGCGGCCAGGTGTAGCCACCAGCACGTCCACGCCGCTGCGCAGCTTCATCATCTGAGGGTTGATGCTCACGCCGCCGAAAACCACCAGCGAGCGGATATCTAAATATTTGCTGTAATCACGGACGTTTTCACCAATCTGCGCTGCCAGCTCGCGGGTGGGGGTCAGGATCAGGGCGCGCACGGGACGGCGGCCTTTGGCATGCGGCTGGTTGTCCACCAGACGCTGCAGCAGCGGCAGGGTAAAGCCTGCGGTTTTGCCGGTGCCGGTCTGGGCACTGGCCATCAGGTCACGGCCTGCTAAGACTACCGGGATCGCCTGGCGCTGGATTGGGGTAGGCTCACGATAGCCCTGCTCTTCCACCGCACGCAGAATATCGGCATTCAGGCCGAGAGAATCAAAAGACATAGGTACTCCAGAATCGCCCTGACCGCGCTTCGCGGTGTAGTTTCCAGGGGTTCATATGACGCCAGTCTCCTGGCGAGTAGAGGGGCACAAACCACGGTGCCGTAAGGGGCGCAGTGTAGCAGCTTTTGTGATACTCCGCACAAATTCTCTTAAATATGCCCGGCCAGTGAGTCAATCCCCGCCCGCGGGGCGCTCGCTCAGGCTTATCCTCTGCGTCATGCCCATGCATGAGTGAAGGTTAAGCGTATACTGTTCTATTCACGGAATAAATATTACCCGCTGACCCGTCATGAGGATGAGCAAGGATGAAAGGTAAAAAGCCCGCCGTTGTTGTGATTGTAATTATTGCGCTGCTGGCCGCCTGCGTGAGTGGCTGGATGTGGTACCGAAGCCAGCAGGACAGACCGCTGACGCTGTACGGTAACGTTGATATCCGCACCGTCAATATGAGCTTCCGCGTCGGCGGACGTCTGGCGGCGCTCAACGTCGATGAGGGCGACACTATTAAGGCCGGCGAGCCGCTGGGCGTGCTGGATCAGGGCCCGTATGACAACGCGCTGCTGCAAGCACAGGCCAATGTAGCAGCTGCCCAGGCGAAGTACGATCTGGTGATCGCGGGCTACCGCGATGAAGAGATAGCCCAGGCCGCCGCCCAGGTTAACCAGGCGCAGGCCGCCTTTGACTACGCCCAGAACTTCTATCAGCGCCAGCAGGGGCTGTGGGCCACCCGGGTTATTTCCGCAAACGATCTCGAAAACGCCCGTTCTTCGAGCGAGCAGGCAAAAGCCACCCTCAAGGCCGCAAAAGATAAGCTCAGCCAGTACCGCACCGGTAATCGACCGCAGGAAATTGCCCAGGCGCAGGCCAGCCTGCAGCAGGCCAAGGCGCAGCTTGCCCAGGCCCAGCTTGATTTGCAGGACACCACCCTCATCGCCCCTTCCAACGGCACCCTGCTCACCCGCGCCGTGGAGCCGGGCAGCATGCTGAACGCAGGCAGTACGGTACTCACTCTTTCCCTCACTCGCCCCGTCTGGGTTCGCGCCTACGTCAACGAAGCCAGCCTGAATCAGGCGAAGCCCGGCACCGACGTGCAGATTTATAGCGATGGGCAGCCCGATAAGCCTTACCGGGGCAAAATCGGCTTCGTCTCCCCTACCGCTGAGTTCACCCCGAAAACCGTCGAAACGCCCGACCTGCGCACCGATCTGGTCTACCGCCTGCGCATCATCGTCACGGATGCCGACGATTCGCTGCGCCAGGGCATGCCGGTGACCGTGAGCTTCGAAGGCGGGCAGCAGCATGAGCAGCAATGACGGGATGGTCCGCCTTCAGCAGCTGATGAAAAGCTTTCCCGGTATGGATAAGCCCGCCGTCGCGAGTCTGGACTGCGACATTCACGCCGGGGAGGTCACCGGGCTGGTTGGCCCGGACGGCGCGGGGAAAACCACGCTGATGCGCATGCTAGCCGGGCTGCTGAAGCCCACTGAGGGCAGCGCTCAGGTTATCGGTCTCGATCCCATTAAAGACGATCGCGCTCTGCACGCCGTGCTGGGCTATATGCCGCAGAAGTTTGGGCTGTATGAAGATCTGACGGTAATGGAAAACTTAAACCTCTATGCCGACCTGCGCGGCGTGACGGGAGAAAATCGCGAAGCAACCTTCAAAAGGCTGCTGGAATTTACCTCCCTCGGGCCGTTTACCGCACGCCTGGCCGGTAAGCTTTCCGGCGGCATGAAGCAGAAGCTTGGCCTGGCCTGTACGCTGGTCGGTCAGCCAAAAGTGCTGCTGCTCGATGAGCCGGGCGTGGGCGTTGACCCCATCTCCCGCCGTGAGCTGTGGCAGATGGTGCACGAGCTGGCTGGCGAAGGCATGCTGATCCTGTGGAGCACGTCCTATCTCGACGAAGCCGAGCAGTGCCGGGATGTGCTGCTGATGAACGAGGGTGAGCTGCTGTATCACGGCGCGCCGAAAGCGTTGACGCAGAAAATGGCCGGACGGTCACTGTTGGTCAGCCACGGCGCAGAAAACAACCGCAGGCTTCTGCAGCGGGCGCTCAAGCTACCGCAGGTGAGCGATGGCGTGATTCAGGGCCGCTCGGTGCGGCTTATCCTCGCTAAAGACGCAACCGTGGACGAACTAGCCAGGGCGCTCAATCTGCCCCCAGAGCATATTGCCCAGACGGAACCGCGCTTTGAAGATGCGTTTATCGATCTGCTGGGCGGCGCGGGCGAACAGGAGTCGCCGCTCGGTGAAATCCTGCATACCGTGGAAGGCAGCCACGACGAAACGGTCATAGAAGCAAAACAGCTGACCAAAAAGTTCGGTGATTTCGCGGCTACCGACCATGTTGACTTTACCGTGCAGCGCGGTGAAATTTTCGGCCTGCTCGGGCCAAACGGCGCGGGCAAGTCCACCACGTTTAAAATGATGTGCGGGCTGCTGGTGCCGACGTCGGGCAAGGCGCTGGTGCTGAATATGGATCTGAAAACCAGCTCCGGCAAGGCGCGCCAGCACCTGGGCTATATGGCGCAGAAATTTTCCCTGTACGGCAACCTGACGGTGGCGCAAAACCTGCGCTTTTTCTCGGGCGTTTACGGTCTGCGCGGTAAGGCGCAGGAGGAAAAGATCGGGCGCATGAGCGAGGCGTTTAACCTCCAGCCGATTTTTAACAGCCAGACGGACGCCCTGCCGCTCGGCTTCAAGCAGCGCCTGGCGCTGGCCTGCTCGCTGATGCACGAGCCGGACATTCTGTTTCTGGACGAGCCAACCTCGGGCGTTGACCCCCTCACCCGCCGCGAATTCTGGCTGCACATCAACAGCATGGTGGAAAAAGGCGTCACGGTGATGGTCACCACGCACTTTATGGACGAGGCGGAATACTGCGACCGCATCGGGCTGGTGTACCGCGGCAAGCTTATCGCCAGCGGTACGCCGGACGATCTCAAGCAGCAGGCCGCGAACGACGAGCAGGCCGATCCAACCATGGAGCAGGCATTTATTACGCTTATCCACCGCTGGGATGAGGAGCATGACGATGAGCGAGCATAGCCAGTTTGTCTCGTGGCGGCGCGTCCGCGCCCTGTGCGTGAAGGAAACCCGTCAGATTGTGCGCGACCCGAGCAGCTGGCTGATTGCGGTGGTCATCCCCCTGCTGCTGCTGTTTATCTTTGGCTACGGGATAAACCTCGATTCCAGCCGCCTGCACGTCGGCGTGCTGATTGAGCAGCAGAGCGAGGAGGCGCTGGACTTCACCCATACCATCAGCGCCTCGCCTTACATTCAGCCCACCATCAGCGATAACCGCCAGCAGCTGATCCAGCTGATGCAGGCCGGCAAGATCCGCGGCCTGGTGGTCATCCCCACCGACTTCGCTCAGAACATGGCCCGGGCCGGGGCGACGGCGCCGATCCAGGTGATCACCGATGGCAGCGAGCCGAACACCGCCAACTTTGTGCAGGGCTACATGGAGGGGATCTGGCAGATCTGGCAGCAGCAGCGGGCGGAAGACAGGGGCGAAGCGTTCCAGCCGCTGATCGACGTCCAGCTGCGCTACTGGTTTAACCCCGCCGCCATCAGCCAGCACTTTATTATTCCAGGCGCGATAACCATCATCATGACGGTGATTGGCGCGATCCTGACGTCGCTAGTTGTGGCCCGCGAATGGGAGCGAGGCACCATGGAGGCGCTGCTTTCAACGCAGGTGACGCGCACCGAACTTCTGCTGTGCAAGCTGCTGCCCTACTACGTGCTGGGTATGCTGGCGATGCTGCTGTGTATGCTGGTGTCCGTATTTATCCTCGGCGTACCGTATCACGGATCGCTACTGCTACTTTTTCTTATCACCAGCCTGTTTCTGCTCAGCACGCTGGGCATGGGTTTGCTTATCTCCACCATTACGCGCAACCAGTTTAACGCCGCACAGGTGGCGCTGAACGCCGCGTTTTTGCCGTCGATCATGCTGTCCGGATTTATTTTCCAGATAGACAGCATGCCCGCGATTATCCGCGCCGTGACCTACGTTATCCCCGCGCGCTATTTCGTCAGCACGCTGCAAAGCCTGTTTCTGGCGGGCAACATTGCTACCGTGCTGGTGGTGAACGTGCTGTTTTTGATCGCTTCGGCGGTGATGTTTATTGGCCTGACGGCGCTGAAAACGAAGCGCCGCCTGGATTAAGGAAAAGCCATGTTTCATCGGTTATGGACATTGATTCGTAAAGAGCTGCAGTCGCTGCTGCGCGAGCCGCAGACTCGCGCCATTCTGATCCTGCCGGTAGTGCTGCAGGTGGTGTTGTTCCCGTTCGCCGCCACGCTTGAAGTCACGAACGCGACGATTGCGATTTACAACGAGGATAACGGCAGCCACTCCGTAGAGCTGACCCAGCGTTTTGCCCGCGCCAAAGCGTTTAACCACGTGCTGCTGCTGAAAAGCCCGCAGGATATCCAGCCGACCATAGATAACCAGAAGGCGCTGCTTTTGATCCGCTTCCCGGCGGACTTTTCGCGCAATCTGGCAGGCCAGCAGCCCGCGAAGCTGCAGATTATCCTCGACGGGCGTAACTCCAACAGCGCCCAGATTGCGGCCAACTATCTCCAGCAGATCGTCAAAAACTACCAGCTGGAGCTGATGAGCGGCCAGCCAAAGCCGAACAACAGCGAGCTGGTGGTGCGCAACTGGTATAACCCAAATCTGGACTATAAGTGGTTCGTGGTGCCGTCGCTGATTGCGATGATCACCACGATTGGCGTGATGATCGTGACTTCGCTGTCTGTCGCCCGCGAGCGCGAACAGGGCACGCTCGACCAGCTGCTGGTTTCACCGCTCGCCACCTGGCAGATCTTCGTTGGCAAAGCGGTACCTGCGCAGATTGTTGCCATTGCCCAGGCGACCATCGTGTTGGGCGTGGGGATCTGGGGCTATCAAATACCCTTTTCCGGCTCGCTGCTGCTGTTCTATTTCACGATGCTGATTTACGGACTGTCGCTGGTGGGGTTTGGCCTGCTCATCTCGTCGCTGTGCGCCACGCAGCAGCAGGCGTTCATCGGCGTGTTCGTGTTTATGATGCCCGCGATCCTGCTTTCGGGCTACGTCTCGCCGGTGGAGAACATGCCGGTCTGGCTGCAAAACCTGACGTGGGTAAATCCCATCCGGCATTTCACCGACATAACCAAGCAGATTTATTTGAAGGATGCGAGCTTAGATATTGTCTGGGGGAGCGTCTGGCCGCTGCTGGTGATAGCGGCCACCACGGGTTCAGCGGCGTACTGGATGTTTCGTCGCAAAATCGCCTGATTTGTCTTTGGCGAGCAGCGAGTAGATGGCGGGTCCGGCTATCATCGCCAGGCCAGCTGCCAGCAATAGCCATTTGTTCTCTACCACGCGGGAGAGCAGCCACAGGGCGATCATCGCCGTACCGAAGTACCAGGTGGTGGTCAGCTCTTCCAGAAAATCGCCGATGTCGCGCAGCTTGCCGCTATGGAAACGCTGGAAGGTGAACATCAGGATAACCGTTGCCAGATACAGGCCGCACAGGCCGATGCCGACCGGGATCAGGGTTTTGGTTTTCCAGCCAATCAGCACCACGCATACAACCATCAAATGCAGCATAATCTGCCAACAAGTCAGGCCGGTTGCCACCTGTATCCGCTGTTGCCACTTCATGTATTCACTCCTGGCGTATATTTTCCTGTCTTTGAGAGTACGCAAGTGTACGGAAAATTCCGCATCCCGCCCTCTTTTTGTGACAAAGACTACACTTTATTTTCATCAGGATAACGAATAAGACCGGGAGCGGCATGGCACATCATACTCCGCGCTTTTCTTTTAAAGTGCTCACGATAAATACACACAAAGGCTTTACCACCTTCAACCGGCGCTTTATTTTGCCGGAGCTGCGAGATGCGATACGCACGGTATCTGCGGATATTGTCTGTCTTCAGGAGGTGATGGGGGCGCATGAGGCCCATTCGGTGCGCTTTGAACACTGGCCGGAGACCAGCCATTATGAGTTTCTGGCGGATACCGTCTGGGAAGATTTTGCCTACGGGCGGAATGCTGTTTATCCCGAAGGCCACCATGGCAACGCGATCCTCTCCCGCTTCCCTATCATTCATTACGATAACCGGGATATCTCCGTTGAGGGCCACGAGAAGCGCGGCATGCTTCACTGCCAGATGACCGTGCCGGACAGCAACCTGCGTGTGCACGTTATCTGCGTGCACCTTGGCCTGCGCGAGGAGCACCGCCAGGCGCAGCTCACCATGCTCTGTAAGCTGGTCAATGAGCTGCCAGAAGGCGAACCGGTTGTGGTGGCCGGAGACTTTAACGACTGGCGTCAGAAAGCGAGCCATATGCTGAAAAAAGAAGCCAGCCTGGACGAGGTGTTTACCCGCGCCTGGGGCCGACCCGTGCGTACCTTCCCGGCTGGTTTCCCGCTGCTTCGCCTTGACCGTATTTACGTAAGGCATGCCTCTGTCAGCGCGCCCGCCGCGCTTAATTTACGTCAGTGGCGACACCTGTCAGACCATGCCCCCCTCGCCGTGGAGATCCATGTATGAAAAATAACTGGCGTGACGGCAACCGCATTGAGCTGCTGGAGAATGGCGATGCTTTTTTCCCGGCGGTCTTCGAGGCCATCCGACAAGCAAACAGCAAAGTGATCCTGGAAACGTTTATCTGGTTTGAAGACGACGTGGGTAAGCAGCTCCATGAGGTGATTCTGGACGCTGCGCGTCGCGGCGTGAGCGTGGAAGTGCTGCTGGACGGCTACGGCTCGCCCGATCTGAGCGACAGTTTCGTCAGCGAGTTAACCACCGCGGGCGTGATGTTTCGCTATTACGATCCCCGCCCGCTGATTTTTGGCATGCGCACCAATCTGTTCCGCCGCATGCACCGCAAAATCGTTGTGGTGGACGGTGAACTGGCGTTTGTCGGCGGGATCAACTATTCCGCTGAACATATGATTGATTACGGGCCGGAAGCCAAACAGGATTACGCCGTAAAGGTGGAAGGCCCTGTGGTGCAGGATATTTACCAGTATGTGATTTCAAACCTGCCGGGCGAGGAAAATCCTCGCCGCTGGTGGGGGCGTCGCCATAACAGCGCCCATGAAAACCTGACGCCAGGTGAGGCGCAGGCGCTGTTTGTCTGGCGTGATAACAACGAGCATCGGGACGATATCGAACGTTACTATCTGAAGATGCTCAGCAACGCGAAGCAGGAAGTGATTATTGCCAACGCCTATTTCTTCCCGGGTTACCGTCTGCTTCATGCGATGCGCAATGCCTCACGCCGTGGCGTAAAAGTGAAGCTGGTCGTTCAGGGCGAACCGGATATGCCGATCGTGAAAGTAGGCGCCCGCCTGCTTTATAACTATCTGGTGAAGTCCAACGTTGAAATTTACGAGTACACGCGTCGTCCGCTGCATGGCAAGGTGGCCATTATGGACGATCACTGGGCAACAGTGGGATCCAGCAATCTTGATCCCCTTAGCCTGTCGCTGAACCTGGAAGCGAATCTGATTATCTACGATAAAGCGTTCAACGCGGAGCTGCGTGAAAACCTCAACGGGCTGATCGCCAACGACAGCAAACGGGTGGATGAAACTATGGTGCCCAAACGCACCTGGTGGAACCTGGGGAAAAGCGTGCTGGCGTTCCACTTCCTGCGCCACTTCCCGGCGATGGTTGGGTGGCTGCCCGCGCATACTCCGCGTCTTTCACTAGTAAAGCCTCCGGTGCAGCCCGAGATCGAGACACAGGATCGGGTGGAGACGGATAATCAGGGGGTGAAATTCTGATGTCTCACTCGCACCCAAAATGGCGAAAAGCAAAAAAGATCCTCACGTGGCTGTTTTTTATCGCCGTGATTGTGCTGCTCGTGGTGTACGCCACCAAAGTGGACTGGGAGGAAGTATGGAAGGTCATCCGCAACTATAACCGCATGGTGCTGGCAAGCGCGGTCGGGCTGGTGATCCTCAGCTACCTGATTTACGGCTGTTACGATCTGCTCGCGCGCGCCTACTGCGGGCATAAGCTGGCGAAACGGCAGGTCATGCTGGTGTCGTTTATCTGCTACGCCTTCAACCTGACGCTGAGCACCTGGGTGGGCGGCATCGGTATGCGCTACCGGCTCTATTCCCGCCTGGGCCTGCCGAGCGCCACCATTACGCGAATATTCTCGCTGAGTATTTCAACTAACTGGCTTGGCTATATCGTGCTGGCAGGCTTCATTTTCACCGTCGGCGTGGTGCAGCTTCCGGACCACTGGTATATCGACGAAGGAACGCTGCGTATTCTGGGTGTCATCCTGCTGGCGTTTATCGCGGTCTATCTATGGTTCTGCGCATTTGCTAAGCATCGTCACGCGACAATCAAGGGCCAGCGACTCGTCCTGCCGTCCTTCAAATTTGCCCTCGCACAGCTGGTTATCTCCAGCGCCAACTGGATGGTGATGGGGGCGATTATCTGGCTGCTGCTGGGTCAGGAGGTGAACTACTTCTTCGTACTGGGCGTGCTGCTGGTGAGCAGTATCGCGGGCGTTATCGTGCATATCCCGGCGGGTATCGGCGTACTGGAAGCGGTATTTATTGCGCTGCTGGCGGGTGAACACGTGAGCCACGGCACGATTATCGCCGCGCTGCTGGCCTACCGCCTGCTCTATTTCATCGCCCCGCTGCTGCTGGCGATTGTCTGCTATTTAGGGCTGGAGAGCCGGGCGAAAAAGCTGCGGGCGAAGAACGAAAGGAAGCTCGGAGAGAATAGCTAGCGGTGAATGACGCTAATGCTTATCCGCCCTACAGCTCCGTAGAGCGGATAAACCTGCGATCAGCGACGGTTGCCGAAAATACGCAGCAGCATCAGGAACAGGTTGATGAAGTCCAGATACAGCGTCAGCGCGCCAAGAATGGAATACTTGCGCATATTCTGCGTGTCGCGCACGTCAATCTGCTCGCCGATGTTTTTCAGCTTCTGCGTGTCGTACGCCGTCAGGCCCACAAACACAATCACACCGATGTAGGTCACCGCCCACATCAGCGCCGTGCTTTTCAGCCAGATGTTTACCAGCGACGCCAGCACGATACCGATCAGCGCCATAAACAGCATATTGCCGAAGCCGCTCAGGTCACGCTTGGTGGTATAGCCGTAAAGGCTCATGGCGCCAAACATGCCGCCCGCCACCACGAAGGTGCTGGCAATGGACGAATAGGTGTAGACGATAAAGATGCTGGAGAGCGTCAGGCCCGTCAGCGCGGAATAGAGCATGAACAGCGTGGTCGCCATACCGGCGCTCAGCTTATGCACCATACCGGACAGCACGAACACCAGGCCCAGCTGGACAATAATCAAACCAAAGAAGGTGATTTTGCTGGAGAAGACGAATTCCATCACCGCCGGGGTGTTGGCGGCATACCAGGCAACAAACGCTGTAAGCAGCAGCCCGCAGGTCATCCAGCCATAGACCTGCGCCATATAAGCCTGCAAGCCAGTTCGCGCTTGCTGAACAATAGTGTCATTGGAGCGGGGGAATCGATCCATGATGCTTCCTCAAGTGAATTACGTTGACCTAATTTCAGGCTTAAAAGCCTACCCTATATAAGATTAACACAACTGCACGTGGGTGCATGTTACCAGCGTTTCGCCGCCTGCTTGTCCGTGTCCCGGGCTTCTACCCAACGATCCCCTTCCGGCGTGGCTTCCCGCTTCCAAAACGGCGCGCGAGTTTTCAGGTAATCCATCATAAATTGGGCAGCTTCAAACGCCGAGCTGCGGTGCGCGCCGGTTACGCCAACAAAAACAATTTCCTCGCCGGGCCATAATTCCCCGATACGGTGGATAACCGAAACGCGCTGTAGCGGCCAGCGCCCGCGCGCCTCTTCCACGATTTCTGCCAGCGCTTTTTCCGTCATGCCTGGATAGTGCTCCAGGGTTAACGCTTTCACGCTGTCGCCCAGATTGTGGTTGCGCACTTTGCCTGTGAAGGTGACAACCGCGCCGTCTTCGTCGCACTGCGACAGCCACTGGTACTCATCGCCAACGCTGAAATTTTCATGGCCGACGCGGATACGGGTGTTTTCGTTCATCTCAGCCTCCGGTGACCGGTGGGAAGAAGGCCACTTCGTCGCCGTCTTTAAGCGCATGGTCAAAGCTCACCAACGTCTGGTTTACCGCTGCCAGCAGCTTGCCGGATTCCAGCGCCAGCGCCCAGCGGTCGTTTTTGGCTGCCAGATGATCACGCAGCTGTTCAACGTCGGCAAAAGCTGATTCAACCTGAAGATTGTCGCAGTCCACCAGCTCGCGAACCTGGGCAAAGAACAAAACGTTAATCATGATCTGCCGCCTTGAAGTCGCCGGATTTGCCGCCGCTTTTGGTCAGCAGACGAACCGGGCCGATGACCATATCTTTCTGCACGGCCTTGCACATGTCGTAGATGGTTAACGCGGCTACGGAGGCTGCGGTTAGCGCTTCCATCTCAACGCCTGTTTTTCCCGTCAGGCGGCAAACGGCTTCGATGCGCACACGGTTGTGCTCAGTTTCGGCTTCCAGGTTAACTTCCACTTTGCTCAGCAGCAGTGGATGGCACAGCGGGATCAGCTCCCACGTACGCTTAGCGGCCTGAATACCGGCGATACGGGCGGTGGCAAAGACGTCACCTTTGTGGTGGCTACCGTCGACAATCATTGCAAGCGTAGCGGCCTGCATGGTGACAAAGGCTTCGGCGCGGGCTTCGCGCACGGTCTCGTTTTTAGTGGAAACGTCCACCATGTGCGCTTCGCCAGCGGCGTTAATATGGGTCAGTTGCGACATAATCTATTTCTTGATGTGGGGATGGAAGTTGCAGGGACGCTGGGTGGCATCCAGCTGCTGAAGAATAATGTTTTCCCAAGCGGTGCGGCAGGCTTTCGTTGAGCCCGGCATGGCGAATATCAGCGTACGGTTGGCCATACCCGCTACGGCACGGGACTGCAACGTGGAGGTGCCGATCTCTTCGTAGGAAAGCATGCGAAACAGCTCGCCAAAACCTTCGATCTCACGGTCAAAAAGCGGTAAAAGCGCTTCAGGCACCTGGTCGCCATCGGTAAATCCTGTACCGCCGGTGATCAGTACAACCTGCACGTTTTCACTGGCTATCCACTGGGATACCTGAGCGCGGATCGCATAACGGTTCTCTTTCACAATGGCTTTGTCGACCACCTCGTGCCCCGCTTCGGTCGCGGACTCACGCAGATAATGCCCTGAGGTGTCATCCTCTTCGGTACGGCGGCCGGAGACCGTCAAAATGGCAATACGCGCCGGGATAAACGCTTCGCTTACCTGACTCATACTTATTCTCCTTAATTTTTGACGCTATCCACCAATATAGGACAGGTTTTGTGTGATGCCGGTATGACCGTCATGCAGGAAATGGGTTTGCTTTTTCTGAACCAGCGCCGACGAGATACGCGCTTCGAGCGCCTCGCCCTGCGCATCGTCCGCTAACAGGTCACGCAAGGAGATGCCCCCCTCGCCGAACAGGCAGAGGTGCAGGTTGCCGACGGAAGAGACGCGCAGACGGTTGCAGGTGGCACAGAAGTCTTTTTCATAGGGCATGATCAGGCCAATTTCGCCTTCATAGTCTGGATGGCAGAAGACCTGCGCCGGGCCGTCGCTGCGCCCGCTGAGCTGGCGTACCCAGCCACGCTGCAGCAGCTGGTCGCGAATAGTGGTGCCGGAGATATGATATTTACGGAACAGCTCGCCGCCGTCGCCCGTCTCCATCAGCTCGATAAAACGCAGCTGGATGGGACGCGGTTTGATCCACGCAAGGAAGGTGTCCAGATCATGGCTGTTCACGCCGCGCATCAGCACCGTGTTCACTTTGACCTTTTTGAATCCGGCGGCAAAAGTGGCGTCGATGCCATCCATCACCTGGCGGAATTTGTCCTGCCCGGTGATGGCGTGAAACTGGCGGGCGTCGAGGCTGTCGACGCTGACGTTCACGGCTGTTAACCCCGCGTCGCGCCACTGCTGCACGTCACGAGCCAGGCGATAGCCATTGGTGGTTACCGCCAGCTGACGAATAGCCGCGTTTTCACGCACCGCAGCAATAATTTCGGGGAAATCTCGACGTAAAGAGGGTTCGCCCCCGGTCAGACGCACTTTTTCCGTCCCCAGCGCGGCAAAGGCGCGGGTAACGCGGCGAATCTCATCGACATTCAGGAAGCTTTTGTTCGCCACGCCGTGCGGCTTGTAGCCGTCGGGCAGGCAGTAGTTGCAACGGAAGTTGCAGACGTCCGTAATGGACAGACGCAGATAGAAGAACTTGCGCGCAAACGCATCAGTCAGTTGTGGGGACATAAACACCTTTCCAAATACGGGAGATGCAGGCATTTCTTTCTGCACCCTGGTGACCGGGAGGGCCACGGCCAAAGCACCGTATCTTGCGAGTTAGGTCCAGAGGCTTAGTGTGTGTTTAACGATAGTAGCGCGTCGGTGACAGGTTCGCCATAGCAGCTTTCGTTATATAAATTAATGCATAACGAACTAATCGTTTAATTTAGCCACAGAGTACGTGAAAAGCTAACTTTTACCTTGATATACATCATTAACCTCTGGGCCTGCATCGTCTTTTTAACGCTTTTACGCTACCTTAAGCCGGAGAGTTAGACATAAGGAATAGCTATGCGCAGTCGCACATTTGCGGATCTTGATCGGGTGGTTGCACTCGGCGGGGGACACGGCCTTGGCCGGGTAATGTCCTCCCTATCTTCCATGGGTTCGCGCCTGACGGGTATCGTCACCACCACCGATAACGGCGGCTCCACGGGGCGCATCCGACGCTCCGAAGGGGGAATTGCCTGGGGCGATATGCGTAACTGTTTAAATCAGTTAATTACCGAGCCCAGCGTCGCATCGGCGATGTTTGAATATCGTTTTGGCGGTAACGGCGAGCTTTCGGGCCATAACCTCGGAAATCTGATGTTAAAGGCGCTGGATCACCTGAGCGTGAGGCCTCTAGAAGCCATCAATCTCATTCGCAACCTGCTTAAAGTGGATGCATTGTTGATTCCGATGTCCGAACAGCCGGTTGATTTGATGGCCACCGACGCGGACGGGCATTTTGTCTATGGTGAGGTGAATATCGACAACCTGGCTTCTCCCCCTCAGGAGCTGATGCTTTATCCAACAGCCCATGCGACGCGCGAAGCTGTGGAAGCCATTGCCGAAGCGGATCTGATTCTGATTGGCCCAGGGAGTTTTTACACCAGCCTGATGCCGCTGCTGCTGCTGGAGGATATGGACCAGGCGCTGCGCCGGACGCCTGCCCCGGTGGTATATATCGGTAACCTCGGGCGCGAGCTGAGCGTGGCGGCGGCCAGCCTGGGCCTGAAAGAGAAGCTGGAGATTATGGAGCAGCGGATCGGCAAACGGATTATTGACGCTGTGGTTGTTGGCCCGCACGTGGATGTGTCAGACGTGCAGGACCGCGTTGTCATTCAGGAGCCGCTGGAGGCCAGCGATATCCCCTATCGTCATGATCGGCTGCTGCTGCGCCAGGCGCTGGAGAAGGCGATTCAGCAGCTGGGATAATTTTTGGGACGCTGGCGCTTATCCTCCCAGGCTTTTATAGTCGTGGCCGGGTAAGCGTAGCGCCACCCACACCGTCTCAGGATGCAGCGATGAACAGATCCCGCAGCTGGTGCAGCTGATCGCGAAGCTGTGCCGCCTCTTCAAACTCCAGGTTCTGGGCATGCTCCAGCATTTTCGCTTCCAGCTGATGGATTTTCTGCTGCAGCGCTTTCGGCGTGAGGATGATTTCATCGTCTTCAATCACGCTGCGCGCTTTGCTCTTCATGCGGCCTTTGGTTTTCGCCATCCCTTCGCCAAGCTGCAGGATATCCACCACCTTCTTGTTCAGGCCCTGCGGCGTGATGCCATTTTCTTCGTTATAGCGCTGCTGCTTCTCGCGACGACGTTCCGTTTCGCCAATCGCCTTCGCCATGGACGGGGTAATTTTATCACCGTAGAGAATGGCTTTACCGTTAACGTTACGCGCCGCACGACCGATGGTCTGGATTAGCGATCGCTCCGAACGCAGGAAGCCCTCTTTATCCGCGTCCAGAATCGCCACCAGCGAAACTTCTGGCATATCCAGCCCCTCACGCAGCAGGTTGATGCCGACGAGCACGTCGAACTCCCCAAGGCGCAAATCGCGGATAATTTCCATGCGCTCTACCGTGTCGATATCTGAGTGCAGATAGCGCACCTTCTCGCCGTGCTCTTCCAGATACTCGGTGAGGTCTTCCGCCATGCGTTTGGTGAGCGTGGTCACCAGCACGCGCTCGTTAATTTCAACGCGTTTACGGATCTCCGAGAGCAGATCGTCCACCTGAGTCGCCACCGGACGCACTTCAATGATCGGATCCAGCAGCCCGGTTGGGCGAACAACCTGATCGACGATTTCATCGCCGGATTTCTCCAGCTCGTAGTTGCCGGGCGTTGCGGACACGTAGATCGTCTGCGGCGCCAGCGCCTCAAACTCTTCAAACTTGAGCGGACGGTTATCCAACGCCGACGGCAGGCGGAAGCCGTACTCCACAAGCGTCTCTTTACGCGCCCGGTCGCCGCGATACATACCGCCAATCTGCGGGATGGTAACGTGCGATTCGTCTACTACCAGCAGACCGTCGGCTGGCAGATAGTCAAACAGCGTTGGCGGCGCTTCCCCTGGCCCACGCCCGGAGAGGAAGCGCGAGTAGTTTTCCACGCCCGAGCAGTAGCCCAGCTCGTTCATCATCTCTAAGTCAAACTGCGTACGCTGGGTTAAACGCTGCTCTTCCAGTAGTTTATTGTTGGCCAGCAGCACCTTACGCCTGTCCGCCAGCTCGACCTTGATCTCTTCCATGGCCTGCAGAATGCGTTCACGCGGCGTGACGTAGTGGGTTTTCGGGTAGACCGTGAAACGCTGAATAGCCTGATCGACCTGGCCCGTAAGTGGGTCAAACAGCGAAAGGCGTTCGACCTCTTCATCGAACAGTTCCACGCGCAGTGCCAGATCGTCAGATTCCGCCGGGAAGATATCGATTACCTCACCGCGCACGCGGAAAGTGCCGCGCTGGAATGCCTGGTCGTTGCGGGCATACTGCAGCTCCGTGAGACGGCGCAGAATCGAACGCTGATCGATGATCATTCCTTTGGTGAGGTGCAGCATCATCTTCAGATAGAGATCCGGATCGCCCAGACCGTAGATCGCCGAAACAGACGCCACCACGATAACATCGCGGCGTTCCAGCAGCGCTTTGGTCGCCGACAGGCGCATCTGCTCGATGTGTTCGTTAACGGAGGAGTCTTTTTCAATGAAGGTGTCGGAGCTGGGGACGTAGGCTTCCGGCTGATAGTAGTCATAGTAGGAGACGAAAAACTCGACCGCATTGTCCGGGAAGAACTCTTTCATCTCGCCATAAAGCTGTGCCGCGAGGGTTTTGTTAGGTGCCAGCACCATGGTGGGGCGTTGCAAATCCGCAATCACGTTTGCCACGGTGAAGGTTTTCCCTGAGCCGGTTACCCCCAGCAGCGTCTGGTGGGCAAGGCCATCTTCCAGCCCCTCTTCCAGACGACGAATGGCCTCAGGCTGATCGCCTGAAGGTTTGAATGCGGAATTTAATTTGAACGCTTTACTCATGCGGGGCTACCTGGTGAAGAACTCGCGGGCCGGAGGATAATTTTACTCGCCCCGGAAAATTTTGCCAGTAAAAAATACTGGATGAAAAACCAGTTACGCATCGACATAAGTCGATTAGCGGCGCAAATAACGGCGCAGTTTGCGCGCAATTTCTACAATGGCGGAATTTATCACTGTCAGCAGACGTTTATCCCCAGATTTTTTTGGTATTTAACATTTGTCAAGCTGCGTCATGACGGCGGGGGCGGGATATTTGACACTTTTCTTACATGGATTGCTTTTATCTAACAGATTGATTTAAAAGGATTAAATGTAAAAGACCGGTTTCGCGCCAATTTGCGCGCAGGCCGCGCCCGCTCTCGTTCACCGTTAGTTTTCTAACTCTAATGCACAAGGTTATCCACAGGAATAGTGGATAACTGCATCCAGGCCTTTTGGGTAGCCGCTCGCAAAAAACCTCACAAACTGTGTTTTCTGACTTAAAAAAAATTTTCCCGATTTTTTTTACCGTTTAACGCCAGGTTTTTGACCGTTGGCACGGTATGAGATCGCTCACAAATTCGGGATATATCACCGCCGTTTCGCATTGTTCTTCTGCACCAAAATCGATGACCCATCAGCACTGCTAAAGTGCAGCGAAACGGCCAGGTGTTAGTCTGCGCACGCACGCTCACCCGAATTTATGAGGCTTTTCTCAAACTTGCTCCGTTCCTGGCTTACCTGCAGAAGATGGCAAGGGAATTGCACAGCTTAGCGACTGAACCTAACCCCTCCTTCGGGGGAGATGCTGGAAGCCAGGGTTTGATGAGTTCAGAGCAGGTCAGAAGCGCTAAGCGGCTTAATGAAGTTTAACCCTGTGTTGAGGAGCTGACGCATGTTGAGTTTACGCGCCGTTAACCAATTCTATGGCGAGAACCACATTCTGTGGAATTTTGACCTGGAACTGAGCAAAGGAGAATGCACCTGCGTGCTGGGTGCGCCGGGCATGGGTAAGACCACGCTGGTAAATTGCATTACCGGCTACCTGCCGGTCGAAAGCGGCAGCATTTTCTGGAATGAGGCGGGCCAGCCGCCCCAGAATCTGCTGACCAGGCCCGTTGAGGACCGTGCCGCGCTGGGGATGAGCTATGTGGCACAGGAACGGCGAATTTTTTCGCAGCTGAGCGTTGAGGAGAACCTGCAAATTGCCCTGCTGGCGGGCAACGAGCACGCCCGCGCCATCCCCGATATGGTTTACCAGCTCTTTCCCGAGCTGTATTCCCTGCGCCACATCAGAGGGGGGGAGCTGCAAAACGATCTGCAGCAGCGCCTCGCCCTGGCAAGAGCGCTGGTTACGGAACCAAAGCTGCTGATTATGGATGAACCGACGCTGGGAAGCGGACAGCGTTTCATCCAGGAGCTGGGCGGTATTATCCGCCGCCTGAACCGTGACTTTGGCTTGACGATACTGCTTGTCGAGCAGCGGTTATCGTTCATCCGCCGCGTCGCCGACCGGTTTTGCCTGCTGCACCGTGGCCGCAACGTGGCGCAGGGCAAAGTTGAGCTGCTTGACGATAAGCTTGTCGCCAGCTGGATGGTGCCGTAGCCCCGGCTAGTGTAGTTTACCCAGCTGGTTTTGCAGCGCGACATCTAACGCGGCGAGCTCACGCTGAAGATTGCACTGCCGGGTCACGGCTGACAGCTCAAGCAAGGGCAAAGGCACCTGCGTGACTTTGTTTTCGCGCAGCCAGCGCAGGACGCTTTCCAGATGCCACAGCGCGGTCTTTCCGTCATGCACCGGGGCCGGAAACGCCGCCCGGTTGACCATGACCTTGCGCATGTACTGCCGGGAATAGCCCAGCAGCTCGGCGACGTCCGTTAACCCCACCAGATCTGGCGTGACCTCAACAAGCGCTGCGCCACGGACAGTACGTTTGACGTCCTCGATAGCGGATACCACGGCCGCCGTTGCCGTTGGGGCTTCGCGGATAAAATCCAGTGCAATGCGCCCGGTGACGCCGATGCCAATCAGCGCGTCGTCACAGCCGTTTGCTCCCAGAGCTTCCAACCAGACGGCGGGATCCTGCTGGCCTTCGGGCAGCGTAAAAATCAGCGTAAAACTGAATTCTGACATCTCTCTCTCCTTGTCATTAATGCTTAATCGCCTCAGCCGCAGTCTGGCTGCACTTGTCGACCACCCGTCTGATCAACCGGGCATGATTTCCCGCGTTTCGCGGCGTGCTCCAGATGCAGCTGATACAAAACTCCCCGCAGCGACAGGTTTTATCATTCCAGGGGAAGAACATTTTCCCCCAGCAGTGTGAGCCGCCCGGCAGTATCCGCCAGCCCTGGCTTTCCGCGTAGGTTAATGCTGCTTCGATATCCTTTTGCGGATGTATGCGACGCGCCATAAAATTTCCTTATAAATATCCCACACCAGTTGTCATATGACAACCTCGATGCACAGATAATTTATACGTTATTGTTCACGTCGGGAAGCGTGTTTTTTGAGCTGGGAAGATTTCTGGAACAGCGCCCGAATTTATTTTCGGGCATTGCAAAGGGAATGCTCAGAATTGCGAATCAGCTCGCAAGCGGGGTTAAATCAAGGTAGTGACCGAGGGGGCAATTTTCATCCAGCGCAGGCAGGTAAGGAATCTCTCCCAGCAGCGGCGCAGGCAGCACGCGTATCAGGGTTGCCATATATTCCGCGTGGCGCTTGCCTGCTGGCTGCACGTCGTTGGCAATCCAGCCTGCCAGCGGCAGACCCGCGCTTTGCACGGCCCGCGCCGTTAACATGGCATGGTTAATACAGCCGAGCTTAACGCCAACAACCAGAATGACGGGAAGCTGCTCTTCGATAGCCCAGTCAGCAAATGTGGTGCTTTCAGAAAGAGGCGTAAACCAACCTCCTGCCCCTTCGACCTGCACCCAATCAGCTACCCGGCACAGTTCGTTCAGACCAGCAGATAGCGCAGAAAATTTAATTGGCCTGCCCTCCTCCGCGCTGATGATATGCGGAGAAGTCGGCTCCAGAAATGCCAGAGGGTTAACCTGTTCATAGCGAAGAACCTGATTGCTGTTGCGCTGCAGGGACAGCGCGTCGCCGTTACGGATCCCCTGCGGCGTCATTTCGCTGCCTGAGGCCACCGGCTTATAGCCCGCCGTCCTATAGCCAGCCATTCCCGCTGCCTGCAATAAGGCGCAGCTGGCCACCGTTTTACCAACTTCGGTATCCGTGCCGGTCACAAACCATTTTTTAATCACGTTCAATTACTCCAGAAACCAGCCGCCAGGTTAACGGAAACTCGCCGTTTTGCTTCGGCCAGGCAAGGCTCAGGCGCTGTAGCTGCTGACGGGTCATCAGCGCGTTTTTACGCCCGTCGTGAAGATGCGTAGCGCCTATGCCTTTCAGCGTACGCATGGCGCTCATCACATCTGGAAAAGACTGGGTTATTTCTTCTAAATGGACTGTTGCTCGCCAGCCTGCGCAGGCAGTTTCGATTTCGCTTTGCGATAAAAAAGCGTTGGCGTGCGGACGGTCGTCCACCGCCTGCCATGCGGCATGCAGTTCGGGCAGCGAGCCTTCTGCTACCGTGGTAAAAGCAACTCGTCCCCCGGGGCGGGTCACCCGGTAAAGCTCGCTCAGCCCCCTGCGTAGGTCACTGCACCACTGCACGGCCAGGTTGCTCCAGGCAAGATCCACCTGCTCGTCAGCCAGCGGCAGCGACTCAATGTCGCCCTCAAGATAGACCTGCGCGGCCTGATTTTCACGGGCCTGAGTGAGCATAGTTGCGGAGAGATCCAGCGCCGTCACGCTGCTGCCCTGCGCCTGCCAGTAACGACTGAACCAGCCGGTGCCACAGCCTGCATCCAGTACTTTTGCGGCCGTTACGCCAGCCAGACGTCTGATAAGATAGTTACCGCTAAGGCGCTGGAGTTCGGCAAAGTTATCGTAGTTGGCGGCGGCGCGCCCGAACGCCTTTGCAACGGCGAGTTTATCCACGGGTTTCGTCATAAAGCGCCTCCAGTAACGTTTCGATATCACGGCTTGTATGGCTGGCAGTGAGCGTAACGCGCAGGCGCGCGCTGCCATTCGGTACTGTCGGTGGCCGAATAGCAGTCAGCCAGAAACCCCGCTCGCGCATTCCCGCTGCAAGCTCCAGCGTGCGGGCATTTTCCCCAACTATCAGCGGCTGAATGGCGGTCTGGGAATCTATCAGCGTGAGCGGCAGCCGCGCCGCCCCTTCCCGAAATTGCGCGATGTTTTCCCGCAGACGTGAACGCTGTTCATCCCCATTGCGAATGACGGCTAACGCTGCTGAAAGCGCCGTGGCCTGGGGAGGCGGCATAGCGGTGCTGTAGATGAGATGGCGGGCAAATTGCAGCAGATAATCAGCGACATCGTCATTGCACAAGACCGCCGCCCCGCTCATGCCAAAGGCCTTGCCGAACGTGATGACCAGCAGGTCAGGCTTGATCTGCCGGTGGTGACAGCTCCCCCGCCCTTCATCACCCAACACGCCGATTCCGTGCGCGTCATCCACCATCAGCCAGCCGCCAACGCTATGCGTAGTTGAAGCGATAGCTTCCAGCGGAGCCTGGTCGCCGTCCATGCTGAAAACACCCTCGGTGACCACCAGCTTTTGGCCTTCACAAGGCAGGGTGAGAAGCTGAGAGAGAGACTGAACGTCGTTATGGGCAAACCGGCGCAGCTGCGCCGGGCTGAGCATCGCCGCTTCCAGCAGCGAGGCGTGGCTGAGCCTGTCCGCAAGGATTCGGTCCTGCTTTTGCACCAGCGCGGTGATAACGGCCTGGTTTGCGGCAAAGCCAGAGATAAACAGCAGCGCGCGAGAAAAGCCAAGCCAGTCGGCAAGCTCCTGCTCAAGCTGGTAATGCGGAGTGCTGTAACCCGTTACGTGCCCGGAGCCGCCGCTGCCTACCCCGTATTTCTCCGCGCCCGTTTGCCAGGCGCGGATAATTTCCGGATGCTGGCTGAGGCCCAGATAATCATTGCTGGAAAAGTTGAGATGCCGCATCCCATTCGCGACTAAAAAGCGTCCGATTCCACGCTCGTTAACCTGTCTGGTGCGGAAACTGTCGCTGGCCCGCCGGTCGGCAAGCGCCTGCTCAACTCTGACCTGCCAGCTCATATCGCCGCCGCGTTGTAATACTTGTCGGTGTCGGCGTTGAGCAGCTGAGCGGCCAGCTGCTGCTGCTGTTCGTTATCCCCTGCTTCCGTGGTCGTCTGCTGCGGATTCAGTCCCAGCTTGCGGAACAGCTGAACGTCTTTGTCCTCTTCCGGATTAGGCGTGGTGAGCAGCTTGCAGCCGTAGAAGATGGAATTTGCGCCCGCCATAAAGCACATCGCCTGAGTCTGCTCGCTCATCTGCTCGCGCCCTGCCGAAAGGCGCACAAAGGAAGCTGGCATCATGATGCGCGCAATCGCAATGGTACGAATAAAATCAAAGGCATCCACGTCGTCGTTATCCGCAAGCGGCGTGCCCTTCACTTTCACCAGCATGTTGATCGGCACGCTTTCCGGCGGCGTAGGCAGGTTCGCCAGCTGGAGCAGCAGACCCGCCCGGTCTTTGACCGTTTCACCCAGGCCGACAATCCCGCCGGAGCACACTTTGATACCCGCATCGCGTACTTTACCCAGCGTATCCAGACGCTCCTGGTAGGTGCGCGTGGTAATGATGTTGCCGTAAAATTCCGGCGAGGTGTCCAGGTTATGGTTGTAGTAATCCAGCCCTGCCGCCGCCAGCCGCTGCGCCTGGGCATCGGTTAACGTGCCCAGCGTCATGCAGGTTTCCATCCCCATTTCACGGACGCCCTGCACCATCTGCTCCAGATAGGGCATGTCCCGATCGTTCGGGTTCTTCCATGCCGCGCCCATACAAAAGCGGGTGGAGCCAGCGTTGCGGGCTTTGCGAGCGGCGTCCAGAACCTGTTCAACCTCCATCAGGCGCTCCGACTCCAGCCCGGTTTTATAGCGCGCGCTCTGCGGGCAATATTTGCAGTCTTCCGGGCAGGCGCCGGTTTTAATCGACAGTAGCGTGCTGACCTGCACGTGCCGGGGATCGAAGTGCTGACGGTGGATTTGCTGCGCTTCGAAAAGCAGATCCAGCAAAGGTTTTTCAAATAAAGCAGTGACCTGCGACATTGACCAGCGAGCGTGGTGAGCCATGGGGCGTCTCCAAAAGGGGTGTTGTTAGCCGTTGATTGACGTTATACTTGTAAACCTAAATGTTTTTAAAATGGTTTACAAGTCACCCTATGACGCCTGCTGATTTAACATTCGACCAACAACATATCTGGCATCCCTACACGTCCATGACGCGCCCGCTACCGGTCTACCCGGTAGTTTCAGCTGCTGGCTGTGAGCTGCAGCTTGCAGATGGCAGGCAGCTGGTGGACGGTATGTCATCGTGGTGGGCTGCGATTCACGGCTATAACCATCCGCGCCTGAACCAGGCGATGAAAACGCAGATTGACCAGATGTCCCACGTCATGTTTGGCGGCATCACCCATCCCCCTGCGGTGGCGCTGTGCCAGAAGCTTGTCGCCATAACGCCGGAGCCGCTTGAATGCGTATTCCTGGCCGACTCGGGTTCGGTGGCCGTTGAGGTGGCGATGAAAATGGCGCTGCAGTACTGGCATGCCAAAGGCGAACCTCGTCAACGTTTTCTGACCTTCCGCCACGGCTACCACGGCGATACCTTCGGCGCAATGTCCGTCTGCGATCCGGATAACTCCATGCACCGCCTCTGGCAGGGATATTTACCCGAGCACCTGTTCGCCCCGGCTCCGCAGTGCGGCTTTGAAGATGACTGGGATGAGATGGATATCGTGCCGTTTGCGCGCCTGATGGCCGCCCACCGTCAGGAAATCGCCGCCGTGATCCTTGAACCTATCGTGCAGGGGGCTGGCGGCATGCGTTTCTATCATCCGGAATGGCTGCGTCGCATCCGCAAAATGTGTGACCGTGAGGGCATCCTGCTGATTGCCGATGAAATCGCAACCGGCTTTGGCCGCACCGGCAAACTTTTCGCCTGCGATCATGCTGGTATTTCGCCGGATATTATGTGCCTGGGCAAAGCGCTGACGGGCGGTACAATGACGCTGTCGGCTACTCTCGCAACCCGCGAAGTTGCGGAAACCATCAGTGACGGCGAGGCGGGCTGTTTCATGCACGGCCCGACTTTTATGGGCAATCCGTTGGCGTGCGCTGTCGCTGCGGAAAGTCTCGCCCTGTTAGACGAGAGCTGCTGGCAGGACCATGTCCAGGTCATCGAGGAGCAGTTAAATTCCGGGTTAAAACCTTTGCAGGAGTGCGGGCTGGTTGCAGATGTTCGCGTGTTGGGAGCCATTGGCGTTGTGGAGATGCATCATCCTGTGGATATGGCCGCACTCCAGGCGTTCTTCGTCGAACAGGGCGTGTGGATCCGCCCGTTCGGCAAGCTGATTTATCTGATGCCGCCTTACGTTATCGCGTCTGAACAGCTTGCTAAGCTCATAGCGGCGGTGTCCGCTGCCGTGAAAAACCCGGATTTTTTCAGACGCTAACCGCCTGCATCCCCCGCCCGGATACACTACACTTGGTGGATCTTTAACTTGCAAGGAGCGGTTTATGAAACTGATCAGTCAGGACATCAAAGAGGGCGAAAAACTCCCTGCCCGCCATGTGTTCAACGGCATGGGCTACGAGGGGGATAATATTTCCCCCCATCTGGCTTGGGATGATGTACCAGCGGGAACCAAAAGCTTTGTGGTTACCTGCTATGACCCGGATGCGCCTACCGGCTCAGGCTGGTGGCACTGGGTAGTTGCGAACCTGCCTGCCGATACTCGCGTGCTGCCACAGGGGTCAGGTTCGGATCTTGTCGAGTTACCGGAGCCCGCCGTTCAGACCCGTACCGACTTTGGCAAAGCGGGTTACGGCGGCGCCGCGCCGCCAAAAGGCGAGACCCACCGCTATATTTTCACCGTTCACGCTCTGGAGGTTGAAAAGCTTGAGGTGGATGAAAATGCATCAGGCGCAATGGTGGGCTTTAACGTCCATTTCCACGCGTTAGCCAGCGCCTCCATCACCGCCATGTTCAGCTAACCCCGTCTTTATGAGGCCGATTGTATAAATCGGCTTCCCGTATCGCTCAACTTAGTATAAAAATGCAGGCCTTTGGCATCCCCTTTTTACCCTTTCACAGCAAGGAGCAACCTTGAACACACTATCGGTTACTCGTCGGGCCGCCGCGCTCGCATTTGCCGTTGCATTGAGCGCCTGTAGCTCAACGCCACCGGAAGACCGTCCGTCCACCCAGGAAGCTCCGGGCACCCAGTCCCGTCCGATCCTGTCCGCGGATGAAGCGCAGAACTTTGTACCGGCACGCTATTTCTCTTCGATGAATAAAGACGAAGCGCCGTGGGCACCTTCTTCTATCCGTCTTCCTCAGCAGCCTGATTTCGTGGTCGGCGCTGCGGGCGGCGAGGGCGTGACCCATACCTCAATTCAGGCAGCGGTTGACGCGGCGATTGCGAAACACAGCAGCTCGCGTCAGTACATCGCCATTCAGCCGGGCGAGTATGCGGGTACCGTTTATATCCCGGCTTCTTCCGGTAGCGTGACGCTGTATGGCACCACCGACGACGCTGCAGACGTAAAAATCGTCCAGCCTCTGGATTCTGAAATTGATGTTGCAACCTGGCGCCGCACCGTGAACCCTTCGGGCAAATATATGCCGGGTAAACCAGCCTGGTATATGTTTGATAACTGCCTGAGCCGCCGTGCCGCGACCGTTGGCGTGATGTGTTCCGCCGTCGTCTGGTCCCAGAACAGCGGTTTGCAACTGCAGAACCTGACCATCGCAAACACCCTGGGCGATAGCGTTGACGCAACAAACCATCAGGCCGTTGCGCTGCGTACGGACGGCGACAAAGTTCAGCTGAACAATGTGCACCTGCTGGGCCGCCAGAATACCTTCTTCGTGACCAACAGCGACGTGCAGAACCGCATGTTAGCGAACCGCCAGACCCGCACTCAGGTCACTAACAGCTACATCGAAGGCGATGTGGATGTGGTTGCCGGTCGCGGCGCCGTGGTGTTCGATAACACTGAATTCCGCCTGGTCGATACCCGCACGAAAGAAGGCTCCGTTTTTGCCCCGGCTACCCTGCCGAACATGTTCTACGGCTTCCTTGCTATCAATAGCCGCTTTACCGCTGCTGGCGATAACACCGCACAGCTGGGTCGCGCCTGGGATCTGGAAGCGTCTGAAAACGGCTATACCGCCGGGCAGACTTCTAACGGCCAGGTTGTCATCCGTGACAGCGCGCTCAACGAAGGCTTCAACTCGGCTAAGCCGTGGGGCGATGCGCTGGGATCGAAGCGTCCGTTTGCTGGCAACGTTGGTACCAAAGGCGAGAAAGGCGAGATGCAGCGCGATCTGAATGATACTGCTGCTAACCGCCTGTGGGAGTACAACAACCGCGGCGCGGGCAGCAAGGTTGTCAGTGAATAATTTCACCGCTTCCTGAAAAATAAAAACCTCGCAGACGCGAGGTTTTTTTATACTCTTTCCCGCGGTTAGTGGGCGTTAACCACAACCCACATCGGGCCCTGGCCAACCGCATAGCGCCCCTTCTCTTCCAGCAGCCCCTGCACGCCTTTAATCTCGTACACCGCGATATGGTGGGATTTCTGGCCTGCGGCAATCAGGTATTTCCCACTGTGATCGACGTTGAAGCCGCGCGGCTGGGTTTCCGTCGGCTGGTAGCCTTCGATAGCCAGTACGCTGCCGTCCTCGGAAACGCTGAATACGGTGATGACGCTGGCGGTACGGTCACAGGTATAGAGGTGACGCCCGTCCGGGGTAATATGGATATCGGCCGCCCAGCGTGTGTCCGCAAAGTCCGGCGGCATGATGTCCAGCGTCTGCACGCATTCGATTTTGCCGTTAGGATCTTTCAGTTCCCACACGTCTACCGAGCTGTTCAGCTCATTCACGCAGTACGCATATTGCTGGTTAGGATGGAACGCCATATGGCGCGGTCCGGCCCCTTCAACGGTAGTCACTTCTGCCGGGGTTTGCGCCCTCAGCGCGCCGTCGTCAGACAGCGTAAACAGGCAGATACGATCCTGTTTCAGCGCGGGCACCCATAGCGTGCGGTTGTCCGGCGAGATGTTCGCCGAGTGGCAGCCTTCCAGCCCTTCAGCCTGATACACGACATTACCCGGCAGGCCATCCTCACCCAGCGGGGTCACGCTGACGCTGCCTGCGTTGTAAGAAGCGCTGAACAGGAATTTACCCTGACGATCGGTTGAGATGTGCGTTGGGCTACCCGGCAGCGCTGAGGCACCAGCTTCGCTCAGGCGGCCATCGTCCGGCGCGATACGATAGGCAATCACCCGGAAGTCAGGGCGTACGCCAACATACAGGAAGCGCTTATCGGGGCTGATTACCATCGGCTGGACCTGGCCTGGGGCATCCACCACCTGAACAAGCGTCAGCTCGCCCTGTGAATTCAAAGACCAGACATGGATTTGCTGGCTTTCGGGGCTGGCGGTATAGACTGTTTGTTTCATGAAATCTCGTTCCTCCCAACGTCTTGAGTAATAGTCACAAGGGTAGTCCGTTTTGCCGCTCTGGGTCACAATTTTGCACAATGCGCCAGGCGGTGTACCATCGGCTTAGACCTTACGGCTTGAATTTGACTGGAATAACAAATGACTTATCGAGTAATCGCCCTGGATCTGGACGGCACCCTCCTGACGCCGCAAAAAACCATTCTGCCGGAGTCGCTGGCGGCGCTCGAGCGCGCCCGCGAATCGGGCTACAAAGTGGTCATCGTGACCGGTCGCCATCACGTTGCCATCCATCCTTTTTATCAGGCACTGGCTTTAGATACACCTGCAATTTGCTGTAATGGCACCTATTTGTATGATTATCATGCAAAAAAGGTGCTGACTGCCGATCCGTTGCAGCCAGCGCAGGCGACGCAGCTCATTGATTTACTCGATGCGCATGACGTTCACGGGCTGATGTACGTCGATAACGCGATGCTCTATCAGCGCCCGACGGGCCACGTTACTCGTACCGAAAACTGGGCCCGGTCTCTGCCGGAAGCCCAGCGCCCGGTGTTCCGCCATGTGAATTCCCTGCGTGAAGCCGCACATGAAGTGGACGCCATCTGGAAATTTGCGCTGACCGATGAAGCTATTCCGAAGCTGCAAAATTTCGCCCGCTCGGTCGAAGAGCAGCTGGGATTAGCGTGTGAATGGTCGTGGCACGATCAGGTCGACGTGGCGCAGCGCGGGAACAGCAAAGGCAAACGCCTGGCGCAGTGGGTGGAGTCCGAAGGGCTGTCTATGGAGCAGGTCATCGCGTTTGGCGATAACTTTAACGATTTGAGCATGCTCGAGGCCGCAGGTCTGGGCGTCGCGATGGGCAACGCCGACGAGGCCATTAAGGCCCGCGCTGACCTGGTAATTGGTACAAACCTTGAAGCGGGCATCGCCGGGACGATTTATAAGCATTTAATTTAGCTGCAATAAACGGTGGATGACGCTGCACTTATCCACCCAGCTAATGCCCGAATCTGTCAGGTCGTTATCGACACGCTTTTGACCTGTGCGTAGAGCCACTGTCCGGGTTTAATGGCCAGCTCATCCCGCGCCCAGGGACTGATGCGCGCCCACAGCGTTCTGCCACCCACTTCAAGCTGCACCTCAACCTGCCCTTCATCGTCGTAACACTGCGCGACCTTCGCGCGCAGCACGTTACGGATGCTGCTGTTAACCGGGGGCTGAAGGATCAGCGAAACGTCTGATGCCTGAATGCGGATACGCAGCGGGGCCTGCAGCGGCTTATCCAGCCTGTTGACCCAGAGGTGCTGATCGCCCAGCGCCAGCGCGGTCATCGCGTAGTGCGGGTGATGCTCAAGCACCGTTACCTTCAGCACGCTACTTTGCTGTTCTTTTGGCAGCCAGGGGTGCATCACGCTGCTGCCCCACACCTCTTCCAGATTGCCGAAGGCTTTCACCTCGCCGCCGTCCAGCACCAGCACCTTGTCCGCCAGATGGAGGATCTCTTCCAGCGAGTGGCTGACATAAAGCATCGGAATATTTATTTCCCGGGCAAGCCGCTGCAGGTACGGCAGCAGTTCGCGCTTGCGGGGGATGTCCAGCGAGGCCAGCGGTTCGTCCAGCAGCAGCAGCTCCGGCGAGGTCAACAGCGCCCGCCCGATAGCCACGCGCTGCTTCTCGCCCCCGGACAGGCTCCACGGGAGGCGGTCTAACAACTCTTCAATGCCGAGCAGCGCCACCAGCTTATCGAACTGGTCTGACGCGCTTTTCACCATGCCATATTTCAGATTGCCGCGAACTTTGTAGTGCGGGAACAGGCGCGCATCCTGGAAAACATAGCCAATGCGGCGCTTTTCAGGGGCGAGAAAACGTTTATTCTCCGCGTCGCTAAGCACCCGGTCGTTGAGCACAATCTTTCCCTGCTCCGGCCGCGTCAGTCCGCTTATCGCGTTGATCAACGACGTTTTTCCCGCGCCCGATACCCCGAACACAGCCGTAATGCCCTGCCCCGGCAGCGTTTCGTTGATTGCCAGCCGGTGGTCGCCCAGCGTCTGCACAAAATTAAGCTCCAGCATTACTCAGTCCCTATCCGTTTGCGACTCTGGCGCGCCAGCCATTCGGCCACCAGCAGGGAAACCATTGCCAGCACAATGGAGATAACGCACAGCCTTGCGGCCGCACTCTCGCCGCCCGGCGTCTGAATCAGGGTGTACATCGCCGAAGGAAGGGTGCGCGTTTCCCCCGGAATGTTGGAAACGAAGGTAATAGTGGCACCGAACTCGCCCAGCGAGCGGGCAAAGGCCAACACCGTCCCGGCGATAATGCCCGGTAAGGTGAGCGGCAGGGTAATTGTGCAGAATACGCGCCAGCGCCCGGCCCCCAGCGTACGGGCGGCCTGTTCTAGTTTGATATCCACCCCTTCCAGCGCCAGGCGGATCGCCCGCACCATCAGCGGAAAGGACATCACGGCGGCGGCCAGCACGGCCCCCCGCCAGCTGAACGCGAAGATAATGCCAAACACGTCGTAAATCCATGCCCCAAGAAAGCCGCGGCGACCCATGGCAACCAGCAGCAGATAGCCCACCACGACGGGGGGCAGCACAAGGGGAAGATGAATAATACTGTCGAGCAGGGCCTTGCCCGGGAAGCGACATCGCACCAGCACCCAGGCAAAGAAGATCCCAAAAGGAAGGCTAAACAGCACCGCCAGGGTGGAGACTTTCAGGCTCAGCAGCAGCGCCTGCCATTCGGGATCGGTCAATATCATTGTTTAGTCGTGAATCCGTAACGTTGGAAGATTGCAGCCGCTTCCGGTCCTTTCAGGTAGCCATAGAACGCGGTAACGGTTGGGTTATCGTGGCCTTTAACAATGGCGATAGGGTATTCCACTTTCTTATGGGAGTCTTCCGGGAAGGTTCCTGTGACCTTCACGCCTTTGCTGGCAACGGCATCCGAGCCGTAGACAATACCCAGCGGCGCCTCATCGCGCTCCACCAGCGCCAGCGCGCCGCGCACGTCTTCAGCAGGAGCGAGTTTCGTTGATAGCGTATCCCAGGCCCCCAGTTTTTGCAGCGCTTCTTTAGCGTAAATCCCGGCAGGAACGTGGTCAGGATCGCCCACCGCCAGTCTCCCCCCCTTCAGCAGTGCGGCCCAGTCAGTTTTGGCGTTGATGTCTACATCGCCCACCTTGCTGTCTTTCGGTGCGACAACAACCAGGCTATTGCCAAGCAGCGTTTCACGGCTGTCGGTTTTAATGGCGTCTTTGCTGACCGCGTAGTCCATCCATTTCTGATCGGCAGAGATAAAAAGATCCGCAGGCGCGCCCGCTTCTATCTGGCGCGCAAGGGTGGAAGAAGAGGCGAAGGAAGAGGCCACCTTAACATTCTTGCCTTTCTGATACTGGGTGGCAATATCCTGCATCGCGTTTGTCAGCGATGCGGCGGCGAAAACGGTAATTTTGCTGTTATCAGCAGCTGCCTGACCGGCAAGACTGACGCTCAATGCTGCGCCCAAAGCGAGACGTACCCACTGCTTAGCCATGTTATTACTCCACTGAGTTTCGTTATGTAGTCATTAATATAACGATACTGAACAGGAATATACAGAACTTATCGGCAGAAAAAGAAAGGGCTTTAATAAGAAACGCCCGCGAATGCGGGCGTCTCAGACGAATGAAATACTCTTAACGGTAACGAAGCGATTAGATCGCATCAGGAAAATAACAAGGAAAATCTATTTATCGATTTTCGGCTGATAAACACAAAAAAGGAAAAACCACGCTTTTTCCTTTTTTGTCAGCAATAAAAAACGCCCGCGAATGCGGGCGTCTGGAAATCAAGGGTGTTGCTTTGGCTGCTGGTCGCGGTGACCAGCTTTCGAGAAGACGTTGAAGACTTCACCCAATCCGTAGATTAGACCGAGGATCACTGCCATCACAACAGGCACCATGACCACGGCAAATAGCAGACTTTTCAATAACTCTAACATAATTGCCTCAAGTGAAAAGTGAGAGGGTCTATTCTACCGACCCTGCAGAAAAACGCATCCTCCTTTTGTGCCATTTGCCCGCGGCGGCGCAATAGAGGAAAATGGCGTTTTTCTTTTACCGGAGAGGTTATGCAGGCTGAAATTTTACTCACGCTGAAGCTCCAGCAGCGGCTGTTCGCCGATCCTCGTCGCATCGCGCTGCTGAAACAGATTCAGCATACCGGCTCCATCAGCCAGGGGGCAAAGCTTGCGGGCATCAGCTATAAAAGCGCCTGGGATGCCATCAACGAAATGAACCAGCTCACCGAAGAGACGCTGGTAGAGCGCGCCACCGGCGGCAAAGGCGGCGGCGGTGCCGTCGTCACCCGCTACGGTGAGCGTCTCATTCAGCTTTATGAACTGCTCGCGCAAATCCAGCAGAAAGCTTTCGACGTGCTGCGCGATGACGCCCTGCCGCTGGACAGCCTGCTGGCGGCGATCTCCCGTTTCTCCCTGCAAACCAGCGCCCGCAACCAGCTTTTTGGCACCGTGCTGCACCGCGACAGCGAACAGGTTCAGCAGCATATCGACATCCTGCTTGCCGATGGCACAACACAGCTGAAAGCCGCCGTTACACGACAGAGCGCCGAGCGTCTGAGCCTTAGCGAGGGCAAAGAGGTGCTGGTGCTGATCAAAGCGCCGTGGGTGGAAATCACTACTGATGAAAAGCGTGCAGGCCATGCGGATAACCGCCTGCCGGGCAAAGTACAAAGTATTCAGCAAGGGGCAGAACAGAGCGAAGTGCTGGTTCATCTTCCGGACGGCCAAACGCTTTGCGCTACGGTGCCCAATAGCGTCGTGGAGCATCAGCATCTGGCGGAAGGCTCTGAGGTCATAGCATTTTTTAATGCCGACCGGGTTATTATCGCCACGCTGTGCTAAATCCGTCGGGCGAATTGACAAGCGCGCGGACATTCCGTAATTCTGGGGTCATCACTGCAAAAAATGGGATGACACATGTCTGCGTTGCAAATCTCGCAAGGTACTTTTCGCCTAAGCGACACTAAAACTCTACTTCTCAACGACCTGATTATTCGCTCCGGTGAAAGCTGGGCCTTTGTCGGCGCAAACGGCAGCGGTAAATCAGCCCTGGCCCGTGCACTGGCGGGAACCTTGCCGCAGCTTTTGGGCGAGCGCACCTGCGGCTTCCCCCGCATCGCCCATCTCTCTTTTGAACAGCTTCAGAAGCTGGTCAGCGACGAGTGGCAGCGCAACAACACCGATATGCTCAGCCCGGACGAAGACGACACCGGACGCACGACCGCCGAAATCATCCAGGAAGAGGTGAAAGATGCCGAACGTTGTGAAAAGCTGGCCGCGCTGTTCGGGATAACTCACCTGCTCTCCCGCCGCTTCAAATACCTTTCAACCGGTGAAACGCGCAAAACCCTGCTGTGTCAGGCGCTGATGCCAAAGCCGGAGTTACTGATTCTGGACGAGCCTTTTGACGGGCTGGACGTAAAGTCCCGCGAGCAGCTGGCCGCATTGCTGGGCGAGCTAAGCGGTCACGGCTACACGCTGGTGCTGGTGCTAAACCGCTTTGATGAAATCCCTGGTTTTGTGCAGCATGCGGGCGTGCTGGCCGACTGCACGCTTATCGAGACGGGGGAAAAGGAAAAGCTGCTGGAACAGGCGTTAATCGCCCAGCTTGCGCACAGCGAAAAGCTGGCTGGCGTGGCGCTTCCGGAAGCAGACGATCCCAGCGCGCGGCACACCCTGCCGGAAGGCGAGCCGCGGATTATTCTGCGCGATGGCGTAGTGACCTATAATGACAGGCCAATCCTGCATAAACTTTCGTGGACCGTTAACCCCGGCGAGCACTGGCAAATAGTCGGGCCGAACGGGGCGGGTAAATCTACGCTGCTGAGCCTTGTAACGGGGGACCATCCGCAGGGTTACAGCAACGATTTAACGCTTTTTGGCCGCCGCCGCGGCAGCGGTGAAACAATATGGGATATTAAAAAGCACATCGGCTACGTCAG
The DNA here is from genome assembly GCA_041504365.1 of Dryocola sp. LX212. NCBI lineage: Bacteria > Pseudomonadati > Pseudomonadota > Gammaproteobacteria > Enterobacterales > Enterobacteriaceae > Dryocola > Dryocola sp. LX212. Next base: position 1,401,081 of record CP167917.1, on the reverse strand, counting down.
CAGCAGCCTGCACCTTGAATATCGTGTCAGCACGTCAGTGCGTAACGTGATTCTTTCCGGCTTCTTTGATTCTATCGGTATTTATCAGCCCGTGTCGGACCGCCAGCAGAAACTCACCCGCGAGTGGCTGAATATGCTGGGCATGGACAACGCTATCGCCGACGCGCCTTTCCAAAGCCTCTCCTGGGGACAGCAACGCCTGGCGCTTATCGCCCGAGCGCTGGTCAAACACCCGACCGTGCTGATTCTGGATGAGCCGTTGCAGGGGCTCGATCCGCTTAACCGCCAGCTTGTTCGCCGTTTTGTCGACATCCTGATCGACGAAGGCGAAACCCAATTGCTGTTTGTTTCTCACCATGCCGAAGACGCGCCTGAATGCATCACCAGGCGGTTAAGTTTTGTGGCGGAAGGTGAAAACTATCGCTATGAGTTCGAGGACTTATAAATCTTCCTTCTGAGCAGGCGGCCTTCACGGCCTGCCTGCATGACTTTCAGACTCCCCTCATCGCTACATCGCCGCCGGTTTGTTTTATACTACTTCTGCCGATCAGATTCCCCTGAGAAACTGGCAGTGTAAACGATTCCACTAATTTATCCCGTGTCACACTTTTTGCTTCTCTGTTATGCTAAGGTTAATACATACCATAGCCGTAATGGAGCGAAAAATGAGAGTTCTGGTAACAGGTGGTAGCGGTTACATTGGCAGTCATACCTGCGTACAGCTGCTGCAAAACGGCCACGACGTCGTCATTCTGGATAATCTGTGTAACAGCAAGCGCAGCGTGCTGCCGGTCATTGAGCGCCTCGGTGGGAAAAAGCCGCTGTTTATCGACGGTGATATCCGCGACGAAGGCCTGCTGGCGGAAATTTTTCATGACCATCGCATTGACGCCGTTATTCATTTCGCCGGCCTTAAGGCGGTGGGTGAATCGGTAAACAAGCCGCTGGAATACTACGATAACAACGTTACCGGCACGCTGCGCCTGATTTCCGCCATGCGGGCGGCCAACGTCACCAACTTCATTTTCAGCTCCTCAGCTACCGTCTATGGCGACCAGCCGCAAATCCCTTACGCTGAAAGCTTCCCGACCGGCACGCCTGCCAGCCCGTATGGCCGCAGCAAGCTGATGGTGGAACAGATTCTGGCGGACCTGCAAAAGGCCCAGCCGAACTGGAGCGTGGCGCTACTCCGCTACTTCAACCCGGTTGGCGCGCATCCATCGGGTGACATGGGTGAAGATCCGCAGGGCATTCCAAATAACCTGATGCCTTATATCGCCCAGGTTGCCGTTGGACGTCGTGACTCGCTGGCGGTGTTTGGCAACGACTATCCGACAGAAGATGGCACAGGCGTACGCGATTACATTCACGTCATGGATCTGGCCGACGGCCACGTTGCCGCGATGCAGACGCTGCAGGGCAAACCGGGCGTGCATATTTACAATCTGGGCGCAGGTATCGGCAGCAGCGTGCTGGACGTTATTAACGCATTCAGCAAAGCCTGCGGTAAGCCTGTGAATTATCACTTCGCCCCTCGTCGCGATGGCGACCTGCCCGCATATTGGGCCGATGCCAATAAGGCCGCAAAAGAACTTAACTGGCGTGTCAGCCGTACCCTGCAAGAAATGGCAGATGATACCTGGCGCTGGCAGTCCCGCCACCCACAAGGCTATCCGGACTAAGGAAATCTGATGGAGCAGTTTAACCCGGTGGATCATCCACATCGTCGCTATAACCCTTTAACGGGTCAATGGATTCTGGTTTCTCCGCATCGCGCCAAACGTCCATGGCAGGGCGCGCAGGAGACGCCCTCTCAGGAGGTGCTTCCGGTACACGATCCGGACTGTTTCCTGTGCCCGGGTAATACCCGCGTCACCGGCGACAAAAACCCGCAGTACACCGGCACTTTCGTCTTTACCAACGATTTTGCTGCGCTGATGACCGACACGCCGGATGCACCGGCTAGCGCCGACCCGCTGATGCGCTGTGAAAGCGCTCGCGGAACCAGCCGGGTTATCTGCTTCTCTCCTGACCACAGCAAGACGCTGCCGCAGCTTTCGCTGCCTGCGCTCGAAGAAGTGGTTAAAACCTGGCAGGAACAGACGGCGGACCTCGGTAAAACCTACCCGTGGGTTCAGGTGTTCGAGAACAAAGGCGCAGCGATGGGCTGTTCGAATCCCCATCCACACGGTCAGATCTGGGCTAACAGCTTCCTGCCAAACGAAGTGGCTCGTGAAGATGTTCTTCAGCGCGACTATTTTGCGGAACAGAAATCGCCGATGCTGGTGGATTACGTTCAGCGCGAGATGAAAGACGGCAGCCGCACCGTAGTGGAAACCGAGCACTGGCTTGCCGTGGTGCCCTACTGGGCAGCCTGGCCGTTTGAAACGCTGCTGCTGCCGAAGGCCCACGTTCTGCGCATAACCGACTTGAGCGCCGGGCAAAGTGGCGACCTGGCGCTGGCGCTGAAAAAGCTGACCAGCCGCTATGACAACCTTTTCCAGACTTCCTTCCCGTATTCAATGGGCTGGCACGGCGCGCCGTTCAACGGCGAGGAAAATGCTCACTGGCAGCTGCACGCCCATTTCTATCCGCCGCTGCTGCGCAGCGCGACGGTGCGTAAATTTATGGTCGGCTACGAAATGCTTGCCGAGACCCAGCGCGATCTAACCGCAGAGCAAGCCGCAGAACGCTTGCGTGCCGTGTCCGACGTTCACTTTCGCCAGTCAGGAGAATAAACATGAGTCTGAAAGATAAAACCCAGCAGATCTTCGCCGATACTTTTGGCTACCCTGCCCCATTGTCCATTCAGGCTCCGGGTCGCGTGAACCTCATTGGCGAACATACCGACTACAATGATGGCTTCGTGCTGCCCTGTGCTATCGATTACCAGACCGTGATCAGCTGCGGCAAGCGTGACGACCGCATAGTGCGCGTCATCGCCGCCGACTACGATAACCAGATTGATGAGTTCTCCCTCGATAAGCCCATTCTCAGCCATGACACCCAGCAGTGGTCCAACTATGTGCGTGGCGTCGTTAAACACTTGCAGAAGCGCGACAAAAATTTTGGCGGGGCGGACCTGGTGATCAGCGGCAACGTGCCGCAGGGCGCGGGCCTTAGCTCATCAGCCTCTCTGGAAGTGGCCGTCGGTAAGGTGTTCCAGCAGCTTTATCATCTGTCGCTGGACGGCGCGCAGCTGGCGCTTAACGGCCAGGAAGCAGAGAACCAGTTTGTTGGCTGCAACTGCGGCATCATGGACCAGCTGATCTCCGCGCTGGGCAAGAAAGATCACGCTCTGCTGATTGACTGCCGTTCGCTTGGGACTAAAGCCGTTTCTATGCCGAAAGGCGTGGCGGTAGTGATCATCAACAGCAACTTCAAACGTACGCTGGTGGGCAGCGAGTACAACACTCGTCGCCAGCAGTGTGAGACCGGCGCCCGCTTCTTTTCTCAGAAAGCGCTGCGTGACGTTGAACTGGCTAAATTCAATGAGGTTGCTCACGAACTTGATCCGGTGGTCGCGAAACGTGTGCGCCACGTGCTGACTGAAAACATCCGCACCGTGGAAGCCGCTGACGCGCTGGCTAAAGGCGATCTGCTGCGTATGGGTCAGCTGATGGCGGACTCCCACGCGTCAATGCGTGATGACTTCGAGATCACCGTTCCGCAGATCGATACGCTGGTGGAGATCGTGAAAGAGACGATTGGCGACAAAGGCGGCGTGCGCATGACCGGCGGCGGTTTTGGCGGCTGCATCGTGGCGCTTATTCCTGAAGACCTGGTACCAGCGGTTCAAAAGGCCGTGGCAGAGCAGTACGAAGCGAAAACCGGGATCAAAGAGACCTTTTACGTCTGCAAAGCATCGGAGGGAGCAGGACAATGCTAAAAGAAACACCTCAGCTCGCGCCGGACGGGCTGCCGTTCCGTATCTCCACCCTGCGCAACAGCTCGGGGATGGTGGTGACCATGATGGACTGGGGCGCAACGCTGCTTTCATGTCGCGTCCCGATGAAAGACGGCACCGTACGCGAAACGCTGCTCGGCTGTGAAACGCCGGAAGACTATCTCAATCAGACTGCCTATCTTGGCGCAACGGTGGGCCGCTATGCGAACCGCATAGCCAACAGCAGGCTGAAGCACGACGGGAAAACAATCGCCCTTACCCCAAACCAGGGTGAGCATCAGCTGCACGGCGGGCCGGATGGCTTTGACACGCGCCGCTGGCGCATTGTTCGCCAGAACGAGCAGGAAGTTCTGTATACGCTGGACTCACAAGATGGCGACCAGGGCTTCCCGGGTGAGTTTCGCGCCACGGCCCGTTATTCACTGACGGAAGATAACCGAATCGCCATTGAGTTCCGCGCTAAGGTTGATAAGCCGTGCCCGGTGAACCTCACCAATCATGCTTACTTCAACCTCGATGGTTCGCAAAACGATGTTCGTCAGCATCGCCTTCAGCTGTTTGCCGACAGCTATCTGCCGGTGGATGAGAACGGCATTCCGCAGGCCGGCCTGAAGAGCGTGGATGGCAACAGCTTTGATTTCCGTACTCCGAAAACCATCGCGGATGATTTCCTGGCCGACAACGATCAGGCGCTGGTTAAGGGTTACGATCATGCCTTCCTGCTGCGGGCAAAAGGTGATGTCAACCAGCCTGCTGCCCACGTCTGGTCGAGCGATAATCAGCTTCAGATGACCGTCTATACCTCCGCTCCGGCGTTGCAGTTTTATAGCGGGAATTACCTGGATGGCACCCCGGCTCGCGAGCAGGGTAACTACAGGGCTTACCAGGGCCTGGCGCTGGAAAGCGAATTTTTGCCGGACAGCCCAAATCACGCCGAATGGCCGCAGCCGGACTGCTGGCTACAGCCGGGTGATGAATACCTCAGCGTAACTGAATATCAGTTTATTCCTGCCTGATCCCCTCGCCCTCTCTCCAGAGAGGGCTTTTTCAGCGTCGACTGCTGAATATCTCGTCAAAAAAACATAAAAAATAACGACCGCATCACATCTGCCTTACACTTAACGTTCTTTTTCGCTATGTTAAACGTTTAGATTGCCGCTGGTCATCTGTCGGCAATATAATGATAATCGTTATCATTAATCGCAGGCTATTAAGGAGTTAACTATGGCTGTTACTAAGCTGGTACTGGTTCGCCACGGCGAAAGCCAGTGGAACAACGAAAACCGCTTTACAGGTTGGTATGACGTTGATCTGTCTGAGAAAGGTAAAACTGAAGCGAAAGCGGCGGGCAAGCTGCTTAAAGACGAAGGCTACTCCTTCGATTTTGCTTATACCTCCGTGCTGAAACGTGCCATCCACACGCTGTGGAACGTCCTTGACGAACTGGACCAGGCCTGGCTGCCGGTTGAGAAATCCTGGAAGCTAAACGAGCGTCACTACGGCGCGCTGCAGGGTCTGAACAAAGCCGAAACCGCTGAAAAATACGGTGACGAGCAGGTTAAACAATGGCGTCGTGGCTTTGCCGTGACCCCACCAGAGCTGACCCGTGACGACGAGCGTTTCCCGGGCCATGACCCGCGTTATGCAAACCTGACCGATAAAGAGCTGCCTACTACCGAAAGCCTGGCGCTGACTATCGATCGCGTTATCCCTTACTGGAACGAAACCATTCTGCCACGCATGAAGAGCGGCGAACGCGTCATCGTTGCCGCGCACGGTAACTCCCTGCGCGCGCTGGTTAAATTCCTGGATAACCTGAGCGAAGAAGAAATTCTTGAGTTGAATATCCCAACCGGCGTGCCGTTGGTGTATGAATTCGACGAAAACTTCAAGCCGCTGAAACGCTACTATCTTGGCAACGCTGACGAAATCGCAGCAAAAGCCGCGGCCGTGGCGAACCAGGGTAAAGCGAAGTAATTCGCCAGATGTAAAAAAGGCGTGGAGCAATCCACGCCTTTTTTATTGCCGCTGACCTTCTTAACCGCGACGGGCTTTTACCGCCGCAGCCAGTTGACGCAGAATAACTTCCGTATCTTCCCAGCCGATGCAGGCATCGGTAACGCTTTTGCCGTAGACCAGCGGCTCGCCGCTCTCCAGGCTCTGATTCCCTTCCACCAGATGGCTCTCAATCATCACGCCGGTAATGGCCTTATCGCCACCGGAAATCTGCTGGCAAACGTCCTCGCCCACTTCCATCTGCTTTTTAAACTGCTTGCTGCTGTTGGCGTGGCTGAAATCAATCATCACCTGAGCTGGCAGACCCGCTTTGGTTAAATCTTGCTTCACCTGAGCAACGTGTGCCGCGCTGTAGTTTGGCTCTTTGCCACCGCGCAGAATGATATGGCAATCGCCGTTACCGCTGGTGTTAACAATAGCGGAATGGCCCCATTTGGTAACGGACAGGAAACAGTGCGGCGCGCCCGCGGCGTTAATGGCGTCGATAGCGACCTTCATAGTACCGTCGGTGCCGTTTTTAAAACCGACCGGGCAGGACAGACCTGACGCCAGCTCACGATGAACCTGCGATTCAGTGGTACGTGCGCCGATTGCCCCCCAGCTCATCAAATCCGCAAGGTACTGCGGCGTGATCATATCCAGGAATTCTCCCGCCGCCGGCAGGCCAGAGTCGTTAATATCCAGCAGCAGCTTACGGGCAATGCGCAGTCCTTCGTTAATCTGGTAGCTGCTGTCCATGTGCGGATCGTTAATCAGCCCTTTCCAGCCCACGGTCGTGCGCGGCTTTTCGAAGTAGACGCGCATCACTACTTCCAGTTCACCCTTAAGCTCGTCACGCAGCGTCAGCAGCCGTGCGCCATACTCTTTTGCCGCATTAATGTCGTGAATCGAGCAAGGTCCAATCACTACCAGCAGGCGATCGTCGTTGCCCTTAAGGATTTTATGGATTGCGCTGCGCGCGTGGGAGACGGTCTGAGCTGCTTTTTCTGTAGCCGGGAATTTTTCTAACAGCGCTACGGGTGGCAGGAGCTCGTTGATTTCTTTGATTCGTAAGTCATCGTTCTGATAATTCATGATAATTCCGCGGGATTAGACAATTTATTTGATTAGCAATGCCTTCAATCTATCTCGTTGGGCCGGAAGTGTAAACGGGCTTTTACACTTCTGGCGGATTATTCCTGGAATCGTTGTTTTAAGCGGCAAAACATGGCTAAAAGCGAGATCGAGGCTACAATTTTTAATGTTAACGCTGAAAATAGTCAGTTTCTCAAAATTGTATTCTGATCACACATTCGTTACCGATATTAATTTCTGTCTTAACGGATAAAATCAGCATATTTTTTGCACTGTTGGAAGAAGTTATCCAGCACTATAACGACCAGAACAGGAGCACAAAGATGAATAAATTAGCTACTCTTTTCTTTACAGCAACTCTCTCTGTCGCAAGCGGTGCAGCTCTGGCTGCTGACTCTGGGTCTGCGAGTAACAACAACGGCCAGGCTAACTCAAGCGCTGAGGCCGGTCAGGTTGCCCCGGACGCGCATCAGAATGTCGCCCCAAAAGGGGTGGATGGTAATGACGTGAATAATTCCGGCACCATGCTGCACCCCGATAACAGCGGCGCGACGACCGGCGACAATATGTCGAAAGAGGACATCCATAAAAACACCATGTGTAAAGACGGTCGTTGTCCGGATATGAACAAAAAAGTTGAAACCGGCAGCGGGAACAACGTAGACACCAAAACTGACGGTACTACCCAGTAACCTGTATCGGTACTGTAATCAACAGGAGAGCTGAGGCTCTCCTTAGTTTGCTCACAAAGAAGGAAAAAGGGTGATATTTCCTTCTTTGTGTTAAGCAGGCGAAAATCAATGAATTGATTTTCTTGTCATTTATTCGGTGAAATCTTTGCGAAATTCATTCGCTTTAAGGTTGTCATCAATCTGAGGAGAGCTGAGGCTCTCCTTTTTTATAAGATTATATTCAAGAGGTTGAATAAGAAAGGGTTATAATTACCGCATTGCTAACTTTGCTTGCGGGAAGACATGGCTCACTCTCATTCACATACTCCTCAGGATTCTAACGTCAGACGCCTTTTCTGGGCATTCGTGATTACCGCGCTTTTTATGGTCGCGGAAGTTATTGGTGGGTTAGTTTCCGGCTCCCTGGCGCTGCTGGCCGACGCCGGGCATATGCTCACTGATGCCGCCGCTTTGCTGGTGGCCCTTGTCGCCGTTCAGTTTGCTCAGCGCCCGCCTAATGCGCGCCACACTTTTGGCTGGCTCCGCCTGACTACGCTCGCTGCCTTTGTGAACGCCATTGCGCTTGTGGTGATTACTGTCTTAATAGTCTGGGAGGCGATACAGCGCTTCTATCAGCCCCAGCCGGTCGCGGGCGGCATGATGCTAATCGTGGCGTTTGCCGGGCTTGCGGCAAATATTGCCTCTTTCTGGATCCTGCATCGGGGAAGTGAAGAGAAAAACCTGAACGTTCGCGCTGCCGCACTGCATGTGATGGGGGATTTACTGGGTTCCGTAGGGGCGATAATCGCCGCCCTGGTGATTCTATGGACCGGCTGGACGCCCATCGATCCGATTCTTTCCGTACTGGTTTCCTGCCTGGTCTTACGCAGCGCCTGGCGCCTGTTGAAAGAGAGCGTGAACGAACTGCTTGAAGGCGCACCGGTAGCTATCGATATTGAAGCCCTGAAGAGAAAACTTTCGCGGAGTATTCCAGAAGTTCGCAACGTCCACCATGTTCACGTCTGGCTAGTGGGTGAAAAACCGCTGATGACGCTGCACGTCCAGGTGATCCCACCGCACGACCATGACGGGCTTCTGGGTCGCATACACCATTTCCTGGCTCATGAATACCAGATTGAACATGCCACGGTGCAGATGGAATATCAGCCCTGCGAAGGGCCGAACTGCGATTTAAATGAGCACGGCCACAGCGGCCATGCTCATCATCACTGATCAGGAAAGCGCGCGGGAACCTCTTTCTCGTGCGCTTTTGATCCACATCCTGCTGCCATTCAGAGCGATAAACGTCAGCAGCAAGTACTCCAGCGACATGGCGTAAACGCCCTGCCTTGCAAAGATCACCACGCTTATTACGTTAATCACCACCCAAAGGATCCAGTTCTCAACGTATTTCCGCGTCATCAGAATCATCGCAACGATGGACAGTACCATCATGCACGAATCCCAAAACGGGAAAGCATCCGGCTGCAGAACTGGCATTGTGACGCTCATGCCAAGCCCATTCATGGCGTTAACGGCGATACGGGTCAGGAACGCGAAAACAGGATCGATGAATACCGTCATCAGGCCAATCGCACCCACGCATACCGCAAGCCATGCGATAGCCTTCGGCAAAGGGAGCCAGCGTATGCGCAGGGCCGTTTCGTTATCGTTGGTCTGCCTTGACCATGCGTACCAGCCATAAATATTCGCCGCAAAGAAGAACAGCTGCAGAAGCAGGCTGGCATAGAGCTGTATCTGGAAGAAGATAATGGCAAACAGCGTGACGTTGACCAGGCCAAACGCGTAGTTGCTGATTTTCTCGAGGCTGGCCAGCCAGATGCACAACAGCCCTGCCAGCGTGCCAATCGCCTCAATCCATGATAAATCGTAACCACCGGCCCCGATCGGGATGTGGACCAGAATGTTCTGCGTGCTAAAAAAATCCATATTCTCCCCTGAGCGTAATGTCCTTACGCATTGCCTTTAATCGAACGTCTTATTTCCGCAGCAAAGTCGAGCATCCGGTTAAGCGGCACCAGAGCCCCCTCACGCAACGCGGCGTCCACATGAATCTCGTGAGCCGCTCCGCCTTGCTCCAGCCCCTCAGCGATGGCTTTAAGGCCGTTCATTGCCATCCAGGGACAATGAGCACAGGTGCGGCACGTTGCGCCTTCGCCCGCCGTCGGCGCTTCCAGTAACTCTTTATCCGGGCACGCCTGCTGCATTTTATAGAAAATCCCACGGTCGGTCGCCACTATCAGCTGCCGGTTAGGCAAAGTCTGCGCCGCCGCAATCAGCTGGCTGGTGGACCCCACCGCGTCCGCCATATCGACTATCGCCTGGGGGGATTCCGGATGCACCAGCACGGCAGCATCAGGATGGAGTGCCTTCATGCGCGCCAGCGCCTGTGTTTTAAACTCGTCATGTACGATGCACGCGCCCTGCCAGCACAGGACATCAGCACCGGTCTGTTTTTGCACGTAGTTGCCAAGATGGCGATCCGGCGCCCAGATAATTTTTTCGCCAAGGCTGTCCAGGTGTTCAATCAGCTCAACGGCAATGCTTGAGGTTACCACCCAGTCTGCACGGGCTTTAACCGCAGCCGAAGTATTAGCATAGACCACCACGGTACGGTCAGGGTGCTGGTCGCAGAAGGCGCTGAACTCGTCAATTGGGCAGCCAAGATCGAGCGAGCACTCGGCGTTAAGCGTCGGCATCAGTATGGTTTTTTCCGGGCTGAGTATTTTCGCGGTCTCACCCATAAAGCGTACGCCTGCAACCAAAAGCGTCGTGGCGGGGTGATTTGCCCCGAAGCACGCCATCTCCAGCGAATCGGATATACAGCCGCCTGTTTCTTCGGCAAGAGACTGGATTTCAGGATCCGTGTAGTAATGAGCAACCATCACCGCATTGCGCTCTTTAAGCAGACGCTTGATTTTTTCGCGATAGTACTGCTTTTCGTCGACGCTAAGTGGCTTCGGCTTTGGAGGGAAGGGATATATCGCTGCTTGTGGATCGAACATCACGCTCATCAGGCAATCTCGTTTTACAGGCTTAACAAAATCAGCGCATTTATGCCATCAACAGGCTACACGAAGCGCAGATTGTTTTATATGCTAAACAAGATAGCCAATTATGGATGATTTGTCGTGGGGAATTTAGAGAAGAAAACAACAAAGGCGCCATTGAGGCGCCTTTGTCTAAATTTGGTAGGTCGTGCAGGATGACTTGGCTCTGGCCTCACCCTTCGGGTCGTTGCTACGCAACGCTCTATCGCTTCGCGACATTCATACCTGCTGCAGGTTCAAACCCTTCACGCTTCACATATGCATTTCATCTAAAGGATGGTGGGGCGTGCAGGATTCGAACCTGCGACCAATTGATTAAAAGTCAACTGCTCTACCAACTGAGCTAACGCCCCCGCTATGCGGTTACTGCTTACTACAACATCGAAAATGGTGGGTCGTGCAGGATGACTCGGCTTTGGCCTCACCCTTCGGGTCGTTGCTATGCAACGCTGTGTCGCTTCGCTCCACTCGAACCTGCTGCTGGTTCAAACCCTTCACGATTCACTAATCGTATTTCAATTTGAAAATGGTGGGTCGTGCAGGATTCGAACCTGCGACCAATTGATTAAAAGTCAACTGCTCTACCAACTGAGCTAACGACCCATTTTCGTGTCATTTCCGGTTTGTTTCTTATCCCCCGGCAACGGCGGCATATATTACTGATTTAAGATTTTGACGCAACAACAATTTTGAACAATTTTCTCAACTGCTTAGTAATCGCGCGGCAAGACCAGAAAAACAACGAAATCTGGCCAGGCCGCAAGCATTACATCGCATCCAGACGCTTTTGCGCCTGCTTTGCCCCATCGGTATTTGGGAACTGTTTGATCACCTGCTGGTACACGGCTTTTGCTTTCGCGGTGTCGCCTTTGTCCTGCATGATCAGACCGACCTTGTACATTGCGTCCGGAGCTTTAGGAGATTTCGGATAATTTTTTACCACAAAGGCAAAATAATAGGCCGCATCATCCTTTTTCCCTTTGTTGTAGTTCAACTGACCCAGCCAGTAATTCGCATTAGGCTGGTAAGTTGAATCCGGATACTTTTTCACAAAGTTCTGGAAAGCAACCATAGCTTCATCCTGGCGAGATTTATCCTGCACCAGGGCGATAGCCGCATTGTAGTCGCTGTTTGCGTCTCCACCCTGCACAGGAGCAGCAGCAGGGGCGCCAGTGGACGCACTCGCATCGGGCGTTGCCGGAGCAGCACCTTGTTCGCCGCCGCTAGCCTGACCCGCTGCGGTACCGCCGTTGCTGAGGCCCTCTATCTGCAGCAGAATCTGCTTCTGTCGCTCAACAACCTGATTAAGCTGATACTGGTTTTCCTGAATCTGACCGCGCAGGGAATCAATATCACGTTGATTATCGGAGAGCTGTTGCTGGAGTTGGGTTAAAAGCTGACTGTGAGCGTTAGAAATACGCTCGAGTTGAGTGACACGGTCTTCGACCGAGCCTGAGCCGACACTACTGATTGGCGCCTGAGCAAAAGCGGCCCAGGGGGCCGCTATGCCAACCAGTAACGACAGACTCAACAAGTGATGTCTGAAGTTACTGCTCATGCAATTCTCTTAGTAAACCAGTACGGCACGACGGTTTTTGGCATACGCCGAATCGTCATGGCCCAGTACTGCAGGTTTTTCTTTACCGTAAGAAACGATGGAGATCTGATCTGCAGAAACGCCTTTACCCTGCAGATACATCTTAACGGCAGTAGCACGACGCTCGCCCAGGGAGATGTTGTATTCCGGGGTACCACGTTCGTCCGCATGACCTTCTACGGTCACTTTGTAAGATGGGTTGCTACGCAGGAAGTTAGCGTGTGCATCCAGCATTGCAGCGAATTCAGAGCTCACATCGTACTTGTCCAGACCGAAGTAAACGATGTTGTTCTGCTGCAGCTGTTGCATTTGCAGACGTGCCTGCTCTTCGGAAGACATGTTACCGCCTTGACCGTTAGCGTCCATACCAGTGCCGGCACCCAGCATGCCCTCACCGCTCTCGTTGCTCGCGTTCTTGTTAGAAGAACATGCCGCGACAGCCATAACAGGCAGAGCAATCATCAGCCCTTTCAGCACTTTGTTCAGTTGCATTTCTTTGATCCTTTAGATTTTATTATCACAGATACGGCGACCAGGCAGGTGATTTCACCTGACCATCAGTTGCCGGAAGACGCGCTTTGAAACGCCCATCTGTTGAGACCAGATTCAGCACGGATCCCATCCCCTGAGAAGAGCTGTAGATTACCATAGTGCCGTTAGGTGCCAGACTTGGCGTTTCATCCAGCAACGTTGACGATAAAGTTTGTACGCCACCCGCTACCAGATCCTGTTTGGCAATGTGCTGCTGCCCGCTTGCGGAGCTCACCATTACCATAAACTTCCCGTCGGTACTTACATCAGCATTCTGGTTCTGGCCACCTTCCCAGGACAGACGCTGCGGGGCACCGCCGTTGATATTAATTTTGTAAATCTGCGGACGTCCAGCCTGATCGGAGGTATAGGCCAGGTTCTGGCTATCCGGGAACCAGCTTGGTTCAGTGTTGTTGCTGCGTCCGTCGGTAACCTGACGAATCTGGCCGGAGCCAATATCCATCACGTACAAGTTCAGACTACCGGTCTTGGACAGCGCAAAGGCCAGTTTAGTCCCGTCTGGAGAGAACGACGGCGCACCGTTGTGGCGAGGGAACGAAGCCACCTGGCGCACGGCGCCGTTTGCCAGCGTCTGAATGACCAACGCCGAACGACCGCTTTCAAACGTTACGTAAGCCAGCTTGCTGCCGTCTGGAGACCAGGACGGAGACATCAGCGGCTGCGGAGAACGGTGAACCACAAACTGGTTGTAGCCATCGTAATCAGAAACACGCAGTTCGTAAGGGAACTGACCGCCGTTAGTCTGCACTACGTAAGCGATACGAGTACGGAATGCGCCTTTGATACCCGTCAGTTTTTCAAATACTTCATCACTGGCGGTGTGACCGGCGTAGCGCAGCCACTGCTTATTAACCTTGTAGGAGTTCTGAGCCAGCACCGTGCCCGGCGCGCCAGACGTATCAACCAGCTGGTAAGCCACGGTATAACTACCGTCACCGTTTGGCGTAACCTGGCCGACAACGACGGCATCAATCCCCAGAGCGGTCCAGGCGGCCGGCTGCACTTCCTGAGCGGAACCAGGCTGCTGCGGGAGACGGGAGCGATCCAGCGGATTGAACTTGCCGCTGTTGCGTAAGTCAGCGGCAACAATGCCGCCAACGTCTTCAGGCGCCGCACCAGGGCCTGCCCATTTAAAGGGTGCAACACCAATAGGTCGTGCTGAGTCCACACCTTGTGTGATTTCAATACGAACTTCTGCGTGCAGCACGGCTGCCCACAGCATCAAAAAACTTAATGCTACTCGAAATGCCTGCTTCATCATATCTCCCTTATCCGGACCCAAAGCCCACGATAATTTAGCAGAATTTTAACAAACTCAAATACACAAAACTATCAAAACCCTTTTATATAGCACTTCATCATTTCTGTCCGCTTCCGGGAAGGCTATTAAGGTTTGAAGTCAATCGGCGCGTTTTTGAATACTTCATACACGTCCTGGCTCGGTGGCTTCGGTATCTTTGCCAGCCGCGCGGCTGCTATAGCCGCCTGACAAAGCGCCGGGTCCCCCCCCTCTGATTTGATATCCAGCAGTAAGCCATCAGGAGCCAGTTTGATGCGTAATGAACAGATCTTACCGGCAAACGAAGGATCATTATAAAACTTACTTTCGATCGCTGCCTTTATCTGACCTGCATAACCACTGATCTCGGCACCAGATGCGCCATTATTCTTAGTATTCCCTTTTCCGGCAGCGGCTGCGGCATTACCTTTCGCCCCACCCCCCGTTTTCGGTGCATTCTTACCTGAGCTGAGGTCACCAAAAAGATCGTCTACGCCTTCAGTCGCTGCTTTATCGGCAGCAGCTTTCTCTGCAGCAGCCTTTTTCTTCGCATCCGCAGCCGCTTTTTTATCTGCGGCAGCTTTTGCCGCGGCAGCCTTTTCGGCAGCTGCTTTTTCTGAAGCTGCTTTTTCTGAAGCTGCTTTTTCAGCAGCGGCCTCTTTTTTCGCGGCTTCAGCAGCCGCTTTCTTCTCAGCATCCTGCTGGGCCTTTTTGGCCGCAGCGGCTGCTTCGGCGGCGGCTACTTTTTTCTCTGCGGCAGCGGCTTTCTTTGCAGCTTCCTCCGCAGCTTTTTTCTGCGCATCTGCGGCAGCTTTTGCCTGAGCATCAGCCTGGGCTTTAGCCTCTGCTTTGGCTTTTGCCGCTGCGGCTTCCGCTTGCTTCTGCTGTTCCTGAGCTTCTTTTGCTGCTTCCTGAGCCTGTTTCTGCTGGTCGGCCTGCTGTTTCGCTTGTTCCTGCGCTTCGAGGCGTTCTTTCTCCAGGGCTTTCAGACGCTGCTGCTCAGCGGCCTGTTTCTCCTGCAGCTCTTCAGCCTGCTGCTGCGCCTGCTTTTCACGCTGCTCTGCCGCACGTTTACTGCTCGCCTGCTGCTGCTGCTGGCGATTGTATTGCTGCACTACGGCGCCAGGGTCGACCATGACAGCGTCAATAGCCGAACCACCACCGCCACCAGCACTGGCGTCAATGTGTTCGTCAAACGAGCTCCATATCAGGATCGCAATCAGGATGATATGCAGAATCACTGAGACGATTATTGCGCGTTTAAGCTTATCGTTTTCTGCGGTTGCCTTTGACACTCTCGGTTCCCAAATATAGCTATCGCGAGGTAGATCAGATTGGCTGCGTCATCAGGCCGACGGATTTCACGCCCGCGCTATGCAGCAGGTTCAATGCTTTGATGATCTCTTCATAAGGAACATCTTTTGCACCACCGATCAAAAAGACCGTTTTTGGATTCGCCTGCAGGCGACGCTGGGCTTCAGCAACAACCTGTTCGGACGGCAACTGATCCATACGATCTTTTTCAACCACCACGCTGTATTGCCCTACCCCGGACACTTCAATAATGACCGGCGGCTCATCGTTACTGCTTACCGTTTGCGAGTCGGTCGCATCAGGCAGGTCCACCTCTACGCTCTGGGTGATGATGGGTGCCGTTGCCATGAAGATCAGCAGCAGCACCAGCAG
The DNA here is from genome assembly GCA_041504365.1 of Dryocola sp. LX212. Lineage (NCBI taxonomy): Bacteria > Pseudomonadati > Pseudomonadota > Gammaproteobacteria > Enterobacterales > Enterobacteriaceae > Dryocola > Dryocola sp. LX212. The sequence goes on along the minus strand of CP167917.1, from coordinate 1,385,228 downwards.
CACGTCCAGCAAAGGTACGATGTTGATTTCTGACTTTAATTCACGACGACCACGTACACGTCTGGCCATGACTTACCCCTTACTGCTTATCGCTGCTGGTAAAAGCCTGACGGTGCAGGATAGCCGTGAACTCTTCCATGAAGTTGTCGTAATTCAATTCCAGTTTGTTCACACGCTGGTTCAGGCGGTTATAGGCCATAACAGCTGGAATGGCGGCAAACAGACCAATCGCGGTGGCGATCAGTGCTTCTGCAATGCCAGGTGCAACCATCTGCAACGTCGCCTGTTTCACCGCACCCAGTGCGATAAAGGCGTGCATGATCCCCCAGACCGTACCAAACAGGCCGATGTAAGGACTGATGGAGCCTACGGTGCCAAGGAATGGAATATGTGTTTCGAGCGTTTCGAGTTCACGGCTCATTGAAATACGCATTGCTCGCGCGGCCCCGTCTACCACCGCTTCCGGGGCATGGGTATTCGCACGATGCAGGCGGGCAAACTCTTTAAATCCGGAATAAAAAATCTGCTCGGAGCCGGCAAGGTTGTCGCGGCGCCCCTGGCTTTCCTGATACAGGCGGGACAATTCGATGCCCGACCAGAACTTATCTTCAAACGCTTCCGCTTCGCGGGTGGCGGTATTGAGGATGCGCGTACGCTGAATGATGATTGCCCATGATGCAATGGAAAAACCAATCAAAATCAACATGATAAATTTGACCAGAAGGCTAGCCTTCAGGAACAAATCAAGGATATTCATGTCAGTCACTGCTTGAACTCCGCGACAATAGACTTGGGAAGCGCACGAGGCTTCATTGAGAGAAGGTCAACACAGACGACCAGGACCTCAGCTTTATTGAGTACCCGACCTTCGGCATTGACTATTCGCTGCGTAAACACCAAAGAGGTGCCGCGCATCGATGTAATTTCACTGTGGATTTCGAGTAAATCGTCAAGTCGGGCAGGCGCAAGATAATCAACGGTCATCCTGCGAACGACAAAGGCGATGCGCTCCGCCAGCAAATCCTGCTGGTGAAAGTGGTGCTGGCGCAGCATCTCAGTGCGAGCTCTTTCATAAAAAGCAACATAGCTGGCGTGGTAAACCACACCGCCGGCATCTGTATCTTCGTAGTAGACACGAACCGGCCATCGAAACGGCGTTGTACTCACTTTACATCCCGGTAGTGCTTTAAACGTTGCTACTATACGCAAGAGGATGGGGGTTGGGAATGGGTTGTCTTAAACGATAGGTAAATATTTATAGGCTTGTTAAAGCCTATAAATATTGGGTAAATAAACTTGTCTTAGCGCGGGCTTCAGGCGAAGAAGAAGAGGAGTCCTGCCAGCAGCGTCAACTGGGCAATGAGCGGGCAAAAAAGCCCCTGCCAGAGGGTCTTACGGGGTCGAAAGCCTACGCCATGAATCACGCCTGCACAGACGCCCCACATCAACAAAAAACCATGCCAGATTGCCAGCTCACTGGTCTTCGCCGCAAAGCGAGAGGGGTCCCAGAAGATGCAGCCCGCAAGCGCCAGGGCCATGATCAAGGAAAGAGCCCTTAAAGGGCTCTTATCCATTATCGCGTAAAGCTTTGCGATAATTGCTTCCATCAGTGTTCTTCTTTACCGGCTTTTGCCGCTTCCACATGTTCAAGCGCGAGGGCGGTAATGATGCCAAAAGCACAGGCCAGAAGCGTCCCCAGAATCCATGCAAAGTACCACATAATCAGCTCCTTACTTAGTACAGAGAGTGGGTGTTGCTTTCGATATGCTCTTTAGTGATTCGACCGAACATCTTCCAGTAACACCAGGTGGTGTAGATAAGAATGATCGGAACAAATACCGCAGCGGCATAAACCATCACGTTCAGCGTCAGCTGGCTTGATGTTGCATCCCACATGGTGAGGCTAGCGTTCATCATCGTGCTGGAAGGCATCACGAACGGGAACATCGCAATACCGGCAGTCAGGATAACGCAGGCCACGGTCAGTGAAGAGAACACGAACGCCATGGCACCTTTCTCAAGACGCGACATCAGAATCGTAAGCAGAGGCAGAACCACACCCAATGCAGGGATGAGCCACAGAATCGGCATGTTATTGAAGTTCACCATCCAGGCACCAGCCTGACGGGCAACCTCTTTAGTCAGCGGATTCGATGCGGCGTGATGGTTCAGCTCGGAGGTCACCACGTAACCATCAATGCCGTACATCACCCAGACACCAGCAAGTGCGAAGCAGACCATCATGACCAGCGCGGCGATTTGCGCTGCAGTGCGTGAACGCAGGTGAAGTTCACCCACCGTACGCATCTGCAGATAAGTCGCACCCTGAGTCAGGATCATGGTCACGCTCACGATACCGGCCAGCAGACCAAACGGATTCAGCAGCTGGAAGAAGTTGCCGGTGTAGTACAGGCGAAGATACTCATCCAAATGGAACGGCACGCCCTGCAGCAGGTTACCGAACGCCACGCCGATGACCAGCGGCGGCACGAAGCTGCCGATGAAGATGCCCCAGTCCCACATGCCACGCCAGCGCACGTCTTCGATCTTCGAACGGTAGTCAAAACCAACCGGGCGGAAGAACAAAGAAGCCAGTACCAGAATCATTGCTATGTAGAAACCGGAGAACGCCGCAGCGTAAACCATTGGCCAGGCGGCAAACAGTGCGCCAGCTCCGGTGATGAGCCAGACCTGATTACCGTCCCAGTGCGGGGCAATAGAGTTAACCATAATGCGGCGTTCGACATCGGTGCGGCCGATGATGCGTGACAGCATCCCGACGCCCATGTCGAAGCCATCGGTCACTGCAAAACCGATCAGCAGTACGCCAATCAGCAGCCACCAGACAAAACGTAATACTTCATAATCGAACATTTGACGACTCCTGTCTTAGCGTGCCGGCTGAGAAGCCACGGTAGACTGTTCATAGTGATAGCGACCTGTTTTCAGGCTGCTCGGCCCAAGGCGAGCAAACTTGAACATCAGGAACAGTTCGGCCACCAGGAACAGCGTATACAAACCGCAAATCAGCAACATTGAGAAAATGAGATCGCCCGCCGTCAGCGACGAGTTCGCCACCGCGGTCGGCAGCACTTCACCAATCGCCCACGGCTGACGACCATATTCAGCAACGAACCAGCCGGTTTCAACCGCAATCCATGGCAGTGGTAAGCCATACAGCGCGGCGCGGAGCAGCCATTTCTTCTCGCCAATACGGTTACGACACACCGTCCAGAAGGAGACGCCAATGATCAACAGCATCAGGATGCCGCATGCCACCATGATACGGAACGCGAAGTACAGCGGCGCAACGCGTGGGATTGAGTCTTTGGTGGCTTGCTGAATCTGCTCTTCCGTCGCGTCGGTGACGTTCGGGGTATAGCGTTTCAGCAGCAGGCCATAGCCAAGATCTTTCTTAATTGCGTTGAAATCGTCACGAACGGACTGGTCAGCAGAGCCGGAACGCAGTTGTTCAAGCAGGCTGTATGCCTTCATACCATTACGAATACGTTCTTCATGCTGAACCAGAAGGTCTTTCAGACCGGTCACCGGCTTATCAACAGAACGTGTCGCGATGATACCCAGCGCGTAAGGGATCTGGATGGACAGGTGGTTTTCCTGCTTATCCTGATCGGGAATGCCGAACAGCGTAAAGGATGCAGGAGCGGGTTGGGTTTCCCACTCTGCTTCAATGGCAGCCAGTTTGGTTTTCTGCACGTCACCCATTTCGTAACCGGACTCGTCGCCCAGAACGATAACGGAAAGCACAGCCGCCATACCGAAGCTTGCAGCGATGGCGAAGGAGCGTTTTGCAAACGCGGTGTCGCGACCCTTGAGCAGGTAGTAAGAGCTGATGCCGAGGATAAACATTGCACCAGTACAGTAACCAGCCGCCACGGTGTGAACAAATTTCACCTGGGCTACCGGGTTAAGCACCAGTTCGGAGAAGCTGACCATCTCCATGCGCATGGTTTCGAAGTTGAAGTCGGAAGCAATGGGGTTTTGCATCCAGCCATTCGCTACCAGAATCCACAGTGCGGAAAGGTTGGAACCTAATGCCACCAGCCAGGTCACCGCCATGTGCTGAACTTTACCCAGGCGATCCCAACCGAAGAAGAAGAGGCCGACAAAAGTGGATTCAAGCATGAACGCCATCAGGCCTTCTATAGCCAGAGGCGCACCAAAAATGTCACCCACGTAATGTGAATAGTAAGACCAGTTCGTCCCGAACTGGAACTCCATGGTTAAACCAGTAGCAACACCCAGCGCAAAGTTGATACCAAACAACTTGCCCCAGAACTTGGTCATATCTTTATAAATTTGCTTACCCGACAGGACGTAAACCGTTTCCATGATGGCCAGCAGGAACGCCATACCCAGCGTCAGTGGCACAAACAGGAAGTGGTACATCGCGGTCAAGGCAAACTGTAAGCGCGACAGCTCGACAATATCAAACATCTTGACTCCTTGCTCTTCGCATGAAGACTCCGACCGTGGTTCGCCGCCAGGCTCCCCACAACGCATGCCCTAATACAAAAACATTCGCTTCCAGACGACGCTTTGCCCTCACATTTCATTCAAATGTGACGACAAAAGGTGAAAGGTTACAAATACGTTAATAAAAACCTAAAATAATCCGCAAATATATTACCCTGCAATGCCCTTACGATAAATAGGTATTTGCTAAGGGTTTTTTACGTTTCTCGACAGTGATCAATTTATAGCGAAAATGTCGTGATTCCGCTACTTTGATCCGCGACAATTTACCCCTTTTGTAGCCATAGATGCCAGCCTTAGATATTGATCTGGCGCAATTTAATTTCACTTTGTTAATTGCGTTTATTTTAAGAAAGATTGGTAAACACATTGTTAATAATGTGTTTTTAAACATGCGCTAAAGTTAAGCGTATCCGGCCTTGTATAATTAAAAACGCTTCGCTTCAACTATGGTTTACATTCCGCTTTTCGCCACAAACTTATTCACTCCTGTTAATCGCCTCACGCAATGAACGGCCCCTTCCGCTTACCCTGCCCATTAATTCACAAACAATTCACTTTATAGGTCAAACATATTAACAAAGCATTATTTTTTATGCGGTTAAGCCTTGGCGATATTTATTCTCCTCGCGTAAAAACGGTACCGTTTCGGCACCATCATGAGGTTAAACAGAGATGAGCGGCTGTGTTTGCTCCGACTCTGCTGTTAGCCATAAAAAAGGCCACCCAAAGGGTGGCCAACCATGTCGAACATTTATTATTAGTTAGCTTTACTGTGGCAAAATCGCTTTCAACGCATCGCCGATGTCAGCAAGGCTGCGAACAGTTTTCACGCCAGCAGCTTCCAGAGCGGCGAACTTCTCATCCGCTGTACCTTTACCGCCCGCGATAATGGCGCCCGCATGGCCCATACGCTTGCCTTTCGGCGCGGTAACACCCGCAATGTAGCCAACAACAGGCTTCGTTACATGCTCTTTGATATAAGCTGCCGCTTCTTCTTCCGCACTGCCGCCTATTTCACCGATCATCACGATAGCTTCAGTTTTCGGATCTTCCTCGAACATTTTCAGGATATCGATGAAGTTAGCCCCTGGGATCGGGTCACCGCCGATGCCCACGCAGGTGGACTGGCCCAGACCGATATCTGTGGTCTGTTTAACCGCTTCATAAGTCAGCGTACCGGAGCGGGAAACGATGCCCACTTTGCCCGGCAGGTGAATGTGGCCCGGCATGATGCCGATTTTGCATTCACCAGGGGTGATAACGCCCGGGCAGTTTGGCCCGATCATGCGTACGCCAGCTTCATCCAGCTTCACCTTCACGGTCAGCATATCTAGTGTAGGGATGCCTTCGGTAATCGTGATAACCAGCTTAATACCTGCGTCGATAGCTTCCAGAATGGAGTCTTTGCAGAACGGAGCCGGGACGTAAATTACAGAGGCAGTAGCACCCGTAGCGTCTACGGCTTCACGCACGGTGTTAAAGACTGGCAAACCCAAATGTTCGGTGCCGCCTTTGCCCGGCGTTACACCGCCAACCATCTGCGTACCGTAGGCAATTGCCTGCTCGGAGTGGAAGGTCCCCTGGCTGCCGGTGAAGCCCTGGCAAATTACCTTGGTGTTTTTATCGATCAAAATGGACATTATTTCCCCTCCACGGCAGCAACTACCTGCTGTGCTGCATCGGTCAGACTTTTCGCTGCAATGATATTCAGGCCGCTGTCAGCCAGTTTCTTCGCGCCCAGTTCGGCGTTGTTACCTTCCAGACGAACAACGACCGGAACGTTTACGCCCACTTCGGCAACCGCACCGATGATGCCGTCTGCGATCAGGTCGCAGCGCACGATGCCGCCGAAGATGTTAACCAGAACGGCTTTCACCTTGTCGTCTGACAGAATGATTTTGAATGCTTCGGTCACGCGCTCTTTGGTTGCGCCACCACCAACGTCAAGGAAGTTAGCCGGTTCGCCGCCGTGCAGTTTAACGATGTCCATGGTGCCCATTGCCAGGCCCGCACCGTTAACCATGCAGCCGATGTTGCCATCAAGCGCAACGTAGTTCAGCTCCCACTGTGCAGCCTGAGACTCACGAGCATCTTCCTGGCTTGGGTCACGCATTTCGCGCAGCTCTGGCTGGCGGAACAGTGCGTTGCCATCTGCGCCCAGCTTGCCGTCGAGGCAGATCAGATCGCCCTGCTTAGTGATAACCAGCGGGTTAATTTCGATAAGCGCAAGATCACGGTCCAGGAAGATAGTGGCCAGGCCCATGAAGATTTTAGTGAACTGCTGAACCTGCTTACCTTCCAGACCCAGTTTGAAAGCCAGTTCTCGTCCCTGGTACGGCATTGGGCCAGCCAGCGGATCAAGAGCAACTTTATGAATCAGGTGCGGAGTTTCTTCCGCGACTTTCTCGATTTCCACGCCGCCTTCGGTAGAAGCCATGAAGACTACGCGACGGGAACTGCGGTCGACTACCGCGCCCAGATACAGTTCTTTATCAATGTCGGTCGCCGCTTCAACCAGGATCTGGTGTACCGGCTGGCCGTTAGCGTCTGTCTGGTAGGTCACCAGACGTTTACCCAGCCAGTGCTCAGCAAAAGCACGAATGTCTTCTTTGCTGTTGACCACTTTCACGCCGCCCGCTTTACCACGGCCACCGGCATGAACCTGACATTTTACCACCCACGGACCTGCGCCAATTTTAGAGGCAGCTTCTTCGGCTTCACGCGGTGTGGTGCAGGCGTAACCGACTGGTGCCGGTAAACCATACCGAGCAAACAATTGTTTCGCCTGATATTCGTGTAAGTTCATGAGTTCTATCCATCCTTCAGGGTAATCGTTATCTTCAAACCTGTAGACCGGTGCGCTTTAATGCCGGATGGCGCTACGCTTATCCGGCCTACAGGGCAGGTGATGCTTTACAACTACACGTCCAGCAGCAGACGAGTTGGGTCTTCCAGCAGCTCTTTAATTGCAACCAGATAGCCCACGGACTCACGCCCGTCGATCAAACGGTGATCGTAGGAGAGCGCCAGGTACATCATCGGCAGGATCTCTACTTTGCCGTCGACCGCCATTGGGCGATCTTTGATGGCGTGCATCCCGAGGATCGCGCTCTGCGGTGGGTTGATGATCGGGGTAGACATCAGAGATCCGAATACGCCACCGTTGGTAATTGTGAAGTTACCGCCGGTCAGATCTTCCACAGTCAGCTTACCGTCACGGCCTTTTACGGCCAGTTCTTTAATGCGCTTTTCGATATCGGCCATGCCGAGGGTATCAACGTCGCGCAGTACTGGCGTAACCAGACCACGTGGAGTAGATACCGCGATGCTGACATCAAAATAATTGTGGTAAACCACATCATCGCCATCGATGGAAGCATTCACTTCCGGGTAGCGTTTCAGGGCCTCAACAACCGCTTTAATGTAGAAGGACATGAAGCCCAGACGCACGCCGTGACGCTTCTCGAAGGACTCACCGTACTGCTTGCGCAGCGCCATGATTGGCTGCATGTTCACTTCGTTGAAGGTAGTGAGCATGGCGGTGGAATTTTTCGCTTCCAGCAGGCGTTCAGCAACGCGCTTGCGCAGACGAGTCATCGGCACGCGTTTTTCGCTGCGGCCAGCCAACGGTGCAACCGGTGCTTTAGTTTCTGTCGCTGCTTTGGCCGGAGCTGGCTGTGCCGCTTTCGCCTGGGTCAGATGTTTATCCACATCTTCACGGGTGATACGACCGCCTACGCCGCTGCCTTTAATAGCGCTGGCGTCCAGAGAGTGCTCCGCAATCAGGCGGCGAATCGCCGGACTGAGCGCGTCATTGTTTTGTTCTTCCAGAGAGGCCTGCTGGCGCTGCGCCGGGGTCGACTCTTTAGCGTCCGCTTTCGCAGAGGTCTCTTTCCCGGCGCTGTTGCCTTCGCGCAGGCGGCCCAGAATCTGGCGAGAAGTCACGGTGGTGCCTTCATCTTCCAGTACCGCATCCAGAATACCATCTGCCGACGCCGGTACTTCCAGTACCACTTTGTCAGTTTCGATTTCTACCAGCACTTCGTCACGGGTAACGGCATCACCCGGTTTTTTATGCCAGGTTGCAACGGTCGCATCGGCAACGGACTCAGGCAGGTCAGGAACAAGAATATCTACGCTACTCATTTTTTATCCTTTAATTAATCGACGTTCAGCGCGTCATTAACCAGATCTTGCTGCTGTTTCTGGTGAACGGACATATACCCTACCGCCGGAGAGGCGGAGGCCGGACGACCTGCATAACGCAGGGCAGATCCGAATGGAATCACTTCGCGGAAGTGGTGTTGGCTGCAGTACCATGCGCCCTGGTTAAGCGGCTCTTCCTGGCACCAGACAAAATCATGCACGTGAGCGAACGGTTTCAACGCTTCCTGCACCGCCTGGTGCGGGAACGGATAGAGCTGCTCGATGCGCACAATCGCGACATCTTTCTGATCTTTCTTACGGCGCTGCTCAAGCAGGTCGTAGTAAACCTTACCGGAACACAGAACCACGCGCTTCACGCCTGCCGGATCCAGCTCGTCAACTTCACCAATTGCCGGCAGGAAGGTGCCGTTAGCCAGCTCATCCAGCGTGGAGACCGCCAGCGGGTGGCGCAGCAGAGATTTAGGCGACATGACAACCAGCGGACGACGCATACCGCGCAGCGCCTGGCGACGCAGCATGTGGTAAACCTGTGCCGGCGTAGAAGGTACGCAAACCTGCATGTTCTGCTCGGCGCACAGCTGAAGATAACGCTCCAGACGTGCCGAGGAGTGTTCTGGCCCCTGCCCTTCGTAACCGTGCGGCAGCAGCATGACCAGGCCACACATACGGCCCCACTTCTGCTCGCCGGAACTGATGAACTGGTCGATGACAACCTGTGCACCGTTGGCGAAGTCGCCGAACTGCGCTTCCCAGATGGTCAGGGTGCGGGGTTCAGCGGTGGCATAACCGTATTCGAAGGCCAGCACCGCTTCTTCAGACAGCACGGAGTCCCAGACTTTGAACTCGCCCTGGCTGTTGTGAACGTGCTGCAGCGGCGTGTAGGTCGAACCATTAGTCTGGTTGTGAATCACAGCGTGACGGTGGAAGAACGTGCCGCGACCAGCATCTTCGCCGGACAGACGGACGGAGACGCCTTCGTCAACCAGCGTGGCATACGCCAGGTTCTCCGCCGCACCCCAGTCAAATTTCTTATCGCCGTTCGCCATATCCTGGCGGTCGCTGTAAATTTTCGCGACGCGGGACTGCAGTTCTACGGTTTCAGGCGCGGAGCTGATACGTTTCGCCAGCTCCTGCAGGCGCTTCATCTCAACCTTGTTGGGGTAGCTTTCATCCCAGTCGTGGTTAAGGTACGGCGACCAGGTGAACGAATGCATGTTCATCGGACGGTATTCTTTCACCACGCATTCACCGGCATCCAGCGCGTCACGGTAGAGGTTCACCATTTCGGTGGCATCTTCCAGCGTGGCCAGCTTTTCCTGCTCCAGACGGTCAGCGTAGATTTTACGCGGCGTCGGGTGCTTCTTGATTTTCTGGTACATCACCGGCTGGGTTGCGCTTGGCTCATCGGCTTCGTTATGACCATGGCGACGGTAGCAAACCAGGTCGATAAATACGTCGCGTTTGAAGGTATTACGGAAGTCCAGTGCCAGACGGGTCACAAACGCGACCGCTTCCGGATCATCAGCATTAACGTGGAAGATCGGCGCCATCACCATCTTACCGATATCGGTACAGTATGGTGTGGAACGAGCGTCCAGCGGGTTAGACGTGGTAAAGCCAATCTGGTTGTTGATAACGATGCGAACGGTACCGCCCACTTCGTATCCACGCGCCTTGGACATGTTCAGCGTTTCCTGAACGACGCCCTGACCCGCAACCGCTGCATCACCATGGATGGTGATAGGCAGAACCTGATTGATACCTGGCTTTTCCAGACGATCCAGGCGCGCGCGCACTGAACCAATAACCACCGGGCTGACGATTTCCAGGTGCGACGGGTTAAACGCCAGCGCCAGGTGAACCAGTCCGCCTTCGGTTTCGACATCCGATGAGAAGCCCATGTGGTACTTCACGTCGCCGGTGCCGAGATGCTCTTTATGTTTGCCCGCGAACTCGTCGAACAGATCCTGCGGTTTTTTGCCCAGCACGTTGATCAGCACGTTCAGACGGCCACGGTGTGCCATCCCCAGAACAACTTCGCGCGTACCGCTCTTGCCCGCATGGCGAATCATTTCTTTGAGCATGGGCACCAGCGCATCGCCGCCTTCCAGCGAGAAGCGCTTCGCACCCGGGAATTTCGCACCGAGATAGCGCTCCAGGCCTTCCGCTGCGGTCAGCTCGCTCAGGAAACGTTTTTTCTCTTCCACGCTGAAGGTGGAATGACCGACAACCGATTCGATACGCTGCTGGATCCAGCGTTTTTCCTCGGTGCTGGTGATGTGCATATATTCCGCACCGATAGAGCCGCCGTAGGTTTGCTTCAGGGCAGCGATCAGATCCGCAAGTTTCATCGTCTCTTTGCCGCTGGCAAAAGAACCGACGTTGAAGGTTTCCTGCAGGTCTGCTTCCGTCAAGTTGTGGAACGCAGGGTCAAGATCGGGAACCGCATCCTGCTTCCAGAGGCCAAGCGGATCGAGATTTGCCGCCTGATGCCCACGGAAACGCCAGGCGTTAATCAGCTGCAGGACTTTAACCTGCTTAACGTCGGTGTCAGGGTCGGTAATTGCGGTGGAGTAACGTGAGGCATCCTTCGCCAGACGACGAAAATAATCACGTGTTTTGGAATGGAATTGATCCGGTCTGGCTCCGGTTCCAGGTAACTGCTGGAACATTGAGCGCCAGTGCGCATCAACAGAGTCAGGATCGGTTAAGAAGTCTTCATAGAGCTGCTCTATCCAGGACTGGTTCGCACCCGCCAGGTAAGAGGAATCCAGCCAGGCTTTCATTTCGCCGTTCTGCATCGTGATCCCTTAAGCATTTATCTGCTTATTCGCCGTGGATAACTATAGCGTACACGTTTGGTACACATTCCAGGGTTCACATTCAGCGGGCCAGTGCCGTGGAAATTTGGCCCGCGAAGGAACCTTTAAAAACTGTCGCTGTACGAGGTTACGTAGGGCAGTTTTTAAAGATTTCCTGCATGGCTCCCTTCCCGGGAGCCGAATGGTGAATGGCTCATCGTTTACCCACCCTACCTGTTTCGTAGGGCGGATAAGCCCGCGCCATCCGCCAACGTTTTTCTGACTAAGCGCTTCTTTGCAGCAGCATCGACTTAATGTGACCGATGGCTTTCGTCGGGTTCAGCCCCTTAGGGCATACACTGACGCAGTTCATGATGCTATGGCAGCGGAATACGCTGAAAGCGTCGCTCATGCCGTCCAGACGATTTGCCGTTTCGGTATCGCGGCTGTCAATCAGGAAGCGGTATGCCGCCAGCAGACCTGCAGGTCCGATAAACTTATCCGGGTTCCACCAGAACGACGGGCAGGACGTTGAGCAGCAGGCGCAAAGAATGCACTCGTACAGACCATCCAGTTTTTCACGCTGCTCCGGCGACTGTAAATGCTCGCGGGCCGGTGGATTTTGCCCATTATTCAACAGGTAAGGCTTAATCTTCTCATATTGGGCATAGAATTGCCCCATGTCTACCACCAGATCGCGCACGACGGGTAAACCCGGCAGCGGACGGATCACAATCTTCTGCTTGCCGTTGCCCAGTGCGGAGATGGGGGTAATACAGGCCAGGCCGTTTTTACCGTTCATGTTCACGCCGTCCGAGCCACAAACTCCTTCACGGCACGAGCGGCGAAACGCAAGCGTAGGATCTTTTTCTTTCAGCTGAATGAGCGCATCGAGCAACATCATGTCGCGCCCTTCTTCCCCTTCCAGCGTGTACTCCTGCATGCGCGGAGCATCATCAACGTCCGGGTTGTAGCGATAAATAGAGAATTCGAGTTTCATCACTTTGCTCCGCTATTAGTAAGTACGCACTTTTGGTGGGAATGCCGGACGCAGTTTCGGCTGCATGTTCACCTCACGGCGGGTCATGCTTTCCGACTCTGGCAGGTACAGGCTGTGGCACAGCCAGTTTGCATCGTCACGGTCCGGGTAGTCGAAGCGGCTATGGGCGCCCCGGCTTTCAGTGCGGAAGTTAGCGGAGACGGCGGTGGCAAAGGCGGTTTCCATCAGGTTATCCAGCTCCAGGCATTCGACGCGCTGGGTGTTGAATTCGCTGGAGGTATCGTCCAGACGGGCGTTTTTCAGGCGCTCGCGGATCTGCTTCAGCTGCTCAAGCCCTTTGGCCATTGCGTCACCTTCACGGAAGACCGAGAAGTTGTGCTGCATGCATTCCTGCAGGGCTTTACGAATTTGTACCGGATCTTCACCGTCACGGTTGCCGTTCCAGCGGTTCAGACGTTCCAGCGCGGCGTCGATTTGCTCGGTCGTTGCATCGCGCAGTTCGCCCTGCTCGGCAATGCATTCCAGCAAATGGAGACCTGCAGCACGGCCAAAGACTACCAGGTCCAGCAGCGAGTTACCGCCAAGGCGGTTCGCACCGTGTACCGATACGCAGGCGATTTCCCCCACTGCAAACAGACCAGGGATGACAACGTCTTCACCCTGTTCGTTGACGGTCAGCGCCTGTCCGGTCACTTTGGTTGGAATACCGCCCATCATATAGTGGCAGGTAGGGATAACCGGGATTGGCTCTTTGATTGGGTCGACGTGTGCGAAGGTGCGGGACAGTTCCAGGATACCCGGCAGGCGAGATTCCAGCACTTCCTTACCAAGGTGATCCAGCTTAAGTTTTGCGTGTGGCCCCCATGGACCTTCGCAGCCACGGCCTTCACGGATTTCGATCATGATGGAACGCGCCACCACGTCACGACCCGCCAGGTCTTTGGCGTTCGGCGCATAACGCTCCATGAAGCGTTCACCGTGTTTGTTCAGCAGATAGCCACCTTCACCGCGGCAGCCTTCGGTAACCAGAACACCCGCCCCGGCGATACCGGTTGGGTGGAACTGCCACATCTCCATGTCCTGCACGGGCACGCCTGCACGCAGGGCCATGCCGACACCGTCGCCGGTATTAATGTGGGCGTTGGTAGTGGACTGATAAATACGGCCTGCACCGCCGGTTGCCAGCACGGTAGCTTTGGCTTTGAAGTAGACAACTTCCCCGGTTTCAATGCATAGCGCAGTACAGCCGACGACTGCGCCATCATCATTCTTAACCAGATCCAGCGCGTACCACTCGGAGAATATAGTGGTTTTATTTTTCAGGTTCTGCTGATAAAGCGTGTGCAGCAGAGCGTGACCGGTACGGTCCGCGGCTGCTGCTGTACGTGCCGCCTGTTCGCCGCCGAAATTTTTCGACTGGCCGCCAAACGGACGCTGATAAATTGTGCCATCGTCAAGACGGGAAAACGGCAGACCCATATGTTCCAGTTCCAGAATCGCTTCCGGGCCGGTTTTACACATATATTCAATGGCGTCCTGGTCACCGATGTAATCGGAGCCTTTAACCGTGTCGTACATATGCCATTCCCAGTTGTCTTCATGGGTGTTACCCAGCGCTACGGTGATACCGCCCTGCGCAGACACGGTATGGGAACGGGTCGGGAATACTTTGGACAGTAAGGCACAGGTCTGGCCTGACTGAGAAATTTGCAGCGCGGCACGCATACCTGCACCACCCGCACCGATAACAACTGCATCGAACTCTCTAACTGGTAAATTCATTACACACCCCACACCACAACAAATCCATAAATGACGTACACCAGCAGCGCGACAACAATCAACAGTTGCAGTCCAAGACGCATCGCTACCGGTTTAACGTAGTCGGTCAGTACCTGCCACATGCCAATCCAGGCATGGATCAAAATAGAGAACAGCGTCAGCAGGGTGAAGACTTTGGTGAAGGCGGAGGCGAAGAAACCACGCCAGACCTCGTAGGTTAACTCGCCGGTGAAGGCGAAGAACCCGATCATATAGATGATGTACAGGGTGATAACGATGGCGGTGGCACGAACCAGCAAAAAGTCATGCACGCCATTGCGACCTAATGCAGAGGCATTGCTTACCATACGAGGACTCCTGCGAGAATTGAAAGCACGACAGTTATTACAAAGGAAATCATTGCGGATCGTTTGCCCGCTAAGAAGGTTTCTTCCAGATAGCCCACGTCCATCAGCATGTGGCGAATACCGCCGACAACGTGATAGGCGAGAGCGGTCAGAATGCCCCACATAATGAATTTAACGAAGAAGCCGCTCATCATAGATGACGCAACGAGGAAGCCTTCCGGGGAGGAGAGTGACAGACCGAGTAACCAAAGCAGGATGCCGACAGCCACAAAAGTGATCACGCCGGATGCACGATGGAGGATGGAAGCGATTGCAGTCACGGGAAATCGGATCGTTGAGAGATCCAGATTTACAGGTCTTTGTTTTTTCGAATTTTTTATCATGAATAGCGCCCACATGCTGTTCTTATTGTTTCCTTCCTCCGGGTCTGCAAGCGGGGTCAGACAGCGCGAACTTTCTATAACTGTGCGTCATGCAAAAACAGCTACGTCCAGATGCCAAAATGCTGGCTACAACGCTGGGTGGCGCCCGGTGGCAGGGTATTCCGGAGACCTGGCGGCAGTATAGGCTCTTCACAAAATCATTACAATTAACCTACATATTGTTTGAAGGGTTTTGCTCGGAACAGTGACATGCATCACGATAACAACATTGTTTTAAAATTTAATTATCTGATTTGACAAAAGTTAAACATTCTTGTTACAAACAAAGCCGGAAAAGCCGTATAATTCGCAAAAGTTATAGGGTCAGCCTTACACTTGTGAATAAGTTATGTAACAGTGTGTCGGTATTGACCCAAGTATTCAGGACAGTTAATAGTGGTAAACAGGTTTGACTGATACGGACTGCTAACATCCTGATTTGTTGTTTTTCGCCTGCGTGGCTAAGTTACCTGCAAGCGCCCATCGCTCTGTACCCTGGTAGTACTCCTCTAAAGCAGAGCTGCGAGCCAACTAAAAAAACGGGTAACGACCACAGTAAGTTTGAATGCAAATCAGGCCCCCGGCAGTCTTATAAAATAGGCGCTAAGGAGACCGTAAATGGCTGACAAAAAAGCAACCCTCACCAGCACCGGTGAAGATGCTATCGAACTGGATGTGCTACAGGGCACGCTCGGTCAGGATGTAATTGATATCCGTAGTCTTGGTTCTAAAGGTGTGTTTACTTTTGACCCAGGTTTTACCTCCACCGCATCATGTGAATCTAAAATCACCTTTATCGACGGTGATGAAGGCATCCTGCTCCATCGTGGTTTCCCGATCGACCAGCTGGCAACCCACTCCAACTATCTTGAAGTCTGCTACATCCTGCTGAACGGCGAAAAGCCGACCCAGGAACAATACGAAGAGTTCAAAACCACCGTTACCCGTCACACCATGATCCACGAACAAATTACCCGTTTGTTCCACGGCTTCCGTCGCGACTCCCACCCGATGGCGGTAATGTGTGGCGTGACCGGCGCGCTGGCGGCGTTCTACCATGACTCAATGGACGTGAATAACCCGCGCCACCGCGAGATTGCCGCGTTCCGCCTGCTGTCCAAAATGCCGACCATGGCAGCGATGTGCTACAAGTACTCTATCGGTCAGCCGTTTGTTTACCCGCGTAACGACCTCTCCTACGCCGGCAACTTCCTGAATATGATGTTCTCCACGCCGTGCGAAGAGTACGTGGTTAACCCAATTCTGGAACGCGCAATGGACCGTATTCTGATCCTGCACGCCGACCACGAGCAAAACGCCTCCACCTCTACCGTGCGTACCGCAGGCTCAAGCGGCGCTAACCCGTTCGCCTGTATCGCCGCCGGTATCGCCTCCCTGTGGGGACCTGCGCACGGTGGCGCTAACGAAGCCGCGCTGAAAATGCTTGAAGAGATCAGCAGCGTTGAGCACATTCCGGAATTCATCCGCCGCGCGAAAGACAAGAACGACTCTTTCCGCCTGATGGGCTTTGGTCACCGTGTCTACAAAAACTACGACCCGCGTGCCACCGTAATGCGTGAAACCTGCCATGAAGTGCTGAAAGAGCTGAATCTGAAAGATAACAGCCTGCTGGAAGTGGCGATGGAGCTTGAGCACATTGCGTTGAACGACCCGTACTTCATCGAGAAGAAACTCTATCCGAACGTGGACTTCTACTCCGGCATCATCCTGAAAGCGATGGGCATTCCGTCTTCTATGTTTACCGTTATCTTCGCCATGGCACGTACCGTTGGCTGGATTGCACACTGGAACGAAATGCACGACGACGGGATCAAAATTGCCCGTCCTCGCCAGCTTTATACCGGCTACGACAAGCGTGATTTCAAATCTGATTTGAAAAACTAACGTCTCGCAGATAAGGAAAACGCGCTCAAGGGCGCGTTTTTTTATGGCTATTTCTGACAGTGCGGACACCAGTAAAAAGGCCGGGACGAAAGCATAGTTCTGTCTATCACCCCGCCGCAACGCTCGCACAATTCCCCGGCCCGATGAAAAACCTTAAAGCTGAAAATTGAGCCATGATGCTTGTTTACATCCACATTGCCCCGCGTGTTGTACGAGAGACGCGGTATATCCAGCAGCGCTTTGGCCAGCCTTTCCAGCTGCTCCGGGGTTAAATCCTGTGCCCGATGGCTCGCACTCAGCCCGGCATGCCAGAGTATTTCCACGCGCAGGTAGTTTCCCAGCCCCGCAAGAAATGCCTGATCGAGCAGCAGGCCGCTGAACTGCCGCCTGCGAAATCTCGTCGACAGCAGCCGTTTTTTAACTTCCTCCATCGTCAGCGTCAGATCCAGCACGTCCGGCCCCACGCGCAGTAAAAACGGGTGCTTTGCCAGTTCATCATCATCCAGCATAAGGATTTCAGACGCGCTGTAGAGCAAAATCGCCTTGTCCGCCGTCTGCAATTTAACGCGCAGAACACGAGTGGTTTTCGGAGTTTCATCCGCGCTGACGACGCGCCATACACCATATAACTGGTTATGGCTATAAAGCGTTTTACCATTTGAAAAGCGTGTTAGCAGCGCTTTGCCTCGCGTGTCGATACGCTCGATTTTTTCGCCAATCAGCTGGTGCTCGAACGCTTTTAACGTGGGAAAAGCAAACCAGACGTCGGTAAGAGGTTTATTGAGGACGGCGGCCTCAAGCGCATCCGCCGCACGTCTTATTTCCGGGCCTTCCGGCATGCCGTCTCCTTGATGAGTTAATCGCCGTCGTTAAGCCGCCAAGCCAGCTGCTCGAGATAGAGCAGCTCGTCGCGCCGCGCCTTCAGCGCCTCTTCAATCGTGCACTGCACAAAATGGATAGGTTCGCCCAGGCGGATTTGCGCCAGGTGGAACATATCGGCCTCGATAACGCAGGCAATGCGCGGGTAGCCGCCGGTGGTCTGGGCATCGTTGAGTAACACGATTGGCTGGCCGTTGTGAGGGACTTGCACCACGCCCGGCAAAAGCCCGTGGGATAACAGCTCCCGGTCGGTGTTTCGCTCCAGCCTCTGCCCCATGAAGCGGTAACCCATGCGGTTACTCTGCGGGCTTAGCTGCCAGGGAAGGCGCCAGAAACTGTCCTGCGCCGTCTGGCTGAACTCATGGTATTCCGGCCCAGGGAGCGCACGTATGCGGTTGCCCCACTGCAGCTGTTTAATCCCGCGAGCCTCGCGAAAATGGCGCTTTGAAGGATGAGCGGGAATAACATCGCCATCCTTCAGCAAACGCCCCTCAAATCCCCCCACCTGCGCTTTCAAATCCGTGCTTGCCGAGCCCATCAGCAAAGGTACATTCAGCCCGCCCGCTACCGCCAGATAGCTGCGCATACCACGCTCCGGGGATTTCAGATGCAGCTGCTGCCCGGCTTTTACCGGCAGACGCCAGCCGGTCCATACGGCTTTGCCATCCAGCTCGGCGTGGCAGCCCGCGCCGGTTAACGCAAACCAGCCGTCTTCGGTGAATTCCACCGCAAACTGCCCGAGGGTGATTTCCAGCGCGGCGCTGCCCGGTTCGTTGCCAACCAGTAAATTAGCAATACGCAGCGCGGGGCCATCCAGCGCACCGCAGCGGCTGACGCCGAGCTGGCGATAGCCAAAACGCCCGCTGTCCTGCACGGTGGTGTGCATCCCGGCACGAATAATTTTTAGCACACGCCCTCCTTCTGGGGAACAAAACGCACGGTATCGCCCGGCGCTAACAGCGTTGGTGGTTCAGTTGTCGGGTTAAATAATTTCACTGACGTCTGGCCGATAATCTGCCAGCCGCCTGGCGTTGCCAGCGGATAAATCCCCGTCTGACCGCCGCCGATGCCGACCGAGCCGGCAGGCACCAGCAGACGAGGCTCGGCGCGACGTGGGGTATACAACGCTGGCGCAAGCCCGCCAAGATAGGCAAAGCCAGGCTGGAATCCAAGAAAATAGACGATGTATTCCGCGCTGGCGTGCTGCTCGACCACCTGACTAATCGTCAGGTCGTTATGCTCCGCAACCACGCTAAGATCCGGCCCAAAATCCCCGCCATATATTACCGGGATGTCGACCCGGCGCGATTCCGGGATTATCGCTTCACTCTCTTCCCACCAGCGCTGGATCCGTTCTATGCCGTCGATGGCAAGGCTTTGCGGATCGCGCAGGATCACCGTGATGTTATTCATCCCTGGGATAACTTCCCGTATCGCATCCGACTCTTCGAGCCTGCGGGTCAACCCCCAGATGCGCTGCTGACTTTCAAGGGAAACCGGCGGCTCCAGCTCCAGAACAACCGCACTTTCACCTAATAAATAACACCGAGCTCTTTGCACTTATCCTCCTGAATACCGTCTTATGCCGGGTTCGGAATATCAATAAAGGTGACGTCCAGATCCGTTTCGCTGTTTAACCAGTCGCTCAGCGCCTGAATGCCGCCGCGTTCAGTGGCGTGATGGCCCGCCGCAAAGAAATGCAGGCCCTGCTCACGTGCGGAATGGATGGTTTGCTCGGAAACCTCGCCGGTAATAAAAGCATCCACGCCGAAACGAGCGGCGCTGTCTATGAAGCTTTGTCCGCCACCGGTGCACCAGGCTACGCGGCGAATGTGTTCCGGACCGGTATCGCCACACCACAACGGCGTGCGGCCAAGACGAAGCTCTATCCAGGAAGCCAGCTCAACACCCGTCAGCGAAGAGGGAAACTCACCCCACGGCACAAGCGGCTCAATTTCACCTTTGGTTTCAATGCCCAAAAGTGAACCCAGCTGCGCGTTATTCCCCAGCTGCGGATGGGCGTCCAGCGGCAAATGCCAGCCATACAGATTGATGTCATTAGCAAGCAGCGTTTTCAGACGATTGCGCTTCATGCCGCGAATCACCGGGGATTCCCCCTTCCAGAAATAGCCATGATGCACAACCACCGCATCCGCACTCTGACGGACGGCCTCATCTAACAACGCCTGGCTTGCCGTTACGCCGGTCACAATTTTGCGGATCTCTTCGCGCCCCTCAACCTGCAGGCCGTTTGGCGCATAGTCGCTGAAGGCCGCGCTGTTAAGCTTTTCGTTAATCAGGCGTTCAAGTTCGCTATTTTTCATCTTGTTTATCTTCCGGTTTTCGGGCCGCCTCATAGGCGGCAAGGGTCGCGATTCGTGCCTGCTTATGGTCAACAATCGGACGCGGATAGTCCAGCGTATGTTGCTGTTTATCCGCGAAAACCCATGGGGTATGGATAAACTTATCCGGGACCTTCGCAAGCTCCGGCAGCCAACGGCGAATGAATTCGCCTGTGGCATCGAAGCGTTCCCCCTGGGTTGTTGGGTTGAAAATGCGAAAATACGGTGCTGCATCGGTGCCCGTCGAGGCGGCCCACTGCCAGCCGCCGTTGTTGGCGGCGAGATCGCCATCAATCAGCTGCGACATGAAATAGCGCTCGCCTTCCCGCCAGTCGACAAGCAGATCCTTAACCAGGAAGCTGGCGACAACCATACGCAGGCGGTTATGCATCCAGCCCGTAGTATTCAGCTGACGCATTGCTGCATCCACTATCGGGAAGCCTGTTTTTCCCTGCTGCCAGTCGGTCAGCCTCTGCCTGTCCTGAGCCCAGCGCACGCCATCCGCCCATGGGATAAACGGCTGAAAGCGGCAGAGCTTCGGCCAGGCTACCAGCAGGTGCCGGTAGAACTCACGCCAGATAAGTTCGTTGAGCCACGTAGCCCCTGCCCCACCATCAAGCGCCTGGGGGTGCTCTTTCAGCAGGCGATGCAGGCACTGCCGAGGAGAAATAATGCCAGCTGCAAGATAGGGCGACAATCTGCTGGTGCCCTCTACTGCGGGAAAATCACGCTTTTCAGGATACTCTGCGACCGGGGTCTGGCTAAATTTTCGTAGCTGGGAAATGGCCGCTTTTTCTCCTGTCGGGAATAAAGCAGCGTCGACTGTTTCGCGTGGGTAATTAAAAGGCGTGAGATTTGAAACCGACAATGGTTCACCGCGCGATTGCGGCGCGGTAACACATTCAGGAAGTCCTTCGTGGAGCCGACGGATAAATGCCTTACTGAACGGCGTGAACACTTTGTACATTTCATGATTGCCGGTGGTCACGCTGCCCGGCGCCAGAAGCACGCTGTCGTCAAAACCCTGGCAGATAACTTCACGCCCGAGAATTTTTTCAACCGAAGCATCGCGCTCCCGCTCGTTTAGCTCGTACTGATAGTTGTAAAACAGCGCGTCGACGCTCACATCGTCGCAAAACTGTTTAACGCAGTCGATGGAGGCGGCGAAATCATCCACTTCCTTAACATGCAGGGCTATGCCCCGCTCAGCCAGCGAACGCTGAAGTGCAGCAAGATGAAGCCAGATAAATTCAGCCTGCCGCGGGGACATGCCGTGCTGTCGCCACTGCTGCGGCGTGGCGACAAACAAACCAATCACTCTTGCATCAGGATCGCGACATGCCGCCGCCAGCGCAAGGTTATCCGTAATACGTAAATCATTGCGAAACCAGACCAGATGGGTGGTCATACAACTCCCTGAATTAATTGCCGTAGCGCAGATGCAGTGCTTCCGGATACGGTTCAAAATAGCGTTGTTCCGCCAGATAGTTATCAGGATATTCTGGCAGAGAATGTTTTAACAGCTTGCGCAGGTGCCCTCACCTTCAATCAGTAAGTGTAGCAAGTCGCCATAACAAAAAAGGCTACCCCGAAAGGTAGCCTTCTGGCGGCAACAAAGGCGGAAACAATAGTGACCCTTCGTCACGAAACTTTAAAAAGCAGTTATTTGACAGCCCACTCAAAGAGTATGAAAATCACTCTGCTTGACAGCGCCTGCGTAATGCAGCAAAGGTCGCGAGGACCGCGAATCCAACCGACATAAAAAAACCGCCTTCACGGCGGTTTTTTTATGTCTTCAGCACTCAGTAGAAATCGCCAGAGGCGGCTTCGGCCTGGGCCATCCATACCGGCTTATCGCTGGTTTTAGACCAGACGCGGTGCAGATAGCTGTAAAAACGCGCGCGATCTTTCCAGAACAGCATGACCGGCAGGGCCAGTACGCCGACCACAACCGCGAAGGTGCGACGCAGGATGACCTGATGCGCAGGATATTCTTTATATAAAGACATAGGCTTCTCCCTTTATTTTGTGACCGACAGCTTAAGTCGGGAATTCAGAACTTGTTATCTGGCTAAAATAGTATCGCATTGCCTGAAAGTTTACTACTCATCCGACCACTAAATTTGCATCGTTTAGCTGAAATTTACATTTAGCCCGTAATTTAGTTACGCAATAGTTAAATAAATACTAATCATTAGTTAAATTATGGTCTTTGCCATTTTTATACTTTTTTTACACCCTGCCCCGTGACTTTTACGACATCTTTGCACCCGAATTCTTACTCTGCCTGCACATCGTTAACACCTCTGGAGGTGGATTGTGAGTGCAGGACTGATTGCTGGCGTGGTGCTGGTGTTTGTACTGTTGGGCTACCTGATTTACGCCCTGATTAATGCGGAGGCGTTCTGATGGCCGCCTCGGGATTTTTACTGATCGCCAGTTATTTACTGATCCTTTTTATTCTGGCCAAACCGCTGGGGACGCTGCTGGCGCGCCTGATCGAAGGGGGGCCAATACCCTTTGCCGGGCGGATAGAACCCCTCCTGTGGGGAGCGCTGGGCAAAAGCAATACCGAAGAGATGGGCTGGAAACGCTACTTGCTGGCTATTCTCGCGTTCAATGCCTTCGGGGCCGTGCTCCTGTTCGCTATTCTTCTGATGCAGGGGCATTTACCGCTTAACCCTCAGCGGCTGCCGGGCCTCTCCTGGCACCTGGCGCTGAACACCGCCGTGAGCTTTGTCTCTAATACCAACTGGCAATCCTACAGCGGTGAAACGACGCTGAGCTACTTCAGCCAGATGGTCGGGCTGACGGTACAGAACTTCCTGTCTGCCGCCACCGGCATCGCGGTGGTTTTTGCCCTGATCCGAGCTTTTGCCCGCCATTCAATGACAACGCTGGGTAACGCCTGGGTCGACTTAACACGCATCACTCTTTATGTCCTGCTGCCGATCTCGTTACTCATTGCTCTGTTCTTCATCAGCCAGGGGACGCTGCAAAATCTGTCGGCCTGGCTGCCCTTTACCACCGTTGAAGGCGTGCACCAGGTTCTGCCAATGGGGCCGGTCGCCTCTCAGGAAGCGATCAAAATGCTCGGCACCAACGGCGGCGGCTTCTTTAACGCCAACTCCTCCCACCCGTTTGAAAACCCGACCGCGCTGACCAACTTTGTGCAGATGCTGGCGATCTTCCTGATCCCGACCGCCCTGTGCTTCGCGTTTGGTGAGGCCGTGGGGGATAAGCGCCAGGGTCGCGCTATTTTGTGGGCGATGGGGATCATCTTTGTTATCTGCGTTGCCGTCGTGATGTGGGCGGAAACCAGCGGCAATCCGCACTTCACCGCGCTGGGCGCAAACAGCAACTTCAATATGGAAGGCAAAGAGAGCCGCTTCGGCGTTCTGGTCAGCAGCCTGTTCTCGGTGATTACTACCGCCGCTTCCTGCGGAGCGGTCAACGCCATGCATGACTCCTTCACCGCACTCGGCGGCATGATCCCCATGTGGCTGATGCAGATTGGCGAAGTGGTGTTCGGCGGCGTGGGTTCTGGCCTGTACGGCATGTTGCTGTTCGTTCTGCTGACGGTCTTTATTGCCGGTTTGATGATTGGGCGCACGCCTGAGTATCTCGGTAAAAAAATCGACGTTGCGGAGATGAAAATGACCGCGCTGGCCATTCTGGTCACCCCTGCCCTGGTGCTGCTCGGCACGGCCTTAGCGATGATGACCGATGCGGGACGTGCGGGCATGCTGAATCCCGGCATTCACGGCTTCAGCGAAGTGCTTTATGCCGTCTCGTCCGCCGCCAACAACAACGGCAGCGCCTTTGCAGGCCTGAGCGCAAACACCCCGTTCTGGAACGTATTGCTGGCCGTCTGCATGTGGTTTGGGCGTTTTGCGGTGATCGTTCCGGTGATGGCTATTGCCGGCACGCTGGTGACGAAAAAAGCCCAGTCCGCAGGCGTCGGCACGCTGCCCACGCACGGCCCGCTGTTTATCGGTTTACTGATTGGCACCGTGCTGCTGGTTGGCGCGCTGACCTTTATTCCCGCCCTCGCCTTAGGCCCGGTCGCGGAACACCTTTCTTTAGTGCATTTGTGATTAAGAGGCTTCCATGAGTCGCAAGCAACAGGCGCTGTTTGAACCTGCGCTTATTCGTCAGGCGCTGATTGATTCTTTCAAAAAGCTCTCCCCGGCCACCCAGTGGCGCAATCCAGTGATGTTTATCGTCTGGATTGGCAGCGTTATCACCACCGCGCTGGCCATCGCAATGTATGCGGGTTCACTGCCGGGCAATGCACTTTTTACCGCAGCTATCAGCCTTTGGCTGTGGTTTACCGTGCTGTTCGCAAACTTTGCCGAAGCGCTGGCCGAGGGGCGCAGTAAAGCCCAGGCCAACAGCCTGAAGGGGGTCAAAAAAGAGAGCTGGGCACGTAAACTTCGTGCGCCTAAGCATGACGCCCAGATGGACCGCGTTCCGGCCGCCGACCTGCGCAAAGGCGATATCGTGCTGGTCGAAGCGGGCGATATTATCCCCTGCGACGGCGAAGTGCTGGAAGGCGGCGCGTCGGTGGATGAAAGCGCGATTACCGGCGAGTCCGCTCCCGTGATTCGTGAATCCGGCGGTGACTTCGCCTCGGTCACGGGCGGTACGCGCATTCTGTCTGACTGGCTGGTTATTCAGTGCAGCGTTAACCCGGGCGAAACCTTCCTCGACCGCATGATTGCGATGGTAGAAAGCGCCCAGCGCCGGAAAACGCCAAACGAAATCGCACTGACGATTCTGCTGGTCGCGCTGACTATCGTCTTCCTGCTGGCAACCGCAACGCTTTATCCTTTCTCGCAGTACGGCGGGACGGCGGTGAGCGCCACCGTGCTGGTAGCGCTGCTGGTTTGCCTGATCCCAACAACCATCGGCGGCCTGCTTTCCGCCATTGGCGTGGCGGGGATGAGCCGCATGCTCGGCGCGAATGTTATCGCCACCAGCGGACGCGCCGTGGAAGCAGCAGGCGATGTGGACGTTCTGCTGCTGGACAAAACGGGGACGATTACGCTGGGCAACCGACAGGCGACTGATTTCCTCCCCTCCCCTGGCGTGGAGGAACAGGCGCTGGCCGATGTGGCACAGCTCTCCTCTCTGGCCGATGAAACGCCGGAAGGCCGCAGCATCGTAATTCTGGCGAAGCAGCGCTTTAACCTGCGCGAGCGCGACGTACAGAACCTTCACGCGGCGTTCGTCCCCTTTACGGCGCAAACCCGGATGAGCGGCATCAATATTCAGGATCGAATGATCCGTAAGGGTTCGGTTGACGCGATCCGCCGCCATGTCGAGGCCAATGGCGGCCACTTCCCGCCGCTGGTTGATAAGCTGGTGGAAGACGTAGCCCGCGTGGGCGGGACACCGCTTGTTGTCGCTGAAGGTGCGAACGTAATGGGCGTTATAGCCCTGAAAGATATCGTTAAAGGCGGTATTAAAGAACGTTTTGCACAGCTGCGTCAGATGGGGATCAAAACGGTGATGATCACCGGTGACAACCGGCTGACCGCCGCCGCCATTGCAGCCGAAGCGGGCGTGGATGACTTTCTGGCAGAAGCGACGCCGGAAGCCAAGCTGGCGCTGATCCGTCAGTACCAGGGCGAAGGCCGCCTGGTGGCAATGACCGGCGACGGCACCAACGATGCGCCAGCGCTGGCGCAGGCTGACGTGGCGGTTGCAATGAACTCCGGAACCCAGGCCGCAAAAGAGGCGGGCAACATGGTGGATCTGGACTCCAACCCCACCAAGCTTATTGAGGTCGTGCACATCGGCAAACAGATGCTGATGACACGAGGCTCGCTCACCACTTTTAGCATCGCCAACGACGTGGCGAAGTACTTTGCCATTATCCCGGCGGCGTTTGCGGCGACCTATCCGCAGCTCAACGCGCTGAACATCATGCACCTGCACTCTCCGGCCTCCGCCATTTTGAGTGCGGTGATTTTCAACGCCCTGATCATTATCTGCCTCATCCCGCTGGCCCTGAAAGGTATCGGCTACAAGCCGCTGAGCGCCGCCGCCATGCTGCGCCGCAATCTGCTGATCTACGGCCTGGGGGGGTTAGTTGTGCCCTTCATCGGCATCAAAGTTATCGACCTGCTGCTCACCGCCTGCGGTCTGGTTTAAGAGGAAAAACAAATGGCTATCTTTCGCCCCGCTATACTGTTATTGCTTTTATTGACGCTCATCACCGGCGGACTGTATCCCCTTCTGACCACGCTGCTGGGCCAGTGGTGGTTCCCGGCGCAGGCAAACGGCTCGCTGATTATCGACACGGGCGTGGTCCGCGGTTCAGGCCTGATTGGGCAGAACTTTACCGGGGATAAATATTTTCAGGGCCGTCCTTCTGCCACCGCAGAAAGCCCTTATAATCCAATGGCCTCCGGCGGCAGCAACCTGGCGGGCAGTAATCTCGAGCTGGATAAGCAGATCGCCGGACGCGTCGCTGCGTTACGCGCCGCCAATCCGCAGGCTAATCCAGCGGTGCCGGTAGAGCTGGTAACGTCATCCGCCAGCGGTCTGGACGGCCAGCTCTCTCCGCAGGCTGCGGCATGGCAAATCCAGCGCGTGGCGAAAGCCCGAAATCTTCCGGCTGAGCAGGTCACAAGGCTGGTTGAAGAAAATACCACCGCCCCGCTGGTCAGTTTTATCGGCCAGCCGGTGGTGGGGGTGCTACAGCTAAACCTGGCGCTGGACGCTCTCCAGGCACCATAAAGGAAAAGTCATGACTGAGGAGCCGTTGCGCCCCGACCCGGACAAACTACTGGAGCAGGCAAGCCGCCACCCGCGCGGCAAGCTGAAAGTGTTTTTCGGCGCCTGTGCGGGCGTCGGAAAAACCTACGCCATGCTTCAGGAGGCGCAGCGCCTGCGCGGACAGGGTCTGGATATCTTGATTGGCGTGGTGGAAACCCATGGCCGTAAAGAGACCGCTGCGCTGTTAACCGGGCTGAGCATTTTACCCGCGAAACGCATTCGCCACCGCGACCGCGTGGTACAGGAATTCGATCTTGATGCCGCCCTCGCCCGTAATCCAGCCCTTATCCTGATGGACGAGCTGGCGCACAGCAACGCGCCGGGCTCCCGCCACCCGAAGCGCTGGCAGGACGTTGAGGAGTTGCTGGATGCGGGTATCGACGTCTTTACCACCGTTAACGTGCAGCATCTTGAAAGCCTCAACGATATCGTCGGCGGCGTTACCGGTATTCAGGTCCGTGAAACGGTGCCCGATCCGATTTTTGATTCTGCCGATGAAATCGTGCTGGTCGACCTGCCCCCGGACGACCTGCGCCAGCGCCTGAACGAAGGCAAGGTGTATATCGCCGGACAGGCTGAACGCGCCATCGAACATTTCTTCCGCAAAGGGAATCTGATTGCCCTGCGAGAACTTGCTCTGCGCCGCACGGCTGACCGCGTAGACGATCAGATGCGCGCCTGGCGGGATAATCAAGGCGAGGAAAAAGTCTGGCACACCAGGGACGCAATTTTGCTATGTATCGGCCATAGCTCCGGCAATGAAAAGCTGGTGCGAACGGCAGCGCGTCTGGCGGCGAAGCTGGGTAGCGTATGGCACGCCGTCTATGTGGAAACGCCGCAGCTTCACCAGCTACCGGAGCATCAACGCCGGGCGATTCTCAGCGCATTACGTCTGGCTCAGGAGCTGGGGGCTGAAACCGCCACGCTGGCCGATCCGTCAGAAGAGAAAGCCGTGCTGCGCTACGCCCGCGAGCATAACCTGGGAAAAATAGTGATTGGCCGCCGGGCCAATCGCCGGGGATGGGGCCGTAAATCCTTTGCCGATAAGCTCGCGAACCGCGCCCCGGATCTCGATCTGGTGATTGTTGCTCTGGATGAAAAACCCGCAGCAGTTTCTCCGCGCGCGCCTGATACACGCAGCATGTCCGAAAAATGGCGTGTCCAGCTTCGCGGCTGTGCGCTCGCGGTTCTGCTCTGCACAGTAATAACCTTTATAGCAAACCAGTGGCTTGTAGCCTTCGATGCGGCAAACCTTGTGATGATTTACCTGCTGGGCGTTGTGGTTGTGGCCCTGTTTTACGGGCGCTGGCCCTCGGTGCTGGCTACAGTGATTAACGTCGTCAGCTTTGATCTGTTCTTTATTAACCCACGCGGTACGCTCGCTGTCTCCGATGTGCAGTACGTTCTGACGTTCGCCGTCATGCTCAGCGTCGGGCTGATCATCGGCAATCTGACCGCAGGGGTTCGCTACCAGGCGCGCATCGCCCGCTACCGCGAGCAGCGCACCCGCCACCTGTACGAAATGTCCAAAGCCCTGGCGACGGAAAGAACGCCGCAGGCCGTAGCCGCCACCAGCGAGCTCTTTATCAATAACAGCTTCCACGCCCGCAGCCAGCTGCTGCTGCCGGACGGCCAGGGCATGCTGCATCTCGTCAGCCCGCAGGGGGAGCCTGCCAACTGGGACGAGGCCATCGCCCGCTGGAGCTTTGATAAAGGCCTGCCGGCCGGAGCCGGGACGGATACGCTGCCCGGCGTGCCTTATCAAATCCTGCCGTTGCGCACGCCGGAAAAAACGCTGGGGCTGCTGGTGGTTGAGCCAAACAACCTCCGCCAGCTGATGATCCCGGAACAGCAGCGCCTGCTGGAAACCTTCACGCTGCTGGTGGCGACCGCGCTGGAGCGGCTACAGCTTACCGCAAGCGAAGAGCAGGCCCGCTTATCCAGCGAACGCGAACAGCTGCGCAACTCGCTTCTGGCGGCGCTTTCCCACGACCTGCGTACCCCGCTCACCGTGCTGTTTGGGCAGGCCGAAATTTTAACGCTCGATCTGGCATCGGAAGGTTCAAAGCATGCGCCCCAGGCCAATGAGATCCGCCAGCACGTCCTGAACACGACCCGGCTGGTTAATAACCTGCTGGATATGGCCCGCATCCAGTCCGGCGGCTTCAGCCTGCGCAAAGAGTGGCTGACGCTGGAGGAAGTTGTCGGCAGCGCGCTGAAGATGCTTGAGCCGGGTTTGGGAGGACAGCAAATCAGGCTGTCGTTGCCGGATCCGCTGATGCTGATCCACGTAGACGGACCGCTGTTCGAGCGCGTACTGATTAATCTGCTGGAGAATGCGGTGAAGTATGCCGGTCATAAAGCCAACATTGGCATCCGCGTGCGGGAAATCAGGGGCCGGCTGGATCTGGAAGTCTGGGACAACGGCCCAGGTATTCCGGCTGGTCAGGAGCAGTCTATCTTTGCTAAATTCGCCCGGGGTACTAAAGAATCGGCGATCCCCGGCGTAGGGCTGGGGCTGGCTATCTGCCAGGCGATTGTCGAGGTCCACGGCGGTGAAATCTACGCCGTAAACCGCCCTGAAGGCGGAGCCAGTTTCCACGTGCTGCTCCCTCTTCCTCCGCCACCCGAGCTGGAAGAATTTAACGAGGCGCTGTGATAACCGTACTGATTGTTGAAGATGAAAAAGAGATCCGCCGCTTTCTGCGCACCGCGCTGGAGGGCGAGTCGCTACGGGTGTACGACGCAGAGACGCTACAGCGCGGGCTAATGGAAGCCGCGACCCGCAAGCCCGACCTGGTGATCCTCGACCTTGGGCTGCCGGACGGCGACGGCATTGACTTTATCCGCGATTTTCGTCAGTGGAGCCAGACGCCGGTCATCGTGCTTTCTGCCCGCAGCGACGAGGCGGATAAAATTGCCGCCCTGGACGCAGGCGCCGATGATTTCCTGAGTAAACCTTTCGGTATCGGCGAGCTTCAGGCTCGCCTGCGCGTGGCGCTGCGTCGTCATGCAAGCCTCGCCCAGCCCGATCCGGTTTATCAGTTTTCGACCATTACCGTGGACCTGGCCTCCCGGCGCATTACCCGTGGCGACCAGGAGATTCACCTCACTCCTATCGAATTTCGTTTACTGGCGGTGCTGCTGAATAATCACGGCAAAGTGCTGACCCAGCGCCAGCTGCTTAACCAGGTATGGGGGCCGAACGCGGTTGAGCACAGCCACTACCTGCGTATCTATATGGGCCACCTGCGTCAGAAGCTGGAAAACGATCCCGCTCGCCCTGCCCATCTGTTAACCGAAACGGGCATCGGCTACCGCTTCATGCTTTGACGGCAATGAAAAAGGCGCCCTAAGGCGCCTTTTTCATTGGATGGCAGAGACTTACTTCGCGTTCTTCAGCACTTCGCTGACGATCTCTACCGCTTCCTTCTCAATTTGCTGACGATGCTCAGCGCCTAAGAAGCTTTCGCAATAGATTTTATACGCGTCTTCCGTGCCGGACGGACGTGCCGCAAACCAGCCGTTTTTGGTCATCACCTTCAGACCGCCGATGGACGCGCCATTACCCGGCGCTGCCGTTAAGCGCGCGGTGATCGGGTCACCTGCCAGCGTGTCGGCGCTGACCATTTCCGGGGAAAGCTTAGACAACGCCGCTTTCTGTGCGGAGGTGGCAGAAGCCTGTAGACGGTTGTAGCTCGGTGCGCCAAAGCGCTCGGCCAGCTCGTCGTAGTGCTGTTGCGGGTTCTTGCCGGTTACCGCGGTGATTTCTGCGGCCAACAGGCACATAATGATGCCGTCTTTGTCGGTGGACCACGGCGTGCCGTCGAAGCGCAGGAAAGAGGCCCCGGCACTCTCTTCACCGCCGAAGCCAAAGCTGCCGTCATACAGGCCGTCAACGAACCATTTGAAGCCAACCGGCACTTCCACCAGCTTGCGGCCCAGGTCTTCCACCACGCGATCAATCATTGCAGAAGAGACCAGCGTCTTGCCTACTGCCACATCTTTGCCCCACTGCGGGCGATGCTGGAAAAGATAGTTAATGGCAACGGCCAGGTAATGGTTCGGGTTCATCAGGCCCGCCGGGGTCACGATGCCGTGGCGGTCGTAATCCGGGTCGTTGGCAAACGCCAGGTCGAACTTGTCACGCAGGGCCAGCAGGCCCGCCATGGCACACTCGGAGGAGCAGTCCATGCGGATTGCGCCGTCTTTGTCCAGGTGCATGAAGCGGAACGTCTGATCGACATGATCGTTAACAATGGTCAGGTTCAGATTGTAGTGCTTCGCGATACGCTGCCAGTATTCGATACCGGAGCCGCCTAGCGGATCCACGCCAAGCGTCAGCCCCGACTTTTGGATGGCGGCCATATCGATAATGTCCACCAGCCCTTCGATAAAAGGCTGGACCAGATCCAGCTCTTTCAAGCGACCACTTGCCCAAGCCTGGTCCAGAGAGATGCGCTTAACGCCCTTAAGCCCTTCGCCCAGCAGCGCGTTGGCACGCTCTTCAATCACTTTAGTGACGTTTGTATCAGCCGGGCCGCCATTTGGCGGGTTGTACTTGATGCCGCCATCTTCCGGTGGGTTATGGGAAGGAGTAATGACGATACCGTCCGCCTGAACGCCACCCTTTTTATTGTGTACAAGGATAGCGTTAGAGACCGCAGGAGTCGGCGTGTAGCCGTTTGCTTCCTGGACGATAACATCCACACCGTTGGCCGCCAGCACTTCCAGCACGGAGATAAACGCAGGCTCGGACAGGGCATGTGTGTCTTTGCCGACATAACACGGCCCGGTGATGCCATTTTTAGCACGGTCTTCGGCAATCGCCTGGGCAATCGCCAGAATGTGAGGTTCGTTAAAGCTATGACGCGCCGCACTGCCACGGTGGCCGGAGGTTCCGAACTTCACCGCATGTTCGCTATTTCCCACTTCTGGCTTCAGCACATAATACTGGGCCGTCAGCTGGGCTACGTTAATCAAATCGCTCTGTTGCGCAGGTTGACCCGCACGGTTGTGGTTAGCCATTGGCCCTTCCTTTTGAAACAGGTTAAATAGTGCCGCAAACCTTCTCAATCAGCTCCGCAGGGAACTGCATTGACTGCATGATGTGTTCGATCATGCTGCATTTACGGCCTGTATTAGTATTGGTTATCACCCAGTATGGCGTACCCGGCACGTGTTTTGGCTTAGTCTGGTTGCCGTTGGCCAGCAGCGTTTGCTCGTTGCCGGCAAAGTAGATACGGGTACGTCCATGCAGAGACTCGGTGGCTTCGCCAAAGGTTTTTGCGTCCAGCTGATAAAGCGTAGAAAGCACCATCATGAAACGGTTAACGGCTTTCTTTTGCTCCGCGTACTCATCTGAGAGTAGCAACTCACGGACCGCACGCACGCGATCGCGGGCGCGGTTTACAGGTTTCTCTTCGGTGACAGGAGCGGCGGCAGGCGCTGCATTCACGGTAGAGGGAGTTGTCGCTGCGGAAGTCTGACCGGCGGTAAATTTCAGCATACGCCGTAAAATGTCGGACGCGCTCTCGCCTATGTGTTGCGTGTGGCTGGCAATATAGCGATATAGCTCGTCATCAACTTCAATTGTTTTCATCTTCATCCAGTGCGATATCTTTTCTGAATACAAGTCGTTGGGATTATAGGGGCAAATCCCAACAGCGGGTAGCGCCAAACAGGTGTCGCCATATAAAGCCAGATTAAACTGAATGTTTGCGGCACTGCGGCAGGAATAGCTTCATGATACCCTAACCCTACGAATCAAAAAAAAGAACTTTGCCATGAAATTAAACGCTCGCCTGCAAACTGCGCAACAATCGACTAGCAATTCCCCTGTCGTCCTTATCCACGGCCTGTTTGGCAGCCTTGATAATCTTGGCGTGCTGGCCCGGGATCTCGGCCAGGATCGCACGCTGCTGCAACTGGATCTGCGCAATCACGGTTTGTCAGGGCGCAGCGATGAGATGAGCTACCTTGCAATGGCGCAGGATGTTTTGGAAACGCTGGACGAATACGGCATTGAAAAAGCGATCGTCATCGGCCATTCGATGGGCGGCAAAGTCGCGATGACGCTGACCTCCATAGCCCCGGAACGTATCGATAAACTGGTGCTGATAGATATTGCGCCCGTCGATTATCACGTCCGCCGCCACGACGAAATTTTTGCGGCCATCAATACCGTTAGCGAAGCCGGAATCAAAACTCGTACTCAGGCCGCGGCCTTGATGCGCGAACATATAAAGGAAGAAGGCGTGATTCAGTTCCTGCTGAAGTCCTTTGCCGACGGCGTCTGGAAGTTCAACGTCCCGGTACTCTGGAATCAGTACGAGCAGATTGTTGGCTGGCAGACCCTACCTGCCTGTGATCTGCCTGCGCTCTTTATTCGCGGCGGCGACTCTCCATACGTGGATGAATCCCATCGGGAGGCGCTGCTTTCCCAGTTCCCTAAAGCGCGGGCACACGTGGTTGCTGGTGCAGGTCATTGGGTGCACGCTGAGAAACCTGAGGCCGTTTTACGCGCCATTCACCGTTTTATCGACGAAACTGTTTAAAAACAGACCGACTGGCCGCAACTTGCGGCGAACGCGTTGGCGCGCCGTGGCTGCTGATGTATGATGGCGCGCTTAAATGCGCCGGAGCATTCTGCTCGCAGCATCCTGAATTTCCTGTCAGTACTCTAATCATGGCAAAAGAACAAACGGACCGTACTACCTTAGATCTGTTCGCGGACGAACGTCGCCCGGGGCGACCAAAGACCAATCCGCTAACGCGAGATGAGCAGCTGCGCATCAACAAGCGCAACCAGCTCAAGCGCGACAAAGTACGCGGCCTGAAACGAGTAGAGCTAAAACTCAACCACGGTGCGGTGGATGCGTTGAACCAGCTTGCCGATGCGCGCAACATCAGCCGCAGCGAGCTGATCGAAGAGATGCTGCTGGCCCAGCTTAAGCAGCACCTCAGCTAAAACCTGCCGTCCAGCCGTACCATCAAGCAAAAAATGAACGCTTATTGCGCGGCATGTTGCAGACTGTGCACAGCGAAGGGTTAGCAGTTTCCGCACCGTCGCGTGTTCTGCTATCATTGCCGTATCTGTGGGCAATAAGCCACCACCATATCATTAAGTTTCAAGAGGTTATTTAACTCATGGCAATCGTAGGCATTTTTTTCGGCAGCGACACCGGTAACACCGAAAATATCGCGAAGATGATCCAAAAACAGCTCGGTAAAGACGTTGCTGAGGTGCGTGACATTGCGAAAAGCAGCAAAGAAGATTTAGAAGGCTTTGATATCCTGCTGTTTGGCATCCCGACCTGGTACTACGGCGAAGCGCAGTGCGACTGGGACGACTTCTTTCCGACGCTGGAAGAGGTAGATTTCAACGACAAGCTGGTTGCACTGTTTGGCTGCGGCGATCAGGAAGACTACGCTGAATACTTCTGTGATGCGCTGGGCACCATCCGCGACATTATCGAGCCTAACGGTGCAACCATCGTGGGTCACTGGCCAACCGCTGGCTACCATTTTGAAGCGTCTAAAGGTCTGGCGGACGACGATCACTTCGTTGGCCTTGCTATTGATGAAGACCGCCAGCCGGAGCTGACAGCAGAACGTGTGCAGAAATGGACCAAGCAGATCGCTGACGAACTGCACCTGGCTGACATCATCAACGCCTGATGAACAGAGGCGCAGGTCCCCCGCCTGCGCCTGATTGATAGTTATTACCAATGAAAATAATTGCTACAATTTTGTAACTTTTCCTGGTATCCCTGTACAATATCCCTCGGGTTACATTTGCTAAAACATCTGCAAATAGCGATTCGGCCACGATTTTTTAGCTGTGTTATGCTTCATACTTACAGTTTCTATTTAGACGTGGTGGTTATATGCATCCTGCGTAAGGGTGTATAATGAGACGCATTAATCTTAACGCTCAACTAGTCCGAGCAAAACGTTAAGCAACAGGACAAATTCCGCATGACTGACAACAATACCGCATTAAAGAAGGCCGGCCTGAAAGTCACGCTTCCTCGTTTGAAAATTCTGGAAGTGTTACAGGGACCGGTAAACCACCATGTCAGTGCGGAAGACTTATACAAACGTCTGATTGATATGGGTGAAGAGATTGGTCTGGCCACGGTGTACCGCGTGCTGAACCAGTTTGATGACGCAGGTATCGTTACCCGTCATAACTTCGAAGGTGGCAAGTCAGTGTTCGAACTGACCCAGCAGCACCATCACGATCATTTGATTTGCCTGGACTGCGGCAAAGTTATCGAATTCAGCGATGACTCTATCGAAGCCCGCCAGCGTGAAATCGCCGCTCGTCACGGCATCCGTCTGACCAACCACAGCCTCTACCTGTATGGCCACTGCGCCGAAGGTGACTGTCGCACTGACGAAACTTATCACGAGTCCCGCGACCAGTAATCTGTTCTGACTGGCTCCCCTCGGGGAAACCCAGAGACAAAAAACCGGTGAGAAAACTCACCGGTTTTTTTTTGCCCCAACAACGCTATTTATTGTTGCTGCGGATCTCCTGCCAGATTTTGTCGCACTTCGCTTTCACTGCCTGGTCATTGCCAGTGTGAGCTGCCTGAATACAGTCCTGATAATCCAGGGTCCGCACAGTCTCTTTCTTCGCGAAGTCCTGATGCTCTTTCTCCTGGCCCAGCACGTTCAGCACGCTCTGACAGGCCTGAATCTTATCCGGGCTCCCTTCTGCGCTATTTATACAGGCGCTGTAAGCCTGCTTCAGCTTTGAATCTTCCGGCGCGGTATTTGGCTGCGCGCAGGCCATTAGTCCCAGAACGATCGCGGACAGCATAATTATTTTTTTCATCGTCGATATCCTTAAGAAAGCCGGACGCTCGCACGCCCGGAATCACATCAGAAGATAGTGAAAGGTGCGATAACAATGAATTTCACGTCACGCTCATCCTGGAAGATGTTGCCGTAACCACCGCCCCAGCTCGGGATATCAGAATGGTTGTCATACTGGGTGAAGTGCAGCTTGAACAGCGTTCCCTTCGCACGCCCGTCCTGTACGGTATACAGGGCATCCAGGCTGTATGAAGACTCTTTCAGACGGCGGTCGGCGTCGTAATGGCCGTCCGTGGTTGGCGTTGAGCTTGGTTTTGCATCCCAGGCATAAACATAAGAAGCGCCGACGGCCCAGCCCGCCAGGTTCCAGTTGCTCAGGTCATACATCGCCCCTGCGAACACCGCTTTTTCGCCGTTGGCGTTGAAGTCTGAGCGGTTATCCCACCACACATCAAGACGGCCGTTGGACGAGGCATAGGTTGGCGTCATGCGCTGCAGGAAGTAGCCCTGCTGACCGTCCGCCTTGACCATGGTGCCTTCCAGACGCAGGTCCACCTGGCCAACCTTGTACCCGAAGGTCAGCGCCTGCATCCATGCAGTACCGTCGTAAATATCGTTCACGCCACCGTTAGAAACTTTGTCACGAGTACCGTAGAACTGGTAGCTGGTGGTCAACGGGCTGCCTGCAACGTCAAACTTGTAGCTGGCTTTCGTAAAATACTGATCGATGTACCCTTCCGCCTGGCCAAATGCAGCTTCGAGTACCAGATCGTTTTTGAAATCATACCTGGCCCCGAGAGAATGCAGGTATTCAACTTTGGTGTTCTTGTCATTCTGATAGAAGTGGTCCATTTCCAGATGCCATGGGGATTTATATTCGTTCGTCCACATGTAGGAGAAGCTCAGCGCACCGGCATCCGCATAGTCAAAGTTTGCGCCCGCCTCAGCCCCCTGATACGTACCCGGCATAAAGCTCCAGTGCGGCGCTAACAGAGTCTGACCGGTCGGCTGAATGTAGCCGGCGCGCGCCCAGACCGGGCCATATTTAAACTTGGCGGCGGCTTTATAAAGGCTGATCCCGCTTTTATCACCGGAATAGTCTTCATCGTAAGCATGGTTTGAAGAAGAGAACGCAATTTCGTTCGGGTGGCCGCTGTCGCCGTTTTCGGCCATTTCAATGGCGGTAAAGGCTGCAATATCCAGACCAAACATATCTGCTGCATAGCCGGACTGGAAATCCAGGTTGGCGTTCCAGGTGGAGTGTGAAAGGTTAGTTTTGTATTTATTGTCGGTAACATCTTTACGGTCACGCTCACGCTGCCAGTAATAGATACCGCCGGTCAGCGTTGAATCATCAATAAAACCCTCCGCTGCCGCCTGCGGAACGACAACGATACTTGAAAGTGCTGTCACACCGGCGATAGCAAGCGCCAGCGCACTACGTTTGCCACTAAACGTACGCATGTTGAAATCCTCTTTGACGTATAAATATTCACCCGGTGGGAAAGCACCTGACGGCGAAAAAAATTAAAATGCCTTGCGGCTAAAAAAGCGGTTATGAAAATTAACCGCGTTACTGCTACGCATTAGACTATTTTTCGCGACGCGAATTATCAACGACTTTGTAAGAGGTAATTGCGATATTATGACGAAGAGCACACATTTTGTGTGAATATGTAACAAATTACACCAATGCCGTTTTACGCCTGATAATTATGCTTTTAGGGTATTTTTGACTTAATGAGAGCGCTCTCACCCATTTGAATGAGAATAATTACAGTAAGAGGTCAAGGAGGGATTATTAATAATTGATATTCGATCGCCAATTAATTCGCAGCGCGAAAAGTGTTTATTTTTATCTTCCTAATCTATAAGCAAAAAAAACGCCGCAAAATGCGGCGCGTTTAAAAGGTGCGGTACGGCTTAATCGCCGATTTTTGCCCAGGTATCACGCAGACCAACGGTTCGGTTGAAGACCAGTTTGGTAGCGGTTGCATAGCGGCTGTCGAGGCAGAAATACCCCTCTCGTTCAAACTGGTACGCTTTGCCCGTTTCTGCATTTTGCAGGCTTGGCTCGACGAAACCTTGTTTGATAACCAGCGATTCCGGGTTGATGGTGGCGAGGAAATCTTCCGCGGTGCCGGGGTTTGCCACACTGAACAAACGATCGTAGAGGCGGATTTCAACCGGCAGG
Organism: Dryocola sp. LX212; assembly: GCA_041504365.1. Taxonomy (NCBI): domain Bacteria; kingdom Pseudomonadati; phylum Pseudomonadota; class Gammaproteobacteria; order Enterobacterales; family Enterobacteriaceae; genus Dryocola; species Dryocola sp. LX212. The sequence continues at coordinate 1,347,277 of CP167917.1, read as the reverse complement.
GCGTGCGCGGCGCTAACCCAGTGAATCACGCCTTTCACCTTACGACCATCCGCAGGATCTTTGCTGAGGGTTTCAGGGTCATAGGTGCAATGCAGCGTGGTGATATTGCCTTCCGCGTCTTTCTCTACGCGCTCAGCTTTGATCACGTACGCGTTACGCAGACGCACTTCTTTGCCCATAACCAGACGCTTGTATTGCTTGTTCGCTTCTTCGCGGAAATCAGCGCGATCGATATAAATCTCACCGCTGAACGGCACTTGACGGCTGCCCATTTCCGGCTTATTCGGATGGTTTGGCATCGTCACCGTCTCTTCTCCACCCTGCGGGTAGTTTTCGATGATCACTTTCACCGGATCCAGCACGGCCATCGCTCGCGGCGCGTTCTCGTTCAGATCGTCACGAATGCAGGATTCCAGTGCGGCCATCTCCACCGTGTTGTCCTGTTTGGTCACGCCAATGCGCTTGCAGAACTCACGAATGGAACCCGCGGTGTAGCCACGGCGACGCAGACCTGAAATGGTCGGCATACGTGGGTCATCCCAGCCTTCAACGATATTTTCGGTCACCAGCAGGTTCAGCTTGCGCTTGGACATGATGGCGTATTCGAGATTCAGGCGGGAAAATTCATATTGCCGCGGATGGGCCGGGATAGTGATGTTGTCTAATACCCAGTCGTACAGGCGACGGTTATCCTGGAACTCCAGCGTACACAGCGAGTGGGTGATCCCTTCCAGCGCATCGGAAATGCAGTGGGTGAAGTCGTACATCGGATAGATGCACCACTTGCTGCCGGTCTGGTGGTGGTCAGCAAACTTGATGCGGTAAATCACCGGATCGCGCATTACGATAAACGGTGATGCCATATCGATTTTCGCGCGCAGGCAGGCGGTGCCTTCGGCAAAATCGCCGTTACGCATTTTTTCAAACAGCGCGAGGTTTTCCTCAACGGTGCGGTCGCGGTACGGGCTGTTTTTACCCGGTGCGGTCAACGATCCGCGGTATTCGCGAATTTGCTCAGGCGTCAGCTCATCGACATACGCCAGGCCTTTGTTGATCAGCTCAACGGCATAATTAAACAGCTGATCGAAGTAGTCTGAGGAGTAACGCACGTTGCCAGACCAGTGGAAGCCCAGCCACTCAACGTCGCGCTTAATAGACTCAACGTATTCGATGTCTTCTTTAACCGGGTTAGTGTCATCGAAACGCAGATTGCATTGCCCCTGGTAATCTTGTGCGATACCAAAGTTCAGGCAGATAGATTTCGCGTGGCCGATGTGCAGATAGCCATTCGGCTCCGGCGGAAAACGAGTGCAGATACGGTCGTGCTTACCATTAGCCAGATCTTCATCGATAATCTGGCGAATAAAGTTAGTTGGGCGGGCTTCAGCCTCACTCATCGCGGATTCCTCAAGACAATACTTTCGTTAACGGTACATGATCTTATAAGCAGGCGTTTGAAACAACCCTTAGTTGAATAAATTGGGGCGCAGGAGAAGGAAAGCAAAGGGAGGCTATTTGAAGGCTGAAAAAAGCGGCTGGAGAAATCCCCCCAGCCGCTTAAGGCACAATGCTAACTCAGGAGCAACTATTTGCCTTTAATTTCGTAGAGAGGCGTCTGGCCAGCAACGACGGAACCCTGCGCCTGAATAACCAGACCGCTGAAGTCATCGATGTTGCTGCAAACAACCGGGCTTATCATGGAGCGCGCATTAGCGTTCAGGAAATCAAGATCCATTTCCAGAACCGGCTGACCGGCAACCACTTCAGCACCTTCCTCCACCAGGCGAGTAAAGCCCTGACCGTTCAGCGCGACGGTATCAATGCCCATGTGGACAACGATTTCCGCGCCTTTTTCGGTTTCCAGACAGAACGCATGGTTAGTGTTAAAGATTTTAACGATGGTCCCGGCAGCAGGAGCAACGACCATTTTGTCCGTTGGTTTCACCGCAACGCCATCGCCGACCGCTTTGCTGGCAAAGGCTTCATCAGGAACCTGCTCCAGCGCCACAACGTCCCCGGTCACCGGGGAAAACAGCGCCGCTATGGTTACTGCGTTAGGCACTGCCTGAGGTTTAACAGCCGCAGCAGCCACCGGAGCGGTACTGACTTCTGCTGCTGGCACGTCACCGGTCGTTTTCATTGCGTTGGCAATTTTCTCAGCAACAAAGCCAACAATTATCTGCACGCTGGTTTTATTCAGACGAATCACGCCGCTTGCCCCCAGACGTTTCGCCAGCGCTTCGTTAACCAGCGAGGAGTCTTTCACATTCAGGCGCAGACGAGTAATGCAAGCATCAATACCGGTCAGGTTAGCTGAGCCACCAACCGCCGCGATGTACTGACGAGCCAGAGCAGAAGTATCCTGATTTGCACTCTCGCTCACATTCACGTCCTGCCCATCAGTTTCGTCACCCGAAACATTCAGTTCACGACCCGGTGTTAACAGGTTGAACTTAGTGATAGTGAAACGGAACACCACGTAGTAAATCACGAAGAACACGATGCCTTGCGGGATAAGCATCCACCAGTGCGTCGCCAGCGGGTTACGGGAAGCAAGCACCATATCCACCAGACCCGCGCTGAAACCAAACCCAGCGATCCAATGCATACTTGCCGCGATAAATACCGAGATACCGGTCAGCACCGCGTGGATCAAGTACAGCACAGGTGCCACGAACATAAAGGAGAATTCCAACGGTTCGGTGATACCAGTGAAGAAGGCAGCAAACGCACCTGCCATCATAATACCCATCACTTTCGCTTTATTTTCAGGACGCGCACACTGGTAAATCGCCAGCGCTGCACCCGGCAAGCCAAACATCATGATAGGGAAGAAGCCCGCCTGATAGCGGCCGGTGATCCCAACGATACCGGTACCTTCGGCGATAGATTTTGCCCCGCCCAGGAACTTAGGAATATCGTTAATACCTGCTACGTCAAACCAGAACACGGAGTTCAGAGCATGGTGCAGACCAACTGGAATAAGTAAACGGTTAAACAACGCGTAAACGCCCGCGCCGATAGAGCCCATTTTCTGAATATGCTCACCAAAGTTCACCAGACCGCTAAACACGATAGGCCAGATAAACATCATGATGAAAGCAACAGCGATCATCACGAAAGAAGTGAGGATTGGCACCAGACGACGTCCGCTGAAGAAGGACAGCGCTCTTGGCAGCTCAACGCCGCTAAAGCGGTTGTACAGCTCCGCGGAGATAATCCCGACCATGATGCCCACGAACTGGTTTTCAATTTTCGTGAACGCCAAAGGCACATCCGCCAGTGGGATATGTTTAATCATCGACACAGCGGCCGGTGAACACAACGTAGTTAAGACCAGGAAACCGACGAATCCGGTCAGTGCAGCAGCACCATCTTTATCTTTAGACATACCGTAAGCCACACCAATGGCAAACAGCACACCCATATGATCGATAATTGCGGCACCAGATTTAATGAACAACGCAGCCAGCGCGCTATCCCCACCCCAGCTAACTGGGTCAATCCAGTAACCAACACCCATTAATATGGCTGCGGCGGGTAGCGTAGCTACCGGTACCATCAGCGCACGACCAACCTTTTGCATGTAACCAAGAATACTCACGTTAATTCCCCCTATGAGACCCCGTTTAGGCTCGTTCAAAGTAGTTTTATTATTGTTTAACGACCTTGAAGGCATGGCGAAGATTCACCAATCTTTAGAGTGTGAAAAAAATTAATTCGTATCGCAAATTAAACACACGTTTTTTGTGACTTTAGTCACCAAATATCGCTAAAACCCTCCCCTCAGACTGGCTATCCCGCAAAACTTATTTTATCATCCAAAAAATCGAAGTGGATTGAACCCTCAGGCATCGCAAACAAACTGGGTTACCCTTAGAGGGAGTGATTCATTCCGCCAAACCCATTTTCAATTAACTCTTTTTGAGGTGAACAATGAGACTGATTCCCCTGGCTACCCCAGCAGAAGTAGGCAAATGGGCAGCACGCCATATCGTGAACCGTATTAATGCTTTTAAACCAACTGCTGATCGTCCTTTCGTACTGGGTCTGCCTACCGGCAGTACGCCAATGGAAGCTTATAAAGCACTTGTTGAGATGCATAAAGCGGGCCAGATTAGTTTCCAGAACGTTGTGACATTCAATATGGATGAATATGTTGGCCTGCCGAAAGAGCATCCGGAAAGCTATCACACTTTCATGCACAAAAACTTCTTTGACCACGTTGATATCCCGGCAGAAAATATTAACCTGCTGAATGGCAATGCGGACGATGTTGACGCAGAATGCCGCCGCTACGAAGAAAAAATTCGCTCTTATGGCAAAATTCACCTCTTTATGGGTGGCGTGGGTAACGACGGGCACATCGCGTTCAACGAACCAGCTTCTTCTCTGGCTTCCCGTACCCGTATCAAAACGCTGACTCACGACACCCGTGTAGCAAACTCCCGTTTCTTCGACGGCGACGTGAATCAAGTGCCAAAATACGCGCTGACCGTGGGCGTTGGCACCCTGCTGGATGCCGAAGAGGTGATGATTCTGGTTCTGGGCCATGTAAAAGCACAGGCTCTGCAGGCGGCCGTTGAAGGCAACGTCAACCACATGTGGACTATCAGCTGCCTGCAGCTGCATCCGAAAGCCATCATGGTCTGCGACGAACCGTCCACCATGGAGCTGAAAGTGAAGACGCTCAAGTATTTTAACGAGCTCGAAGCAGAAAATATTAAAGGTCTTTAAGCACTACTTTTTAACCGGGGGTAATTATGTTTGCACTAACCCACGGTCGGATTTATACCGGCCATGAAATTCTGGATGACCACGCGATTATTATCGCTGACGGCCTGATTGAGCGCCTTTGTCCGCTCGCCGAACTCCCTGCGGGCGTCGAAACTCGCGACATGGGCGGAGCAGTCATCGCCCCCGGTTTTATTGATGTGCAGCTTAACGGCTGCGGCGGCGTACAGTTTAACGACACCGTCGAAGCAGTAACCGTAGAAACGCTGGAAATTATGCAGAAGGCGAACGAACGTTCGGGCTGCACCAGCTATCTGCCGACGCTCATCACCGCCAGCGACGAGCTGATGATGCAGGGCGTGAAAGTGATGCGCGAGTACCTGGCTAAGTATGACAACCAGGCGCTTGGTCTTCACCTGGAAGGCCCATGGCTGAACATGGTGAAAAAGGGAACGCACAATCCAGGCTTCGTACGTAAACCAGACGCAAAATTAGTGGATTTCCTCTGCGCTAACGCGGATGTCATCACCAAAGTGACGCTGGCACCGGAAATGGTTGAGCCAGAAGTGATCAAAAAGCTGGTCACTGCCGGAATCATTGTTTCCGCCGGTCACTCCAATGCCACCGCCAAAGAAGCCAAAATTGGTTTCCGTGCGGGCATCACCTTCGCCACTCACCTGTTCAACGCGATGCCTTATATCACAGGCCGTGAACCAGGGCTTGCAGGGGCAATCTTCGATGAACCCGACGTTTACTGCGGCATCATTGCCGATGGCCTGCACGTAGACTATGCCAATATCCGCACCGCCAAACGCGTGAAGGGCGACAAGCTCTGCCTGGTCACCGATGCGACGGCTCCGGCAGGCGCTAATATTGAACAGTTCATTTTTGCTGGCAAAACAATATACTACCGGGAAGGTTTGTGTGTTGATGAGAATGGCACACTGAGCGGCTCCGCCCTGACGATGATCGAAGGGGTTCGCAACCTGGTTGAGCATGCCAATATTGCGCTGGATGAAGTCCTGCGCATGGCGACGCTCTACCCTGCCCGTGCGATGGGCGTGGAAAAGCAGTTGGGCACCATTGAGGCTGGCAAAGTCGCCAACCTGACGGCCTTCAACCGCGATTATAAAATCATCAAGACTTTCGTTAATGGTAACGAGGTCGTAACTGAGTAAATAAGGCATGACGACTGGCGGACAGGCTCAAATAGGTAACGTCGATCTGGTAAAACAGCTGAACGGTGCGGCGGTCTACCGCCTGATTGACCAACAGGGTCCCATTTCGCGCATTCAAATCGCCGAACAGAGCCAGCTTGCTCCCGCCAGCGTCACCAAAATTACCCGCCAGCTTATTGAGCGTGGCCTGATCAAAGAAGTCGATCAGCAGGCCTCCACCGGTGGCCGCCGCGCTATCTCCATTATTACCGAAACCCGCAATTTTCAGGCTATCGGCGTGCGCCTTGGCCGTCATGACGCCACCATCACGCTGTTCGACCTCAGCGCCAAACCCCTTGCAGAAGAGCACTATCCCCTGCCGGAGCGCACCCAGGAAACACTGGAACACGCGCTGCTCAATGCCATTGCCGGGTTTATCGAACAGTCGCAGCGTAAAATTCGTGAGTTGATTGCTATCTCGGTGATCCTGCCAGGCCTTGTAGAGCCGGATACCGGCGTTATTCGCTATATGCCGCATATTCAGGTTAACAATTGGGCGCTGGTCGAAAGCCTTGAAAAACGCTTCAGGCTCACCTGTTTTGTTGGTCACGATATCCGCAGCCTGGCCCTTGCCGAGCACTATTTCGGTGCAACTCAAGACTGCGAAGACTCCATTTTAGTGCGCGTACACCGGGGGACCGGGGCGGGCATTCTCTCCAACGGTAGAATTTTTATCGGCCGTAACGGCAACGTCGGCGAGATAGGCCATATTCAGGTCGATCCTCTAGGTGAACGCTGCCACTGCGGTAACTTCGGCTGCCTTGAAACCATCGCTGCCAATGCCGCCATTGAAGGCCGCGTTCGCCATCTGCTGGAAAACGGCTACAACAGCCGCCTGACCCTTGAAGAATGCGACATCGTAGCGATTTGCAAAGCTGCCAACAAAGGTGATTCGCTGGCCTGTGAAGTCGTCGAACACGTTGGCCGCCATCTCGGTAAAGCCATCTCTATTGCAATTAACCTCTTCAATCCCCAGAAAGTTGTGATCGCCGGGGAGATTATCGAAGCCGAAAAAGTCCTGCTACCGGCCATTGAAGGCTGCATCAATACCCAGGTGCTTAAGGCATTTCGTAAAAACCTCCCCGTTGTACGTTCACAGCTTGATGACCGCTCCGCCATCGGCGCGTTTGCGCTGGTGAAACGCTCCATGCTCAACGGTATGCTGCTGCAGCGCCTGCTGGAAAGTTAACGGGATTCGTCGGTGAATTACGCTATAGTTACGCCTTCTTTAAATATGGGCCAGAGTAGTCAATGACCATCCAGAATGTAATTTGTGATATCGACGGTGTGCTGATGCACGACAACGTCGCCGTGCCGGGTGCCAATGCGTTTCTGGCTGGCATCCTTGAGAAAGGTTTACCGCTGGTTCTGCTGACCAACTACCCTTCACAAACGGGTCAGGATCTGGCAAACCGCTTTGCCTCGGCGGGCGTCGACGTGCCGGACAGCGTGTTTTATACCTCCGCTATGGCAACCGCAGATTTCCTGCGTCGTCAGGAAGGCAAAAAGGCCTACGTTGTTGGTGAAGGCGCGTTAATCCACGAGTTATATAAAGCCGGATTCACCATCACCGACATCAACCCTGATTTCGTCATTGTGGGGGAGACCCGCTCCTTTAACTGGGAGATGATGCATAAGGCCGCCTACTTCGTAGCAAATGGCGCGCGCTTCATTGCGACTAATCCTGATACGCACGGTCGCGGCTTTTACCCGGCCTGTGGCGCGCTTTGCGCAGGCATCGAAAAAATATCCGGCCGCAAGCCTTTTTACGTCGGCAAGCCAAGTCCGTGGATCATCCGCGCGGCGCTTAATAAAATGCAGGCGCATTCCGAGCAGACAGTTATCGTTGGCGATAACCTGCGCACCGACATCCTGGCTGGTTTCCAGGCCGGGCTTGAGACTATCCTGGTACTGTCCGGCGTCTCTACGCTGAACGATATCGACGCTATGCCGTTCCGCCCCTCTTATATTTACCCGTCGGTTGCGGAAATCGACATTATCTAATCTGCCAGCGCCCGGCACCGCCGGGCGTTTGTTATCGCTTCTGTATATATCCTTTCCAACATCCAGCCCTCTTCAATAAAAAGCGAATATAATTGTTGATTCGTTAATTATCCTCCCAAATACCCACTCTTTTTTTAGCAATCAACAACGACCATTGCAGTATTTAGTATTGATAAGCTAAATGGCTTGCTTTCCCGCGGCTGATTGAGCAAATTCGATGTATGCAACGCAACAGCGCCGTTAAAAACGACTACACGGTAGCTGCGACAACACGAATAAGCCGCACAGGCAGGCATGACGGAGAAAGTACTATGTGTTCTATTTTTGGTGTTCTGGATATTAAAACCGACGCGGTCGAACTGCGTAAAAAAGCGCTGGAGCTGTCCCGTCTGATGCGCCACCGTGGCCCGGACTGGTCAGGCGTCTATGCCAGCGACAAAGCGATCCTCTCCCACGAACGCCTTTCCATTGTCGATGTGAATGCCGGTGCCCAGCCGCTCTATAACAAAGAGAAAACCCACGCGCTCGCGGTGAACGGTGAAATCTACAACCATCAGGCCCTGCGTGCCGAATATGGCGATCGCTACGCATTCCAGACTGGCTCTGACTGCGAAGTCATCCTTGCGCTATATCAGGAAAAGGGCCCTGAATTCCTGGACGACCTACAGGGCATGTTCGCCTTCGTGCTGTACGACAGCGAAAAAGACGCGTACCTGATTGGCCGTGACCATATTGGCATCATCCCTCTTTATATGGGTCATGATGAACACGGCAATATGTATGTTGCCTCTGAAATGAAAGCGCTGGTTCCGGTATGCCGCACCATTAAAGAGTTCCCGGCGGGCAGCTACCTGTGGAGCCAGGACGGCGAGATCCGCAGCTACTACCAGCGCGACTGGTTCAGCTACGACGCGGTGAAAGACAACGTCACCGACAAGAACGAACTGCGCCAGGCGCTGGAAGATGCGGTTAAGAGCCACCTGATGTCCGACGTGCCGTATGGCGTGCTGCTGTCCGGCGGCCTGGATTCCTCAGTGATTTCGGCAATTACCAAGAAATTTGCCGCACGTCGCGTAGAGGATGAAGAGCGTAGCGAAGCCTGGTGGCCGCAGCTGCACTCGTTCGCGGTTGGCCTGGTCGGCTCACCTGACCTGAAAGCTGCACAGGAAGTGGCAAACCACCTGGGCACTGTCCACCACGAAATCCACTTCACCGTACAGGAAGGGCTGGATGCGATTCGTGACGTCATCTACCACATTGAAACCTACGATGTGACTACCATCCGCGCCTCTACGCCGATGTACCTGATGTCCCGTAAGATCAAAGCGATGGGCATCAAAATGGTGCTGTCCGGTGAAGGTTCAGACGAAGTGTTCGGCGGCTACCTCTACTTCCACAAAGCGCCAAACGACAAAGAGCTGCATGAAGAGACCGTGCGTAAACTGCAGGCTCTGCACATGTTCGACTGTGCCCGCGCCAACAAAGCAATGTCCGCATGGGGCGTGGAAGCACGCGTGCCATTCCTGGACAAAAAGTTTCTCGACGTGGCGATGCGCATCAACCCTAAAGACAAGATGTGCGGCAACGGCAAAATGGAAAAACACGTCCTGCGCGAATGCTTTGAATCCTATTTGCCGGCAAGCGTTGCATGGCGCCAGAAAGAGCAGTTTTCTGACGGCGTAGGCTACAGCTGGATCGACACCTTAAAAGAGGTGGCGGCAGGCCAGGTCACAGACCAGCAGCTGGCAACGGCCGCTTACCGCTTCCCATACAACACGCCGGGTTCGAAAGAAGGCTATTTGTACCGTGAAATCTTCGAAGAGCTTTTCCCGCTGCCGAGCGCGGCCGAGTGCGTCCCCGGTGGCCCATCAGTAGCCTGTTCATCCGCTAAAGCGATTGAATGGGACGAAGCGTTCAAAACCATGAACGATCCATCAGGACGCGCGGTAGGCGTTCACCAGTCAGCCTACAAATAGACGAACCTGACTCAAAAACGGGCCTGCGGGCCCGTTGTCATTTCTGCAGAATAACGTTTAGTTTCATCCTGCCTTTTGTCGGTTAAATCTTCGCAATAACCGATTGTTGCTGATATTTCCAGCAAGCTGTTCGCAAGCTGGTCAAACAGACAATTTCAGCCACTTTTCGGGAAAAAATTTGTTGACGCTGTACGGTCAACTACGCATAATGCGCCCCGCAACGCCGATAAGGTGACGCATAAAAAGAAGGCTACTTAGCTCAGCTGGTTAGAGCACATCACTCATAATGATGGGGTCACAGGTTCAAATCCCGTAGTAGCCACCATTCTTTTTACGCCGCGGGAGTGGCGAAATTGGTAGACGCACCAGATTTAGGTTCTGGCGCCGCAAGGTGTGCGAGTTCAAGTCTCGCCTCCCGCACCATTTTAAGCGTTGCACGGATGGGGTATCGCCAAGCGGTAAGGCACCGGTTTTTGATACCGGCATTCCCTGGTTCGAATCCAGGTACCCCAGCCAATTTTTTCTTCGATATATTGTGCTTAGCGCAAGGTTATTGGGGTATCGCCAAGCGGTAAGGCACCGGTTTTTGATACCGGCATTCCCTGGTTCGAATCCAGGTACCCCAGCCATCGAAGAACGCAGTACGGCTACGTAGCTCAGCTGGTTAGAGCACATCACTCATAATGATGGGGTCACAGGTTCGAATCCCGTCGTAGCCACCATATTATTGGGGTATCGCCAAGCGGTAAGGCTCTGGTTTCTGATACCAGCATTCCGAGGTTCGAATCCTCGTACCCCAGCCAAAAAAAAAGACGTTTGCTTTTGTGAACGCACCCCGTTGGGGTATCGCCAAGCGGTAAGGCTCTGGTTTCTGATACCAGCATTCCGAGGTTCGAATCCTCGTACCCCAGCCAACATTCAAAAAGCTCGCTTATGCGGGCTTTTTGCTTTCCTGCGTCAGGCTAAAAGCAGGCGGTTTCCCGCCCAACTCTCATCGCCGGTTATAAACCTAACGCATACCTCAGCGCCTTGCGCTTCAGCACGCCGCCGCGCTCGGCCGCCATCAGCCCCAGATTACGGATCACCCGCAGGGGGCCCAGGTTATTGCTGAAACCTGCGTAGAACAGATCCATCCCGCTCTGCATCAGGAAATTATCCGCCTGGCGGCGCGTCTGGTAACGTTTCAGTATTGCGGCATCAGCCCAGCCTTCGCCGTAGCAGCGCGCGTTAATCATGACCTCAAGCAACGCATCCACATCACGATAGCCCAGGTTAACTCCCTGCCCTGCCAGCGGATGAATGGTATGCGCCGCATCGCCAATAAGCGCCAGCCCCTGCTGGGTGTATTTCAAAGCGTGGCGACGGGTTAGCGGGAAAGCCCCGCTTGCCACAGGCATTACCGTACCCAGGCGCTGCGGGAAAGTGGCCGCTATCGCTTTTTGCAGCTGCGGCATCGTCATTGCCTTTAGCTGACGAATTCGCGCCGGGGAGTCGTACCAGACCAGAGACGCCCAGTTATCGAACAGAGGCAGGAAAGCGTGCGGGCCCGTCGGCGTGAAGTGCTGCCAGGTGCTGTAACCTGGCGCTTCCTCGCACTTAACGGTTATTAGCATGCAGGACTGGCGATAGTCCCAGGCATGGATGCCAATGCCAGCCCACTGGCGGACCTGTGAGTTTGCCCCGTCGGCGCCAATGACCATCGGCACGGTCAGCGTTTCACCGTCTGCAAAGTCCAGCGTCCAGCGCCCCTCTTTACTCGCCATATGCGTTAGCTGCGCCGGGCAAAGCAGCTTGACGTTGGCATTCGCCTCCAGCGCCTTCCACAGCGCTATTTGCAGGACGTTGTTCTCAACCATGTAACCCAGCTCGGGCAAGCCCAGCTCCTGCGCATCAAACGCAACGTGGGCGGTTTCCCACTCCCAGGTTTCTAACTTGCGGTACGGATGGCTGCGCATGGCGCGAATCACATCCCAGACACCGAGCGACTTCAGCAAAGCGACGGAGGCGCTGCTGATGGCAGAAATACGCACATCCGGCTGGCTGCCTGGGTCAAACTCCGTCGGTGGCTGGTGCTCAACAACTGCCACCTGAAAACCGTTTTGCGCAAGCCCCAGCGCGGCGGCAGCGCCGACCATGCCCCCACCCACTACTGCGACGTCGATTGGTTGAATTGCCATAGTGAACATTTCCTTAATTTGTCTAAGCTAATTCTACCGGATTTTCGCCCATGTTTCGTAGGCTGGTCACATCCCCGTCAAAGCATTACAATACGCGGCCTCGAATACGGGCTAATACTGAGCAATGGCAAGTCGATGACAAAAAAACTCCATATCAAAACTTGGGGCTGTCAGATGAACGAATACGATTCATCGAAGATGGCCGATCTGCTGAACAGCACGCATGGCTATACGCTCACGGATAATCCGAAAGAAGCAGACGTACTGCTGCTTAACACCTGCTCTATCCGTGAAAAAGCGCAGGAAAAAGTCTTCCATCTGCTGGGCCGCTGGAAGCTTCTGAAGCGTAAAAATCCCGATTTGATTATCGGCGTCGGCGGCTGCGTGGCTTCCCAGGAAGGAAAGCTCATCCGTCAACGCGCCCATTATGTGGATATCGTCTTTGGCCCGCAGACCCTGCATCGCCTGCCGGAGATGATCAATAAAGTCAGCGGCAACCGTAGCCCGATAGTCGACGTCAGCTTCCCGGAAATCGAAAAATTTGACCGTCTGCCGGAACCAAAAGCGGAAGGCCCGACGGCGTTCGTTTCTATTATGGAAGGCTGCAATAAATATTGTACTTACTGCGTGGTGCCGTATACCCGTGGGGAAGAAGTCAGCCGTCCATGCGATGATATCCTGTTTGAATGTGCCCAGCTTGCGGCCCAGGGCGTGCGCGAAATTCACCTGCTCGGCCAGAACGTGAATGCCTGGCGTGGAGCCTCGTACGACGGTGGGATCTGCACCTTCGCCGAACTGCTGCGCCTGGTTGCCGCCATTGACGGCGTTGACCGTATTCGTTTCACCACCAGCCACCCTATCGAGTTCACCGACGATATTATCGACGTTTATCGCGACACGCCGGAGCTGGTGAGCTTCCTGCACCTGCCGATTCAGTGTGGCTCTGACCGTGTGCTGAACCTGATGGGCCGAAGCCATACCGCGCTGGAGTACAAAGCGATTATTCGCAAGCTGCGCGCGGCACGCCCTGATATTCAGATCAGCTCCGACTTTATCGTTGGCTTCCCCGGCGAAACCCAGCAGGACTTCGAGCAGACAATGAAGGTCATTGCCGACGTGAACTTTGATGTCAGCTACAGCTTTATTTTCTCTGCCCGCCCTGGCACCCCGGCGGCTGACATGGTCGATGACGTGCCGGAAGAAGAGAAAAAGCAGCGTCTGTATATTCTGCAGGACCGCATCAACCAGCAGGCAATGGAGTGGAGCCGTAAGATGGTCGGCACCGTTCAGCGCGTCCTGGTAGAAGGCACGTCGCGCAGAAGCATTATGGAGCTGACAGGACGTTCCGAAAATAATCGTGGGGTAAACTTTGAAGGTACCCCGGAGATGATCGGTAAATTTGTCGACGTCGAAATCACTGAAGTGGCCACTAACAACTCCCTGCGCGGCAAAGTCGTGCGCACCGAGGATGAAATGGGGCTGCGCGTTATCGAAGCGCCTGCGTCAGTGATTGCCCGCACACGCAAAGAGAACGAGATCGGCGTCGGTCTCTATCAGCCGTAATCCCGCACCGTTTTGCTCGTCGGTTCGCTAACGTGGTGAACCGATGAGCAATTTCATCGTTTGCACTTGCATTCTGAAGCCGCCACCCAAATATCCACACCGAGGCTTGCGCCAATATCACTCGCCGTAAATAATCAGTTTATGGCCTGACGATAGCAGGCACGGCATAACCGTTTACCACTCCTGTTTTATGACAACCGGCCCTGAGTGACCCAGAGGATAAGTTTGAATATCGAAACACGTGAAATTACGCTGGAACCGGCAGACAATGCCCGTTTGCTGAGCCTGTGCGGCCCGTTTGATGACAACATCAAGCAGCTCGAACGTCGGCTGGGTATCGAAATCAACCGTCGTGACAATCAATTCAAGCTCACCGGGCGCGCCATACTGGTGAACGCCGCCGCAGACATCCTGCGCAACCTGTATGTGGACACCGCCCCGATGCGCGGTGAAACCCAGGACATTGATCCGGAACAAATCCATCTTGCCATCAAAGAGATCCGCGTGCTGGAGCAGTCTGTAGAACACGTTCCTGAGTACGGCAAGGCGGTGAATATCAAAACCAAACGCGGCGTTATCAAGCCGCGCACGCCAAACCAGGCCCAGTACATCGCCAACGTACTCGACCATGACATTACTTTCGGCGTGGGTCCAGCAGGTACGGGTAAAACCTATCTGGCCGTTGCCGCCGCGGTAGACGCGCTGGAGCGCCAGGACGTCAGACGCATTCTGCTCACCCGTCCGGCGGTAGAGGCGGGTGAAAAACTCGGCTTCCTGCCGGGCGATTTAAGCCAGAAGGTCGATCCTTATCTGCGCCCGCTGTACGACGCCCTGTTCGAAATGCTCGGCTTTGAGCGCGTCGAAAAGCTGATGGAGCGCAATGTCATTGAAGTTGCACCGCTGGCCTATATGCGCGGCCGTACGCTCAACGACGCCTTCATCATTCTGGACGAAAGCCAGAACACCACCATCGAACAGATGAAGATGTTCCTGACCCGTATCGGCTTTAACTCGAAGGCGGTTATCACCGGCGACGTGACGCAGATTGACCTGCCGCGCAACATGAAGTCCGGCCTGCGCCATGCCATTGAGGTGCTGTCCGAAGTCGATGAAATCAGCTTTAACTTCCTCAACAGCGAAGACGTTGTGCGCCACCCCGTCGTTGCCCGCATCGTTAACGCCTATGAAGCATGGGAAAGCGCCGAACAGATCCGTAAGGATGAGCTGGCCGCAGAGCGCAAGCGTGAAGCGATGGCCATTAACCACGCCGCTCAGGAGAGCAAATGAGTCAGGTCATTCTGGATTTACAACTTGCCTGTGAACAGACCGCAGGCCTGCCGACAGAAGCGCAGTTTCAGGCCTGGCTTGATGCGGTGATCCCGCAGTTTCAGGAAGAATCAGAAGTTACGATTCGCCTGGTGGACGATGCAGAGAGCCACGAGCTGAATCTGACCTACCGCGGTAAAGATAAATCCACCAACGTGCTCTCTTTCCCGTTCGAAGCGCCGCCAGGCATTGAGCTTCCGCTGCTCGGAGACCTGATCATCTGCCGTCAGGTCGTTGAAAAAGAAGCCAAAGAGCAGGAAAAGCCGCTGGAGGCGCACTGGGCGCATATGGTCATTCACGGCAGCCTGCATCTGCTAGGTTATGACCATATAGAGGACGAAGAGGCCGAAGAGATGGAATCTCTTGAAACAGAGATAATGCTTGCTCTTGGCTACCTCGATCCGTACATTGCCGAGAAAGAATAACCGCTAACGTCATGATGACGGCAGCGTAAAAGGTGCAGGTAGCGCAATATCAGGCTGCCTGTTATCTATCCATAACCGAGGGGCCACAAACCTAACGCCATGAGCGACGACAACTCACAAAACAGTGACACGCCTGCCAGTAAAAAGGGATTTTTCTCCCTTATTCTCAACCAGCTATTTCACGGTGAGCCAAAAAACCGTGACGATCTGCTGACGCTGATCCGCGATTCTGAGCAAAACGATCTTATCGATCAGGACACCCGCGACATGCTCGAAGGGGTCATGGATATCGCCGACCAGCGCGTCCGCGACATCATGATCCCACGTTCGCAAATGGTGACGCTCAAACATAACCAGACGCTGGACGAGTGCCTCGATGTGATCATCGAATCGGCCCACTCCCGCTTCCCGGTGATCAGCGAAGACAAAGATCATATTGAAGGGATTCTGATGGCCAAGGATCTGCTGCCGTTTATGCGCAGCGATACCGAGCCGTTTAGCATGGAAAAAGTATTACGTCAGGCGGTTGTAGTCCCTGAAAGTAAGCGTGTTGACCGCATGCTGAAAGAGTTCCGTCAGCAGCGCTACCATATGGCGATTGTGATTGACGAGTTCGGCGGCGTCTCGGGTCTGGTGACCATCGAAGATATCCTCGAGCTTATCGTCGGTGAAATCGAAGATGAGTACGACGACGAAGAAGACAGCGATTTCCGCCAGCTAAGCCGCCATACCTGGACGGTGCGCGCCCTGGCCTCTATCGAAGATTTTAACGATACCTTCGACACCCATTTTAATGATGACGAAGTGGATACGATTGGTGGCCTGGTAATGCAGGCGTTTGGTCATCTGCCGGCGCGCGGCGAAACCATCGACATAGATGGTTACCAGTTCAAGGTCGCGATGGCCGACAGCCGCCGTATTATTCAGGTTCACGTCAGAATGCCGGACGATTCGCCGCAACCGAAACTGGAAGATTAATTTAAAGATGGCTATCGCTTTACAACTTCAACGCCAGCGCATTCGCCTGCTGCTGGCGCTGCTTTTTGGTGCCTGCGGGACGCTGGCCTTTTCGCCCTATGATTTCTGGCCTGCGGCCATTGTTTCGCTGGCTGGTCTGCAAGGATTAACGCTTAACCGCCGCGCCATACAAAGCGCATGGATAGGTTTCTTCTGGGGGCTGGGGCTGTTTGGCAGCGGGATCAACTGGGTTTACGTCAGCATCGCGCAGTTTGGCGGTATGCCAGGCTTCGTTAACGTCTTCCTCGTCGTGCTGCTGGCCGCCTACCTTTCCCTTTATACCGGACTGTTTGGCGGTCTCCTCAGCAAGCTGTGGCCAAAAACAACCTGGTGGCGCGTGGCGATTGCGGCCCCTATGCTCTGGCAGGCGACAGAGTTCCTGCGCGGCTGGGTGCTGACCGGCTTCCCGTGGCTGCAGTTCGGCTACAGCCAGATTGACGGCCCGCTGAAAGGCGTGGCGCCCATTTTCGGCGTTGAGGCCATCACCTTCCTGCTGATGATCATCAGCGGCCTGCTTGTTTATGCCCTGCATGAGCGCAAATGGCGTCCGGCCATTATTGCCGCCGCCCTGCTGCTGCTGCCGTGGCCGCTGCGCAGTATCCAGTGGTTCCAGCCGGTAAAAGATCGTACCGTGGACGTAGCCATGGTGCAGGGGGATATCCCTCAGTCCCTGAAATGGGATGAGAACCAGCTGCTGAACACGTTAAAAATCTATCTGGACAAAACCCAGCCGCAGATGGGAAAAGCCCAGCTGATCATCTGGCCGGAATCCGCCATACCCGATCTCGAAATCAACCAGCAGCAGTTCCTGACCACGATGGATGATTTGCTGCGCTCAAAGCACAGCTCGCTTATCACCGGTATCGTGGACGCACGCCTGAACAAGCAGAACCGCTACGACACCTACAACACCATTATCACGCTGGGTGAAGGTAATAAATACGGCTACGGCAGCACCGACCGCTATAACAAGAACCACCTGGTTCCGTTCGGCGAGTTTGTCCCGCTGGAGTCTATTCTGCGCCCGCTGGCCCCGTTCTTCGATCTGCCCATGTCATCCTTCAGCCGCGGGCCTTATCTCCAGCCTCAGCTTCAGGCTAACGGCATCAAGCTGACGCCTGCCATCTGCTACGAAATCATTCTGGGTGAACAGGTGCGCGATAACTTCCGCCCGGACACCGATTTCCTGCTGACCATTTCTAACGATGCCTGGTTCGGTAAATCAATCGGCCCGTGGCAGCACTTCCAGATGGCGCGCATGCGCTCCCTGGAGCTGGGACGTCCGCTACTGCGCAGCACCAACAACGGCGTGACGGCGGTGATTAACGCCAGCGGCGACGTTGACGCGATGATCCCACAGTTTAAGCGTGAAGTGCTGGAAGCGAAGGTCACGCCAACGACGGGGCTGACGCCTTACGCCCGGTTTGGCAACTGGCCGCTGTGGATCCTCACGCTGGTCTTCGCCTTCAGTGCCTTGTTCGTCAGCCTGCGCTGTCGCAAAAAGAATTAACCATTCCCCCCTCCAGCCAGAAGGCCAGCTAACCCGCTGGCCTTTAGATTGCTGACAAAGAGGGAAAAAGCGTGGTTTTTCCTTCTTTGTAGTAAGCAGGCGAAAATCAAGCAACTGATTTTCCTTATTATTTATTCGGTGAGATCTTTTCGAATTCCATTCGTTTTAGGTTTGTCATCAGTCTGAAGGCCAGCTAACCCGCTGGCCTTTTTCATTTCTGGCACATCAATTGCTAAGTTAAAACAACGACTAGCCTGATTAAAACGCCATAGCGCGGCGTGACGGTTAACCGTCCCGTACGGCTGCACCATCGGAAGACATCGTCAGCACCAGCATGGTGCAACGACGGATTTTTGCCTCTAAACGGTGCGGCGCGCCTCGCAAAAATAAACATTTACATAGCAAATTCTTTACATTCAGCTAGGTTAAATGTTAACAAAAGGCGACATTTCGCCCGTTTTTATTCGGCTTGATACAAAAACAATACACAACACACATCGGGTATCGGTGCCGTTTCCGGCACTCATATTAAGGAGTTGGAAATGCAATTGAGAAAACTAGCACCGGCTTTGCTGGTCATGGGGATTAGCGCCGGTCTTGTACATGCTGAAGACGCTAAACCTGCCTCGGGCGCGCAGAGCACGCTGGACAAAATTAAAGCTAACGGCGTGATTGTTGTCGGCCACCGCGAGTCTTCCGTTCCGTTCTCTTATTACGACAATCAGCAAAAGGTTGTCGGCTACTCACAGGACTACTCAAACGCCATTGTTGAAGCCGTGAAAAAGCAGCTCAACAAGCCAGACTTAAAGGTTAAGCTGATCCCCATCACCTCACAAAACCGTATCCCGCTGCTGCAAAACGGCACCTTCGATTTTGAGTGTGGCTCAACCACCAATAACCTCGAACGCCAGAAGCAGGCTGCCTTCTCCGACACCATCTTCGTAGTAGGGACTCGCTTACTGGTGAAGAAAGGCGGCGCGATTAAAGACTTCGCTGACCTGAAAGGGAAAGCGGTGGTCGTGACCTCCGGGACCACCTCTGAAGTGCTGCTGCATAAGCTGAACGAAGAGAAGAAAATGGACATGCGCATCATCAGCGCCAAAGACCACGGCGACTCCTTCCGGACGCTGGAGAGCGGCCGCGCGGTGGCGTTTATGATGGATGATGCCCTGCTGGCGGGCGAGCGCGCTAAAGCGAAGAAACAGGATAACTGGGACATCGTTGGTACGCCGCAGTCTCACGAAGCCTACGGCTGTATGCTGCGTAAAGACGATCCGGAATTCAAAAAGCTGGTGGATGCAACCATCGCCAAAGCCCAGACCTCAGGCGAAGCGGCCAAATGGTTTGATAAATGGTTTATGAATCCGATCCCGCCAAAAAACATCAACATGAACTTCGCCCTGTCTGACGACATGAAAGCGCTGTTCAAAGAGCCGAACGACAAAGCACTGAACTAATTAGAACTAAGGGGCCGGGATAACCCGCCCTCCCGATTGACGAACTGAAGCCCGGACAGACTAAGCGCCGGATGGCCGTTCCCCATCCGGCGTGAAAAATAAGCTTCTCATCAATCTTCGAGGGTAGCGCTGCTTGCTACCCTCAATTTTTCTCGGAGTACGTTATGTCTATAAACTGGAACTGGGGAATCTTTCTACAGCCCGCCCCGTTCGGCAACACCACCTATCTGGGCTGGATCTGGAATGGTTTCCAGGTCACCGTCGCCCTTTCCGTCACCGCCTGGATCATCGCCTTCTTCGTCGGCTCGCTGTTTGGCATTCTTCGCACCGTTCCTAACCGCTGGCTTTCCGGCATCGGTACGCTGTACGTCGAACTCTTCCGCAACGTGCCGCTTATCGTGCAGTTCTTTACCTGGTATTTAGTGATGCCGGAGCTGCTGCCCGAAAACCTCGGCATGTGGTTTAAATCCGAACTCGATCCCAACGTGCAGTTCTTCTTGTCATCAATGATATGCCTTGGGCTGTTCACCGCCGCCCGCGTCTGCGAGCAGGTGCGCGCAGCCATTCAGTCTCTGCCGCGCGGTCAGAAAAATGCCGCACTGGCAATGGGGTTGACGCTCCCGCAGGCTTACCGCTACGTTCTGCTGCCTAACGCCTACCGGGTGATCGTGCCGCCAATGACCTCCGAGATGATGAACCTGGTGAAAAACTCCGCCATCGCCTCGACCATCGGACTGGTGGATATGGCCGCGCAGGCGGGCAAACTACTGGATTACTCCGCGCACGCCTATGAATCCTTCACCGCGATAACCCTCGCCTACGTCCTGATCAACGCCGTCATTATGCTGATCATGTACGTGGTTGAGCGTAAGGTTCGCCTGCCTGGCAATATGGGAGGCAAATAAATGTACGAATTTGACTGGACTTCAATACTTCCCGCCATGCCGTACCTGATGCAGGGCCTGGTCATTACCCTGAAAATCACCGTTACGGCGGTGGTATTCGGCATCATCTGGGGAACCCTACTTGCCGTTATGCGTCTGTCCCCCTTCAAGCCTGTCGCCTGGTTTGCAAGCGCTTACGTTAACGTCTTCCGCTCCGTGCCCCTGGTCATGGTGCTGCTGTGGTTCTATCTCGTGGTGCCGGGCTTCCTGCAAAAAGTGCTGGGCCTGTCGCCGCAAACTGATATTCGCTTAATTTCCGCCATGGTCGCCTTTTCGATGTTCGAAGCCGCCTACTATTCGGAAATTATTCGCGCCGGTATTCAGAGCGTTTCACGCGGGCAGTCAAACGCCGCCCTGGCGCTGGGGATGACCCACTGGCAGTCCATGAAGCTCATTATTTTGCCCCAGGCCTTCCGGGCCATGGTGCCCCTGCTGTTAACTCAGGGCATCGTGCTGTTCCAGGATACCTCGCTGGTTTACGTATTAAGCCTCGCCGACTTCTTCCGCACCGCTTCGACCATTGGCGAACGTGACGGAACCCAGGTCGAAATGATCCTGTTTGCCGGTCTGGTCTATTTTGTTATCAGTCTTAGCGCCTCGCTGTTGGTCAGCTACTTGAAGAAAAGGACAGTGTCATGATTTCCCTGAAAAATGTTTCTAAATGGTATGGTCACTTTCAGGTGCTAACCGACTGCTCAACTGAAGTAAAAAAGGGGGAAGTGGTAGTAGTGTGCGGGCCTTCAGGCTCCGGCAAATCCACGCTGATTAAAACAGTTAACGGCCTGGAGCCGGTACAGAAAGGCGAAATTGTCGTCAATGGCACCAGGGTGAACAGCAAAAAGACTAATCTTGCCGAGCTGCGCTCGCATGTGGGCATGGTGTTCCAGCACTTTGAGCTGTTCCCGCACCTGTCGATCATCGAAAACCTGACGCTGGCGCAGGTTAAAGTCCTCAGGCGCAACAAAGAGGAGTCGCGTAAAAAAGGGCTTAAACTCCTCGAACGCGTAGGCCTCACCGCCCACGCAGATAAATACCCAGCCCAGCTATCGGGCGGCCAGCAGCAGCGCGTGGCTATCGCACGTGCGCTCTGCATGGATCCGGTTGCCATGCTCTTCGATGAACCGACTTCGGCACTGGATCCGGAAATGATTAACGAAGTTCTGGACGTCATGGTCGAGCTTGCTCATGAAGGGATGACCATGATGGTAGTGACGCACGAAATGGGCTTCGCCCGCAAAGTGGCCAACCGCGTGATCTTTATGGATGAAGGGAAAATCGTTGAGGATTCTAATAAAGAAGACTTCTTTAATAATCCTCAGTCTGAACGCGCGAAAGACTTCCTCGCCAAAATACTGCACTAACCTCTAAAAACTGAGAGCCTTCCACAAGGAAGGCTCGTTTTATCAGGGTTCAAACGGCCGACGGTGAAACTGGTTATGCCCACACTTCGGGCAGACCGGCAGAATATCCGGCGTATAGACCGCCAGGTGGAAACGACAGTTTTCGCAGACTAAATTGCCGAGACCCACTACCTCGCCGCTGTGGTAGACGCCATGATGGTTAAGATCCTGGAAAACTTCCCGCCATTCGAGCTGCGTTTTATCTGTGATATCAGCCAGCTCCTGCCACAGACTCTCCTTTATCACCCGCATAAACACGCTATCGGTGAATTCATCCTGGCTTTCACTGTAGCTGCGGGCAAACTCTTCGAGATCGCGACGCACCGCGCGCGTGACCTCGTCGACTTCGGTGCGGGTCAGCTCCCCGGTTTCGTTCATGCGTTGACGCGCGCTGGCGACCAGCTCGTCGATATCGCGCTCTCCGTTGCGTAACCGTTCGGTGAGCGAAGCCACCAGTTCACGGTAATATTGCGCCACCTTATTCATCGTCTGCCTGCCTCCTTGAAGAGAATCCTGCATTCTTAGGTCATGTAACCTACTCTAATAGTAGACCTTAATCGGGCATCGCTTTGTTAGATTGCCCACAGGCAAGGTAAAAAACTGCAAAGGAGAAATGGGCGACCGGGGTGTCGAAAGGCTGTTTTGCCGCTGTCATATCAGCTATGCTATGCGGATCTGAAACCTAACACGTTACAGGCTACAACTTGTAGCTGTCTTTCATTACAGGACCACTGGCTGCCATGCAAGAGCAATACCGCCCGGAAGAGATAGAATCCACCGTCCAGCAACACTGGCAAGAGAAGCGTACCTTTGAGGTCACTGAAGACGAAGGTAAAGAGAAGTACTACTGCCTGTCCATGCTTCCCTATCCTTCTGGCCGACTACATATGGGCCACGTCCGCAACTACACCATCGGCGACGTCATCGCACGTTACCAGCGCATGCTGGGCAAAAACGTCATGCAGCCTATCGGCTGGGATGCATTCGGCCTGCCTGCTGAAGGTGCGGCGGTAAAAAACAATACTGCCCCTGCGCCGTGGACGTACGACAACATTAACTACATGAAGAACCAGCTGAAAACGCTGGGCTTTGGCTATGACTGGAGCCGCGAGCTGGCGACCTGTACCCCGGAATACTACCGTTGGGAACAGCAATTCTTCACCCAACTGTACAACAAAGGGCTGGTTTATAAGAAGACCTCCGCCGTTAACTGGTGCCCGAACGATCAGACCGTGCTGGCCAACGAGCAGGTTATCGACGGCTGCTGCTGGCGCTGCGACACCAAAGTTGAGCGCAAAGAGATCCCACAGTGGTTCATCAAAATCACCGCCTACGCAGACGAACTGCTTAACGACCTGGACACGCTGGACCAGTGGCCGGAGCAGGTTAAGACCATGCAGCGTAACTGGATTGGCCGTTCTGAAGGCGTGGAAATCACCTTCGACGTTGAGAACAGCGCGGAAAAACTGACTGTCTATACCACCCGTCCGGACACCTTTATGGGTGTGACCTATCTGGCGGTCGCCGCGGGCCACCCGCTGGCGCAGCAGGCTGCGGTTAATAACCCTGCGCTTGCCGAATTTATCGACGAATGCCGTAATACCAAAGTTGCCGAAGCAGAAATGGCAACTATGGAGAAAAAAGGCGTCGCCACCGGCATTAACGCAATTCACCCGCTGACCGGCGAAGCCGTTCCTGTCTGGGTTGCGAACTTCGTGCTGATGGAATATGGCACGGGCGCCGTAATGGCCGTTCCGGGCCACGACCAGCGCGACTGGGAGTTTGCCACTAAATACAGCCTGCAGATCAAGCCGGTTATTCTGAATGCCGATGGCAGCGAGCCGGATCTTTCCGCCTCTGCAATGACCGAAAAAGGCACCCTGTTTAACTCTGGCGAATTCGACGGTCTGGACTTCGAGAATGGCTTTAACGCCATCGCGGACAAACTGGCCGCTAAAGGCGTAGGCGTTCGTAAAGTTAACTACCGTCTGCGCGACTGGGGTGTATCTCGCCAGCGCTACTGGGGCGCGCCGATTCCAATGGTGACCCTGGAAGACGGCACCGTTATGCCAACCCCGGAAGACCAGCTGCCGGTTATTCTACCTGAAGACGTTGTGATGGACGGCATCACCAGCCCGATTAAGGCCGATCCTGATTGGGCAAAAACCACCGTTGACGGCAAGCCTGCGCTGCGCGAAACCGACACCTTCGACACCTTTATGGAGTCCTCCTGGTACTACGCGCGCTACACCAGCCCGCAGTACGATAAAGGTATGCTCGATTCCAAAGCAGCAAACTACTGGCTGCCGGTTGATATTTATATCGGCGGTATCGAACACGCCATCATGCACCTGCTCTACTTCCGCTTCTTCCACAAGCTGATGCGTGATGC